>CASDXO010000008.1 GCA_949285135.1 uncultured Phascolarctobacterium sp.
CCACCTGTTCCCATCCCGAACACAGTAGTTAAGCCCTTAAACGTCGAAAGTACTTGGCTGGAAGCGGCCTGGGAGGATAGAAAGCTGCCGGTTGGAAGAAGAACAGCACCTGTTTTACAGGTGCTGTTCTTTTTTTGTATTTGAAATTTATTATTCAATAATTTTATTTTAAAAATCTGCATTCCTGCGTCTTTTGTTCATAAATATGTTATAATATTTACAAATTGTTTACATATTAATTGTTTGATAGGGAGATAATAAAATGCGTATCGTTGTTGCCGGAGCAGGCAAGTTAGGTTATAGCATTGCTCAGTTGTTGGCAGAAGATCAATTTGATGTTGTGGTTATAGAAGCAGACCCTAAAAGAAAAGAAGTTGTGCAAAATTCACTTGATGTTCTTGTTATTGAAGGCAGCTCCTGCAGTCCAACTATATTTAATGACCCTGATATCAGAGATGCAGATGTTTTGATTGCATGTACTGATAGTGATGAAGTAAATATGGTAACCTGCATGATGGCTAAAAAGAATGGTATTAAGCATACAGTTGCACGTATCCGCAACGTGGAATATGCAGTACATGCTTCTCAGATGCTTAATGATGAAATGCAGATTGACCTTATCCTTAATCCGGAACGTATTACGGCTGCAGAAATAGATCACATTCTTATGACACCGTCTGCTTTGAATGTAGATGAATTTGCTGATGGCAAAGTACGTATGTTCGAAGCGAAAATTAAGGAAAATTCTCCTTATACTAATATTCCGCTGAAGGAATTAGGTATTCCAAAAGATATTTTGGTGGCTATGCTATTTCGCAGGCATAAAATGATAATACCTCGTGGTGATGATATTTTGTTACCGGGTGATAATGTTTATTTTGTCGGTCGTCATGATATTATCAAAACCTTTGAAAATAATTTTTCTAATACTTATGAAAAAATTAAGCGTGCTCTTATTATCGGTGCTGGTAGAACTGGCAGATTTCTTGCTCCGATGCTCGAAAATCAAGGCTTATTTGTTAAAGTTATAGAAAAAGACAAGGATCGTTGTCAGTTACTTGCTTCCAAGTTAAATAAGGGATTAGTGCTTTGTGGTGATGGCACGGACATTGATTTATTAATGGAAGAGGGAGCTTCTGAAGCTGATGTTGTTATTTGTATAACTGAAGATGATAAGCTTAACTTGTTGCTTGCGCTCCTGGCTAAACATCTGGGTGCAAAAAAAACCATTGTGCGCGTTGCCCGTAATGAATATATAGAGCTTATGGAAAAGGTTGGTGTGGATGTTGTACTGTCATCAAGGCTCTTAAGTGCTGGTGAGGTATTACGTTTTGTGCGTAAAGGCGGTATAGTGTCTGTATCATTATTGGAAGGTGCGCAAGCTGAAGCATTAGAAATCATTGTTGGTAAAAACAGTGAGGTAGATAGAAGAGCATTAAGGGAAATTGATTTCCCAAAGGAGTCTTTGATTTGCGCGATTGTGCGCGATGGTGAAGCATATATTCCTAACGGTGATACCGTGTTGATGGAAAATGACCGTATCATATTGTTTATCAAGAGTGAGTTTGCTAAAAATACGGTTCCTTTGTTTGAGGGCAAGGAGTAAATATGGACTTTAAAGTAGTCTTACGATTACTGGGCAAGTTAATAATGGCTTTTTCAGGAATTGTTTTTATGCCGTTTCTTGCGGCTCTGGCTTTTGATCGTGCCAATATTTATGTTTTTGCCTGGACGCTGGCAATTTCTGTTATACTGGCCAAGGTAATGGCGTACTATGGTTCAAAAAAAAGTAATCAGCGGTTGCGGCTGCGTGAAGCAATTGCTGTAGTTGGTTGCGGCTGGTTGCTGGTATGTATTTTAGGGTCGTTGCCTTATTTTTTCAGTGGTAATCTCGATGTTGTTTCGTCAATGTTTGAAAGTGTTTCAGGGTTTACCACTACGGGTGTTACAACAGCAAGTTCTTTTAATGAATTTTCTAAAAGTATGCTTGTATGGCGCAGTCTGACACATTGGTGCGGTGGTATCGGCGTTATTATGCTTTTTATTATCATCATGCCGCAAATGAACAGTGGAACAAGTTATCTTTTTAATGCAGAGCTGCCAGGAGCGGTGGCGGAAAGAACTTTGCCAAAAATTAAGGAATCGGCAATGATGATTGTGTTGATTTACGTTGCGCTGACTGTATTAGAAATCATTTTATTATTTGCTGCCGGAGTACCATTTCTGCAAGCGATTAATTTATCACTGGCAACTATGGCGACAGGTGGCTTTTCCTATTATCATGACAGTCTTATCAGATTTGATTCTGTGTTTGTAGAAGTAGTGGCAATTATTTTTATGCTTATTTCCAGCATGAACTTTTCTCTGTATTACAAAATAGGCCGTGGCGACTGGAAAGCATTTCATGACGATATGGAACACAGGTACTATCTGTTAATGCTTGTGGGAGCAGCTGGACTTATAATATGTGATTTATATTTTTCAGGTTATATGTCATTTAATGACAGTGTGCGACATGGTATTTTTCAGGCTGTATCTATTGGCAGTACTACTGGTTTTGCCTCGGATGACTTTAATAAATGGCCGGAGTTTAGTCGTTATGTACTATTTATTCTGATGTTTGTTGGCGGCTGCAGCGGTTCAACAGCTGGCGGTATTAAGATTTCAAGAATAGTGATACTGTTAAAAGCAAGCTGGGCAGAACTTTTGCGTACTTTGCATCCACGCATTGTCTATTCGATTAAAATGGGCCATAAGGTGATTGATCCGGAAATCATTGCCAATATTACCAGATTTTTTTTCCTTTATATTTTGGTTTTTATGGTGTTAACCATACTTATTTCCCTGACAGGGCTGTCTATTATGGACTCCATGGGCCTTATAGCAGCATGTATGAGCAGTGTGGGGCCTGCGTTTGGTATCGTAGGGCCTACGGCAACTTATGGAGATATTTCTACTTTTGGCAAGATAATAAGTATTTGTGCAATGCTTTTGGGACGTTTAGAAATTTTTACATTACTGGTTATTTTACGTCCGGATTTTTGGCGCAATAAGCAAAATTGGTAACTGACAGGTGGTATTACGATGAATACGAAGATTATTTTATATCTTTTAGGGCGATTGTGTGCCTGTCTGGCAGTTATCATGATATTTCCGTTAGGTGTAGCATTATATTATGGAGAAGAATGCTTTGTAGATTTTCTGATGTCCATAGGCATAGCTGCTTATCTTTCTTTTATGTTCGATCAATATGCATGGGATGCGGATAAGAAGGATATTTCCGTACGTGAGGGTATTGGAACCGTATTTTTTTCGTGGGTATTGACGGCTGCATTAGCTTCCTTGCCCTATATTTTTTTTGGTGTGCTTGATCCGGTATCAGCATATTTTGAAAGTATGTCCGGCCTGACAACGACAGGGGCAACAGCAATTAAAGATTTGGAAATATTACCTAAATCTATACTGTTTTGGCGCAGTGCAACCCACTGGATTGGCGGTATAGGTATTATTGTACTGTTCGTTGCTTTACTGCCGCAGATTGCAGGTGGAGCAGTATATCTGTTTAACGCGGAGGTAAGTGGATTTTCCAACAATCGTATTTTGCCGCGCATCAGATCGACAGCTATAGCATTATTTTATATTTATCTCTTGATGACTATCATACTTACCGGTATTTTGGTTATGCTGGGAATGTCGGAGTTTGATGCTGTTAATCATTCTTTTTCTGCCATAGCTACAGGTGGATTTTCTACCTATAATGCAAGTATAGGATATTTTAACAGTATGCCCATTGAAGTTGTAACAGGAATTTTCATGTTGTTTGCCGGAGGCAACTTTGCCTTGTATTATCATGTAACTCAGTCTGGGATTAAGGTATTATGGCATGATTTAGAATTTAAAGTATACATTTCCATTGCAGTGGTAATAACACTGCTTATCACAGCCAATATCGTATATGTAAATGGTTATAGCCTGCATGAAGGATTGCGGCATGCTTTTCTTCAAACAGCATCTTTTGCTTCAACTACAGGTTATGTATCGTGTAATTATGATGAATGGCCTTCTTTTGCCAAACTGCTTTTGGCAGTAATGTTCTTTACTGGCGGCTGTGCAGGTTCTACTGCTGGTGGCATTAAAATTTGCCGTTTTGTTGTACTGATAAAGACTGTTGTAGCTGAACTTCGCCGTACATTGCATCCTCAGATGCTGCTGACCGTATATTATGATAAAAAAGTATTGCCTATGTCTACCATTATAAACATAAGCAGATTTTTCTTTATGTATGTATTGGTAGTTGTTGTGCTTTCGTTTGCTCTTTCTTCAACAGGATTGCCTATGGAGGAATCCATTTTTGGTGTAGCTTCCTGTATTAGCAGTGTGGGGCCTGCTTTTGGTTCATTGGGGGCGACCGGAAATTATGCTGACGTTACGCCTTTTGGCAAATTGATTCTCAGCTTGGCTATGTTGTTAGGCAGGTTGGAAATTTTTACAGTGTTGGCATTGTTACGCAGCGAATACTGGCGAGTTAGTAAACGTTGGTAATATTTATGTGTAATATAGCTTACATTATTTACAGGAAGAACATTGCGGAGCAATGTTCTTCTTTTATTTTCATAGAAAAAGATGTAAAATAAATTATATGTCTATTGGGGAGGTATACTGGTGAAAAAATTTGTTTTACCTATAGGCAAAAGAGAAGAAGAGGTCTTCCTGCCGGAAGATAGAATACTTTATGATATTCATGGCAATCCTGCGACTGAAAAAGAGAGTATTGCCGAAGCTGCTCTGGAGGCTATAAGAAATCCTGTCGGAACAAAACCTTTACGGGAAATAGTTAATAAAGGAGAAAAAGTAGCTGTCATCGTAAGTGATATTACACGTATGGTAGGTACTGCAGAGTTTCTGCCGGTAGTTATTAACGAACTGAATGATGCCGGTGTTGCTGACGAGGATATTACGATTATTATTGCTACAGGTACGCACAGAGCACATACTCCAGAAGAAGATATCGTGGTATGCGGAGAAGAAATAGTAAAAAGAATAAAAATCCATCAGCATGACTGCCGCAATAATGCAGAACTGGTAGATTTGGGTGAAACGAGTCGAGGTACACCTATTTTAATTGACAAGTATGCTGTAGAGGCTGATAAAGTCATTATTACCGGTTCCGTCAGTCTGCATCCAATGGCAGGATTTGGGGGTGGCCGCAAGGCAGTAATGCCCGGAATTTCCGGATACAGTACCATTATGCATAACCATGCTATGGCTTTATCTGAAACTGTAGGCGAGGGCTGCAATCCGGAATGTGAAACAAGCGTGCTGGAAAATAATCCGCTGCATGAAGATATGACGGAAGTTTGTGCAAAGCTGGCACCGGCTTTTTTGGTAAATACTGTATTTACTCCAGATGGCAAACTGCATGAAGTTGTTGCTGGCCATTGGTATGATGCATGGGTTAAAGGATGTCAGGATCTGCTGAAAATGGCCGGAATACCTATTAAAGAGCAGGCTGATGTTGTTTTTGCTTCTGCAGGGGGATTTCCGAAAGATATGAATTTGTACCAGAGCTGCAAAAGCCACATGAATGCTGTCTTTGCCGTGAAAAAAGGTGGTATTTTAATTTTGACATTAGACTGTCCGGATATCAAAGAACCGGCAATTTTTACTGACTGGTTTGCCAAAGATGACATTCTGCAGTTTGAAAAAGACGTAAGGGCAGATTTTTCCATTCCGGCATTTGTGGCTTTTAAATCGCGCTGTATTGTCAATTCTTTGACTACTTATCTTGTAACTCGACCGGAAAATTTTGACTTTGTGCGTAAAACAGGACAGATTCCGGTAGCGACATTGGCGGAAGCATGGGAACTGGCTCAGCAAAAACTGGCGGAGCAGGGTAAGGATGATTATACAATTACTATTATGAGTCATGCGCCATCTACGCTGCCTGTTTTAACTAAGGAAACGATATAAATGACTATCAGAAATTTTGAACTGAAATATGGTAAAGCTTCTAAAAGCATAGCGCTGGATGAGAACAAAGTATTGCAGGTGCTGGAAAGCAAGCAGCAGGAGCCAATAGGTGATATCAGACAGGCCGTTCTGGAGGCTGTCAGGAATCCTGTTGGTACTAAACCGCTGCGTGAGCTTGTCAATCCGGGAGATAAAGTATGCATCGTAGTAAGTGATATTACCAGAGCATGGTCAAAAACGTGTGAATATCTGCCACCCGTAATTGAAGAGCTTAATAATAATGGTATTCCTGATGCTGATATCTTTGTCATTGTGGCAGGAGGTACTCATAGGAGTAATACTGATGAAGAAATAAAAATAATTCTTGGTAATGATTTGGCGCAGAGATTGCAGGTATATGCTCATGATGCTTACAGTGATGTTGATAATATCTATCTTGGTACTACCAGTCGCGGTACGGAGGTATACCTTGATAAACGTGCTGTAGAGGCTGACAAGGTGATTTTAACAGGAGGGCTTACACCGCATTTGTTTGCCGGTTTTGGCGGCGGCAGAAAAAGTGTGATGCCTGGAATTGCAGGAGTTAAGACTATCAATCACAATCATCTGCTGGCTTTAGCTGATATTCAGGGTGAGGGAATCAATAAAGAAACCTGTCTGGGTCGCGTTGAAGGCAATAGAGTCAATGAAGATATGTGTGAAGTATGTGCTTTTCTTAATCCCTGTTTTTTGATCAATTCTGTTATGGATGCACAGGGAAATTTTGCTGCTATTTTTGCCGGACATTGGTACGACGCGTGGTATGCCGGTACGCAGTTTGTTATCAGGCAACAGGGTGTTCCTGCCTGCGGTAAAAGCGATATTGTTATCGCTTCAGGCGGCGGTTTTCCAATGGACATGAATCTTTATCAGGGCATGAAAGCATATGTACCTGCGGTGATGACCCTAAAAGAGCATGGGGTAATGATTGTTACTCTGGAATGTGAAGATATTGCCGAGCCACCGATATTTTTTGATTGCTTCCGTTATGATGATTTAAAAGAAATGGAACAGGCTGTAAGGGATAATTTCAGCATTCCTTTTTATGTGGCTTTTTATATGTGCTGTTTGGCAGCTCAATATACGATAATTTTAGTAACAAAAGAAGAAAATTTTACTCAGGCGGCAAAAACCGGTGCCATACCGGCAGCAAGCCTGGCAGAAGCCATGCAGATGGCTGAAGAGGTTTTAAGGCAGCAGGGTAAAGAGGATTATACGGTAACAGTTATTCCTTACGGCTTTACTACCATACCTTTGTTTGCTGATAAATAAAACTGGCGTTTAAAAGGAGGGGAATCTGCTGCGACGCCTGTATTTCAGAAAATAATTTTGCAGCAGAATGGAAGAAATGAATTATAAGACAAGAAGAGTTGCTATTATTGGTTTAGGGCACGTTGGCGCCCATTGCGCTTACAGCCTGGCTATTCAGGGCATTGTTGACGAACTGGTTTTGATTGATAAAAACGCAGAAAAGGTTGTCAGTGAGTGTCAGGATTTACGTGATGCTGTAATGTACATGCCTCATAATGTAAAAATTTCCATCGGTGAATATAAAGATGTTGTAGACTGTGATATTATTGTCAACTGCATCGGTGATATCAGACTGGTTGCTACTGGTGACCGCAATGATGAAATGAATTATACCGTTTCCAATCTGAAAAAGTATATGGGCAAGCTGAAAGACAGCAGATTTGACGGTGTAATTATCAATATTACCAATCCTTGTGATGTAATTACCGATTTAATGGCAAAATTAAGCGGACTGCCGGCAGGACGTGTATTCGGTACCGGTACCGGTCTTGATACATCCAGACTGGTATCCCAGCTTGCATTACAGACCGGTGTTGATCATCAGTCCATTTCTGCATATATGATTGGTGAACATGGCGCTTCTCAAATTGCGGCATGGTCTTGCGTAAACTTTGGTGGTGTACCGCTGGATGTTTTGACTGAAACTGACGACCGTTTTAAATTTGACCGGGACGATTTGCAGAAAAAGGCAATTGCTGGTGGTTGGGTTACCTATAAGGGTAAACAATGTACAGAATATGGCATTTGCTCCACATTGGCACGCATGGTAAAAGCAGTGCTGTGTGATGAAAAACATATTATGCCTGCCAGCGCCGGCCTGCACGGTGAGTATGGTGAGAGTGATGTCTTTGTAGGAGTTCCCTGCCTTATTGGTAAAAATGGTGTGGAACAAGTTATTGAACTACCGCTTAGCGAAGATGAAAAAGCTGCTTTCCATAAATGCTGTGAAGATGTTCGTGCAAACATTAAGAAAGCAGAAGCTATCAACTGATATAAACATGAACCCGCAGATGCTTTAGCTTCTGCGGGTATATTATTAATAGCGAAGTAGCATAAAATAACTAAATAATAGTTGTTTTGTGTAAGATATTGAACAGTATCTGAAAAAATCCTTGTGTATTCAGATTTGATATGGTATAATTCATGCTGGTGTAAAAATACACACGCAAAATAATCTGTCTGCTGTCCCTTGTGGTTAAGATGGAAATGAGTTTTGCGGAGGAAAAAACAGGAGGAAAGAAAAATGGCAATTATCTCTATGAAACAATTACTTGAAGCTGGTGTACATTTTGGTCACCAAACCCGTCGCTGGAACCCGAAAATGGCTCCGTACATCTTTACTGAACGCAATGGTATCTATATCATTGATCTGCAAAAAACTGTAAAAAAAGTTGACGAAGCTTATAACTTCATCCGTGAAGTTGCTGCTAACGGCGAAAGCATTCTGTTCGTTGGTACTAAAAAACAGGCTCAGGAAGCTATGAAAGAAGAAGCTACCCGCTGCAACATGTTCTATGTAAACGAACGCTGGCTGGGCGGCATGCTCACTAATTTCAAAACTATCCAGACCCGTATTGCCCGTCTGCGTAAACTGGAAGCTATGGAAGCTGACGGAACCTTTGACGTACTGCCGAAAAAAGAAGTTATCGGTCTGCGCCATGAAATGGAAAAACTGACCAAATATCTTGGCGGTATCAAAGACATGAAAAAACTGCCGGGCGCATTGTTCATCGTTGACCCCCGCAAAGAACACATCGCTGTTCTTGAAGCACACAAACTGAACATTCCTATCGTTGCAACTGTTGATACCAACTGCGATCCGGACGAAATCGATCATGTAATTCCGGCAAACGATGACGCTATCCGCGCTGTAAAACTGCTGACTGCTAAAATGGCAGACGCTGTTCTGGAAGGTCGTCAAGGTATGCAGACTGAAGAAACTGCTGCAGAAGAAGCAACTGTTGCTGAAGACGCTGAATAATTTTTAATTATATCTTAGGAGGAATAACTGATGGCTCAAATTACTGCTGCATTGGTTAAAGAACTGCGTGAACGTACCGGCGCAGGTATGATGGACTGCAAAAAAGCCTTGACTGCTGTTGAAGGCGATATGGATAAAGCAATCGACTTTCTGCGTGAAAAAGGTCTCGCTGCTGCTGCTAAAAAAGCAAGCCGCGTAGCTGCTGAAGGTGTTGTTGCTTCTTACGTAAGTGAAGACGGCAAAGTTGGCGTTATTGTTGAAATCAACTGTGAAACTGACTTTGTTGCTAAAACTGATAATTTCAAAGATCTGGTAAGTGCTATTGCCGCTCATATCGCAGCAACCAACCCTGCTGATATGGACGCTCTTATGGCTTCCGAACTGGACGGTAAAACCGTTTCTGCACTGGTAACTGAAAGCATTGCTAAAATTGGTGAAAATATCTCCGTTCGTCGTTTCGCTCGTTATGAAGTAGCTGAAGGTGTTGTTGCTGCTTATATTCATGGCGGCGGTAAAATTGGCGTACTGGTAAACATGAAAGGCGGCAATGCAGAACTGGGCAAAGACATTGCAATGCATGTTGCAGCTGCTAACCCCAGCTATCTGAACCGTGAACAAGTTCCTGCAAGCGAATTGGAACATGAAAAAGAAGTGTTGACCGAACAGGCTCGCAACGAAGGCAAACCTGAAAAAATCATTGAAAAAATGGTTATCGGCCGTATTCAAAAATACTACAAAGAAGTATGCCTGGTTGATCAGGAGTTCGTTAAAGATCCTGATCAGACCATCGCTAAACTTCTGAAAGCTAACGATGCTGACGTTGTTGAATTTGCTCGTTTCCAACTGGGCGAAGGCATTGAAAAGAAACAGGAAGACTTCGCTGCAGAAGTTATGAGCCAGATTAAATAATCTTGCTTACAAACCCCAGCTATGCTGGGGTTTTTCTTTTTATCTTTCATACAATTTTTTAGCAAAAATTGCATGATTTATGGTTTTTTTACTTTAAAATGTGAAAATAAGGCAAAATATTTATGCTCAAGGCAGGATTATTGTGCCATATGTAGAATAATAGTAGACGGAAAATATCGACAGGTGCATTAACTGCGGTTAGTGCTTAAAAGGGAATACCGGTGAGAATCCGGAGCAGTCCCGCTACTGTAAGTGGAGTTCGCGCAAAATGTCACTGGCGTATGCCGGGAAGGCGCGTGGAACGATGAAGCTAAGCCAGGAGACCTGCCTGTCACGAAGCCATGTGGCCTACGGGAGATAGGTCGGTGTTCGTATATTATTAAGTATTTGTATGTCCTCCCATAGTATGTGGGAGGATTTTCTTGTTTAGAAGGGAGGTTATCAGAAACTATGGAAAGTAAACTGGTATTAGTAACCGGCGGTTCCAGAAGCGGTAAAAGTGAATTTGCTGAAAAATATGTACTGCATTTTTCTCCCAAATGCGATTACATAGCTACGGCAGAAATATTAGACGATGAGATGGCAGAGAGGGTGCGCCTGCATCAGATACGGCGTGCTGACGGCAGATGGCTTAATCACGAAGCACCATATCATGCTGAAAAGGTTTTTGCACATCTGAGTGATGAAACTGATGCGGTGTTGTTTGACTGTCTGACTGTTTATATGGCTAATCTTATGTACGGGCAAGAGGCGCCGCAGGGCAGTTTTATCGAACGTTGTGAAGCTGTTTTTGCAGAAATAGATAAATTGCTGCTGGCGGCACGCAATAGCGGAAAGCTGGTAGTATTTGTTACCAATGAGGTAGGCGGTGGAATTGTGCCGGATAATAAAGCAGCACGTGAATACAGTGATTTGTCCGGCTGGGTAAATCAGAGAGTTGCTGCAGCTTGTGACAGCGTATTTTACTGTGTAGCAGGGCAGGCTGTAGATGTAAGAAAACTTGCATACAAATTTGAAGATTAAGGAGATCGTAATGGAAAATATTATTATACCTGAGCTTGATAAAAATGCTGCTCGACTGATTAGAGAAGGATGGCAGAAAATGGATAAGCCTGCCGGGAGTTTGGGCAAATTGGAAGAAATGGTGGAACAATATGCTGCCATGACAGCCAAACAGCTGCCGGAAAAAATAAAAACTGCCATGCTGTTAATGTGCGGTGACCATGGAATTGCTAAGTATGGCGTGAGTGCTTATCCGCAGGAAGTTACCATGCAGATGATTAACGGTTATATGCGTGAGACTGCAGGAGCTAATGTTATGGCTAGACATGCAAATGCCGATGTTATCGTAGTAGATGTTGGTACAGCTTTTGACCTCAGCCATTTAGAAAAAGTACATCAGCTAAAGGTAGCCTGGGGTACGGAAGATTTTACGCAGGGACCGGCTATGACTAAAGAGCAGGCTTTACGGGCGCTGCAGGCAGGTATGCAGATGGCGGATGAATGCATAGACAAGGGTTATAACCTGCTGGCAACTGCGGAGATGGGTATTGGCAATACAACTTCTACTGCTGCCATTGTATCTGCCTTTTTGGGATTGCCGCCGGAACTGACGGTTGGACGTGGTACGGGTATTAATGATGAACGTATGAAGATTAAGCGTCAGGTGGTAAGTGACGGTTTAGCAAAGAATAAACCTGTTCAGGGAGATGCTCTGGACATTTTGTGCAAGGTTGGCGGATATGATCATGCCGGACTTGCCGGTATGATTATTGCCGGTGCCAAGCGACGTGTTCCTACCATGGTAGACGGCGTTAATGCAACAGCAGCGGCGCTGCTGGCTTACGGACTTTATCCGGCCTGTGCCGATTACATGCTCTGTTCACACCTCAGCGCTGAAATTGCACATAAAAAAATGCTTGATGTACTTAAACTGACGCCGATAGTTGATGCCGGTATGCGCCTTGGCGAAGGTACTGGAGCAAGCCTTGCCATCGTCGTGCTGCAGGCTGCCATTGATGTTTATAATAAATTAAGCAGGTGAAATGATGCGTGATTTTATAACCTGTCTTGAATTTTTAACAAGAATACGATTTTCTCATCGTACTGACTGGCACGATGATGATTTTTCTCGCAGTGTACCGTATTTTCCGCTTGTAGGTCTTGTCATCGGTCTGTTTTTAGGTGGGGTCAATTATGCTCTTGTATATGCAGATACACCGCTTTTTATGCGTGGTGTTATGTTGATATTGGCAGAAATGATTGTGATCGGGGCGTTAATGTATGATGGCTTTATGGATACATCAGATGGCGTTTTTAGTGCCCGTAACAGGGAACGAATGCTGGAGATAATGAAAGACAGCCATGTTGGTTCTAATGCGGTTATTGCACTTGTATGTCTGGTATTACTCAAAGTTGCTGCCTATACTTCCATTGACAGCATAAAACTGTCTTATGCTCTTATAGCAATGTCAGTTGCTACGAGGACATTTATGGTAAATTATATTGTTAATTTCAAATATGCTCGCAAAACAGGTATTGGGCATATGTTTACTCAGTATGCAAAACCCATATATTCATATATTGCTTTTGCTGTGGGTACAGTTTTAATTTGTCTGTGCGGGCTTAATTATCTGTATGCGGCTATTGTGGCTTTTGTTCTCAGTCTGCTGCTGGCGCGTTTTCTGAGCAGTCAGCTGGGAGGCCTTACCGGTGATACCTATGGATTTCTTACGGAATGTGGTAATGTTATATACTTAATGGCGGCAGTTTATCTGCTGCGTTGACCAAGGAGGAAAAAATGCAAATAGAAGAAGTTATTTCTCAGATTACAGCAGTTGATGCCGATTGTGCGGCAAAAGCACAGGAACGTTTTGATAATCTGATAAAACCGGTTGGCTCATTGGCAAAACTGGAAAGCATGATTACTCAATATGCAGCGATTACAGGCCGATATGAAAAAGACAAGCTTGACTATCCTAAAAGAGCCCTTCTGGTTTGGGGTAATATTACACATGCGGAGCAGGCAGAGAAAATTATGCTTGGGAAATGGCCTGTCAATATCTTGGCGGCAGAAACGGGAGCGCAGGCTGTACCGCTGCTGGTAATGGCTGACAATGAAACTGACGCCATGGCAGAAGGTGCAATACTCGTCAAAGAGCATGTTGCTAAAGATAAACTCCAGATGCTTGGCTTTGGTTGTCTGGAAGATAAAGATAATCTGGTGATAGCAGCAATGACAGGGGCAATTTTGCAAGCAGCGGCACTAAAGGTGCCTGTAATGCTTGATGGGGCTGCTACCTGCCGCGCATTGCTCAAAGCAATGCAATATAATACACTTGTAAAAGAATATTGCTTTGCCGGACATGTATCGCTGGAAAATGATATGGAAGATTTATTGGCAGAATTACAGCTGTCGGCACCTTTGCGTCTCAATATAACTGATGGCAGCGGTGAAGGTGCGGCTATTGCTTTTACGCTTTTTGATGCCGGCCTTAAAGCTTATAAGGAAATGGAGACTTTTGCCGAGGCTGGTGTACATGCTGAAATGAAAGAATTTTCTCATGCCGAACAGGTAAAAGGAGAACAAAGGAAGTAATATTATGGGTAAGCTCTATCTTATCCGCCATGGTCAGACGGATTCTAACACAGTCAGAAGATTCCAGGGACGTATAAATACCGGACTTAATGCAGTCGGAATTGAGCAGGCACAAAAGCTGGCTGAATATTTTCGTGACAAACCTTTGCAGGCAATTTATTGCAGTCCTTTAAAGCGTGCGCAGTCTACTGCAGAAGCGTTGGCTGCGATAAAAAATTTGCCTGTTTATTCTATGGAAATGCTGCAGGAAATAAGTTTTGGCGGTTGGGAAGGATTGTGTTACAGCGAAATTGCCGAAAAATGGCCGGAAGAAATAAAGCTTTTTTATGAAAATCCGGAGTTGTGTTTGCCGCCTGACGGAGAAACATTTGGCAAAGTACAGGAAAGGGCAATCAAGGCATTGAGACAGATATTGCAGGAACAGGGAGAAGATAAGGATATAGCCGTGGTATCACACGGTGGTGTTATCAGGACACAAATATGCGCTTTGCTTGATATACCTTTGTCTAATTTTTGGCGCCTAAATATTCATAATGCATCTACTACGTGTTTTAGCGTTTGGGACGGTCATTTTACGGCAGAAGTTATCAATGACTGCCATTATTTGTAATACAGGATGTGTAAAAATTTTACAGCTTGGTAAAATTTTTTAAAGGATAAGTAAAATTATTTAACATATATTGACTTCTGTATATTGCTCCTTTATACTGATAGTAGTGTATCTCAGTGGTCCGGTTAGGGTTCCTAACTTCTTCTGTATCATAGATAAACTGGGGAAGCCGTGGTAACATCTATAAGTTCTTTTTGAGGTATGTTTTATCTATGATTAGGAGTGATCAGATTATGAAAGAAGACAAAACTTTAACTTGCTGCGAATGCGGCGCTGAATTCGTGTTTACCGCTTCCGAACAGGAATTCTATGAAGAAAAAGGCTTTACTAACGAACCTCGCCGCTGCCCTGCATGCCGTCAGGCTCGCAAACAACGCATGGGCGTTGCAACTGAACGTCCGCAGCGTGAAATGTTCCCGGCTGTATGTGCTGAATGCGGTAAAGAAACCATGGTTCCGTTCCGTCCGTCCATGGATCGTCCGGTTTACTGCCGCGAATGCTTCAATGCTCGCAAAGAACAATAATATCAATTTAAATTTATAAAAAAACACCGAATCGTATAGATTCGGTGTTTTTGTTTATATAGATTATTTTTTTGCTTTGGCATCAGCATTCTGCCAAAGATACCATACAGCAAGAGACCGCCAGGGACGCCAGTGTTCAGTAATTTTATTTATTTGTCCGCGTTTAGGGATTTCATTCAGGTTCATTAAGGACTGCAGCTCTTTTTTAAAGATAAAATCAGCAGAAGGCACAATGTCGGTACGGCAGAGAGCCAACAATAAGAACATTTCGATTGTCCATTGACCAAGACCACGTATTTGCAGCAGTTGTTTGGAAATCTGAGTATCGCTCATATCTTTAAATTTTTCGATGGTAATCTGCCCGCATACTATGGATTGTGCAAAATTTTTCATGTAGTCTATTTTCTGCGGTGCCAGTCCAAGTGCGGCAAAATCTTCTGCGTTTGCATTCAAAACAGCCTGCGGTGTAACAGGTTTTCCAAGAAGCAGCTCAAGCTTCTGCATTAATGCCTGACTGACATCAGGTGGAAGCTGTTGAGCCACGATACCGGTCAGCAGAATTTCAAAATATTCCTTTTCATTTTTTGGTTGCAGCGTACAGGGAGAAAACTTCTCAATCAACGGAGCAAGCTCGGTGGCGTTTTCACGCAGATACTGGTCGCCAGAAGACCAATCTGGGGTTTGGCACATAAGCACCCTCCTTTTATTATGATAATAATTTATTATATTATAATACGGAGAGACGATATTTGACAATCAGCAGAGTCCATGCTTTGACAGACTTGCAGAATAATGTTGGGAATATTTTCGAGATTTTCTATAAATAGAGATAAAAACACTTGCTTTTCTTTTGATTATATGGTATTATCTATATCTGTCAGGCAACTGATAATGGCCCGGTGGTTCAGTTGGTTAGAATGCCGCCCTGTCACGGCGGAGGTCGTGGGTTCGAGTCCCATCCGGGTCGCCATTATGCGGAAATAGCTCAGTGGTAGAGCACCTCCTTGCCAAGGAGGGGGTCGCGAGTTCGAATCTCGTTTTCCGCTCCACAGGGGTATAGCTCAACTGGTAGAGTAGCGGTCTCCAAAACCGTTGGTTGTGGGTTCGATTCCTACTGCCCCTGCCACTAAAAAAGTAAGGCTCAGACTTATGTCTGAGCCTTTTTTGTTATCGTGTCCTTAACAAAAATGACTGTCAGATGTATCAATTGGTTTGATATTATTATAAGAGAGGGTGAATATAATGCGTGAAATATTAACAGGCAGGATTTACAGACATTTTAAAGGTAAATTGTACAGAGTTATTTTAATAGCAATACATTCTGAAACAAGGGAAAGATACGTAGTGTATGAAGCTTTGTATGGAGATTTTGGTTATTTTGTCAGACCGTATGATATGTTTGCATCAGAAGTTGACCACCAAAAATATCCTGAAGTAAAGCAACAATATCGGTTTGAATTGCAGGACTAGTGAGAAAGAAAGTGTAAAATTATAGTGATACGGCAGGATTTTTGTTGCCAATCAACGAATATTTTATTGTTATAATGTTAATTTCAGGAGATGATAATATGCCCTATTTATTATTCACGGTTTTGGTAAGTATTGTTGTTGCGTTGTTTGCGGTACAGAATGCTGTTAGTGTCGCTCTGAACTTCTTTTTCTGGAGTTTTCAAAGTTCTCTTGTTATGGTAATTTTAGGCTCTTTCCTCCTGGGTATCCTTGTTGCCGCCTGCTATTTGCTAATGGTGAAGGCAAAACATTATATGCTGGCAAAGAAGCTTAATGATGATATAGCAAAGCTGCAAAAAGAAAAAAAGACTTTGGAAGAGCAGGTTGCTATGCTGATGCATAACCAGAAGCTGCGTGATGATGCAGCAAAAAACAGCACGGCTGAAAAAAATACTGCTTCGGAGCAGCCGTAATGATTGGCAAGAGAAAAATTTGGCATGTTAAAGAGTGCAACAGGGAAAAAGCCGGAGGACTGGCAGCAGAACTTGATGTTTCTCCTATTGTTACAGGTATACTTTTAGAACGTGGTTTTACTACTGCCGAAGCTATGCGTGAGTTTTTATATGCAAGCAGCAAGCCTTTTCATAATCCGTTTTTAATGAAAGATATGCAAAAGGCTGTACAGCGTATATGTATGGCAGTGCAGAACGGCGAAAAGATAACTGTATACGGCGATTATGATGTGGACGGCATTACGGCATCTTCTTTATTATATACATATCTGAAGAGTGCCGGGGCTTGTGTAGATACATATATTCCGAAACGGGAAAATGAAGGTTATGGATTAAATGATGCGGCACTCACATTTCTGGAGGAAAACGGTACTGGTCTTGTAGTTACTGTAGACTGTGGCATAAGCGGCGTACATGAAGTTGAACAGGCTCCGGACAGTCTGGATATTATTATAACTGATCACCATACGGTGCCGGAAGTGCTGCCTCCAGCATTTGCTGTCGTCAATCCCAAACAGCCTGGCTGTACTTATCCGTTTAAGGATTTAAGCGGAGTGGGAGTAGCTTTTAAACTTTGTCAGGCATTAGATTTTAATAAAGGGTCTTCTGAATACTGGAGCGGGTTGACGGAGCTGGCAGCTTTGGGAACTGTGGCTGATATTGTGCCGCTTGTGGGAGAAAACAGGGAAATTGTGCGTCGTGGTTTGGCTGCGATGAAAAATACCAAGCTGCCTGGGCTGCAGGCGCTGATTGAAGCAAGCGGCTGTTGTCAGGAAAGTATAACTTCTGAGAATATCGGCTTTATGCTGGCTCCACGGCTTAATGCAGTAGGAAGACTTGAGCATGCTCAGTCTGCAGTGGAGTTGCTGACGAGTGATAACAGGGAAAAGGCTGCTGCCATTGCGGAAAAGCTGAACAGAGAAAACGCATTGCGGCAGGAAATAAGCCGTGAAATTATGCAAGATGCAGAGGCCATGCTGGCTGAGCAGGAGCATATTGATACGGCAATCGTACTGGCATCTGAAAACTGGCATCAGGGAGTAATAGGTATTGTTGCTTCACGGCTGGTAGATAAATATCATCTCCCTGTAATTTTATTAAGTGTTTGCGGAGATATTGCTAAAGGAAGCTGCCGCAGTATACCTGCGCTTAATCTTTATGAAGCTATTAATGCTGAAAGTGATATTCTGCTGCAGTTTGGCGGTCATCACCAGGCAGCGGGCTTAACGTTGCCGACAGATAAAATAGAGGAATTTCGTTGCAGGTTCAGAGCGTACGTGCAAGAACATTTGCTGGCAGACGATTATTATCCTCAGCTTGAAGTAGATTGCGTTTTAAGTGATAACGGTAGCATTACTGTACGTGACTTGGAGCAGCTGACTTTATTGGAACCGTTTGGATGTAATAATCCGGCTCCGGTATTTGCCTTTACTAATGCCATACTGGGAAATCACAGGGCCATTGGTAAAGACAGAAGCCACCTGCAGTTTAGTGTCAGTAAAGGAGACAATAGTTATAAAGCAGTGATGTGGAATCAGGCAGGAATGCTGCCGGTATTATATGATGGCATGCTTGCAGATATTGCTTTTATGCCTCGTATTAACGTGTGGAATGGAGAAAGCTCTGTGCAGCTGCAAGCTTTATCTATTCGTCAGAAAATGGAAATTTGTGATTTAAGATACAGTGCGGATGATAAAACCAGAGTAATTGAAATGTTTCTGCGTACGGCAGAAAAAATGACTGTACTGCTCAATAAGCAGCGCCAGATTGACGGATTGCAGGCAAATAATCATTTACAGCTAAAGACATATGACAGTGATGTCAGTGATAAACTGGTTGTACTGTATGATTTGCCGCAGCAGCCTTTGAAAGAGGTAATGGTGCGTTTGCGGAAAGCAGGCGTCAAACTGGCAGTACTGGCTTTTAACCGTGCAGATCGGGATGCTGCCGAAGCAGAAGTACGTTTTCAGTATCCTGACAGGGAAGCAATGGCAATTGGCTATAAAAAACTTATGGAGCGATTGCAGCAGCAACGTGCAATAGACAGAGTTATGCTTGTAAAAGAAGATAACAGGATGATTTCTGAAAATATCCTGCTCATATTGCAGGAACTGGGATTGATTGTCTGCGAAGGGGATATGCTGCGGGTGGGAACAATCCGCAAATGCAGTCTGGAAGATTCACCTTTATATGTTTCGTTGCAGCAGCAGAGGGCGGTGCTTCTGCAAAGCTGTATGGAAAATATGAGGATATCGCAGTATGAGCTTTTACGGGCATGAAATAGTTTTAGATGGGAGTGGGAAGTATGCCTACTACAAATGATGTTGTAAATATTGAGGAATTTTTTGACAAAGTAAGCAAGTATTTAAATAAAGACCAGGTAGCTTTTGTGCGAAAGGCGTATGATTTGGCAGCAGAAGCTCATTCGGTGCAGCGCAGAAAATCCGGTGAACCATACATTATCCATCCTATTGGCGTAGCAGGTATTCTGGCACAGCTGCAGATGGATGATAAGACTCTGGCAGCAGCTTTTTTGCATGATGTTGTTGAGGATACTGATTATACTCTGGAGGATATCAAAGGACGTTTTGGTGTTGTTGTTGCCAATCTGGTAGATGGTGTGACCAAACTGGGCAAAATTGAATATATATCCAAAGAAGACCGTCAGATAGAAAATTATCGTAAAATGTTTCTGGCTATGGCAAGGGATATCCGTGTCGTATTGATAAAGCTTGCGGACAGACTGCACAACATGCGTACCATGAAATATATGCCTGTGCATAAGCAGCAGTCTATTTCCCGCGAGACATTGGAGATTTATGCTCCGTTGGCTCACAGACTCGGTATCTATACTATCAAATGGGAGTTGGAGGATCTGGCTTTCAGATATATGGAGCCGGATATCTACTACAATTTGGTAGAGCAGGTTAAAATTAAACGTCGTGAACGCGAAGCCATGATTAATGAAGCCATGGCAGAAATGAAAGAGAGCCTTGAAAAAGCAAATATCAAATGTGAGATTCAGGGACGTCCGAAGAATTTTTACAGCATCCATAAAAAAATGCTGCGTGATCATAAGGAACTGAATGAAATTTATGACCTGCTTGCTATCCGTGTGCTGGTGGATACCGTTAAGGATTGTTATGGAACTTTAGGCATTGTACACAGCATGTGGCGGCCGATACCGGGACGCTTTAAAGATTATGTGGCTGTGCCTAAATCCAATATGTATCAGTCCCTGCATACAACAGTGCTGTCTACAGGTGGGCAGCCGCTGGAAATTCAGATTCGTACCTTTGAAATGCACCGTATTTCTGAATACGGTATTGCGGCGCATTGGCGCTATAAAGAAAGCGGCGGCAGTAAGCCGGCTTCCCAAAGCAGTACTGATAAAGGTTTTGATGCCAAGCTGTCCTGGCTGCGCCAGCTGCTTGAATGGCATCAGGACATGAATGATTCCCGTGATTTTGTCAATACGGTTAAGATGGACATCTTTGCTGATGAAGTATTTGTATTTACTCCCCGCGGGGATGTTATCGACCTTCCTGTTGGCAGTGTGCCCATAGATTTTGCGTATAGGATCCATACCGATGTTGGTAATCGCTGTGTCGGTGCTAAAGTCAACGGGCGCATTGTGCCTCTTGATTTTAAACTAAGCAATGGCGATATTGTGGAAGTCATTACCTCCAAGCAGTCCAGTGGTCCAAGTCGTGACTGGATCAATATTGTCGGCTCGTCTGATACACGTAATAAGATTAAGAGCTGGTTCAAAAAAGAGCGGCGTGAAGAAAATATTGTTAAAGGCCGTGAAATGCTGGATAAAGAAGCCAAAAGATTGGGGTATGACCCCAAAGTTTTGGCACGTCCGGAAAAACTTAAAGAAGCAGGAGCCAAGCTGCGTATCGACAGCGATGATAATTTGCTGGCAGCATTGGGCTATGGCGGTGTTACGCTGAATACCGTTATTTCTAAGCTTGTTGAGATTTATAAAAAAGATCAGAAGTTAAATACAACTAAGGATCTGTCTGAACTGCTGGCAGAACTGAAACCAAGAAAATCCAAGGCGAAAGCAAGCCATGGTATCCTCGTAAAAGGCGAGGAAGGCATTATGGTTAAGTTGGCTCGCTGCTGTAATCCTATACCGGGTGATCCTGTTATCGGCTATATTACACGTGGCAGCGGCGTGTCTGTACACAGAGCTGACTGTCCTAACGTACTGAGTAATAATCCTGATGAGCAGAGCAGGCTGATAGAGGTTGCCTGGGATGTTGGCATTGATTCAGTTTATAAGGTAAATATTGTTATAACTTCAGTAAATCGACCAGGTATGATGGCAGATATTATGATGGCAACGAGTGAAGCTAAACTGAACATTTTCTCACTGAATTGCCGTACGGATAAAAATAAAGTGGCAACTACGCATATTGGGCTTGATATCAGCAGCTTGGAACAGTTAGAATATATTATGAACCGCATACGTCGCATGAAGGGTGTATACAGTGTAGAACGTGTGGTTGCAAGTTTCAGCGGCAGTAACGGCGGAGGTAAAAAATGAGGGCTGTAGTACAGCGTGTTGATCATGCCAGAGTAACCGTTGAGGGTCATGTTGTCGGAGAAATTGGCAAAGGACTCCTTGTTCTTGTCGGTGTGGTGGAAGGTGATATGGACAAGGATGTCCAGTACCTTGCCGATAAGGTTACGGGCCTGCGTATTTTTGAAGACGAAGCAGGTAAAATGAATTTATCTGTCAAAGACGTTGGCGGTGAAATTTTGAGCGTATCGCAGTTTACGTTATATGGTGATTGCCGTAAAGGCAAACGACCTTCGTTTGATAAAGCTGCCAGACCTGAAACTGCTACCGTATTGTATGAAAAGTTCAATGATTTATGTCGTCAGCAGGGTTTGAATGTTGCGACAGGAGTATTTGGTGCACATATGTTGGTAGATTTGGTCAATAACGGACCGGTTACCATTCTGCTGGACAGCAGCAGAATATTGTAGTGAGGAGGATTTATGAAAATATACAGATTGGAAGTAGGCATGCTGGCTACTAACTGCTATATTGCCGTTAACGAGGAGTTGAAAGAAGGCGTTATTGTTGATCCTGGTGGGGATGCAGATAAAATTCTGGCTGCTGTAGATAAATTAGGTATTACCGTAAAAGCTATTTTTATTACCCATGGACACAGTGATCATATTATGGCGCTTAATGAGGTAAGAAAAGCTACCGGTGCGCCGGTTTATATTAGCAGCGAAGATGCTGACATGCTGACCAGAGCAGAGCGTAATCTGTCCATTTATATTACAAATGGACTGGAATGTGCTGCAGCAGAAAAAATTTTTCAGGACGGCGATGTAATAGAAGCTGCAGGAATGATGTTTAAGGTTTACGCTACTCCGGGACATACTAAGGGCGGTGTCTGCCTGCAGGTAGAGGATACTGTGTTCTGCGGTGACACTGTGTTTTGTGAATCTATCGGTCGTACTGATCTGCCTGGAGGCAGTTACAAGGAAATACTGCAGTCGATTAAAAATAAAATTCTTGTATTGGATGATGAGACAAAGCTCCTGCCGGGGCATGGGCCTGCTACTACTGTAGGCTGGGAACGTCGCAGAAATCCCTTTTTGCAATAGATCATGCTGAAATACTGGCCTTATATAAAAACAAGTACTTTTTTTAAATTACTGGTAACTGCTGCTGTTTCCTTTATACTTTACGAAATGGCAGTTTTTCTGCTGCCTCTTTTATTGGCGATAGGTATGGCATTCGCTTTATATCCCATTGTTAATTTAATCTCCAAGGTTAAGGTTGGGCAGGGAACAATACATCTTTCACGTGTAGTAGCTATTGCTTTGGCTTTTGTTACCTTTGGGGTTTTTGTCCTGGTTACTATAGGGTTTATTATTCTGCCGCTGTTCGGACAGATCAACGAATTATTAGTCAAGCTGCCTGATTTCTTGCAGAAAGCAGAAACCAATAATTTGAATATATTTTTTGATGGCAATGGTAAATATCCTCAGCTGCCTTCAACCTTTGGAATGTTACTTGATGAAATCATTAACTGGGCAATGATTTTTGTCAGCAATATTTTAAAGAATTTGCTGCATTCCAGTATTGATATTATCAGAAATCTTGTGGGTCTGGTTGTTGTGCCGTTCCTGTCATTCTATTTTCTTAAAGACTGGCGTGACCTCAGACTCATGGTAATTAACCTGTTTAATTATGATGCTCAGGAAAAGGCTGCACATGTTATTGATGAAATAGGTCGTACGTTAAGTGCTTATATCCAAGGCCTTGGCAAGTTAAGCTTGATTGCCGGCATCAGCATTACTTTAGGGACGCTCAGTCTCGGCGTGGATTTTCCTCTTGTTTTGGGATTTCTGGCCATGCTTGCAGAAACAGTGCCTGTGGTAGGGCCCATGGTGGGTGCTGTGCCTGCGATTTTTATTGCTTACGGTCAGTCAAGCACCAATGCGTTTTATGTAGCATTGTTTTATTTGATTTTTTATCAGTTTGATGCTAATTTTATCATGCCTAAAGTGATGGGTCAGAAAATTGATCTGCATCCGGTAGTACTTATTATCAGCCTTCTGATTGGTGCAAAATTATTCGGTATTTTGGGTATGCTGTTTGCAGTGCCTGTCGCAGCAGTATATCGTGTTTTGTATAAAGAGTTATGGCATGATGGCGAACGGGCAGTGAAAAAATGAAGACTTTCAGGCTTATTCATAATCTTGCTTTTGATGTGACGCGGTCAGTAAATGACATGGCCGCGTTATTTGCTTATTATCCGAATAGTGAAAGCAGCGTAGTGCTGACTGTGATATGTGATGGCAGAGGTTGTCAGGCTGCATTGAAAACTGATAACTTGTCGCTACAAAGCAGTGTTATAATGTGTGATGCTTTGATTAGTGGTGAAATCAGCAGGTGTGTTAAGCTGGCTGTATTGGATGTGTTTATTAAGTTTACCGGGGCAAAACTTGAATTGCCATGGGGGATTTTGACCGGTGTAAGGCCTGGTAAGCTCACGCATAAATTATTGAGTGCAGGTATAAGTGCTGAACAGCTGCCGCAGTACCTGCAGCAGAAGTATCTTTTACCCTTGCAGCAGGCAGAATTGCTGAGAGATATCTGCATGCTGCAGGAAAGAGTGCTGCCTGACAGTAAGGCTGCAGGTGTTTATATCGGGATACCGTACTGTCCCAGTAAATGTGCTTATTGTTCTTTCCCTTCCGGCATTGTGCCTGCGGATGAAGAAAGTCAGCAAAAGTTTTTAAATTACATTGAACAAGATATAGAAAATGTGGTAAAATTAATAAGTATGTATGGTTTAAATATTTCTTCTTTATACGTTGGCGGCGGTACACCGACGAGTTTGCAAGAAAAAGTATTTGCCAGACTTATGCATATCATATCAGCAAAGCTGCTTGTGCCGACTGTAAAAGAATTTACTGTAGAGGCAGGCAGACCGGACTGTTTCAGTCAGGATAAGCTGCATGCCATGGAGGCTGCTGGTGTAAACCGCATCAGTGTAAATCCTCAGACGCTGCATGATAGAACTTTGCAGCTGATAGGCAGGCGGCATACCGTAAGTGAATTTTACAGGGCTTATGAAATGGCGGTAAAAAGTTCCATACCGGTGATAAATACAGACCTGATAGTGGGATTGCCAGGTGAAACAGAAGCTGATATTGAATATTCTTTTACAGAAACTGCAAGGCTGTGTCCGCAAAATCTTACCGTGCATACGCTTACACTGAAAAAAGGTGCAGAACTGTTTGGCAGCCAGCCGTCGCTTTCTGCTGAGCAGGCGGAAAGAATGCTGGCTAAAGGGTCAGAAATTGCTGCTTCTTTAGGGATGCGGCCATATTATCTGTACAGGCAGCATTATATGTTGGGGAACCTGGCTAATATAGGTTATGCGCTTGCAGGGACTGAAAGTATTTACAATATACAGATGATGGAAGAAAGACATACGGTTATCGGCATTGGACCTTCTTCTGCAACCAAAGTACCTTTATCAGACGGGCATCATCTGCATAAGCTTAATATGCCTAAGAATATTTCAACTTATACAGAAAATTTGCAGCAGCTTTCGGAAAAACGTCAGATGCTGTTTGAAAAATAAGGAGGATGAAGCATGCTGACAACTGCGCCGAGAGGCACAAAGGATATTATGCCCGCAGATGTTAAAGCGTGGCGTTATCTGGAAGAAACCATGCGCAGGATATGTGCGCAATATGGATACAAGGAAATCCGTACCCCGGTTTTTGAACATACGGAATTGTTTCTGCGCGGTATTGGTGAAACTACGGATGTAGTAGAAAAAGAAATGTATACCTTTACTGACCGCGGTAACAGAAGTATTACCCTGCGCCCGGAGAATACGGCTTCTGCAGTACGTGCTTATATAGAACATAAGCTGTATGCAGAGCCAGCACCGACCAAACTTTTCTATATCGGGCCAATGTTCAGATATGACAGGCCGCAGGCAGGTCGTTATCGTCAGTTCCATCAGTTTGGCATTGAAGCGCTTGGTATTCAGGGGCCGAATATTGATGCAGAGATTATTTTACTTGCAGTACAAATTCTGCAGAGCTTGGGACTGAAAGATTTAAAACTTAAAATCAACTCTGTTGGTTGTCCCAAATGCAGGCCGCTGCATCGTGAAAAACTGCAGGCATTCTTTAAACCGCATTTTGATGAGCTGTGCAAAGATTGCCAGTCTCGTTATGCTCGTAATCCCCTGCGACTGCTGGATTGTAAAAATCCCCATTGCCATGAGCTGGGAGACGGGGCTCCAAGTTTGGAAGAATGTCTGTGTGATGAGTGCAGGGAACATTTTGAAGGATTAAAGAAGCTTTTGACAGCTGCAGGCATAGAATATGAAATAGACCATAATCTTGTACGCGGACTTGACTACTATACAAAAACTGCTTTTGAAATTCAGTATCAGCCGCTGGGGGCTCAGAGCGCTGTCTGTGGTGGTGGGCGCTATGATGGCTTGATAGAAGAAGTAGGCGGTCCGGCAACGCCTGGTATAGGTTTTGCTATGGGTATGGAGCGGGTACTGCTTGCTTTGGAAAGTCAGAATCTGCTGCCGGCTGAGATGGAAAGCATGGATGTATTTGCAGTATGCCCTAATCAGGAATATTTCCCGACAGTGTTTAAGACTGTTATTGATTTAAGGCGTGCTGGCCTGAAAGCTGAATTTGATTTTCAGGGGCGCAGTATGAAGGCGCAAATGAAACAGGCTAATAAAGTTAATGCCAGAAATGTGCTGATTTTCGGTGAGGATGAATTTGCCCGCGGTCAGGTAGTACTGCGTAATATGGCTACCAGCGAGCAAAAAGAAATCGCCATTACAGATATAATTACAAATTTACAAGCAGAGGTGTAAAAACATGATTAATCAAAAACGCAGCCATCACTGCGGAGTACTTGGCAAAGACATGGCCGGCCAGCATGTAATACTGTGCGGCTGGGTTTCCAAACGCCGCGATCACGGCGGACTGATTTTTATTGATCTGCGCGATCGCAGCGGCATCGTTCAGATTGTTGTCGATCCTGATACTGCAGGCAGCAGCTTTAAAACAGCAGAAGATATCCGTAACGAGTACGTTATCAAAGTAAGCGGTAATGTACGTCTGCGTGATGCTGAAACTGTTAATGCCAATATTGCTACCGGCATGATTGAAGTAATGGCAGATGAAATTGAAGTACTGAATTCTGCTAAAACTCCTCCGTTCTATATTCAGGATAATATTGATACGGATGAGAATCTGCGTTTGAAATATCGTTATCTTGACTTGCGTCGTCCTGAAATGCAGCGCAATCTGATTCTCCGTCACAAAGTTACCAAACTGATGCGCGATTATTTGGACAGCAGAGATTTTCTGGAAATTGAAACTCCGATGCTTACTAAGAGTACACCGGAAGGCGCGCGTGACTATCTTGTTCCGAGTCGTGTAAATCCTGGAAAATTTTATGCACTGCCGCAATCTCCGCAGATTTTCAAACAACTGCTGATGGTTGCCGGCATGGAAAGATACTTCCAGATTGCCCGCTGCTTCCGCGATGAAGATTTGCGTGCAGACCGTCAGCCCGAATTTACCCAGCTGGATATGGAAATGTCCTTTATGGAAGTTGATGAAATTCTGGAACTGATGGAAGGTCTTATCGCCTATATCTTTGAAGGTGCTCTTGGTAAAAAGATTCAGGTTCCGTTCCAGCGTCTGACCTGGGATGAAGCTATGGATCGTTATGGCAGTGATAAACCTGATCTGCGGTTTGGTATGGAACTTATCAATATGGTTGACGCTGTTAAAGGTTCTGACTTCAAAGTATTCAATACCATTATCGAAAATGGCGGTATTGTCAAAGCTATCAACGTTAAAGGCTACGCAGCCATTCCGCGTCGTGAGCTGGACGGACTTGTTGACTTTGTCGGTATTTATGGTGCGAAAGGTCTTGCCTGGATGCAGATTCAGGAAGATGGCAGCGTAAAATCTCCTATTGCTAAATTCTTCAGCGAAGCACATCTGGCAAATATTCTGAAAACTGCAGCTGCTGAACCGGGAGATTTACTGCTGTTTGTAGCTGACAAGCCTGCTGTTGTTGCTCAGGCTCTGGGTGCACTGCGTATTGAAATGGCAAAACGTCGTAATCTCATTGACCATGATGCTCTGGCATTTACCTGGGTTGTGGACTTCCCGATGTTTGAATATGACGAAGAAGAAAAACGCTATGTTGCTATGCACCATCCGTTTACTGCTCCTCGTGACGAAGATTTGCCGCTGCTTGCTACCGATCCCGGCAAGGTTTATGCCAAAGCATACGATATGGTGCTCAATGGTACTGAAATTGGCGGCGGTTCCATCCGTATTCATCGTCGCGATGTGCAAAAACAGGTATTTTCTGCAATCGGCCTTACCGATGAACAGGCTGCAGAAAAATTTGGCTTCATGATGAATGCGTTTGAATATGGTGCTCCGCCTCATGGAGGGCTGGCTTTTGGTCTGGACAGATTGATTATGATTATGGCTCAGCGTGATTCTATTCGTGATGTTATTGCATTCCCGAAAACTCAGAGTGCTGCCTGCCTTATGACTCAGGCTCCTAATGATGTTGATGAGAAACAACTGCGCGAGCTGCATATCAAAACCAGCCTGCTGATGAAGAAAGAAAACAAATAATTTTGAAAAATTAAGACGGAAGCGTTGAAAAACGCTTCCGTTTTTGTTATTATAAGAATGTCAAATAAAGCTTAAACTATCGCCCTGCGATGTACGTTACTTTGCTCCACAGGTTTTGAGCCAACACTCTTACCTAGGGAGCCTGATACTCTTCCTGTTTGAAAACACGCCTCCATTGAGTGGACGTTTGAGAGAGGAAGGAAGGCACCCACCTGCACATGCAGGTTCAAAACATGGAGCTGGACGGCATTGTGGGGATTAGTTTTTTAGGAGAAAAAATGGATTTATCCAGAGTTAATTATGTAATAGGTGCAGAGGCGATTGAAGTATTGCGGCAGGCACATGTTGCCGTGACTGGTCTTGGTGGTGTAGGCTCTTATGTCGCTGAAGCACTTGCAAGAAGCGGCATTGGCAGACTGACGCTGATTGATGCCGATATTGTTGAAGCAAGTAATATCAACAGGCAGCTTCCGGCACTGCAGTCAACGATGGGCAGATATAAGACTGAGGTCATGGCTGATAGAATTAAAGATATCAATCCAGATTGTCAGATAGATATGTACAGTGATTTTTATCAGCCGGGCAGTTTTGAAAAATTTTTTCCTGTCAAAGTTGATTTTATAGCGGATGCAATCGATTCTACTGCATCAAAAATAGATTTGCTGTGTGAATGTTATAAACGCAATATACCTGTTATATCTTCAATGGGGACGGGAAACAAACTGGAGCCGGACAAACTGCAGCTTACAGATATAAGCAGGACGCATACGTGCCCGCTTGCTAAAAGCGTACGGAAGCAGCTGCGTCAGGAAGGGATAGAAAAAGGCATTACCGTAGTTTTTTCGCAGGAAAACCCTGTTTATGCCAATAAGTCCGCAGTACCTGGAAGTATGGTCTTTGTACCAGCCAGTGCAGGACTTTTGATGGCATCGTATATTGTACGCAGACTGATTGGCATAGCCTGATTATGATAGAAAAGATTAAACCGTCTGTAAAGGCGGTTTTTTTATACCAGAATATGATTAGCAATATATTATGGAGGAAGTATGGAAAGCTTATTTAGCGGCGGTGGTTGTGTTCATAAGCCTTTAGCTGACAGAATGCGTCCGGAAAAACTTGGTGATTTTGTTGGGCAGGAAAATGCAGTCGGCAGCAGCAGCCCACTGCGCCGGATGATTGAAAAGGATATGCTGCAGTCAGTTTTGTTTTATGGGCCGCCCGGAACAGGAAAAACAACTCTGGCAAGGGTGATTGCTCATATGACAGGAGATCAGTTTGTATCAATTAACGCTGTTTCGTCCGGTGTACCTGAATTAAGAAAACTGATTGCCAAAGCACAGGAGATGCAGCGCAGCGGTTTAGGCAGAACGATTGTGTTTATTGATGAAATTCATCGCTTTAATAAAGGGCAACAGGATGTACTGCTGCCTTATGTAGAAAATGGCACAATTATTTTGATTGGTGCTACAACAGAAAATCCTTTTTTTGAAATTAATTCGCCACTACTTTCAAGAATGAAGGTCATCAGGTTGGAAAAACTGCAGCCTGCTCATATTAAAAAAATTTTACAGCATGCAGTAAGTGACTGTGAAAGAGGCTATGGGGGAAGTTTTACTGTCGATGATGAAGTGCTGGATATACTCTCAGATTTTGCGGCAGGAGATGCCAGAAGTGCTTTGAATCTGTTGGAGCAGGCTGAATTTATGTTGCCGGAGAGTGGAGAGCGACATCTGACCGTTGATATTTTACGCAGCGTTATTGGCACTGCTATGCAGCGGTATGATAAAAAAGGCGATCAGCATTATGATATTATTTCTGCATTTATCAAAAGTATGCGTGGCAGTGATGTAGATGCTGCACTGCACTATCTGGCACGAATGATTGCCGGTGGCGAAGAATTGCGTTTTATTGCCAGGCGTATCGTTATCTGTGCGGCAGAAGATGTTGGATTAGCTGATCCTAATGCCCTTGTAGTAGCTAATGCTGCTGCACAGGCTGCAGATTTTGTTGGTTTTCCGGAGGCACAGATACCGCTTGCTGAGGCAGTATGTTATATTGCTAAGGCGCCTAAGAGCAATACGGCTTATATGGGTATTGCAAAGGCCATGAATGATGTGAAAAACAAAAACTGCGGCAGTGTACCCAGGCATTTGCGTGATGCTCATTATCCCGGTGCCAGGGCGTTGGGGCATGGCCTTGACTATAAATATCCGCACAGCTATCCAGGGGGCTGGGTAAGCCAGCAATATCTGCCGGATGAGTTAAGTGATGCTTGTTATTATTGCCCCTCTGGCAATGGTCAGGACGTAGGAAAGAGTAAAAATCAGAATAAATGAAATTATGAGAAACATCTGCGTGTATTTGACTTTCAGGTGTAAAAATTATATAATTTTTTTATATGTAATCAGAATATTTAGGAAAGCAAAATGCTTTCCAAATAAATTTCTTTGAAGGAGCGAATGAGAATTATGAAATATATGACCGGTAATGAGATCCGGGAAAAATTTCTTAAATTTTTTCAGGAACGGGGACATTTAAGGCTTCCCAGTGCCTCTCTTATTCCGCAGGATGATCCTACACTTTTGATTATCGGTGCCGGCATGGCGCCTTTTAAACCATTTTTTACAGGCAAAATGAAGCCGCCTTCTCCGCGTATTACTACTTGTCAGAAGTGTGTGCGCACAGGTGATATTGAAAATGTTGGCCGTACTGCGCGTCATCATACCTACTTTGAAATGCTTGGCAACTTCTCTTTTGGTGATTACTTTAAAAAAGAGGTAATTCCCTGGAGCTGGGAATTTATTACTAAAGAGCTGGGGATTCCTGCAGAAAAACTGTGGATTACCATTCATACCGAAGATGACGAAGCATTTGATATCTGGCATAATGTTGTCGGTGTTCCGGCAGAACGTATCGTACGTCTTGAAGAAAACTTCTGGGAGATTGGCAGCGGTCCCTGCGGCCCGTGTTCTGAAATCCACGTTGATTTAGGTGAAGAACGCGGCTGCGGTAAGCCGACCTGTGCTGTTGGCTGTGACTGTGACCGTTTTCTGGAAATTTGGAATCTGGTATTTACGCAGTATAACCAAAATGAAGACGGTACTTATTCTCCGCTGAAAAATAAAAATATTGATACCGGTGCCGGTCTGGAACGTCTTGCTTCCGTTATTCAAGGCAAGCCTTCCAATTTTGAAACTGACCTTATTTTCCCGATTATCGAATATGCTGCTCAGGTTGCCGGTGTTGAATACGGTAAAGATAAAAAGACAGATGTTTCTTTGAAGGTTATTGCAGACCATGCCCGCAGCATGACTTTTATGATCGGTGATGGTATTCTGCCTTCCAATGAAGGCCGTGGCTATGTACTGCGCCGCATTTTGCGTCGTGCCGTACGTCATGGACGTCTGATTGGTATCAACAGCATGTTCCTTGCGGGTGCTGTTGATGTAGTAATTAAGATGTTTGGTCATATCTATACAAATCTGGCTGAAAAACGTGAATATATCCAAAAAGTTATTGAAATGGAAGAAACCAGTTTCCTGCGTACCTTAAAACAGGGCAGTGAACTGCTGAACGAAGAAATTGCCAAGCTGAAAGCATCCGGTGAAACCGTATTAGACGGTGCTACTGCTTTTAAACTGAATGATACCTTTGGTTTCCCGTGGGAACTGACTGCAGAAATTCTGGAAGAACAGGGCCTGACCATGGATAAGGCAGGCTTTGATGCAGCATTGGAAGTACAGCGCAAAATGGCCCGTGATGCCCGTGATGATAAGACCGGCCGTCCGGTTATTTACAATACCCGCGGCATTGATATTGCCGGACTCAAAGTAGATGAAACAGCCAAGAACGGTACTGTTGTTAAATTATATCCTGCCCATGATGCACAGCCGATTGAAAATGCCGTTGATGGACAGGAAGTTGCAGTTATCTGTGATGTTACCGCTTTCCATGCTGAAGGCGGCGGACAGCTTGGTGACGTAGGTCGCATTATTGCTCCTACCGGCGTTATTGATGTCACCGTGACAAAGAAACTGCCTGACGGTGCTACTATCATGGTGGGTACTGTTGCAGAAGGTACTGTTGCAGCAGGTGAAGCAGTTAGCTTTGAAGTGGCAATGAATCGTAAAAATGATATTGCCCGTAATCATACTGCAACTCATTTGCTGCATGCAGCCCTGAAACAGGTATTGGGTGCACACGTAAATCAGGCTGGCAGCTATGTTGGACCTGACCGTCTGCGTTTTGACTTCTCACATTTCTCTCAGGTAACTGAAGAAGAGCTGCAGCAGGTAGAAGCTATAGTAAACGAGCAGATTTTGGCAGCCAAAGATGTTCAAATTGAAGAATTGCCCATTGAGGAAGCTAAAAAACGTGGTGCAACTGCCTTGTTTGGTGAAAAATATGGTAACATTGTACGCGTAGTAACAGTTCCGTCTTTCTCTATGGAATTCTGCGGTGGTAGCCATGTTACTAATACTGCACAGATAGGCATGTTCAAGATTATTTCTGAAGCCAGCAGCGGTGCGGGAGTGCGTCGTATTGAAGCTGTAACCGGTCATGGTGCGGTTGCTTATGTAAATGAAACAGAAGCTATGCTTAAAGGTCTGGCTGCAGAACTGAAATGCCGTGTACATGATGTGCCTGCACGTCTGGAGGCGTTACAGGCAGAACTTAAAGCTGCACAAAAGAAGGCTGACGAGTTGGCTGGAGAAATTGCCAGGGCTCAGGTGAGCGATGTTTCAGATAAGGTACGTGAGCTCAAAGGCGTACCGGCACTGGTACAGCAGGTAAGCGTTGACAGCATTGATGCATTGAGAAACCTTGGTGACCAGATGCGTGACAAGATTGGCGGCGTAGTTGTACTGGCTGCTCTTATGGATGGCGGCAAAATCAGTATTTTGACCATGGCAACTAAAGATGCAGTAGCCAAAGGCGCTCATGCAGGCAATATTGTTAAAGCAGTCGCAAAAATCTGCGGCGGCGGCGGTGGTGGTCGTCCTGATATGGCACAGGCTGGCGGCAAGGATGCTTCTAAACTTGCAGAGGCACTTGATGCAGCATGGGGGATTATTGAAGAGCAAATAAAATAAGCGTGTGATAAAAGGCACTCTCATGAGTGCCTTTTATTGTCATAATTTTAAAAGTTAATAATTTGTGAGGGAATCTGCATTTTGACTTTTTTTATGTTACAATAAGCTTAAAAGTATATGTATGAATCTTTTCTTAAAAGGGGGTTTTTTATATGGCAGAAATATCGCAGGAAACAATGATGTTCAGACGTCAGCCCGAGAAAAAAGAGGTAGCGGAAACTATTAAGGAAGTATATGCAGCACTGGAAACCAAAGGTTATAATCCGGTTGATCAGCTGGCAGGATATCTTCTCAGCGGCGATCCGACCTATATTACCAGTTATGACGATGCAAGAACAAAGCTGCGCCGTCATGAACGCTATGAACTTATTGAAGAGCTGGTTATCAGTTATCTGAAAAATATTAAAAAGTAAGGAGCAGATTTATGCGAGCAATGTCGTTAGACGTTGGAACAAAAACAATTGGTGTGGCAACAAGCGATTTGCTGATGATGATTGCCGGCGGGGTAGAAACTATCCGAAGGACGAATCTGCAAAAGGATTTTGAGCGTATTGCTCAACTTATTAAGGAGCATGAAGTTGATACGATAGTAGTAGGTTATCCTAAGAATATGAATGGTTCTGTGGGTGAACGTGCGCAAATGTGCGAAGAGTTTGCTGAAGAATTACGGCAGCGTTTTCCTGATTTAAAAGTAGTATTATGGGATGAAAGACTATCTACCGTAGCAGCAGAAAAGGTGCTTGTAGATGCGGATATGCGTCGTAAAAAACGCCGTCAGGTTATTGATATGATGGCAGCAGTTGTAATTTTACAAAATTATTTGGACAGCAGGCAGATGCGTTCCTGAGTGAGTTACAGTCAAAATGCTTCTGTTCTGTAAATAAATTGACAGAAACTGCAGGCATATTATAAAATAAGACATATTAAAAAGTTATAAAGGGGTGCCGTAATGGAAAAAGACATTCAGAATAAAGATATCGAAGCTATGGCTGACGAAGAAATGCTGGATAATGTTGTTGTTATTACTGACGAGGAGGGTAACGAATCTTATTTCGTAGAGGAAATGGTTATTCCCGTAGGTAATAAAAATTTTGCTATCCTTGTAGAAATAAATGAAGACGAATGTGGCTGTGAGGATGAAGCATGCCATTGTCATGAACATGAGGACGAAGATGAAAATGTAATCATTGCCCGTATTGATTTTGATGAAAATGGTGAACCTGTATATCTCGGACCTACTGACGAAGAATTTGAAGCAGTTAAAGCCGAATATGAAAAAATAGCTGAATCCTGGGATGAAGAATAAAAAATGCCGGACTTAGGTCCGGTATTTTTTTGCTGGGCAGATGAATATGAAAAATAATTTAATTAAGCTTATTGAAAAGATAAAGGCAAATCCGCGTACTTCTGTCGTTGTTGCTGTATTGGCGGCTATAGTGATTTTTATTAATGTACTGAGCATAATGGGGAATAATAAAAATTTTGCAGGGCAGGGAAATAAGCTTATAACAGTACGCCAAGGAATGACAGCAGGAGAAATTGCTGCACTGCTGCATGAGGAAAAACTGGTACATCATCCTGATATATTCCTCATTGAGGCTCGTATAAAAGGATTAGGCAGTAAAATGCAGGCCGGAACCTATAAAATAGAGTGTGGTTCCAGTAACGGTGAAATAGTATCGGTTCTGGCCAGTGGTAAGATAGTGCAGAGTGTTTTTGCAGTTCCGGAAGGTTATAATGTTGTCAAAACTGCAAGAAAGCTGGAAGCAGAAGGTTTGGGAAATGCAGAAAAGTTTATGGCTGCTGCCAAAAATTATGCTCCCTATGATTATATGCAGACTGATAATCCATATGTTGTTTTTAAGGCAGAAGGCTTTTTATTTCCTGCTACATATGAGTTTCCTGCCAAAGCTTCAGAAGAAGAAATTTTGCGGCTGATGGTAGAGCAGTTTGATAAAGAGATGCGCAGAAACGGCATTATTCAGGAGACAGAGAAGAGCGGACTGCAGCTGCGTGATGTAGTCAATCTTGCAGCCATGGTGGAGCTGGAAGCAGTATTTCCAGAAGAACAGCCGCGTATTGCCGGGGTGTTTTTAAAACGTCTTGAGATTGGTATGCCTATCCAATCGGATACTACTATCCAGTATATTTTGGGGGCACAGAAAGAAGTAATCACTTTTAAAGATACGGAGATAGAAAACCCTTATAATACTTATCAAAATATGGGACTGCCTCCCGGGCCTATTGCCAGTCCTGGCATAGGTGCTGTCAAGGCAGTACTGTCACCGGAAAAAACGGATTATCTGTATTTTGTGGCAGAAAAAGATGGACATCATTATTTTTCCAAAACTTATGATGAGCATTTGCAGGCAATTGAGAAGATACATGGAGAAAATTAAATGACAAAACTGATGAAAAAACCTGAGCTGCTTGCTCCGGCAGGTAATATGGAAAAGGGAAAAATGGCGCTTTTGTACGGAGCTGATGCTATTTATCTTGGTGGTAAAATGTTTGGGTTACGTGCCTTTGCCAACAATTTTTCCTTGGAGGAAATTGCTGAGATAACTGCTTTTGCGCACAGCATGCAGAAAAAGGTATATGTAACAGTAAATATATTTGCGCATAATGAAGATATAGATAAATTACCGGCGTATCTTTTAGAGCTGGATAAGGCTGGCGTAGATGCTCTGCTGATTTCCGACCTGGGGGTTTGGCAGACAGCAAGGCAGACAGTACCTGACATGGAACTGCATGTAAGTACGCAGGCCAATACTACAAATTATGCGGCTGTTAATGCCTGGCAACAGCTGGGAGCTGCCAGAGTAGTTTTGGCAAGGGAACTTTCTCTGCAGGAAATAAATGCCATAGGAAAGAAGGCAGAGGTTGAGCTGGAAGCGTTTGTTCATGGTGCTATGTGCATTTCTTATTCCGGACGCTGTCTGCTGAGCAGCTATCTGACCGGCAGGGACGGTAACCGTGGCGCCTGTGCTCAGGCCTGTCGCTGGGAATATACATTGCAGGAAAAAAACAGACCTGGCGAACAGTTTGATATTCAGGAAGATGAACGGGGAACTTATATTATGAATTCCCGTGACCTGTGTCTGATTGATTATCTGCCGGAGCTGATGCGTGCCGGAGTCAACAGCTTTAAAATTGAAGGACGCATGAAAAGTGTGCATTATGTGGCAACGGTAGTAAGCGTTTACAGAAAAGCTATTGATATGTGCTATGATGATATGGATAATTATCATGTATCTGATAAATGGCGTGAAGAGCTGGAAAAGGTTTCCCATCGTCCTTATACTACAGGTTTTGCAGTGCAAAAGCCCGATGATAAGGGACAGATATATACTACCTCCAGTTATGAACAGACCCATGATTTTATAGGTCTTGTACTTGATTATGATACAGAAACTTGCCGGGCTTATATAGAGCAGCGTAATAATGTCAAGGAAGGCGAACAGATGGAAGTATTGATGCCGAATGGTATGCTTTTTGAGATAGTATTGCAGGATATGCGCAATCAGGACGGCGAAACAATCAGCAGTGCTCCCCATGCGCAGCAGAAATTTTCAGTGCATACTGACTGCAGACTGATGCCTTATTCTCTGTTGCGGAGAAAGATACAATGAATGAAGGCAAAAGCATAATCTATGCCAAAGTAGAGCCAATAAGGATTGCAGATGTTAACTGGATTATGGAGGGTTATGAACATCTTGGCCAGGTTGGCACAATAGACGGTAAGGCAGGTATAATAAAATTATATGTAACACCTGATACTTATGCAGATGTTATGGATATTTTAGAAAATATGCCCTTCCAGGTAGAAATTCTTGAAAGTTTTACAGATGAGTGGTAAAATAGGGAAGGAATTTATAGCTTTTATAACAGTTTGAATCGGGGTAATGGGTATGACGCGTATCAATAAAGTCTGGGAAGTCATGGTAAAAGAGCAGCTGGACTGCGTCATTATTAAGGATATTACGACCATCCGTTATCTGACAGGCTTTAGTGGTGACTCAAGTTTACTGTATATCGACCGTATTAAAGGGGTACTGATTACGGACGGACGTTATACAGAACAGGCCAGGAGCGAGATGAAGCTGTTTCAGGTTTTGGAATATACCGGAAGTATCTGGGCTGCAGCTGCAGAACTGGCCAGGAATGCCGAGGTTGTAGGCTTTGATGGCAGTTGCTTTACTTATAATGATTATACGGAACTGGAAGCGCTTTTGGAAGGTAAATATTTGCGCAGCGTTGATTTCAGTAATATACGTATGATTAAAGATAAGAAAGAATTGGATTTAATGCTGAAAGCAGCAAGTATTGCTGATGAAGCATTTATCAAACTGCTGGATGATATTAAACCGGGACGTACAGAACGTTCACTGGCTGGCAGGCTGGAATACTATATGCGTGCGTTAGGCAGTGAAAAAACTTCTTTTGACACCATTATAGCTTCGGGCAGCCGCAGTGCGCTGCCACATGGGATGGCTTCCGATAAGCCTGTGGAAATAGGTGATTTTATTACTTTTGATTTTGGTGCTGTATATGGTGGCTATCATTCTGATATGACAAGGACAGTTGTGCTTGGCATGGCAAATTCCTGGCATAAGGAGATATACACTGTTGTAGAGGAAGCACAGCATAAAGGACTGAAAGCTGCTCGTGTCGGTATGACTGGCAGAGAGCTGGACGCCGTGGTGCGTGACTGCATAGTTTCCTGTGGGTATGGCGATTATTTTGTGCATGGACTTGGGCATGGTGTAGGTCTTGAAATTCATGAAATGCCTAACATCAATAAGCGGGGAAATACCCTGCTGAGCACAGGTATGGTTTTTACCATTGAACCTGGTATATACATTCCCGGCAAAGGCGGGGTTCGTATAGAAGATACTGTTGTTCTGACTGAGGAAGGGGCAAAAGCCTTGAACGGTGTCAAAAAACAGCTCATTGAAATTGTTTAAGACAAAGTAATAGGAGGGTTAATAATGATTTCTACCAATGAATTCAAAACAAACGTAACCGTTACCATTGATGGTGATGCTTGGCAGGTTGTTGAATTCCAGCATGTAAAACCTGGTAAAGGTGCAGCTTTCGTTCGTGCTAAAATGCGTAATCTGTGCACTGGTGCTGTAGTTGAACGTACTTTCAACGCAGGTGAACGTATGCCTAAAGCGCGTATCGACCGTCGTGAAATGCAATATCTGTATGAAAGCGATGGTATGTATGTATTCATGGATAATGAAACATACGAACAAACTGAACTGAGCAAAGAACAGCTTGGTACTGCACTTAACTTCCTGAAAGAAAACATGGATGTTAAAATTATGATTTACGAAGGCCGCGTACTTGGCGTTGATCTGCCGAATACTGTTGAACTGACTGTTGTTGAAACAGATCCTGGTATCCGTGGTGATACCGCAACCGGCGGCAGCAAACCTGCAAAAATGGATACCGGTTATGTAGTAAAAGTTCCTCTGTTCATTAATGAAGGTGACGTACTTCGTATTGATACCAGAACCGGCGACTATATTGAACGTGCTTAATGAAGCAGACAGCAGCGATTTATCGCTGCTGTTTTTTTATACATTTTTACATGGAAGAAAAAATTAGAATGTGCTATAATTATAAGATAAAAATCATAGAAAATGTTTAATTTCATTAAATGCACAGGAGGTGTCTGTTATGGACGAAGAAAAAGTGCAGATGAATAAAAATACTGCCGATGACGAACAGCAGGATGTTCCTGAAGAAGTTGGCGATATCAGAGTTGCCGATGAGGTAATTTCCATAGTGGCAAGTTTGGCAGCTCAGGAAGTACCAGGAGTACTGAGCATGAGTGGTGGCATTACCGACGGAATCAATCATTTTTTGGGGAAGGAAAACGCATCCAAGGGTGTAAGATTAAGTTTTGAAGGCAAACTGGTTAATGCCAGTGTATTTGTCAATATTGAATATGGAACTTGTATTCCGGAGGTAGCTTTGGAAATACAGGAAAAAGTAAAGGATGCTATTGAAAAAATGACTGGGTACGAAGTGCAGTTTGTTGATGTACATGTGCAGGGAGTAGCCAAGAGAGAAAAAACTGATTTTGAAAAAGTAGCTGAAGAAATTAAAGCCGAAATAAATGAAGAATCTGCTGAAGACAGACATAAAAAATTCTTTGAGGAGGATTAAACACTATGGGTATTCCTGACAGAATAATTTTAACATTGTATACTTTTCTGATGACTGTGGTATCCGTATTTCTGATTTTGTGTAGTTTGAATGTATTTCCGCAACGTGTAATAATAGCTTTTATTGAAAGTATACCCGGTAGCTGGTGGTACGCTGTAGGCGGTGTTATCATGCTGTCGGTAAGTATCAGGCTTTTGTTTGCCGGCATCGGTTTTACTGGGGATAATTCCTTAAAGATAAGCGAAGGTCCCAATGGTAAAGTTCATGTTGGCAAAGGCGCTATTGAAAATTATATTGCTGAGCTGGCACAGGAAATCTATGGCATTTATCACGTTAAAGTTATTGCCAAGCTGGAAGATGAAGGAATATATGTAAGAATAAATGCTTCCATTGAACCTGGTATAAATATTCCTGAAACCACAGGAGAAATAAAGGTCAATGTTAAAGACAGCATCAAGAAAGTTACCGGTATTGAAGTAAAGGATATCGAAATTTTCTTTAAACAGATTAAATCTAAGGAAGAATAGGAGTGATGTCTCATGTTAAATGAAATATTGGCAGATATTTGGAAAAATTATCGTGGACGTCTGTTATGCTCCTTATTCGGACTGTTTGTTGGTGTTATGTTTTTATGGCTGGGATTTTTTAGGGCGTTATTCCTTATCATCTGTATTGCGGCAGGGTTCTTTCTGGGTAATAAGCTGGACAGAAAAGAAGATTTGCTGGAATGGTTAGACAGATTGCTGCCTCCTGGATATCACAGATAATATTTTAATAGAGAAAGAGGAAGATTCATGATTCGAAGAATTGCCAGAGAAATTGTTTTACAAAGTTTGTTTCAGATAGATTTTTCCGGATGTGACGCGGAAAGTGCGCTTGAGGCATCGTTGGCTGAGCATGAAGAAAAAGATGCTGCAAAAGCAAAAGATTATGCACAAAAGACGCTTCATGGCGTATTGGATAATCTGGCTGCGGTTGATGCCCGTATTGGTGAGTATGCCATCGACTGGACTGTAGAAAGAATGTCTGCTACTGATCGTAATATTCTGCGGGTGGCTGTTTATGAAATGTTATTTGCAGAAGAAAAAATTGTTCCTGGTGTTGCCATCAATGAAGCAGTGGAAATTGCCAAACGTTATGGTACGGAAGAATCTCCACGCTTTATTAATGGCATATTGGGTAAAATGGTACGATAATTATGAAGCAGAAAGGCTTTCTGGGCATTGATACCAGCTGCTATACGACATCGGTTGCTGTTATTGGTGCTGATGGTAACTTGCTTAGCGAGGCAAGACAGATACTGGCTGTAAGACCTGGGCGCTGCGGGCTGCAGCAGTCAGAAATGGTATTTCAGCATACCAGAAACCTGCCGATACTATTGGAGCAGGCACTGCAGAAAATAAATGCAGAAATCTGCGGTATAGGTGTTTCTGGTTATCCGCGGCCGATTGAAGATTCGTATATGCCGGCTTTCCTTGCCGGTGTATCTGCAGCAAGAGCTATTGCAGCAGTCAGTAAGGTTCCTTTGCATATTATCAGCCATCAGGAAAACCATATGGAAGCAGGAATGTGGTCTGCACAGGGTCCTGTTGCCGAAAAATTTCTGATGTTGCATGCTTCTGGCGGTACCACTGATATGCTTTTGGTACAGCTGGGTGAAAACGGGCGTTATTTGCTGCAGCAGGCAGGCGACAGTATGGACCTCCACGCGGGTCAGTTTATTGACAGGGTAGGCGTTGCTTTGGGACTGCAGTTTCCTACAGGACCGCAGCTGGAAAGTCTTGCTGAAACGGCAAAGTACAGAACAGAACTGCCTGTTTCCGTGCGTAAGCTGAATGTAAGCCTGTCAGGTCCGGCAACAGCGGCACTGCGTAAACTGCAGGCAGGTGAAGATAAGGCGGCGCTTGCTTTAGGTGTTGAATATGCACTTGCAGAAACTTTTGTCAGAATGCTGCGTAATGGTGCGGCTGCCTTTGATATAAAAGATGTACTGCTTGTCGGTGGTGTGGCTTCGAATAAATTTATTCGTACGCATTTGGAAAGCAAGCTGAAACAGAAAGGTGTCAAATTGTGGATACCGGAGGCCCGTTTCAGCTGCGATAATGCCAGTGGCTGTGCGGCATATGCAAGACGCATGGGGAATATTTATGGATGAAAAGATTTATTCTGTAAGTGAAATAAACGCTTTTATCAGTGATATTTTTGATAAAAATAAAATATTACGTAATATACAGATTACAGGTGAAATTTCAAATTTCAAGCGTTATCCTTCTGGACATTGTTATTTTACGCTGAAGGATAAAGGCGGTGTCCTTAAAGCCGTAATGTTCCGCTCTCGTGCAGCCTCATTGCGTTTTGAACCGCGAAATGGCGATACGGTAGTGGCAGTAGGTCGCATAGGTGTTTTTGCACGTGATGGTGTATATCAGCTGTATGCAGATCTTTTACTGCAGCAGGGCGCAGGCAATTTAATGCTTGCTTTTGAGCAGCTGAAAAGAAAATTGGAAGCAGAAGGACTTTTTGCGGATGAAAGAAAAAAGCAGCTTCCTCTTAATCCTCGTTGTGTGGGTATTGTTACTTCTTCTGCAGGAGCAGCAGTGAGGGATATTATTACTGTTTCCCGAAGAAGGAATGAAGGTGTCAAACTCCTACTGTATCCAGTAAAAGTTCAGGGTGACGGAGCGGCAGAAGAAATTGCCGAGGCCGTTGCCTTTTTTAACAGAAACAGACTGGCAGATGTGCTTATTGTGGGCAGAGGTGGCGGCTCTATTGAAGAATTATGGGCTTTTAATGAAGAAGCCGCGGTGCGTGCTGTAGCTGGGTCAGAAATTCCTGTTATCAGTGCAGTAGGCCATGAAACAGATTTCACATTGTGTGATTTTGCTGCAGATAAGAGGGCGGCAACACCTTCACAGGCTGCTGAGATAGCAGTAACTGATGCCGGAGAGTATAAGCATAAAATTACAGTATATAGGGAACGTTGCTTTGCTGCAGTACAGAAACTGATTTCTGAGCAAGATCATAAACTGGAAAAGTTAAATAATTCATGGACTTTTCTGGATCCGGAAAGATTATTTTCAGATAAATCGCTGCGTACTGACGCAGCATTGAAGAGTCTGCTTATGTCAATGGAGCAGATTATGCGCCATAGCCGTCACAGGTTTGAGGTGCAAACGGCGAGATTAGATAGCCTTAGCCCGCTTGCAGTGCTGCAGCGCGGCTATACTGTTACTCAAAACAGTGATTTTAAGGTTGTAACGTCAGCTGAACAGGTGCGCTGGGGTGATGAACTTATTACTACAGTTGCTGATGGAAGAATAATTTCTATTGTACAGTCTGCAGAAAGGCGGTAAGCAATGGCTGGCAGAAAAATAGCAAAAAATATTAAATTTGAAGATGCATTGAACGAGCTGGAAGAACAGGTAAAGCTGCTGGAAAGTGGTGAACTTTCTCTGGAAGAATCGCTGGATGTTTTTAAACACGGTATAGAGCTCAGTAAAATTTGTATGGGTAAACTTGATACAGTAAAACAGGAAGTTGAAAAAATAGTTACTGCCAATGATGGCAGTGATAAATATAAGTTAGAAACATTCCATGATTTGGAGGAATAAATAAATGGATTTTACCACATATTATAATAACCAGAAAAAACTCGTGGAGGCCTTTTTAGAAAACAGACTGGCTAAAAAAGGTATTTCCAAAGTAGATGATGCTATGGCATACAGTCTGCTGGCAGGCGGTAAACGTATCCGTCCTGTTTTGCTCATGGCTACTGCGGAAGCTCTGGGAGTTAAGGGGTATAATTATCTGCCTGTTGCCTGTGGTTTGGAGATGATTCATACTTATTCACTTATCCACGATGATCTTCCCTGTATGGATAATGATGATTATCGTCGTGGACGATTGACAAACCACAAGGTTTTTGGAGAGGCAATGGCAGTGCTTGCCGGAGATGGTCTGCTGACACTGGCATTTGAAGTAATGCTGGAGCAGAAGAATGTTGATGCTAAAGCGCTGATAGAAACTGTAAGAGAAATGGCAATGTGTGCCGGTAATTTTGGTATGGTTGGCGGACAGGGTCTTGATCTGGAAAATGAAGGGAAATCCATTACAGCCGAGGAACTGCGGAAAATGCATGCCGGCAAGACGGGCGCTCTGTTTATTGCGGCAGTAAGAGGCGGTGCACATTTGGCTGGTGCTAATGAAAAGGAATTACTGGCTCTGACAAAGTTTGCTGATTTGCTGGGTCTTGCTTTTCAAATTACCGATGACATCCTTGATGTTGAAGGAACAACGGAAGAATTGGGTAAGCCGGCAGGAAGCGATGAAAAAAATCATAAATCTACCTATGTAAGTTTATATGGTTTGGATGCTGCAAAAGCGCTGGCTGAAAAAACTGTTGCAGAAGCGTTGGAATGTCTGGAAATGTTCGGCGAAAACGCGGAAGCATTGCGCGAAATTACCAGACTTATGTGCAGCCGTAAAAATTAAATGACGGTGAAAGGCGAAAAATAATGGGCGAAAATCATTTACTTGATACGATAAATTCACCTGAAGATATAAAAAAACTGACGCTAAAAGAGCTTGGTGATTTGGCAGCAGAAATACGCAATTATATGATTGATGTGCTTTCCCGCAATGGAGGCCATTTGGCTCCTAATCTTGGGGTTGTTGAGCTTACGCTTGCTTTGCATAAAGTTTTTTCGACTCCCAACGATAAGATTATTTTTGATGTAGGACACCAGTCATATATACATAAAATTATTACGGGCAGGCGTGAACAGTTCAAAACTATCAGACAATATGGCGGTCTTTCCGGTTTTCCTAAAAGAAATGAAAGTGAACATGATGCTTTTGGCACGGGTCATTCCAGTACTTCTATTTCAGCGGCGCTCGGTATGGCAGTTGCAAGAGATATAAAGCATGAAGATTATAATGTTGTAGCTGTCATCGGCGATGGCTCAATGACGGGCGGCATGGCTTTTGAAGCTTTGAACAATGCTGGAGACCTGCATAAGAAAATGGTCGTTGTTTTAAACGACAATGAAATGTCGATTTCCAAAAATGTAGGCGCAATGTCTGATTATCTTTATCATCTGCGTACGGGTGAAACTTATAATAAAATTAAAAACGATATAGAAGCCTGGCTTAAAAATATGGAATTTGGTACAGATGTGCTGAAAGCCATCAGACGCCTGAAAGGCAGTGTAAAATACCTTATGGTTCCGACTTCTGTATTTGAAGAACTGGGGTTTACCTATCTTGGACCGGTAGATGGTCATGATCTTAAAAGCCTTATCGAGGTTATGGAAGCAGCCAAACATATTGACGGACCCGTATTGGTACATGTACTGACTAAGAAGGGAAAAGGTTATAAGCCGGCAGAAGAACATCCTAATACTTTCCACGGGACTGGCCCCTTTGAGATTGGTACCGGGAAAAAGATAACGACACCGGGGGCACCTGTAACCTATACCAAGGTTTTTGGTGACACGCTGGTGCAGTTGGCTGCTGCGGATAAAGATATTGTTGGTATTACTGCCGCTATGCCGGATGGTACTGGTCTTACTGCTTTTGCACAAAAATATCCGGAGAGATTTTTTGATGTCGGTATTGCTGAGCAGCATGCAGTTACTGCTGCAGCCGGTATGGCTGCAGCCGGTTTGAAGCCTGTAGCCGTAGTTTACTCGACTTTTATGCAGCGCGCCTATGATTCGGTACTCCATGATATATGTATGCAGAACCTGCATGTTACGCTCTGCCTTGACAGAGCTGGTCTGGTTGGAGATGATGGGTATACGCATCACGGCGTTTTTGACTATGCTTATCTTCGCAGTATGCCTAATATGACAATTATGGCACCAAAGGATGAAGATGAACTGCGCCATATGCTGAATACTGCTTTGCAGATGCACACACCTGTGGCTGTTCGCTATCCGCGCGGCAGCGGCAGAGGTGTTGATACAAGCAGTTCGCTGACGATATTGCCTTCGGGTAAGGCCGAAGTTTTACGCCAGGGAAGTGATGTATGCTTCTGGGCTATAGGCAGTATGGTAGAAACTGCTGAAAAGGCAGCAGGATTACTGCATGAATGCGGTATTGAAGCCGGAGTTGTCAATATGCGTTTTGCTAAGCCTTTAGATGAAGCTCTTTTGGCTGAGCATGCGCGGCAGTATAAATATATTGTAACTATTGAAGAAGGTGTACTGAGCGGCGGTGTCGGCAGCGCTGTGCTGGAGAGTTTGAATCAGCGCAGACTGCTGCAGGAGTGTCGGGTACTGAATCTTGGTATTCCGGATGCATTTGTGCCTCAGGGAGATAAAAAATATCTTCTGCGAGATCTCTTGCTGGATGCTGCCTCCGTTGCGGAGCAGACAAAACGATTTATAAAGGGTGAAAAACTTTGAAAAAAGAACGTTTAGATGCTTTGCTGGCCAACAGAGGACTTTTTGAAAGCAGAGCCAAAGCCCAGGCTGCTATTATGGCAGGACAGATATTGGTTAACGATCAGAAGATTGACAAGCCTGGTACTCAGGTACCTGAGGATGCGGCAATACGTATTCTTGGTGATAAATTGCCGTATGTAAGTCGTGGCGGGTTGAAACTGGAAAAAGCACTGAAGATTTTTCCGATTTCTGTACAGGGCAAAATTGTTGCTGATATTGGTGCATCTACCGGAGGTTTTACGGACTGTGCGCTGCAAAATGGTGCAGCAAAGGTTTATGCTATTGATGTTGGTTATGGACAGCTGGCATGGAAACTGCGCAGTGATGAACGCGTGGTAAATATGGAACGTACAAATGTCAGATATCTGGAAAGAGAGCAGCTGGCCGAAATGGTTGATGCTGTTACTATTGATGTAGCTTTTATTTCTCTTGATAAGGTATTGCCAGCTGTTCGTAAAATACTTAAGGATGACGGTTTTGTCATTGCTCTGATTAAGCCGCAATTTGAAGCCGGCAAGGAAAATGTAGGCAAAAAAGGAGTCGTACGTGACCCCAAAATACATGAAGCAGTAATAAATAATGTTATAGCATTTGCTAAAAATGAAGGCTTTGGTATAGCCGGATTGGAATTTTCACCTATTAAAGGACCTGAGGGTAATATAGAATATTTACTTTATCTTACGCTGCAGGATGACGATGCCATTGACGTAGTATTTGTAAACGAGTTAGTCAGAAAAAGTCATGGTGATTTGGACTGATATGCATGGGAGAAAAATGAGTGTAAACAGATTAGGTATATTTCCCAATATGGGGAAGGAAAAAGTTTGCGAAGCTTTACCGGAATTTCTGAAAATGTGTGAGAGTTATGATATTGAGCCTGTTTTGCCGCTGCATATTGCTTCCCAGTATGGCCGTGCCGCCTATGATGCAAAAAATAATCAAGATTTGCGTAACTTGGATGTCGGAGTTTCTCTTGGCGGTGATGGGACTTTGCTTAAAATGGCACGTTACCTTGCTCCGGTACAGGTACCTGTATTTGGAATAAATTTTGGTAAGCTTGGTTTTTTGGCAGAGATAGATTCAGGAAGCATACATAAAGCTATTGCAAAACTTGGACAGGGGGCATTTACTTCAGAAAGCAGAAGTTTACTGCGGGCTGAGGTAATCAAATGTGGCCAATGTATCAGGACTGTAGATGCTTTAAATGATCTTGTACTGGCAAAGGGAACTTTCAGTAAGCTGGCGCATTTGCAGATGTATATTAATGGCAAGGTTTCCGGCAGCTATGCTGCTGATGGGATAATTGTTGCTACTGCTACAGGTTCTACGGCCTATTCTCTGTCTGCAGGCGGTCCGTTGGTTCAGCCGGAACTTGACATAAGCGTTATTACTCCGGTATGTGCTCATTCATTGACTGCAAGAGCACTGGTAATTCCCATGACAGAAGTCATAGAATTTAAGGCTATGCCGGGAAGTGAAGAATTGCTGCTGTCGGCGGATGGTGAAAATGTCGTAACTGTTACTGACGATATGTGTGTTCGGATACTTAAAAGTCCGTACATGATGAAGTTTATCCGACTGACAAGCAGAGATTATTATCAGACATGGCAGCAGAAATTAATGCGGAATATCTGATGAAGTGCATTTTATTTTGAGGTGAACTATTATGAAGATGACCAGGCATGCAAAAATTAAAGAGATTATCGACAAGAATAAGATTGAAACCCAGGAAGATTTGGCCGCTGCATTGCGCAATGAGGGTATTGAAGTAACTCAGGCGACTGTTTCCAGAGATATCAAGGAATTGATGCTGGTTAAAGTCCCTGATGCGAATGGCCATTATCATTATGCCTATCCGAAAGAGCATAATATGCTGCTGACTCCTGGCAGACTGGAAAGAACTTTTCAGGATTCTATTGTCAGTGTCAAGTCCACAGACAATATGGTGGTGGTGCGTACTCTTCCAGGAACAGCTCAGGCGGTAGCGTATGCCATTGATTATATGAAATGGCCGGAAATTTTGGGAACGATTGCGGGAGATGATACTGTATTTATTGCTGTTGCCAATAAAGAAGGGATCGGTATCCTGATGCATCGTTTTAAAGATCATATCTAATCCGAGGTAAAGAAAATGCTGCAGTCTTTGCATGTTCATAATTTTGCCTTACTGGAAGACGTCAGGGTAGATTTTCTTCCCGGGTTTAATGTATTTACCGGTGAAACGGGTGCCGGTAAATCAATTTTAATTGATGCATTTGGTCTTGTTCTTGGCGGACGTGCTTCTGTGAATTACCTGCGCAGTGGCTGCGACAGTTTCTGGGTGCAGGCTGTTTTCGATATCAGTGATGCTGTTGCCGTTAAGGAACTGCTGGAGGAGCAAGGGATAGAAACAGAAGATGAGCTGCTTTTTATCAGAAGGCAGGTTAATGCTGCAGGAAAGAGCAGAGCGTATCTAAACAGTATGCAGGTGCCGGTTGCTGTTGTTAAAAAGGTAGCTGGTCTTTTGGTAGATATTCATGGACAACATGAATATCAGGCTCTTTTACAGGCAGACGCTCCACGGAAGCTGATAGACTCATTTGGCAGCAGAGAAATTGGCACTGCTCTTGACGCTTATCAGTCGATTTATAAAGAATATCTGCAGGCTGAAAAATCTCTGTCAGAGCTGCAAAATGACAGTATGCAGCAGGAACTGCTTCTTGACAGGTATGAGTGGGAGATAAAGGAAATCAGTCGTGCATCTTTGCTTCCTGATGAGGAAACAGCATTAGAAGAAGAAGCACGTGTTCTTCAAAACAGTGAGAAAATAATTTCATCTGTTAGTGCAGCACATGGCTTGCTTGGTGATGATGATGCTGTTTTAAACCTTTTGGCCAGAGCAAAAAACAGTTTGCAGGTTGCCTGTCGCTATGATGGCAAACTGGATGCTGTTTTCGAGAGACTTGACAGTGCCTGGATAAATATTGATGACTGCTGTCAGGCATTGGCCGAATATCTTGATGACAGCAACTTTAATGGAGACCGTGCTGCTGAAGTACAGGAACGTCTGGATCTTATTTACAGATTACAGAAAAAATACGGTGGCAGTACGCAAGCAGTATTGGAATATCTGCAGCAGGCTGAAGAAAAGTATAATGAACTGCAGAATATTGCTGCTGCGGTAGAAAAGGCAGAAAAGAAGCTGCGTGAGTGTAAAAATCGTCTTGCTGTTGCTGCAGGCAAGCTTTCTGCTGTGCGCAGGACATATGCTGATAAACTGGCACAACTTATAACAAGTCATATACATGATTTGGCCATGCCGGAAGGAAAGTTTCTCTTTGATATTCAGCAAAACGATAAATTTACCATATATGGCTGTGATGAAATAAGAATTATGTTCAGTGCCAATGCAGGAGAGCCTGTAAACGTTCTGGAGAAGGTAGCTTCCGGAGGCGAGCTGTCACGTATTGCATTGGCAGTAAAAACAGTGATGCGCAAGATGAATGAGATACCGACAATGGTCTTTGATGAGATTGATACTGGTGTCGGTGGCGTTACGGCACGCAGAATGGCAGAAAAAATTGCTGCAATTTCTGCGCAGGGACAGGTGTTGTGCATAACCCATCTGCCGCAGATAGCCGCATTTGCTGACAGACATATCTATATTCAGAAACAAAGTGAAAATGGTAGAACTGCAACAGAATTGACTGTTCTTGAACAGCAGCAGCGTATAAATGAGCTGATGCGCATGGCTTCCGGCAGCAGCGGCAAGGCAGCATATGACAGTGCTGCGGAGTTGTTTGCAGAGGTGCAGGAGTTAAAAAAAACGGAGTTGTTTAAATAAGATGATAAAAAGATTTCATGAAACGGGTCTTGATGAAAAATTTATAAGCAATAAAAAAGTATATGATGGGCGTTTATTAAAAGTGGAAGTTGATACTGTTCTTTTGCCTAATGATACTGAAACAACTCGCGAATTTATTCGCCATCCCGGAGCAGTGGCGATTGTACCTGTACAGGACGATGGCAGAATAGTCCTGGTGAAGCAGTACCGCTATCCTATGCAAACAGTTATGTGGGAAATACCGGCCGGCAAGCTTGATCATGGTAATGAAAATCCTGATGCTTGTGCAGTTCGCGAGCTGAGCGAGGAAACTGGCTATACAGCGAAAAGTTGGCAGCGGCTGATCAGTATTGCTACTACACCTGCTTTTACAGATGAGGTCATCTATCTATATAAAGCCAGCGGTTTGGAAAAACATGGTCAGCATACTGACGAAGATGAGTTTATCGGAGTAAAGGCTTTCACTGTAGAAGAAATAAAAAAAATGATTACTGAAGGCGAGTTGTTCGACGCCAAAACATTGTGTGCATTATTTGCCTGTGATTTAATTAAATAGTTCAAATCAGGAGCAGCGAAAGCTGCTCCTTTTTGTTAATAGTTTTACATTTTTTATGCTTTTTTTTATGCTTTTTTAAGTTTTAAGCAAAAAGCAGGAATAGTTGAGTAAACTATAGAATTCTTTGGCAATTATTTCCTGACAATAAAGGGGGAAGAAGTTATGAAAGAATATACTGGTGACAAAATTAGAAATGTGGCTATTGTGGGTCATGGTGGAGCTGGAACTACGTCTGTAACTGAAGCATTGCTGTATCGTTCCGGCGCAATCAGCAGAATGTGCAAGGTTGAAGACGGTGCTACCACCACTGATTATGAACCTGAAGAAATCAAACGTAAAGTTTCCGTAAATGCTACGCTGGCGCCCGTTGAATGGCGTGATACCAAAATCAATTTTATTGATACTCCGGGTTTTGCGGACTTTGTGGCAGAGGTCAAGGGTGCTTTCAGAGCAGTAGACAGTGCGTTAATCGTTGTCTGCGCAACTTCCGGTGTACAGGTTGGCACGGAGCAATGTTGGAAACTTGCGGAAGAAGCTAACCTTCCCCGTATTATTTTTGTAAATAAAATGGATCGTGAGAATGCTGATTTTGACAGTATTCTTGATAATCTGCGTGCAAAATTTGGCAAACATGTATTGCCGCTGCAGCTGCCTTTGGGTAAGGAAGATAAGTTTGAAGGTTTGATTGATCTGTATAAAATGAAAGCTTATCGTGCCCGCGGTAATGATTCTGATGAAATAGAAATTCCGGAAGAATATATGGAAGCTGCCAAAGCGGCACGTGAAAAAATGATCGAAGCCGCTGTTGAAGCTGATGATGACTGCATGATGCGTTATCTGGACGGTGAAACCATCAGTGATGAAGAAATTATGAAATGCCTCATCAAAGGTATTCGCCAGGCAGTAATTTATCCGATGCTTTGCGGCAGTGCTTATAAAGATATCGGCCTTGGCCGTTTGATGAATGCTATTATTGACTTTACTTATCCGGCTATTTTGAATGACTTTATTGTAACTGATAAAGAGAGCGGAGAAGAAGAAATCTGTGATGCCAACGCTCCTATGTCGGCATTGGTATTCAAAACAACATCTGACCCGTTTGTAGGCCGTCTGAGCTATTTCCGTGTGTTCTCCGGCAGCATCAAGAGCGACAGTGTTGTGTATAATTCCAGACGTGAAGAAGATGAACGTATCGGTAATATCTTTACCATGCGCGGCAAAACTCAGATTCCCATGAAAGAAGTAGTTGCCGGCGATATCGGTGTTGTTGCCAAATTGCAGTACACTTCTACGGGCGATACTTTGTGCGATAAAAATCATCCTGTTGAATTTGCTCCGATTGATTTTCCGTTGCCGATGTATACCAGGGCTATTTATCCTAAGAAAAAAGGCGACGAAGAAAAAATCATGTCTGCACTTAACCGCCTGATGGATGAAGACCCCACAATTATCGTAACCAAGAATTCCGTTACTAAGGAAACTCTTATCAGCGGCATGGGTGACCAGCATATTGAAATTATTATGGAACGTATGCAGCGCAAATTTGGTGTAGAAGCTATTTTAAAAGCTCCTATCATCGAATATCGTGAAACTATTCGTGGCAGTGCTGAAGTAGAAGGCAAGCATAAGAAACAATCCGGCGGCCATGGTCAATATGGTCATGTCGTTATTAAGATGGAACCTTTGGCTCCTGGCAGCGGATTTGAATTTGTTGATAAGATTTTTGGCGGTGCTGTTCCGCGCCAGTACATCCCTGCTGTTGAAAAAGGTATGCGCGAAGCTATGGAAAAAGGCGTTCTTGCCGGTTATCCTGTTGTGGATATGCGCATAACCTTGCTTGACGGTTCTTATCATACTGTCGATTCTTCTGAAATGGCATTCAAAACTGCTTCCAATATTGCTTTCAAAAAAGCTATGGAACAGTGCAAACCGGTATTGCTTGAGCCTGTATATTCACTGGAAGTTACCTGTGCTGACTCCATGATGGGCGACGTAATTGGTGATTTGAACTCCAAACGCGGCCGTATTCTTGGTATGCAGAGCGTAGAAGACGGTATGAGCGTAGTTTCTGCTCAGGTTCCGTATGCTGAAATCACTGAGTATGCAGTTGATTTACGTGCTTTGACTCAGGGCTTGGGTACTTTTGAAATGAAATTCGATCACTATGAAGATGTTCCGCCTAAACTGGCAGAAAAAATTGTTGCCGAACGCAAAGAGGCATAGAAAAAATGCAGTCAGCTATTTGCTGGCTGCATTTTTAATAGTGTAAAAAATATTACGGATCCGACAAAAAAAGTAAAGCATAATCTTTGCATGATTAAACAGTTATGTTATAATAATTACAAAATATAGTACAATATTGGAGGTTTTCCATAATGCAGAAGATGGACCAGGCTTGTGTAAATACTTTGCGTTTTTTGGCAGCTGATCAAGTAGAAAAGGCTAAATCCGGGCATCCGGGTTTTCCTTTGGGTACAGCACCGTTGATGTATACTATTTGGGACCGCTTTATGAATTATAATCCTGCTGATCCGCAATGGTTCAACAGAGATCGTTTTATTCTTTCTCCCGGTCATGGCAGTGCGTTATTATATGCAATGCTTCATCTTGCAGGTTTTGATCTGCCTATGGAGGAACTGAAAAATTTCCGTCAATGGGGCAGCAGGACTCCAGGACATCCTGAGTATGGTCATACTGTCGGTGTTGATGCATCTACCGGTCCGCTGGGTCATGGCTTTGCCATGGGCGTAGGTTTTGCCATTGCTGAAGCCATGCTGGCAGCAAAATATAATAAACCGGATTTTGCTGTAGTAAATCATTATACCTATGGCCTGACTTCTGACGGCGACCTGATGGAAGGTGTATCCTGTGAGGCTGCTTCTTTGGCGGGTACTCTTGGTCTTGGCAAACTGATTTATCTTTATGATGATAATAAAATTACCATTGAAGGCAGCACTGATATTGCCTTTACTGAAGATGTGGAAATGCGCTTTAAAGCTTACGGCTGGCAGGTACTGCGCGTAGCAGATTCTGAAGATATTGAGGCCATGGAGGCTGCAATCAAAGAAGCGCAGGCTGATACCATGCATCCGTCTCTGATTATTGTACGCACTCATATCGGTTTTGGCAGTCCGAAACAGGACAGCCCCTCCTGCCACGGTGAGCCTTTGGGCGGCGAAGCTTTGACTGCTACAAAAGAAAAAGCAGGCTGGCCTGCAGATAAGATGTTCTATGTTCCGGAAGAAGTAAGCACTTATTTTGCTGATAAAAAACCTGCCTGCGCAGAAGCACAAAAAGCATGGGAAGCTTTAATGGCTGATTATAAAGTAGTATATCCTGAACTTGCTGCTGAACTGGAAGCCCGCATTAATGGTACTACTTTGGTAAATCTGGCAGCACTGGAAGCTATTTTTGCTGATACTGCCAAGACTGCTACCCGCGAAGCTTCCGGCGAAATCATCCAGAAACTGGCGATGCAGCTGCCGAGCCTTGTCGGAGGCAGTGCTGACCTTGGACCGTCTAATAAGACGATTATGAAAAACGAAGGCTTCTTCAGTCGTGTTGACCGTAAAGGCAGAAATATTCATTTTGGTGTGCGCGAACATGCTATGGGTACTGTGGTAAACGGTATTTCTCTGCATGGTGGCTTTATTCCGTTTGGCGGTACCTTCCTGGTATTTGCGGACTTTATGCGTCCTGCTATCAGAATGGCTGCACTTATGGGTATCAGAGCTATTTTTGTGCTGACTCATGACAGTATTGCTCTTGGTGAAGATGGACCTACCCATCAACCCATTGAAACTACCATGGCTCTGCGCATGATTCCGAACGTAAGCGTATTCCGTCCTGCAGATGCGCTGGAAACCGCTGCAGCATGGCAGCAGGCATGCATGAATCTGCATAAACCTACCTGCTTGCTGCTGAGTCGTCAAAAATTACCGGTACTGCATCAATATGCACAGCTGGTACATGACAATGCCTATAAAGGTGCTTATGTATTAAGTCCGGCTAAAGAAAAAGCTGCTGCAGTTTTGATGGGTACTGGCAGTGAGGTACATTTGGCTTTGGCTGCACAGGAAAAACTTGCTGCTGAAGGTATTGATGTAAGCGTTGTATCCATGCCCAGCTGGGATGCTTTTGAAAATCAAAGCGCAGAATATAAGGAAAGTGTATTACCGCATGATGCAGTTAAGATCGCTGTAGAAGCTGGCGTACCTTACGGCTGGAGCCGTTATACCGGCAGTGATAATAATGTTATCGGTATAACCCAGTTTGGCGCTTCTGCACCTGGCGATGTACTGATGGAGAAATACGGTTTTACCGTAGAAAACGTTGTTGCAAAAGTAAAAGAAGTTCTGTAATATATAATATGCAGGCGCAGGCATAGTGCTTATGAAGATAAGCCTGTGCCTGCTTTTTCATTGGAATAAAGGAGTACGTTAATATGAAACATTTGCTTACTATTGCCGGCAGTGACAGCAGTGGCGGTGCCGGTATTCAGGCAGATTTAAAGACCTTTGCTGCGCATGGAACCTTTGGCATGAGTGTGATAACGGCGGTAACAGCTCAAAATACCTGCGGAGTAACCATGGTACAGGACATAGATTGTGCAGTTGTGCAGGCACAGATAGAAGCAGTATTTGATGATATAAGAGTAGATGCAGTGAAAATAGGTATGGTTTCCAAACCAGAAATTATTGAAACTATTGCTGATTGTCTTGTGAAATATAAACCTAAGATAATTGTAGTTGATCCGGTGATGATTTCTAAAAGCGGCTATCCGCTTTTGGCTCCGGAAGCATGTGAGACATTGATCAGGAGATTATTGCCACTGGCGACGCTTTTGACACCTAATCTGCCGGAAACTGAAGCTATTACAGGAATGCAGGTTAAGGATAAAGCATCTATGGTGGAAGCTGCAAAAAAGATTATCACTCTTGGGGCACAGGCGGTACTGGTTAAAGGAGGTCATCTGAAAGTACAGGCTGATGATTTACTGTACGATGGCAGGCAGGAATTATGGTTTGGTGGAGAGAGGATAGCAACAAAGCATACTCACGGAACTGGCTGTACTTTGTCAAGTTCACTGGCGGCCAATCTGGCACGAGGCATGAGTATGGCAGAGGCTGTTGCTGCTTCTAAAAAATATGTGACAGAAGCGATTCTCCATGGGCTTGCTATAGGCAGTGGTTGCGGGCCAACGCATCATTTTGTTGATTTATACAGAAAGGCAGGAATTTTGGAATAATGGATTTAAAGGCTCAATTTGGAGAAATAGTTGAAAAGCTGCGTAAGCAGAGACCTGTGATACATCATATAACCAATTATGTTACGGCAGAAAGTTGTGCCGATATGACACTGGCTGCAGGGGCGTCTCCGGTGATGGCCGATGAGCCGGAAGAAATCGAAGAAATAACTGCAGGTGCAGATGCACTGCTGCTTAACCTTGGCACCTTAAATTTTAATAAGATGATTGCCATGGAAAAAGCAGTTGCTGCAGCACAGGCTAAAGGAATACCGGTTATTCTTGATCCGGTAGGGGTAATGACTTCTTCCATGCGGCTTGCTTTTGCTGTTAAACTGCTGGAAAAGGGCTGCATCAGTATCGTACGCGGCAATCATAGTGAGTGTGCAGCACTGCTGGAAAATAAGACAGGCGGTTGCGGCATTGATAATATTGGTGGTACAGAAGAGGGAGATGCCCTGAAAACTGCACAGGAAGCAGCTAAAAAGTATAACTGCGTTTTTGCAGTTACCGGTGAAATAGATAATATCAGCAATGGACATCAGGCAGTAGTCCTCAACAACGGTCATCCTCTGCTGCAGGATATAACCGGAAGTGGCTGTATGGCATCAACATTGTGTGCCTGCTGTGCTGCTGTTACCAAAGATATGCTGGCAGCAGCGGCATTAGGTATTGTCATTATGGGGCAGGGCGCAGAGCTTGCGGCAAATTTTCTGGAGAAAAAAGATGGTCCTGGTATGTTCAAAGTACGTTTGCTGGACTGCGTTTATCACGTTACAACTAAATGGAATGTAATCAATCTTAATCCGGAAAGAAAGAACTAAAATGAAGCCGTCAATAAATTACAGTATCTATTTGGTTACTGATGAGAAATGTCTGCATGGGTACAGTCTGCTGGAAGCTGTGGAAGCAGCACTTCAAGGTGGCATTACCTTGCTGCAATATCGTGGCAAGGATAAAAGCAGTGCGGAAATGTATACACAGGCTGTTGCTTTAAAAGCACTGGCAGACAAATATAAGGTGCCGCTTATTATCAATGACAGATTGGATATTGCACTGGCAGTAGGTGCAGCTGGGGTACATCTTGGACAGGATGATTTGCCATGTAAGGTTGCCCGCAGTATTTGTGGTGATGATTTTATCATCGGTGTGTCTGCGCATAATACGGAAGAAGCCAAACAAGCGCTTGCTGATGGTGCTGATTATTTGGGCAGCGGTGCAGTGTTTGGCAGTAATACCAAGCTGGATGCAGGCATGCTGGGAGTTGCAAACCTGGCTGCAATTTGCAGCTCGGTGACCATACCTGTAGTAGGTATAGGAGGTATTAATGCCGTCAATTACAGAGAAGTACTGGCGGCAGGAGCCAATGGAGCGGCTATTGTCAGCAGTATTTTAGGTGCTGATAATATCAAAGCCGCTACTGCTGCATTTCGTTGTATTTATGATGCTTTTCAGCAGAAAAACTGAATATTCTGCTAAGAAGTCTAAATAGAATATTGCCATGCAAAAAGCCCCTTTTCAGGGGCTTTTTTGTTTAGACAACCGATATTTTGAACATGAAAAAAGACTTAACATGGATAAGGCCTCCATGTTAAGCCACTTAAATTACGTTTTCTGTTATTTAGTCATGTGTATTTGCTGGTTCAGCAGCGCCATCCTGCAGTAACTGTTCATTATAGATTGCAGGAGAAACACCAGCAGTAGTGATATGGGGAGTAAGCAGCATGAGAACTTCTGTTTTTGTTTTGCGACTGGTTCGATTTTTAAACAGTTCACCTAATAAGGGAATACTGGACAGCAGGGGTATCTTCTGTATACTTTTTTGTTCTTCTTCATTTATCAGTCCCCCTATGACCAAAGTTTCACCACTGCACATGCGAACGTTGGTATCGGCTGTGCGGCTGGTAATTTTATAGTTACGTATTTCGCTGACCAGAGTAGGGGTGCTAACTTCTGTATGCACACTGGCTGTAATCATTTTTCCGTCGCTGCTGACGATGGGGGTATAGGTGAGCTTGATACCTGCGTCAAGATATTCTGTCGCTGTATAGGTACCGCTGCTGTCATGTTTTTCGGTCTGGACAGGAATATGATCACCAATAAAGATGCTGGCTTCTTTGCCTGGGACGGTTATAATACGTGGAGTAGCCAGTATTTTTGCTTTACCATCGGCAAAAAGAGCGTTTAATGTAGCGTTAAAATTGAAGGAATAGCCATGCAAGAATTTAAAATTACCGCCGTAATAATCATTGTTATTAGCAGAATCAGTGTTGGTATTTCTATCCTCCTTTTGTGGGATAGTATCCCAGTTCCAGCCAATACCAAGATTTTCCGTCTGCTCACGATTGACAGCAATAATCCTGGCTTCCAGCGTAACCTGCCGGGATGGAATATCTAAAGCAGCGATGGCACTGCGCAGGCGTTGTTCTTCAGAGCTGCTGCCGACAAAAAGAACAGTATTGGTCATAGAATCGACAGTAAGCTTACCATTACTGAAAAGACTTTTCAGTGTTTCAGCAATATCAGCTGCCGGAACATAATTTAATTTATAGGAAGCAACGCTGTTGTTATAATGTGACATATTTTCCAGGGAAGATACTACGATTACATCGTCAATACTGCGATATCCCAGACCTTTGGCACAGGTAATAATATCCAGTGCTGATGTGAGCGGTAAGTCGTGAAAGGAAACACTAATTTTACCGTTGACACTGCTGTCGGTTATAATGTTTTTTCCGGTTATGGATGCTGCTGCCTGCAGAACATCTTTTATTTCGGCATTTTGTACGGTAAGAGAAATGGTTTCTGCTGTTGCAGCAGAAAGAGGATGCATAAAAAATGCTGCTATTAATAAAAATACTGTCAGGGTTTTATTAAATTTCATTGTTTACCTTTCTAATTGCAATGTAATTTGCTGCTTTGAATTTGAGAGTACGGCAGCGTGCTCTGTCAGGGATGTTATGGTATAGGGGCCAAGCAGTTCTCCTGCAGTATGATAGGTGCTTTGACCTGCATATTCAAAAATACCAATTCTTCTGTTATTATTCGTAATAATACCACGCAGAACAGGTACCGAGGAGTATGCGTTTACTGTATCAGCAGGTGAATTTTTTGTGCCGCTGCGACAGGCAAGAAAAGGATTTTTCAGTGGGGCAGGAGACTTGACAGGTTTGTATGCAGCTGCAGATATTGACTGCACTGCTTTTGCTGCAGCTGTGTCCCGTGATTCGGCGATATAACCGATGCTGATTACCGAAATAAGGATAAAACTAAATTTCAGTACGGAAATTTTTGAATGTGCGAAATGTGCTATCATAATGTTTCTCCGATACAGTAAAAATAAAAAGCTTTTTCATTCTAATACAAATTAACTGCTTTGGCAATTATTTGTTGAGAAAATATTGAAAAATCAGTAAATTTAAACAATTTTGTTGTTTTATTTTGCAAATGTGTTAAAATAATGCGTATTGCAGTGCATTTTTTATGGAAAACGGAGAAAATAAAGTGGACAAAAGTTATTTTGGCATAGAAAAAGTTGTGATAGGCAGTGGCAGTAATGAAAGGCAGACTGCCGATATTGTGGATAATATGCTGACGCAGGCAGTACAGCAACGTGCCAGCGACATACATATCGAACCGTTGGATATGGAATCACGAGTGAGGTTTAGAATTGACGGCTTACTCCATACTGTTGAAAAGATTTCTGCGTCAAGGCACAATTCAGTTATCTCACGAATCAAGGTGCTTTGTGGTATGGATATTGCGGAAAAAAGAGTACCACAGGATGGAAGACTGGAGATCGAGCGCCAGGGAAGGAAAATAGATTTGCGTATATCAACGCTGCCCACAATTCGAGGTGAAAAGGCAGTGATAAGGATATTGGACAAAGAGGGGTTTTTCCTCTCCCTGGCACAGTTACACTTTTCTGAAAGCAATCTGCGTTTGTATCAGGATATGTATGCTTCAGCACATGGCATAATACTGATAACAGGCCCGACAGGGAGCGGAAAATCTACTACATTGTACGCTACTTTAAGCGAATTAAATACACAGGAAAAGAATATTATTACTATAGAAGATCCGGTTGAATATAAGATTGCCGGCATAAATCAGGTAGCAGTGAACCAGAAAACGGGTTTGACTTTTGCCAGAGGATTGCGCTCTATTGTAAGGCAGGATCCCAATATAATTATGATTGGTGAGATACGTGATGCTGAAACAGCCCAAATAGCCATTCAGTCGGCACTTACAGGACATTTGGTGCTAAGTACGCTGCATACAGCAAGTGCAGCGGGTGCAGTAGCACGGCTGCTGGATATGGGGATTGAACCGTTTTTGCTGGCTTCGTCCATACGAGGGGTGGTAGCACAAAGATTGGTACGTCGCATATGTCCGTATTGCGTAGAAAAATATGAGGCTAATGCGTGGGAAAAAGCCTGCTTGCATCTTCCTGCAGATGAACCTTATATGCTTGAACGGGGAGCTGGATGTGCCCAATGTGGCTTTACAGGTTATAGAGGACGCATGGCCGTACAGGAAGTTTTATCGCTTGCAGGCAAAGTTGCAGAGCTGGTATTACGGCAGGCAGATACAGCTGCTTTACAGAATGCGGCTAAACAAGATGGATTTACAGATTTACGCCGAGATGGTGCTGCCAAAGTACTGTCAGGACTGACTACAGTTGATGAACTGATGCGCTGCGTATGCTGCTGAGGAGGCAAAGAAATGTTTGCGTTGATTGAAAAAGCAAGAACTGCTGGAGCTTCAGATATACATCTGACTGTAGACTGCAGGCCTTTAATGCGCTGCTGCGGCGAGCTTATTACTCTTGACGAGCATCTTGTAACAGATGAAGAAATGGCAGAATTTACTGCTTCCACTCTGACTCATGATCAAGAGGAATATTTAAACACGATGGGAGAGATTGATTTTTCCTGCAATATGCCGGATAAAAGTCGTTGCCGGATAAATTTTTTCCGTCAATGTGGGCATTTGGCTGCTGCCATACGCCTTATAGCTGATCAAATTCCTGATTGTACTGAAATAGGACTGCCGGACAGTGTCTGCCGGTTAGTATATTGTACGCACGGGATGGTTCTGATTACCGGAGCTACAGGGAGCGGTAAATCCACGACTTTGTCAGCACTTATAAATAAATTAAATAATGAAAAGAGCCTGCACATATTGACATTGGAAGATCCTGTGGAATACAGGCACCAACACGCTAAGAGTATTATAAATCAGCGGGAGATAGGTACTGATACAAAATCATTTGCTGCCGGACTGCGTAGTGCTCTGCGAGAAGATCCTGATGTTATTATGGTTGGAGAGTTAAGAGACCGTGAAACAGTGGCGACAGCTCTAAAAGCGGCGGAAACAGGACACCTTGTATTATCTACATTGCATACAAGTAATGCAGTTTCAACCATCAGCAGGATTATAGATTTTTTTCCCGAAAATCAGCAGCAGGTTCGGAGTCAGTTGGCAGAATGTCTGCAGGGTATAGTGTGTCAGGAACTGCTGATGAATGCTGCCGGTAATGGCAGGGTTGCTGCTTTTGAAGTCATGACATTAACTCCTGCGTTGCGTAATCTTATTCGCGAAGGAAAGATGCACCAGATAGAATCATTCATTCAAACAGGTATGCAACATGGAATGATTACCAAAGCTGATTATATAAAAAAACTGGTACGGGAAGGTAAAATAAAATTGCAATAGAAAACAGACGGAATTCAGCTGAATTCCGTCTGTTGATTTTATAGTATTTCTTCACGTACCAGAGTATTTATCATTTTTTGCTTGCCCAAAACCCAGAGTAAATCGCCTTTTTCAAAAACTAACGAAACATTTGGATTGGTGATGATGTAAGCACCTCGTTCCAGACCGATAACAAGACAATGCCATGTTTCTCGGAGATTGGCAGCTTTCAATGATTTTCCGAGGATGGGTGAATGGCGGTCAATACTGATTGCACAGGAAAGGAAATGATCCTTTTCCGTACTGGAGCTTTGCAGCATAAAATCTTTCAGACTGACTGGTTCGCTGACCGTCTCCAGCTCAATTTTTTTGCTGTCAATAGCGGTACGCAGCAGTCGTAGCTGAGATGAAGTTCCAATCATAAGCAGTTCAGAATTTTTTTCCAGTACATGTGAACCGCCCGGCATGTCATATGAATGCTGTGGCGTGGTAATCTGCAGAATATTGCATCCATACAGTTCACGAAAAGACAGCTGGTTCAGAGATTGCCCAATTAAGGAAGATGTTTGCGCTACCTTGCAGCTGATAAGCTGAAAATCTTCGTCAAAGCAGTTTAGACAGGCATTATCAGCTGCAGCAGAGTTCTCGCGGTGACGGCGCATATGTTTTTCGTTGAGATTAACCAGAAAGCGTGATTCAATACGCAGATATTCGCTGAGCAGCCAGTCAGAGGAATAGATGACATAAGAAACTGCTACCAGTGCCAGAACAGAGAACATGGACTGCAGCCCGATAATAGTATTGAAAACAAAGTAAAGAGCAAAGGCAGAAGTAAGTATTTTGAAGATAATAAGAATCATCAGCGGCAGGTGATTGGAACGTTTTTTCAGCCAGAGAACAGAAAATAGTTCTGCATTGCCGGTTCTGTTCAGCAGCAGTGCCCTCAGAATAGGAGCCATAATTATTAAGGTAATACCTCCGGCGATAATATTGGCAAAAGGCAGCTGCAGTGTATCATTCAGATAGGGTAAAAGGTAGAAAACAGAGCCTAAAGCAATGGCTACCAGCAAAGTTATAAAGATAAGCATACGGATAAAATAAGCACGCAGTAATTTGGGCCAGTCGGCATCTTCTTTGGTGCTGTCGCTGTTATTGCTTGTATAACGGTTAAGTAAATTTAAAATCTTATCAGGCAAGAGTTTGCTGACATAATTATAAGCTGGTTCAGAAGCCATAATGCAGAAGGGAGTGGTAAATGTAGTTGTTACAGATACTGCAACGATGATAGGGTAAAGAAAATCACTGGTAAGTCCCAGCGAACTGCCCAAAGAAGCAAGGATAAAAGAAAATTCTCCTACCTGAGTAAGACTGAAACCGCAGCGCATGGCGGTTTTCAAATCCTGTCCGGAGGCCAGTACACCGGAAGTCGAAAAAATAATTTGGCCGACAATGGTAACAATGATTATACACAGTATCGGCAGGGCATATTCTATCAACAAGGAGGGGTTAACCAACATGCCTACAGATACGAAGAAAACAGCGCCGAAAAGGTCTTTGAGAGGCTGAATCAGATGCTCGATATGTTCCGCATTAGGTGCTTCAGCAATCAAAGAGCCCATAATAAACGCACCCAGCGCAGAAGAAAAACCCATATGAGTAGCCAGTACAACCATACCAAGACATAGACCTGTGGAAGCAACTATCAGTGTTTCGTCATTGACAAGATTTCTGGTCTTTTTGAAAAAAGTAGGAACAAGATACATGCCAAGTACGAACCAAAGAACCAGAAAAAATATTAGCCGCAAGATACTCTGCAAAAGGTCAATAGTGGAGATGCCTGCGGTGGCGGCAGCAAGTGTACTTACCATTACCATCATAACAATGGCGGCAATATCCTCAATAATCAGGATGCCAAGAACGATGGAAGCAAAGCGTTCATTTTTCACTTTCAGATCGTCGTAGGCCTTAATAATAATGATGGTTGAAGACATTGTAAGCATGCAGCCAAGAAACAGGCTGTCGGTCTGACTCCAGCCAAGGAGGCTGCCGCACATAAAACCTGAAGCGAACATACCGCCGAGAATAATGGTTACGGCAATAAAAGCGGTACTGCCAACACTTTTCAGTTTATAAAAACTGAATTCGAGACCAAGGGCAAACAGCAGAAAAATAACGCCGATTTCGGACCAGGTCTGAATATTTGCAGCATCAGAAATGGTTGGGAAAAAATTAAAATGCGGGCCGGTGATAAAACCTGCAATGATGTAACCGAGTACTACGGGTTGATTGATTTTTTTAAAAAGGATGGTGGTGAATCCAGCGACCAGCAAAATCATTGCCAGATCAATAATAATCTGCGGTAAATGAGACATAAATTTGGTTCCTGCTTTCTTAAAATTTTACGTATAATGCAGTATGACGATTAATTAAAGACAAAAACAAGGAAATGTTGTATAATAATTATCTGCATATGATATTATACAGTATTTTGCGTGAAGAAAATATGAATTTTATTTGGAATGATGTATTTTTAATAATAATTTGGAGGTATAAAGAATGGCAGAAGAACTGGTTTTAATTAATGGTGAAATAATGCCTAAGCAGGAAGCCTATGTTGATGTTGATGATCGCGGACATAATTTTGGCGATGGTGTTTTTGAAATTGTTCCGGTATATAACGGACGCTGCTTTGCGTTGTTGCCGCACATGAATAATCTGTTTGAATCCGTTATTCACAGCAAAATTCCTGGAGTATATATGATTGAAGAGCTGGTAGAGTTCCATGAAAATCTTTTGCAGGCTGCAGGTGTAAGTGAATGTGAAGTTTATACCCAGGTAACCCGTGGCAGCGGTGCCTATGGTCTGGCATATCCGGAGCAATGCATTCCGAGTCTGACAATGTTCATTGTGCCGGTTGACAGAAAAGTTCTGGCAGAAAAACGTGCGAAAGGAGTTAATCTGGTTACGGAAGAAGATATCCGCTGGCAGCATTGTGATATCAATACACTTAACAGGATGCCCGAAGCTATGGCCAAACAGAAAGCATACATTTCCAATGCTTTTGATGCTTTATTTGTGCGTGACGGTAAAATTACTGAAACTACGGAAGCCAGCTTTGTTATTTATAAAGACGGTATTCTATGGACACATCCGGAAAATAATTTAATTCATAAAAATATAACCAGGAAGCTGTTAAAGGAAAGACTGGCACCTGATTTACAGTTACAGGTCATTGAACGCGCTTTTGATAAGGAATTTGCCTTAAAAGCAGATGAAGCTTTTATCTGTGGCCCGCGCTGTGAATTTATGCCGGTAGTAAAAATTGATCGTGGCTTTGTCGGTGATGGAAAGCCAGGAGAAGTAACAGCTGCACTGCAAAAAGCATATCAGGATTTTGTTGCTGCTGAATGTCCTGTAAGATAATATTGCCATGAATAATAAAAAGATGGTGCAGGCGGCATTACTGATGGCACTGGCAATCGTACTGCAGTCGTTGAGACTGGTGCTGCCTCTGCCGCCCGTTTTAAGCACTTTTATTATAGGGACACTGGTAAATATGATGCTTGTTATTACCTGCCGCATCTGCGGTTTGACGGCAGCAGTAATGCTTACCTTGCTATTACCGGTGCTTGCTTATATGCAGGGACAGTTGCTTTTGCCGCTGCTTATTCCTGTGGTTGTAACAGGCAATCTGCTTTATGTGCTGCTGGTAAGAAAAAGAGGCAGTCTTATACTGACGTATTTTCTCCCGCCACTGTTGAAAGCTGCAGCTATGTATGCAGGTGCAAGGATTGTACTTATGTTTGTGTATATTCCCGTTGGTGCAATGGCTGATAGTATTCTTTTTGCCATGAGTGTGCCTCAGCTTGTCACTGGTATTGCGGGTATTGCCGCTGGAGAACGCATATTGCTTAAACTTAAAAATTCATATTGAAAAATAACGCTGCTTGCTAAGGCAGCGTTATTTTTATGTGAATTTAGTGTTAACAAGTTAACAATTAAAACAAAAGCAATGGTTTTATGATATAATATAAAAGTAAAAATATATTTAACACTGGGGGAATTAGCGATTTTAGAGTTTAAACCGATAACACTTGAACAGAAGGATTTATTTGAAAGCTATATGTCAAATCCGTTGTATAGAGGCAGTGAGTGCGCCTTTTCAAATTTGTTTGTCTGGCGTGATTGCTATAATATTTACTGGTGTATGGCACATGGCTTTTTACTGATAAAGGTAAAACGTGATAATGTTGACTTTTTTTTACCGCCTATAGGTGGCAAAGATGAGGATTTGTCGCTGGTTATTGATGAACTGCGTGAGTTTTCTCAGGGCAGACCTTTTGAGGTACACGGTATTTATGAAATGACCAGAGAAAGATTATTAAAGGCACTGCCGGAGGCGGAATTTACTGAAGACAGGGATAACTGGGATTACATTTATCTGCAGGAAAAGCTGGCAACATTATCGGGGAGAAAATATCATGGGCAGAAAAATCACTATAATTCATTTAAAAAGAATTATCCTGATTATGCTTATGAACCGATAGATGGAAATAATATTGCGGAATGCCTTGGCTTTGGTGAGCAGTGGTGTGATGACAGAATTGCAGAAGACCCATCGTTAATCTGTGAAAAATATGCTATCCGTCAGGCACTTACCAATTTTGATGCGCTGGGATTGCGCGGTGGCGCAATACGTGTATATGGAAAAATAGAAGCTTTCAGCTTCGGTAAAAAAATTAATGATGATACTGCTGTGCTGCACGTTGAAAAAGCCAATCCTGAAATACGTGGCCTGTATACAGCTATTAATAAGGAATTTGCCGAACATGCCTGGCAGGATGTCACCTATATTAACAGAGAAGAAGATATGGGGCACGAAGGTTTGCGCAGGGCTAAAGAATCTTATCATCCGGAATTTATGGTTAAAAAGTACAGCCTGATTGTAAAATGAGGTAACGAAGATGATTTTTAAAATGATAAATGAACAGCGCATTGCTCAGGTTATGCAGCTGTGGGACTATTCTTTTGAAAAGAAAGATGATCCGTTTTATCAGTGGTATTTCAGTGAATTTTGCTGCAAAAATAATATGGTGATTGGCGGTTTTGACGAGCAGGATAATTTGCTCAATATGCTGCATCTTAATCCTTATCTGCTGAGAATCAGAGGTTTTGAACAGCTGACGCCATATATTGTCGGTGTTGCTACTGCACCTGCTGCCAGAGGCAGTCACCTGTTTGGGCCTTTGCTGAAAACTACCTTTGATATTCTGCGTACGCAGCAGATTCCTTTTGTGCTGTTGATGCCGATAAATGCGGGAATTTACCAGCCATACCAGTTTGGTTATTGTTATTTCACACATAACTATACGATGGATTTGGACAAACTAAGAATAAAAGGCTACAGCGGTGATTTGAAAGTAGAATATTTACCACTGAATAAGGAAATTTTAGCAGAAATTTATTATAATATTACTAAGCAGTGGAACGGTGTGCCTGTACGTACTGAGTTTCAGTGGGACAAATTACTGACGGTACATAAATTGGAGAAAATTCATTGCGCTGTTTGCTATGAGAAAGAAGTCCCTGCAGGATACATGCTGTACAGCCTGCAGGATAGGGTCTTTAATATTATTGAGCTGCTTGCGATTAAGCAAAAAGTGAAAAATCGGCTGCTTCAATATGCTGCGCAGCATCGAAGTGAAGCTGATAAATTAACCTGGCTGGCTGAAAGCTGGGATAAGACCTATCTCCATTTTTCGGATCAACAACTCAGCGGCAGCCTGCAGCCATTTATGATGGCACGCTGCATTGATGCGCGGCTGGCACTGGATAAACTGCCTGTTGACGAAAAAATTGCTGATGGTTGTGTTAATTTGCTTCTGACTGATAATATTATTTCCGGAAATAATCACCTGTTGCAACTAAGTGCCGTTAAAGGTAAAATTAATACTGTCAGTACTACGGAGCAGGAAGAAATTACCATGAACATGGCTGCTTTTACTCAGATGTTTTTTGGAGCCTTTACGGCGTCTGAACTGGCTGAAGCAGGGCTCATTGAAGTTGAGAAGCCTGAGAAGCTGTCTGTACTGGATAATATGTTTCCTAAGTGTCGTAACTTTATTAACGAATATTTTTAACCCTCGAATAAAATTGGGAGGCTGATGTTTATGAGTAGTATCAGAAGAATTTATGTGGAAAAAAAGGATGCTTTTGCTGTAGAAGCTCATGGTTTGCTGGGAGATTTACGTAATAATCTGGGGATGACAGGTCTGCGGAATATTCGTATTATCAACCGTTATGATGTTATGGGGCTTGATGATAAAGAATTTGCCATGGCAAAGGAGCTTGTCCTCTCTGAACCGCCTGTTGATACGGTGTCTGAAGAATTACAGGTTGCAGAAAATAATTTCACTTTTGCTGTGGAGCTGCTGCCCGGACAATATGACCAGAGAGAGGATTTTGCTGAACAGTGCATCCAGTTGATTACTCAGAAAGAACGTCCTGTCGTTGCTGCGGCCAAGGTATATGTGCTGGAAGGAACTCTGACGGAAGATGAATTTGCCAGAATCAAGGCTTACTGCATAAACCCCATTGAGGCACGTGAAGCTGACTGGGAAATGCCGGAAACTTTGGAAAGCACTTGTGAAGAACCTGGCAAGATTCAGTCTGTTAAGGGCTTTTTGTCCATGACTGGTGAAGAAGCTGAAGCACTGCGACAGGAAATGGGACTGGCCATGAGTCTTGAAGATTTACTCTGGTGCCAGAAATACTTTAATGAAGAACATCGCGAACCTACCATTACTGAAATCAGAGTGCTTGATACATATTGGTCTGATCACTGCCGTCATACTACTTTTATGACCCAGATTGATGATGTAGAAATCATACCCGGCGTATATACAAAACCTGTTCAGGAAGCATATGACAAATACATGGCTGCTCGTGACGGAGTATATGGTGAAGATACAGAAAGACCTGTTACTTTGATGGATATTGCCGTTATCGGTATGAAGAAGCTGCGTGCTGAAGGGAAATTGGCTGACCTTGATGTTTCTGAAGAAATCAATGCCTGCTCCATCGTTGTGCCGATAGAGGTTGACGGTCAAGAAGAAGAATGGCTGGTAATGTTCAAAAACGAAACTCATAACCATCCTACAGAAATCGAGCCGTTCGGCGGGGCAGCTACATGTCTGGGCGGTGCTATCCGTGATCCGCTGTCTGGCCGTTCTTATGTATATCAGGCTATGCGTGTTACCGGTGCTGCAGATCCGCGCGTACCTGTGGCGGAAACTCTTCCCGGCAAGCTGCCGCAACGTAAGATTACCATTGGTGCTGCTGCAGGCTACAGCTCTTATGGTAACCAGATTGGCCTGGCTACCGGACATGTGCAGGAATATTACCATGATAAATTTGTTGCCAAACGTATGGAGGTTGGCGCAGTAATAGGTGCAGCTCCGCGCAGTGCAGTAAGACGTGAACGTCCTGTTGCAGGCGATATTGTAATATTGCTGGGTGGTAAAACCGGTCGCGATGGCTGCGGTGGCGCAACCGGTTCATCTAAAGAACATACTGTTGATTCACTGATGAGCTGCGGTGCAGAAGTGCAGAAAGGTAATCCTCCGACTGAGAGAAAGATTCAGCGTTTGTTCCGTAATCCGGAAGTGACGGCAATGATTAAGCGCTGCAACGATTTTGGTGCAGGCGGTGTTTCTGTTGCTATCGGCGAACTTACTGACGGACTTGTAATCGACCTTGATAAAGTACCGAAAAAATATGAAGGACTTGACGGTACCGAACTTGCCATATCTGAATCTCAGGAACGTATGGCAGTTGTAATTGCGGCTGCTGATAAAGATAAGTTTGTTGCTTTTGCTGACCAGGAGAATTTGGAGGCAACTGTGGTAGCAGAAGTTTCTGCTGATCCACGCCTTGTTATGTATTGGCGCGGAGATAAAATTGTTGATTTGTCCCGTGCTTTTCTTGATACCAATGGTGTAGCGCAGCATACAGCTGTTACTGTTGAAGAAGCACAGGGAGAAAATATTTTTGAAAAAGTTCCGGATGCAGTTGCAGCTGCTTCTGATCTTAAAGGAGCATGGCTCAACAATCTGGGACGACTCAATGTATGCAGCCAGAAAGGGTTGTCTGAGCGTTTTGACAGTACTATCGGACGTGGAACTGTTATGATGCCTTTTGGCGGTAAGGAGCAACTTACACCGTCTGAAGGTATGGTAGGTCGTATACCGGTACTGCATGGAAAAACAACTGCGGCTTCTGTAATGGCCTGCGGCTACAATCCTGAGGTTGCCTGCTGGAGTCCGTTCCACGGTGCTGTATATGCTGTAACCGAGTCTGTAGTACGTGCCGTTGCTTTGGGTGCTGATCCTGCCAAACTGCGTCTTACTTTGCAGGAATATTTCCCCAAATTGCATAACAGTGCAAGCTGGGGACAGCCGTTCAGTGCGTTGTTAGGTGCATTTACTGCTCTGGATGCCCTCGAACTTCCTGCTATTGGCGGCAAGGACAGCATGTCCGGTACTTTTATGGATAAGACTGTACCGCCAACACTGGTTTCTTTTGCAGTAGGCGTTATCGACGGCAATAAATCTGTTTCTGCTGATTTTAAAGCGGCAGGTGATAAGGTAGTATTCCTGTCCTGCCCGCGTGATAATGCGGAAGTGCCTGATTTTGGTGCGCTGCGTAAAAATCTGACTGCTGTACATAGTGCTGTTGAAGCAGGTAAGATTGCTGCTGCTGCCGCTGTTAAAGACGGTGGCATTGCCGCTTTGGTTACTACCATGTGCCTGGGAAGCGGTTTAGGTTTTGAGTTCATTAAACCTTTTAATGATACTGATAATCTGTTTACGCTGCAGCCCGGTGGTATCGTACTTGAACTTGCTGATGGCTGTGAGCCGGAAGAACTGTTTGACGGGCTTGATTACATGCTTTTAGGCCATCTGACTGATAAAGCTGAAATCAGTATTAACGATACAGTTATTACTGGTGCAGAAGCTAAGGCTGCTTATATGCAGCCGCTGCAGGGAATTTTCCCGTATAAACTGCCGGATACAGAAAATCCTGCTGACATTTGCCAGCCGCTGTATAAAGAACAGCTGCCGCTGACTGCGCCTGTTACCATTGCAAAACCGCGCGTATTTATCCCTGTATTCCCTGGTAACAACTGCGAATATGACAGCGCTCGTGCTTTTGAAGATGCCGGAGCAGTGGCTGATACGTTTGTTGTACGCAATCTGACTGCCCAGGCAGTAGAAGAATCTGTCGAACAGATGGTTAAATATATCAACAATGCCCAGATTATTATGATTCCTGGCGGCTTTAGTGCCGGTGACGAACCGGATGGCAGCGGTAAATTTATTGCTACCATGTTCAGAAATCCACGTATTAAAGAAGCAGTGAGCGATTTGCTTGAAAATCGTGACGGATTGATTTTAGGTGTTTGCAACGGCTTCCAGGCTTTGATTAAACTTGGACTGGTACCTTATGGTGAAATCAGAGATCTGACTGCAGAGTCTCCGACTTTGACTTTCAATACTATTGGACGTCACATTTCTCAGATTGTAACTACCAGAGTAGTATCCAATAAATCGCCGTGGCTGAGCTGCTGTGAACCAGGTGATGAACATGCTATTGCAGTTTCTCATGGTGAAGGACGTTTCTATGCGCCTGAAGCAGTTATTAAGGAACTGTTTGCCAACGGTCAGGTTGCTACTCAGTACGTAGATGGCAAGGGTATGCCAACCATGAATATGCCTTATAATCCTAATGGCAGCCTTTATGCTATCGAAGGTATTACCAGCCCTGATGGTCGTGTATTTGGCAAGATGGGCCATACTGAACGCTTTGCTGACGGATTGTACAGAAATATTTATGGTAACAAGGATCAGATGCTGTTTAAATCTGGTGTAAACTACTTCAAATAAAGTATAAAACTGCGTCTCTAAAATTAGAGACGCAGTTTTTTAGCAAAAAATAACCTCTGAATCTATGTTTTTATGAAGGATTCAGAGGTTATTTTTATTTGTTTTTTTCAAGTTTGAAAAGCATATCCATAGGTGCATCAGGATAGGGCTCTACAGCAGTAGGCTTTTTTGAAGGCTGTTCTTCTTCGGAAAGCTGAATACGACCACATTTACGTTCATAATCATCTACAACCCATTTTAGAATTTGTTCTATTTCTTTATTTAATGAACGACCATTATTTTTAGCAATATGCTTCATTTTGTTCATAATAATTGGATGTATGCGCATGGTAAAACGAGCTTCTTCCATTGTAAATTCCTCCCGTGACATCATAGTAATGCTATGCTTTCTTTCTTTAATTATAGGCATTCTTAAGCGCTTGTGCAAGTATTCACACAGATTTTGAGATTTTACCGGCAGGATATGGTAAAATAATAAGAAAAACTTAACGGAGGTAACGATGAAGTTAGAAGTAAGTAACATATATCATGGCTTTCTTGTTCTGCAGCGAGATTACATTAAAGAAATAGAGGCTGACGCCTATCTGATGGAACATACTGTCAGCGGGGCACGATTATTTTATCTGGCATGCAATGATGATAATAAAGTTTTTTCTATTTCCTTTCGCACACCGCCTAATGATGATACGGGTGTAGCACATATTTTAGAGCACTCTTCATTATGCGGCTCGCGTAAATACCATTTAAAAGAGCCTTTTGTGGAGCTGGTAAAAGGTTCTATGAATACTTTTTTAAATGCAATGACTTATCCGGATAAGACAATGTATCCGGTAGCCAGTCGTAATGATAAGGATTTCCGTAATCTGATGGATGTTTATCTGGACGCAGTGTTTTATCCGTTGATTTATGAAAATAAGTATACCCTCCGTCAGGAAGGCTGGCATTATAATCTGAACAGTCAGGATAGTGAGCTTACTTATAACGGCGTAGTATATAATGAAATGAAGGGTGTTTATTCTTCTCCGGATGCGCTGCTTGAAAACGAGGCTATGAAAGCATTATTCCCGGATACGCCTTATCGTTTTGAGTCAGGAGGCTATCCTGATGCAATTCCACAGTTGACACAGGAGGCTTTTGAAAACTTCCATAAGACTTATTACAGTCCTGAAAATTCGTTTATTTATTTATATGGCGATATGGATATAGATGATACTCTTGCATATCTGGACAGAGAGTATTTATCTGCTTTTGCAAAAACAGGGACAGTAAATTCTCAGATTAACATGCAGCAGCCTTTAGAAAGAACGCAGGAAGTAGAAGCTTTTTATCCTGTTGACAGCGGAGAAGATCTGCATAACAAGACATATCACGAGCTATCTATTGCTGTTGGCTGTGCCAAAGATGTGAAAACTTCTATGGCTTTACGTATACTTGAAGGGGTACTGCTGGAATCTGAGTCATCGCCTTTGCGCCGTGCACTGCTGGAGGCAAAGCTGGGGCAGAACGTAAGTGGGAGCTATGCAGGCAGTATGCTGCAGCCGGTTATGAGTATTAAGGTTTCCGGCAGTGAATATGAGGACAAAGATAAATTTATCAGTGTTATTTATCGTACTTTACAGCAGCTGACTGTTAAGGGCATAGAGAAAAAACTGCTGGAAGGAGCGTTGAATGCAGCAGAATTTAAGTTGCGTGAGGCTGATTTCGGCGTTTATCCCAAGGGCCTTATTTACGGCATAGGTATTATGGATAACTGGCTTTACGGCGGTAATCCTGTTGATGGACTGCGTTATGATGCTATTTTAAAAGAGCTGCGTGCCGGTATTAGCAATGGATATTTTGAACGTTTAATAGAAAACTATTTGCTTGACAATACGCATAAGGTTCTTGTAAGCTTGCGTCCCCAGCCTGGCAAAGAAGAAGCAGATGCAGCAGCTACTGCTGCTGTGATGGCGCAAATAAAGGAACAGATGAGCGCTGAGGAAAAAGAGCGTTATATTGCTGAATGTGCAGAACTGCATAGAAGGCAGGCGTTGCCAGACAGTCCGGAAGATTTGGCATCAATTCCAATTCTACAGCGCAGTGATATTCGCAGAGAAGTAGAAAAGTTTGCTTTGTCAGAAGAGGATACTGCACAGGGGAAATTTTTATATCTGCCTGCTGCTGCTCATAATATTGCCTATCTGAACTGGTACTTTGATATGACGGGCGTACCTAAAGAACAGTTGCCGTATTGCTATCTGCTGGCTGATGTATTAGGAAAATTTAACACTAAACGTTATTCCTATGAGGAAATAGCTACTGAAAGTATTATGTATACCGGTGGTGTAGCTTTTAATGTTCGGGCTGTATCAGAGGCTGAAAATGCTGATAGTTATAAAATATACTTTACTATGAAAGCCAAGGTTATGGCAGAAAATATGGTGAAGCTTTTCGATATTCTGACTGCTGTGGCGCTGGAAACTTCTTTCGATGACCTGCAACGGCTGCATGATTTGGTCGATGAAATAAAATCTGACTGGGATGACAATTTCTTCAATCGCGGTCAAAATATTGCTATTTCCCGTCTCTATTCATACTCATCGGCAGCTGCGAGAGTGAATGAGCAGGACCAGTTCAGCTATTACGAATTTATAAAGAAGCTGGCGGATGATTTTGAAAACATGGGTGAGAGAACTCTGGAAATTTTAAAATCTCTTATGCCGGTATTTTTCCATAAAAACGGTTATATTTTTGCTTATTCCTGTGACGAAGCAAACAAAAAACAGGTTCGGGAAATGACGTCATGCTTTAACAGTCAGTTGCCGGATTCTGCTGCAGCTTGTGCTGAACCTGATATTATTGCTTCAGGAGAAGTAAATGAAGCCATTACAACAGCCGGTAAGGTACAATATGTAGCAGCAGGCGGCAATTTTATTAAACACGGATATAAATTTACCGGTGCAATGCGTGTTTTGGAAACCATACTGCGTTACGAATATCTATGGACTAAGATACGTATTCAAGGCGGTGCATACGGTGCCACGGCGCGTTTTGAAATGAATGGTTTGGGTGTTTTGGCCTCCTATCGCGATCCTAAGCTGCAGGAGTCACTGCAAGCTTACAAGGGTTTGGCTGATTGGCTGCGTAAGGCAGATTTTACGGAACGCGAGCTGAATAAGTACGTTATTGGTACTATCAGTGGTATGGATGTACCTATGACAAATTCAATGCGTCTGGATGCAGCCGTAAATATTTATCTGAAGCAGATTTCTGATTCTGTACGTCAGCAGATTCGTAATGAAGTGTTGCAGGTCAGCAATGATGATTTGCGTTCTCTTGGACAGGTTGTGGAAGATATGCTGAGTGACGGTTATATTTGCGTTGTCGGTGGTAAGCAGATTATTGAGGATAATAAAACCTTGTTCAACAAAATAATAAATATTTGAGACGCTAAAAGAAAAAGCTGAGGTCAGTTTTTATACTGATCTCAGCTTTTTATCTGTTCTTATAAAAGGCAGGCAATATCCGGCAGAGGAGCAATGCTGCGTTGTAAAATACCATGCATATGAGCAATAAGGATACCATAATTGGTCATGGGGATATTCTGGTCAGCAGCACATTTATAACGGTAAAGCATTTCTCTTTCATTAAGCATGCAGCCACCGCAGTGTACGATCATTTTATAGGGAGAAAGGTCGACGGGGAATTCGGTGCCGCTGGTGAACACAAATTCCGGTTTTTTTCCTGTGTAATTTCTAATCCAGCCGGGCATTTTGACTGTACCAATATCATTGCACTGACGATGGTGGGTGCAGCCTTCGCTGATAAGTATTTTATCTCCGTCCTGGATGCTGTTTAAGGCTTTGATGCCTGCCACCGCATTTGCTAAGCTGCCCTTATATCGGGCAAACAGAATGGAAAAGGAGGTAAGTGGTATTGCGGGGTCTGCAATCTTGGCAACATATTCAAAAGCCTGGCTGTCAGTAATAATCAGACGAGGAGGTTCCTTGAGTTTTTCGAGTGCAGCGGCAAGCTGGTTTTCCTGTACAACTACTGCAATTCCGTTATTATCAAGAATGTTACGCAAAACTTGTTGCTGTGGTAAAATTAAGCGGCCTTTGGGTGCAGCATTATCAATTGGTGTAACCAAAACGACTGTATCCAGCGGCTTGAGCAGGTCGCCTACAAGTTCTTTGGGCTTTTCCTCAGGGATAAGTGTTGTCAGCAGCTCTTTAAGCTCGTTGATGTTATGTTTTGTCTGAGCACTAACGAATAAATATGAAACTGTCAGATTTTTTATTAATTCGTGCTGCTGTAATTCACTTATAGAATCGCTTTTGTTAAATACCAGCACAAGCGGGATATTTTTATTCTGGATATGTGATAACAGTGCTGCATCTTCTGCAGACAGACCAATTACAGCATCTACGACAAGGATGGCAACATCTGTTTTGTTAAGAACCTGATAGGCTTTTTGGATGCGCATTTTACCAAGTTCACCCTCATCGTCGATGCCAGGAGTATCAATAATCATCACCGGCCCAAGAGGAAGTAGTTCCATTGCTTTATAGACCGGGTCGGTGGTTGTGCCGCGAAAATCGCTTACTATGGCCAGATTTTGGCCTGTAAGTGCATTGATAAGACTGGATTTGCCGGCATTACGTCTGCCAAAGATACCGATATGGATTCGTTCTGATGACGGTGTTGCATTAAGACTCATGAGAATACCTCCTTACCCGTAATAAAAGTACTTAATTTGTATTAAATAAGTATGAATTTAGACGCGCTTAAATAAGAAAAATTGCATAGTTTTCAGTTTAAAGAAAATTTGTGTAACATGATATTGACGACATGAAATTTTGTATATATATTTATTGTATACAATGTGCAAACGCACAAAACCATTATAAAGGAGGCGTATTAATGAATACCAATACTACGCAGCATTTTCAACTTTCTGTGGCGGATCCGACACCTTTGGGCTTATTTGGTTTGGCAGTTGTTACCATGGTGGCTTCCGCACAAAAAATGGGTATCGTGTCTGATGTATCTTGGGTACTGCCTTGGGCTCTTTTTTGTGGCTCGCTGGCACAAATTATTGCCGGAATCTTAGATTACTGTCACAAAAATATTTTCGGTGCTACCATCTTTTCGGCCTTTGGTTTATTCTGGTCGGCAGTTGGAATGAGCTGGATGATTAAAGCTGGAGCGTTTGGAGCGGGGTTAAGCGCCGGAGTTGATGCTAAAGCTATAGGTTTTGCTTTTTTTGCTTTCTTTTTATTTGCGTGCATTGGTACTATTGCCGCTTCTTCAGCTAATTTATTTTTGTTTGCTGATATGGTTTTAATCGATATTTTATTGATTTGTCTGGCACTTGATGCCTGGAAGATTGGTGGTCATGCACCTCATGCCATTGCTGCCTATTCTGAGCTGGCCATTTCTTTGTTGTCCATGTATGGGGCAGGCGCAGCATTTCTGAATAACTTTTACGGCAGAACCTTCTGGCCTTTAGGTGCTCCTCTTAATAAATGGAAGCAATAATTTTATAAAATAAAAGCACTGCCAGAGCAGTGCTTTATTTATTTTACCAGTTCAAGACGTTCATTGGGAAGATATCTGCGGCCAGCCTTTGCACAGGGCTTTCCGTCTACCATAACGATATCTGCGGTAAAGTTGATGTTGCCGTCAAAGAAGCTTGAACCGACAGCATATGTATCAACTGGTACCCCTGCAGCTTCAAAGGCAGCAATGCGCTTGGCATCAAAGCCACCGGAAACAATGATTTTGACATAATCAAAACCTTCTGCATCAAGGGCTTTACGCACGTTGCACACAAGTTCCTTGCATACGCCTGTGGGGTTGAACATACCCATCTGATCAAGCAGGCTTTTATCTACCATGCTGCCGGAAGTATCAAGGCGTACACCTTGCAGTTTATGACCAAGTTTACGAGCTACAGTCAGAGAAGTGTTTACGCAGTCATTATCAAAATCTACTAAAGCGATGCGTGCGATCTTGGAATCTACATATTTATCAAAAGCTTCGGTTGCAGCAACGGTATTGCCGTTATAAGCAGCAATAAGTGCATGGGGGATGGTTCCGAGACCCTTGCCGTTGCTGGGCAGTGCATTGGCGTCAGTAGAAAAACCTTTTATACCGCCGATTTTAGCTGCATAGCCGTCGCTTTCCTGAGTATGGTAGATATCATAGCGGGCGGGGAAAAAGAGTACAGGCTTACCGTTAGCTGCTTTGACAACATTGCGGACGTTAGTAGCAATGCGGCTCTGGCGTGCCAGAATGCCAAGATAGATGGTTTCCAGATGAGCAAAATCAGCCAAATCTCCTTCGATAGTCATAAGGGTTTCCCACGGTTCAACTTCATCACCGTCATGCAGCGCGTGGATGGTAATGTTTTCCGGGTTGTGAGCGCAGGTCTTAATCAGAGCGATAACTTCATCAGTTCCGCAGACAACAACATGTTCGCGGGTGAAAATCTGCATGAGGACGCGGGGATGATGGTTGTCACCGTTTAATATTTCTGCAGTGCGCAGAAAATAAGCGTCGCTGTAATAACCAGCTTTAATTTTTTCTATTGGAAATGTAAAACTTTCGACAGGCAATCTGTTTTTCATTTTTACCTCCGTTTATTTGTTTGAGATAGTATAATATAATAAAAATATGATACAATAATAACGTTTCTTATTCAAGGGATTTCACAAAATTATTAAAAAAGACTTAATTTCAAGGAGGCCTTTATGAACGCAGCCAATAAAAAATATACCGTATTGCTGCTTTCTGCACCTATCGGGTCAGGACATAAGCTTGCGGCAGAAGCACTGGAACAGGTGTTAGCAGCAAATGAGGCTGTTCATGTTGTTCATGGTAATATTTTTGACTTTTTTCCGCATTTTATTGGTACTGTTTTTCTGAAATCTTATTTACAGATGCTGCAGCATTTTCCATGGATGTATAAATTTATGTATCGATGGGGCAATCAGGAAAATGGCTCTCTTTGGATGAAAAATATTATTAACGGCATTTTAGCCAAACTTGGCAGAAAATATCTCGAAAATATTGCACCTGATGTTGTAATTGCTACTCACGCTACACCTGCAGGTATAGTTGGTCTCTACAAGCGTTCGTTACCGCATAAACTGTTTTTGGGTGCTGTGATAACTGATTTTACTGTGCACAAATGGTGGATATGTCAGGGAGTAGATACCTATTTTATTGCTGATAGCCGTCTGGCATGCAGACTTCCTGCAGCAGCCGAAATTAAGGCCTTTGGTATACCAGTACGCCAAAAATTTGCTGAAGCTGATGGTGATGCAGTAAGGCAGGAATTCGGCTGGCAGCCTCATGATAAAGTATGTCTGCTGCTTGGCGGTGGAGAAGGTTTATTGCCTATGGCAGAAATTGTTGCTGCTTTGACCAGGGCTCAAATTACGGGATTACAGATAGTGGCAGTTACAGGACATAACAGTCAGTTAGAGCGAGCGCTGCAGAATTATCAGGTGAAGAATTTGGCTGTATATGGTTTTACAGAGCGTTTACCGGAAATAATGGCTGCTGCTGATATTGTAGTTTCAAAAGCAGGTGGACTTACATCTGCAGAGGTGCTGAGTCTTGGTAAAAAATTTATTATTTATAAGCCACTGCCTGGTCAGGAAGAAGGCAATGCTGTTTTTTTACAACAGTATTATGGTTCCGTAATTGCTAAAAATACGGATGAAGTAGCAGAATATGTAAGAAAGTTCAGCAAGGAAGCAAGCACTGCCATAGAAAGTGCTGATACGGTAAGGCTGCAGGCGGCAGAAAAAATCTGCACCTGTGTTTTGGAGCATATAAAGAAAAATGAAAGTGCTTGACCGGACGTGACAAGGTTACTATAATGAAAGAAATCTATGTCTTGCCGGCACAACTGGATGTTGCGTCTGATATGACTTAATGATAAAAGGAGCTGAGGTATTGGACGCATTTTATCTGGCAGCCTTGTGTGCTGTTACTCCTGGTCTTGGCAGAAGCAGAATACCGAGACTGATAGAATTTTTTGGCAGCGCCCGTGCAGTCTTTATGGCATCTGAAGAAGAGCTGCGACAGGCACATATTTGCACGGAAAAGCAGATAAGTAGTTTTATCAGTGGCAGAACAAGTGATTTGCCAGAGCGGCTGGCACTTTTTTGCAATAGAAATAATGTAAAAATTTTAAGTATTTTTGACCACGAATATCCGGCAATGCTGAAAGAAATTCACGATCCGCCATTAGTGCTGTATGTGCGTGGGGTATTACCTGACAGTATGTATAATCTTGCTGTTGTTGGTTCCCGTGATGCTTCGCCTTATGGCGTGAAGGCTGCTGCGTATTTTGCGGCTGCCTTTGCTGGAGAACGTATTCCGGTTATCAGCGGTGGAGCAAGAGGCATTGATACAGCTGCACATAAGGCCTGTCTGCAGGCTGGCGGAGTTACTGTGGCCGTACTTGGCTGTGGTATTGATATTTGTTATCCGGCGGAAAATAAAAAACTTTTTGACTGTATTGCTGGCAGCGGTGCTGTTATTACTGAATTTGCACCGGGAACAGGGCCGAAAGCATATAATTTTCCTACTCGCAACAGAATAATAGTCGGATTGTCCAGAGGTGTACTCGTTGCTGAGGCAGCCCGAAAAAGCGGGGCTATAATTACAGCGGGTATTGCTGCCGATGAAGCACGAGAAGTATATTGTGTACCTGGAAATATCTTTACTGGCGGCAGCATAGGTTGTCACGACTTAATCCGTACTGGTGCAAAACTGGTTGACAGCCCTAATGATATATTTGAAGATATGCGAGACTGGTACAGCAGAAATCATATTGTACAGCAGAATATCTTTACAATGACTGAAAGTAATACATATGATATAGCAGTTATACGAAAGAAAGAACAGGTTGAATCAGATATAAAGTCTGCTTTGGGCAAAAAGCTTTTGCAATTACTTTTACAGGGGCCGTTATCTTTGGAAGAGTTAACGGAACAGAGCGGGAAGCCTTTTGCTGATGTAAGCATGGAGCTTTTGAATATGCAGGTTGAAGGACTGATTGCTGCGGATCAGGCTCAAAGGTATTACCGCATTTAGGAGGAACGCAAATGGCAAAGAATCTGGTGATTGTAGAATCACCGACTAAATCCAAAACAATAGAGAAATTTTTGGGGAAAAATTATACAGTCCGCGCTTCCATGGGACATTTGCGCGATTTGCCGAAAAGTACTTTTGGTGTTGATGTAGAGCATAATTTTGAACCTAAATATATTAATATCCGTGGTAAAGGCGATTTAATCAAAGAACTGAAAAATCTGGCCAAAAAATCGGATAAAATCTTTCTGGCAACAGACCCTGACCGTGAAGGAGAAGCTATCAGCTGGCATCTGGCTTATATTCTTGGCATCGATCCGGAGAAAAAATGCAGGATTGAATTTCATGAAATTACTTCTAACGCTGTCAAGGACGCGCTGAAAAATCCACGTCCCATAGATATTGACAAAGTAGATGCGCAGCAGGCACGCAGGATAATAGACCGTATTGTCGGTTATCAGCTGAGTCCGCTTTTATGGCGTAAGATAAGAAAAGGTTTAAGTGCAGGACGTGTACAGTCTGTGGCTGTAAAGATTATTGCGGATAGGGAAAAAGAAATTGCTGATTTTGTTCCGCAGGAATATTGGACTGTAAACGCCAAGCTGCGTGAACATGCAAAAGCTCCCATATTTGAAGCTGAAGCAGTTAAATATAACGGTAAGAAACTGGAAATTCGTAATGCTCAGGAGGCACATGCGGTAGAGCAGGCTTTGGCAGATGCTGAGTATATAATTGGCGAAGCGGTTAAAAAGGAACGTCGTCGTCGTCCTGCACCGCCATTTACTACTTCAAGCCTGCAGCAGGAGGCCAACAAAAAACTCAATTTTACTGCCAAGAAAACCATGTTGGTGGCTCAGCAGCTTTACGAAGGTGTATCATTGGGTAAGGCTTCTGTCGGCCTTATTACTTATATGAGAACTGACTCGGTAAGATTTGCTGATATAGCTTGTCAGGAAATACGCGAATATATCAAAAATGAGCTTGGCAACGAATATTGCCCGGCGAAACCGAATGTTTTCAGCAGTAAGAAAAATGCACAGGATGCCCACGAGGCCATCAGGCCAACAAGTGTACTGCGCACACCTGAAGAAGTTGCGCCTTTTCTGTCCAAAGATCAGTTAAAGCTTTATACACTTATCTGGCAACGCGCGGTTGCAAGCCAGATGACTGATGCGGTATATGATGTGACTACTTTGCTAATTGATGCAGGTCAATATCAGCTTCGTGCCAGCGGTGCAGTTTTAAAATTTGCCGGTTTTCTGAAATTAAACAGTAAACATTCTGATGAAGAAAAGGAAAAGATTGTACCGTTCATTGAGGCTGGAACAAAAGTGCTGCTGCATAAGCTTCTGCCGGCAGAGCAGCATTTTACTGAAGCCCCTGCGCATTTTACTGAAGCTACATTAGTCAAGGAGCTTGAAGATAAGGGGATAGGCCGCCCCAGTACTTATGCACCTACAATTCAAACTATTTTGGACAGAGGGTATATTGCCAAAGACGGTAAAAAACTTGTCATTACGGAACTTGGACTTTTAGTTGTAGATATGCTTACCAAGTATTTTACTGATTTGATAGACATTCCTTTCTCAGCAGAGCTGGAAAGTGAACTGGATGAAATAGCCGAACATCATGCTGATAAAAATGAGATTATCAAAAAGTTTTATGAGCCTTTTTCCAAATTGCTTGCCGTTGCTGATAAAGAAATAGAAACTGTTGAGATACCTGTACAGGTAACAGACATTCCCTGCGAAAAATGCGGTCGTATGATGGTTGTAAAGCAGGGGCGCTTTGGAAGCTTTCTGGCATGTCCAGGCTTTCCGGAATGCCGCAATACCAAGCCGATTTTGAAAAAGATTGGCATTAAATGTCCTGAATGTGGCGGAGAGGTTATTGAGCGAAAAACAAAGACAAGAAAAATATTTTATGGGTGTGAGAATTATCCTGCCTGCTCTTTTACTTCCTGGGATAAACCTACAGAAGAAAAATGCCCCGTATGCGGTAAAATTTTGTATGAACATGTGGAAAAAGGCGGTCAGAAAAAGCTGCATTGTCTGAATCAGGAATGCAGTAACTGTAAAATAATGAGAAAGGGAACTGTTAAAAGTGAATAATAATCCTATTCATGTCATAGGTGGTGGATTAGCTGGCTGCGAAGCAACCTGGCAGATTGTTAAATACGGTATTCCGGTAATCCTTCATGAAATGCGGCCTGGAAAATCTGATGAAGCGCATAAAACTGCTTATTTTGCAGAATTAGTCTGCAGTAATTCGCTGCGGGCTAATAATATAGAAAATGCAGTAGGACTGCTTAAGGAAGAAATGCGACGCCTTGGCTCATTGATAATGAAGCAGGCAGATTTATGCAAAGTGCCAGCTGGCGGAGCACTTGCAGTAGACCGGGAAGGGTTTGCAGCCAGCATTACCGATATCATCAGAAATCATCCGTTAATTACTGTTATTAATGAAGAAGTTACAGATTTAGAGAGCTTGGAGGGTACAGTAGTCGTTGCCAGCGGCCCTTTAACTTCTCCTGCGCTTTCTGCTTCAATACAGAAACTTCTGGATGCTGATTACTTTTATTTTTATGATGCGGCAGCTCCGATTGTTTCTGCTGATTCTCTTAATTATGATAAAGTGTACCGTGCTTCCCGTTATGATAAGGGCGATGCCGATTATCTTAATTGTCCTTTTGAGACAAAAGAGGAATATTTGGCATTTTGGCAGGCATTATGTACAGCAGAGCTTGCACCCGTTAAAGATTTTGAAAAAGAAGTTTTTTTTGAGGCTTGCATGCCTATTGAAGAAATGGCTTCCCGTGGGGAAGATACCATGCGATTTGGCCCATTGAAGCCAGTTGGATTAGTCGATCCGCGTACAGGTAAGGAAGCTTATGCAGTAGTGCAGCTGCGTCAGGATAATGCGGCAGCGTCTTTGTATAATATTGTCGGATTTCAGACTCATTTAAAATGGCCTGAGCAAAAGCGTGTTTTTGGTATGATTCCTGGACTGGAAAATGCAGAATTTGTCAGATATGGCGTTATGCATAAGAATACTTATATGAATTCACCGCAGCTTTTAACCAATAAATTCTGCCTGCGCCAAAATAATAAATTATATTTTGCCGGACAGATGACGGGTGTGGAAGGCTACGTGGAGTCTGCAGCTTCCGGTTTAATGGCTGGATTACATGCTGCCAGAGCAGTCTTACAATTACCGGAAATTAATTTTACCAATGAAACTGCTCATGGGGCATTAGCTGATTATATCAGTAATAAGGAAGTCAGAAACTTTCAACCAATGAACGTGAATTTTGGATTGATTGCACCCTTAGGACAAAAGATCAGAAAGAAACGTGATAAAAATGCTCTTATCGCACAACGTGCATTGGAGAAGATTGATTTAATTAAACAACAGTATGGTGTTTAAAAAAGCAATTATTTTGCCAAATAAAAAGATTTTAAATTATTAAATTAAAAACAGTGCCTGTGGCACTGTTTTTTTATTGTATAATTTTAAGAGAATACTTAGTAAATATTCAGGAAAATAAAATTTTTTCTTGAAAGCGATTTTTATTTATGATATTATTAACAACGCAAGGAGTAAGCAAAATGGCTATTTTACAGTCTGATGTAACTGAAAAGTTTTGTGCATATTTACATATTGAAAAAAACGCATCTCCGCTTACTGTTACTAACTATCGAAAGGACATAAATGCCTTTGCGGAGTTTCTGCGGGAGCGCTTTAAAAATGATTTTCAGTGGCAGCAGATTGGAGCTCTTGATATAAGGGCTTACCTTGCAGAACTTAATAAACATAATTATGCAAAACGTACCATAGCACGTAAAATTTCGTCTTTACGTTCATTTTATAAATATATGGTACGTGAAAATTTTCTTGATTATAATCCTTTTGTCAATGTAAAAACTCCCAAGCTGGATAAAAAGTTGCCTGGATTTTTAGAGGAATTTGAAATCAATGAACTGCTGCAGCTGCCGCCTAAAACACTTTTAGGCATGCGAGATCAGGCAGTTCTGGAGCTTTTGTATGCTACGGGATGCCGTGTTTCTGAGCTTGTAGGCCTGACGCTTGACCGGGTGGACATTGCCAACAGATATGTGCTTCTGCATGGCAAAGGTGACAAGGAGCGTATTGTTCCTCTGGGAACAGTGTGTTGCTCTGCTCTCACAGAGTATTTTGACAACAGCAGAAGGGCAATAATGCAGAAATATTCGGTTACTGAACATAATCATGTGTTTATTAACAGCCGTGGAGGAATACTAACTGACAGAAGTGTCAGAAGAATTTTAGAAAAATATATTTTGCAGCTGGCTGTACATAAAAAAGTCAGTCCGCATACTATCAGGCATACTTTTGCCACACATTTGTTAGATCATGGAGCTGATTTAAGGGCTGTCCAGGAGCTTTTGGGACATGCCAATCTATCTACCACGCAGATTTATACGCATATAACAGCAGAGCGCATAGCTTCTGTCTATCAGAAAAATCATCCGCGTGCGTAGAATGCAGTTTTGGAGGGGGATTTATATGGAACTGCTTGAAAAAACAAGAAAAATCAATAAGCTGCTGCAAAATGGTGATAAAGTAGAGTTTAATGCTATTGCCAGAACATTACGCGATGTTATAGGTGCCAATACTTACATTGTAGGAAGAAAAGGCGGCGTTAAAGGCTATTCTCTGATAAGTGAATTTGAATGCGATATTATGAAGGAGCATGTGCTCAGCATTAAGCGCTTTCCGGAAACCTATCTCAAATTTATAATGGGAATAAGCGAGACTGTTGCCAATATTCCGCATGCTGAACAGGAATGTTCTTTTTTAAAGGATGCAAAGTGTATTTTTAATGATAAAATGACTACTATTGTACCTATCTATGGTAATGGTGAACGTCTTGGTACGCTTATTGTTGCCAAATATGATGCAGGTTTTAACGATGAAGATTTATTGCTTGCTGAGTATGCTGCAACTGTGCTTGGAGTAGAAATTCTGCATGATCGTGAGGCAAGGGTGGCAGAAGAAGCTCGTAAACGTGTTATGGTACAAATTGCTTTTTCTACGCTCTCTTATTCTGAGCTGGAAGCAGTTATCAATATTTTAGGCGAACTGAATGGTGATGAGGGGTTGCTTGTTGCCTCCAAGATTGCTGACAGAGTCGGTATTACTCGTTCCGTAATTGTTAATGCGCTGAGAAAGTTTGAAAGTGCTGATTTGATTGAAACTAAGTCTCTTGGCATGAAGGGTACATACATTAGGGTTAAAAATGAATTTTTGTTCGATGAATTAAAGAAGAAGCAGCAGTAGCTGTAACGGCCGAAAATAATTATATTTTCGGCTTTTTTTATGGTTTTTTATCTATAGGTGAGTTATACTGAAGTCAGCAGAATTTTTATCGTGAAAGGATGAATGAATAAAATGGAAAATGCAGTTTTATATGAAGTCAATAATAATGTTGCAACAATTACATTAAACAGACCGCAGAGCCTGAATTCTATGAATGATGCTCTGATTGATGGGCTGCACAGCGTTCTTGACAGAATTGAGCGGGATGATAATGTAAGATGCGTTGTGCTTACCGGTAATGGCAAAGCTTTTTGCGCTGGCGGTGATTTACCCTTTTTAAACGGTATTGCTACTGCTGCTGACAGAAGAAAATTTATTGCCAGGGTAGGGGCCGTGGCTAAACGCATTACCATTATAGAAAAACCTTTTATTGCCATGGTTAACGGGGTGGCAGCTGGAGCCGGTGTTAACCTCATGCTGGCCTGTGACCTTGTATATGCTGTGGACAAAGCGCGTTTTGCTCAAAGTTTTGCTAAAGTAGGACTAATACCCGATTGTGGAGGTCTTTATTTTCTTCCTAAAGCTGTAGGCCTGCATAAAGCCAAAGAGCTTATGTTTACTGCTGACCTGATTGGTGCGGCTGAAGCTGCTTCCATAGGTATGCTTAATCATGTTTGTGGTGAAGATACTTTGGCAGCAGAGGTCTATGCCATGGCGCAGCGCCTTGCAGTAAGTGCACCGCTTTCTCTTGGTCTGACAAAAAAATATCTTAACAACACATCTCTTGGTCTCGATGAAATTCTGGCCGCTGAGGAAAGTACTCAGGCTCTTTTAATGGATACAGATGACTGTCGTGAAGGTATTGCTGCTTTTAAGGAAAAACGTACTCCTGTTTTTACAGGTAAATAAAATTATTTAATTTAAATCAGGCGGAATCGGCAATCGATTCCGTTTTCTTTTTATTATAAATGTTGTATAATTGTACTTATTAGACTAATGGAGGTATATATGTTAGATTTCAGTACAATGATCTACCGGATACCGGCACTGCTGTTTGCTATTTCTATACATGAATATGCGCATGCTCAGTGTGCTGACAGCATGGGAGATTCTACTCCGCGCCTGATGGGCAGGCTTACCTTTAACCCTATGGCTCATCTTGATCCGATAGGTGCGTTACTGCTTGTGTTTGCCGGTTTTGGCTGGGCCAAACCAGTAGCTATTAACTCTGCCAATTTCCGTAACAGGAGAGAGGGGATAATCAAGGTATCTTTGGCGGGTCCCGCGGCTAATTTGTTTTTATGCTTTCTGGCAGCCGTTATCAGTGCGGTAATGACACGGTTTGGCTTTATGTCTGAAGGGGTCTTTAAATTCCTTTTATGGATGCAGCTGTATAATGTCTGGTTTGCTTTTTTTAATTTACTGCCAATCCCTCCTTTGGATGGTTCAAGATTGGTTTCGGAGTTATTGCCTCCGAAACAGGCGTATAAATTTGATTATGTTGTTGGGCAATATGGGTTTTACATCCTGCTGTTTTTAGTATTTACCGGTATTATCAGCATGATTATTAATCCGCTGGCCACAGCATATATGGTTTTGATAAACACAGTAATCAGTGCTGTATTATAATATTAAATTTTAAAGGAGTTTTTAGTTATGAACAAAGGCAGAATTTTTAGCGGTATGCAGCCTTCCGGCCGTTTCCATCTTGGCAATTATATGGGAGCACTGGAAAACTGGGTGCGTTTACAGCATGAATATGAATGCTTTTTTTCAATAGTTGATCTGCATGCACTGACTTCTTCTTATGCAGATACTTCTAAATTACAGGAAAATATAATGGAGATGGCTATTGACTGGCTGAGCGCCGGACTGGACCCGGAAAAGAATGTTATTTTCGTGCAGTCTCATGTTAAAGAGCACAGCGAGCTGGCTTTGTTGCTGGGCATGATGACACCGCTTTCCTGGCTGGAACGTGTACCGACCTATAAAGATAAGATTCAAAATCTCAGTGCCCAGGGTAAGGATCTGCATACTTACGGATTTTTAGGTTATCCTGTGCTGATGGCTGCAGATATTGTTTTATATAAGGCAACCTGTGTACCTGTAGGTGAGGATCAGTCTGCGCATCTTGAGCTGACACGTGAAATGGTACGTCGTTTTAATTATCTGTATAAAAAAGAAGTGTTCCCGGAACCTCAGGCTGTTTATTCAAAAGCTAAAGTTCTGCCTGGCATTGACGGACGTAAGATGTCCAAATCCTATGGCAATACTATTCCGTTTGGGGCATCACCTGAGGAGCTGACGGCAAAAGTCAAGATGATGACTACTGATCCGAAGCGTATTAAGAAAACAGATCCTGGCGATCCGGAAGTTTGCATCGTATATCAGTTCCAAAAAGTATTTAATACTGAAGAATGCTCCGATATTGCAGCAAAATGTCGTGCCGGTGAAATAGGATGCGTACAGTGCAAAAAATGTCTGGCAGAAAAAATGAATTGTATGCTGGCAGATATTCATATTAAACGTGAAGAATTATCCAAGAAGCCGGGCTACATTAAAGAAGTGCTTGAATATGGCGAAAAACGTGCCCGTGCCGAAGCGGAAAAGAACATGGCTGAAATAAAAGCTGCCATGAATGTGCTGTAAAAATGCAGCAGTTATCAGTCAGGGTAAGCAGTTTTGAAGGTCCATTAGACCTGCTGATACATCTGATCGAAAAAGATAAGATAGATATTTATGATATACCAATTGTTTCCATAACGAAGCAGTATATAGCATATTTAAAACAGCTCAGCGAATTTGATATGGAGCTTGCCAGTGAATTTTTGGTTATGGCGGCGACATTGCTGCAGATAAAGTCAAGGATGCTGCTGCCTAAAAATACAGAAAATGATGAGGACGATGAAAGCGACCCGCGTCAGATGTTGGTGGAAATGCTGGTTGAATATCGTAAAATTAAAACTGTTGCAGGAAAACTTGCTGCAATGAAACAAGCGGCTGAAAAGTTTTATGCCCGTCAGCCTATGTTTGATGGAATATGTGAACGTGTTCTGGCTTCTTATACGCCGGAGGTGCTATTAAAAGCGCTTGCCGGTATTGGTGAGTATAGTCAGCAGCAGACTGCTTATATCAAACCGCAGGCATTTAGTGTGCAGGATAAAATGGAAGCCATTCTTAAAAAGTTGCGCGGCTCTCGTCAGGGGTTCAGGATGGACGACTTATTTCAGACCGGAAATCGTGGAGAAAAGGTTGCTGCTTTTCTTGGCGTGCTGGAACTGCTTAAGCTGGGGTTGATTACCATAAATCAGTCCTGCAGATTTGCTCCTATCTATATTTTTGCCAAACAGGGAGAATGCTAAAATGTATTTTGATAGATTACTGGGCGCGTTAGAGGCATTGCTGTTTGCTGCCGGAGAACCTTTGCCAGTTGGTGAGATTGCCGGTTTTCTCCATATTGAAAAGGCTCAGGTATGGAATCTGCTGAGCGCTCTCAAAGAGCAGTACGCAGCAGAGAATCGTGGTTTGATGTTGCGGGAGGTGGATGGCGGCTATCAGCTTGTAACCAAGCCGGAGTTTTATCAGCTGGTGGCTGCGCTCTGTCAGAGTAAAGAAATCAAGCTTACTAATGCAGCGATGGAAACACTTGCGATAGTTGCTTTTAAACAGCCTGTTACCCGTGCAGAAATAGAAGCAATCCGTGGAGTAAAGGTTGACGGCGTATTAAATACACTGCTTGAGTTGGAACTAATTGTTGAAGCAGGACGTAAAAAATCCGTTGGTAATCCTATTCTGTATGCTACAACGGGTAAATTTTTAACGGTATTTGGTCTGGCCTCACTGGAAGATTTGCCGCGTCCTGATGCTGATGAGTCTGATACAGGGCAGGCAGAACAACAGTTGCTTGTTATGCCTGATGAAAAATAAATTTATGCAAAGGAATGCATTTATGGAAGAACGTTTACAAAAAATACTGGCTGCTGCCGGTGTTGCTTCCAGACGTGAGGCAGAAAAAATAATACTTGCCGGGCGTGTGAAGGTTAACGGTAAGACAGTTACGGAATTAGGAAGTAAATTTAACGCCGATTCCTGTCGCATTACTGTTGATGGTAAGGCAATCACGGCAGAAAAAAAGGTATACTATCTTTTTTACAAGCCTCGCGGTGTGGTAACGACCATGTCTGACCCGCAGAATAGACGTACTGTTGCCGACTTTATGAAAGATTTGCCGGAAAGGGTGTTTCCGGTAGGGCGTCTGGATTTTAACACTGAAGGCCTGCTTTTAATGACTAATGACGGCGAACTGGCGCAGAAGCTTATGCATCCAAGCCATGAAATCAACAAGACATATCTTGTCAGGGTGCCAGGAATCGTACCTCAGGAAAAACTGGATTTACTGCGCATGGGAGTAAAACTGGAAGATGGTATGACTGCTCCTGCTGTTGTTAATCTGCGTGCCTATGACCATGAACGCAACAGCACACAGTTTGATATTACTATTCATGAAGGCCGCAACAGACAGGTACGCAGGATGTGTGATTTTATAGGTTTTCCGGTGCGTGATCTCAAACGTATTAAGATGGGACCACTGAATCTCAGCGGTTTAAGTAAAGGTAAGTACAGGCAGCTGAGTGAAACAGAGCTGTCTGCCTTAAAAAAGGCGGCTGCATTATGAATACGGTACTGATTATCGGCGCTGGTGCTGCCGGGTTGATGGCAGGTATTGCCGCAGCGGAAAACGGCAGCAAGGTAACGATTTTTGAAAAAATGCGTATGCCAGGCAAAAAGATGCTTATTACTGGCAAAGGCCGCTGTAATATAACTAATATCTGTGAGCTGCAGGAATTTATTGCCAATATTCCGGGTAACGGGAGATTTCTTAACAGTGTGCTGCGACGCTTCAGTAATACAGATGTTATCAATTTTTTTAATGATAACGGACTTCTTACCAAAATAGAACGAGGTGGCAGGATTTTTCCTGTAAGTGATAAAGCCAGCGATGTGGTAGAAACTCTGGTAAGGGTATTTAAAAGTAAGGGCGGCAAATTATTTACGGACAGTAAGGTTCTGAGCATAATGCTGCAGGAAGGTATGGTCTGCGGTGTTAAAACGGTAAATGGCAGTTTTTATGGTGACAGGGTGATACTGGCTGCCGGAGGGGCATCTTATCCCGGAACTGGCAGCGACGGAAGCGGAGCAAAGCTTGCAGCACAGGCAGGTCATACCATAGAAGCATTAAAACCATCTTTGGTTCCTCTTGAAAGCGATAATCCGTATCTGCAAGAACTGCAGGGATTGTCGCTGAGAAATGTCAAAGTAACTCTTTTAGGCAATGGTAAAAAGCTTTTTGAGGATTTTGGGGAAATGCTTTTTACTCATTACGGAGTTTCCGGACCATTGATACTGTCTATGAGCAATACTGCTGCGGCGGCGCTGGATAAAGGGATTGAACTTGATATATCCATAGATTTGAAACCAGCGCTGAGTGAAGAAAAACTTGATGCAAGGATACAGCGTGATTTTACTCAGTACAGCAGAAAACAGCTTGGCAACGGTCTTAAGGATCTGCTGCCGCAAAGTATGATAGCTCCTGTATGCGATATGTCTTTTCTTGATGAAGAAAAATTTATTAACCAGATTTCAAGAGAAGAGCGCAGAAGGCTGCTGCATACATTGAAAAACTTTACTATTCCTGTTACAGGAACCAGACCACTGGCAGAAGCTATTGTTACTGCAGGCGGTGTTTCAGTAAAAGAGATAAATCCTAAAACTATGGAATCAAAACTGATAAAAGGGCTGTATTTTGCTGGTGAGGTTATGGACGTTGACGGATATACCGGCGGCTTTAATCTGCAGGCAGCATTTTCCAGCGGCTATGCTGCTGGCTGTGCAGCCTCTGAATAAAGGGTGAGATATTGATGAATAAAAAATTAGTAGTTGCAATAGATGGACCTGCTGGTGCAGGCAAAAGCACCATTGCCAAACTTGTTGCCGAAAAATTAGGTTATGCTTATATTGATACAGGAGCCATGTATCGCAGCGTTACCTGGAAGTTTCTCCAGACAAAAAAGAATTTTGATGAACAGCTGATAAGTGATCTGGCTGCGAAGATGGTTATTGAATTCCGACCGGAAGCAAGTGTTAACAGAGTATTTGTTGACGGAACGGAGGTTACGGACGAAATACGCAATGCTGAGGTTACCTGTAATGTTTCGCGTGTTGCTGCTATCGGTCCTGTACGTGAGGCAATGGTTGACCAGCAGCGCAGGATGGGAGAAAGCGGCGGTGTACTGATGGATGGCCGCGATATTGGTACAGTTGTTTTTCCTAATGCCGATTTAAAAATATTTCTTACTGCAACTGTGGAAGAACGGGCAAGAAGGCGGTATAAGGAACTGACTGCTAAAGGTGAGCAGATCGATTTGGCGGTACTGCAGCAGGAAATAGCGCAGCGCGACAAACAGGACAGTGAACGTGAAATAAGCCCGCTGCGGCAGGCAGATGACGCATTTTTGCTGGATTCTTCGGATATGACTATTGCGGAAGTAGCCGCTTTTATCATAAAGATGGTTCAGGAGAAAGAAAATGTTTTATGCAATAACTAAGATTATTTTTAAAGTTGTTTTTAAAATTTTGCTTCGGCTGGAAGTAAGCGGTACAGAAAATATACCTGCCAAAGGGCCTTTGGTTATTGCCAGCAATCATTTGAGCTTGCTTGACCCACCTGTCTTGGGGACGGCAGCAACACGTAAGGTTAATTTTATGGCCAAGCAGGAACTGTTTGTGCCGATACTGGGAGATATTTATAAAGCGTTAGGTGCGTTTCCGGTTAAACGCGGCGGTGCGGACAGAAATGCGATCAAGCATGGACTTGATATTCTGCAGCGAGGTGACGTACTGGCGATTTTTCCTGAAGGTACTCGCAGTAAAACAGGTAATCTTGGTAAGGCTGAACCAGGAGCACTTATGATGGCTGGTAAAGCACAGGCAGTTATCATACCTGCCTGTATTGCCGGTACTGATATCAAGCGCTGTGGCAGACTGTGGCCTAAAGTTAAGGTGGTTTTTGGCAAGCCCATGTATTTCCCGGAGGGGCAGACAATCAACAAGGAGCTTCTTAAAGAACTTACGGATGAGCTGATGCAGCGTATTGCCGAACTGCAGAAAGGATTGCGTTGACAGAGTATGGAAGTAAAAGTTGCAAAATATTGCGGGTTCTGTTATGGTGTAAAACGTGCAGTGGATATTGCCAGAAAAGCTGCTGCAGAGCATGTATGCGGTGGAACTCTTGGCCCGCTGATTCATAATCCGCAGCTTATTGCTGAACTGGCGCAGCAGGGGATTGCCTGTCATGACAGTCTGGAGAAATTTTCTTCCGGTCAGGCTGTTATCTTCAGATCTCATGGCGTGGGACCAGAAACATACAGAATGGCAGAAACAAAACAGCTGCAAATCATAGATGCGACCTGTCCTAATGTCAGGATGGCACAGCAAAAAGCTGCAGCAGCAGCTCAGGATGGTTTTTATCCGATTATTGTTGGAGAAAAAAATCATCCTGAAGTAAAAAGTATTTTAAAATGGGCAGGAAAAAACGCTATCGTTATAGAATGTATAGAAGATATCCCTGATATTCCGCTGAAAGAAAAATATGCGGTTATAATTCAGACCACATTTGAACTGCAAAAGTTTGAAAAGATTCTGGAGGCTGTCAAAGAAGCACGACCCGGCGAATACCGAATCGAAAAGACTATATGTCTGGCTACTTCTCAAAGACAGCAGGCAGCGCTGGCACTTGCAGGCGAAGTTGATGCAATGATTGTTATCGGCGGCCGCAACAGTGCTAATACCAGACATCTGTATGAACTTGTTGCAGATAAATGCCGTCTGGCTTATCATATTGAAACTGCTGCAGAGTTACGGCAGGATATGTTCAGAGGATGTACTAAAATAGGAATTACGGCAGGAGCATCGACTCCGGACCGTTTAATTAAGGAGGCTATTATTGTAATGGAAAACATGGAATCTTTTGAAAGTATGCTTGACAAAAGTATGGAGGACGTTAACGTATATCCCGGTAAAATCGTTGAAGCAACCGTTATTCAATTAGATAAAGACGGTGTTTATGTTGATTTTGGTTATATGCGTGAAGGCATGATTACCTATGCTGAATGGTCTTTGACTGAAACTGCTGAAGATTTGATGCAAAGCATTAAAGTTGGTGATACCGTAGAAGCAAAGGTTATTCCTGGCAGCTCTAAAGACGACTTTGTGCGTCTTTCCAAAGTGAAAGCAGAACGTGATGCAGCATGGAAAAATGTTGCTGAACTGCCTGAAGGTGAAAAACGTGCTGCTACTGTAAAAGTTTTACGCATCATTAAAAATAAAGCTAAAAATATTGTTGGTCTCGCTGTTTCTGTTGAAGGTGTTGAAGGTTTCATGCCTGCATCTCATGTAGAATTACGCCGTGTAGAAGATTTCAGCGATTATGTTGGTAAAGAATTGGAAGCTGAAATTATCGAAGTGGATTTGGAGAAAAAACGTATTGTTGTATCTCGCCGCGACCTGTTGAAAGCAGAAAAAGAAGCTAAAGCCAAAGCTTGGAAGGAAGCAAAGGAAGCAAGAATCCAGGCTGCTAAAGAAGCAAGAGCTGCAGCAGAAGAAGCTGCTTATAATTCTGTGAACGAAGGCGAAATCGTTGCCGGCAAAGTAGTTAAAATTGCTGATTTCGGTTTATTTGTTGAAGTAGGTCAGGGTCTTGTAGGTCTTGTACATAATACTGAACTGTCCTGGGATCGCAATGTGAAGGCAGCTGATGCAGCTCAAGTGGGTGACGAAGTACAAGTTCTGGTTAAGAAAATTGACCGTGAAAATAAACGTGTTGCCCTCAGCATCAAAGCTACTCAGGAAGATCCCTGGAAAGTTGAAGCAGGCAAGCTGCATGTTGGTGAAATTGTTGAGTGCAAGGTTGTACGTTTCCTGACTTTTGGTGCTATCGTTAAAGTAACCGACAAAGTTGAAGGACTTGTACATATTTCTGAGATTGCTGAAGAACGCATCAATAAACCTGAAGATGTTCTTGAAGTTGGTCAAATTGTTAAAGCCGAAATTTTAAAAATTGACCTCGACAATAAGAAAGTAGGCCTGAGCATCGCTAAAGTTAAAAGAGATGCCGAAAAAGCTGAATACAGTTCTTATCTGAATGAAAAACCGAGCCTGACTCTGGATTTAGCTGAACAGCTGGAAAACATCGAAAAATAATTATAATAAAAAGGAGAATGTTCATGCAGCGGGCTCAGCGTAAACTTGAACATATCAAATTCGCATTAGAAACGGGTTTTGGCCCGGAGAGCACGCATTTTGAAGATATCCGTTTTATCCATAACTGTCTGCCGGAATTGAATCCGGCAGACATTGTTTTATCTGCGGATTTATTTGGTAAAATGCTGTGTGCTCCTTTTTTGATTGATGCCATAACCGGCGGTACTGATGCGGTAACTGAGATAAACAGTAAAATTGCGTCAGTAGCATGTAAAACTGGTATAGCGATGGCTGTAGGTTCACAGTATGGAACAGTTAAAACAGGTGTGGGGCGCAACAGCTATACGGTGGTGCGTGAAAATAATCCTGATGGCATTGTGTTTGCTAATGTAAGTGCTTTGTCAACACCACAGCAGGCACAGGACGCAGTAAATATGCTGGAAGCTGATGCTCTGGAAATACATCTTAATCCTGCTCAGGAGCTTATGATGCCGGAAGGAGACAGATATTTCAGCGGTCTTCTGGACAATATGATGCAGATACGGGATAAAGTGGATGTGCCTGTAATTGTAAAAGAAACTGGCTGTGGAATAGCAGGAGAGTCTTATAGCTTATTAGCTGAAAATGGTTTTACTTTTTTTGATTGTGCTGGCTGTGGAGGAACAAATTTTCCTGTGATCGAGGCCAGAAGAGCAGATGTAGAACCGGAAGAAATGGCTTTTTGGGGAAATCCCACGGCATGGAGCCTTCTGGATGCTGCAGCAACGCTTGATGACGAGTCATTTCTTATTGCGTCAGGTGGAATAGATGATGCTGCTAAGGCTGTAAGAGCTTTTGCTCTTGGAGCTGATATGGTGGGAATGAGCGGTATTATCCTCAAAATTATAAGTGAACAGGGGACAGATGCAGCAGTTAAGTTTATAGAACATATGCAGCAGAGGCTGAGTGATTATCTGCTGCTGCTTGGCTGTCGTAACATAAAGGAGCTGCGTAATACTCCTATTATATTCAGCGGACAGACAATAGATTTTATGCAGTGCCGTGCTTATGCTGCTGCTGCTTTCAGTAAAAAACGCAGATAAAATTAAAAGATTCTGTTATCAGTTATTGATGACAGAATCTTTTTTGTATAGCGATGTGATTTATTAGCCTATGGAATTTATTTTCATACTATGATATAATCAAGTGATAAATATTTTGCACAAAGGAGATATACATGTTAGGACGCATTAACAAAGTACGCAGACATAGCCTGGCTGAAAAAGCAGGTATTTTATCTGGTGAAAAACTGTGTACAGTCAACGGCTGCAGCGTTCAGGATATTATTGATCTCAGCTTTCTGACAGCTGATGATATGGTTGAATTGGAAATTGAGAATGCTGCTGGCGAAAGACGTTTTTTGCAGATAGAAAAATATCCTGACGAAGATTTGGGAATAGAATTTGAAGCTGCTGTATTTGACAAAGTGCGTACGTGCTATAATAACTGTATTTTCTGTTTTGTTGACCAGATGATTCCTGGTATGCGTCCGGGGCTGTATGTTCGTGATGATGACTACAGGCTTTCATTTCTTTATGGTAATTTTATTACATTGACCAATATGCGTGATGAGGATTTTAATAGAATTATCAGGACCCATTTATCGCCTTTATATATATCAGTTCATGCAACTGATCCTGATGTGCGCTGTAAAATGATGAATAATCGTTTTGCAGGTCAGCTTATGGATAAGCTTAAACTATTGTTAGAAGCAGGCATACAGATTCATACGCAAATAGTATGTTGTCCAGGCTATAATGACGGTGCTGTTCTGCAAAAGACCTTTGAAGATCTTTATGAACTGCATCCAGGAGTTCTGACGATGGCTGTTGTACCTGTAGGTCTGACTAAGCATAGAGAACACTTACATCCAATGCGTACTTTTACTGCCAGGGAAGCAGCTGAGATAGTAGACACTGTTTCCGTATGGCAAAAAAAATGTCGTGCAGAAACTGGCAAATCGTTCGTTTATCTGGGGGATGAATTTTATCTGCTGGCTGAAAAAGAGTTGCCTGCATCGGAATACTATGACGGCTTTCCGCAGCTGGAAAATGGTATTGGTCTGACACGTAATTTTCTTAATGAATGGGACAATGCCTTGAAAACTTTGGCACATGCTGACGGAACAGAGGCCGCAATCATACCTGTGGGTGAAAGTGCATTTCGCGTATTGCAGCCGCTTATGGAACAGTTTAACGACAGATATGCCACGAGGCATGCTTTTGTGCCGGTAAAAAATCTTTTCTTTGGCGGGCACGTCAATGTAACCGGGCTGCTGACAGGAGGAGATATTCTTCAAGCCACAAATGGATGTTCACGCCTTATCCTGCCAGGGGTAGTGTTAAATAATGATAATCTGTTTTTGGATGATATGTCATTAGAAAGTTTCCGCAATTCATTTAAGGGAAAAGTAGAGATTGCCAAAGATGCAGGTGAACTGCTGCATCTGTTGACTATGCCCCGGGAGGGATAATATGCTGCAGATTTATACGGGTGACGGAAAAGGGAAGACAACGGCTGCTCTGGGAGTGGTTTTAAGGGCGGCAGGTTATCAGAAGAAAAGCATGATGTTTTCTTTTTTAAAAGATGATCCTGGTTACGGAGAAGCAAAGGCTGCTGGCCTGATTCCTGGTTTTATTCTGCATCAGGTTGGCAGGGATGCGTTTGTAGATTTTAAAAATCCGGCTGCTGAGGATCTGAAGCTGTGCCGTGAGGGCTGGGAAGCTGCGAAATTAGCCATTTGTCAGCGTCAGGCTGATATCTTTATTCTTGATGAGCTGAATATAGTTCTTGCTGCTGGCATGCTGCCAGTTGATGAAGTAACAGATTTTATAAAGCTACATAAACATGATGTGGAGATTATTATTACCGGAAGATATGCTCCGGAGCAGATTATAAAAATAGCTGATTTAGTTACCGATATGCGGGAAGTAAAGCATTATTTCCATAAAGGGATATCTTCTCGTAACGGTATTGATCATTAAGGAGACAGGATAGTATGGGAAAACCGATAGTTGCAATTGTTGGCAGGCCTAATGTAGGAAAGTCGACTTTGTTCAATATTTTTGCCAATAGCAGGATATCTATTGTAGAAGACACTCCTGGTGTTACCAGAGATCGCCTTTATGCTACTGCTGAATGGCTGGATAATGAATTTATGATGGTAGATACAGGCGGTATTGAAATTATGAATGCAGATGCTATTGCTGTATCTATTCGCCAGCAGGCACAGATAGCAATTAAAGAAGCTGATGTAATTTTGTTTGTCTGCGACGCGCGTACTGGGATTACTGGTGAAGATGCTGAAGTTGCAAAAATGCTGCGTCAGTCTAAAAAGCCTATTGTATTGGCCATAAACAAATCAGATTCACCCAAACAGGAAATGAATATCTATGAATTTTATAATCTTGGTATTGGGGAGCCAATACCGGTATCTGCTGCCAATCATTTAGGTTTGGGTGATCTTCTCGATGCAGTGGTTGCAAAATTTCCTGATAAAAAAATAATGGGCGAATTCGATGACGATGATGAAATCAAGGTTGCGCTTATTGGCAGACCTAATGTAGGAAAATCTTCTATTTTTAATACTTTAGTAGGTGAAGAACGTTCCATTGTCAGTGATGTTGCCGGTACAACACGCGATGCTATTGATACTCCTGTTGTCAGAGATGGTCAGAAATATCTTTTCATTGATACCGCAGGTATGCGCAGAAAAGCGCGTATTGATGAACCTATCGAAAAATACAGTATTATGCGTTCCTTGCGGGCAGTTGACCGCAGTGATGTTGTTTTAATGGTTTTTGATGCGGTTGAGGGTGTTACTGAACAGGATAAGAAGATTGTCGGTTATGCTCACGAAGCAGGTAAAGGTATCGTGCTTGTAGTAAATAAATGGGATTTATATGAGAAGGATAATACTTCTACATTGCGTTATACAGAAATGCTGCGTAAAGAGCTGGTATTTTTACAGTATGCGCCGGTTGTTTTCGTTTCTGCTGTTACGAAACAGCGCATTCACAGGTTGCCGGAAGTTATTTCCTATGTAGCTGAGCAAAATGCCATGCGTATATCTACCAGCGTTCTCAATCAGGTTATCGAAGATGCTGTTGCCATTAATCCTACGCCGACAGAAAAAGGGAAACGCCTGAAAATTATGTATACTACGCAGGTAAAAATCAAGCCGCCTACATTTGTGATTTTTGTCAATGAACCGGAAATTATGCATTTTTCCTATCAAAGATATCTGGAAAATAAACTGCGCGAAGCTTTTGGTTTTGAAGGTACGCCGATTCAGATGATTATACGCGGCAAAAACGAAGATGAATAGGTGATGGTTTGCAATGGGAAGCGAAGTTAGTATATTTCATTTCATAATTGGCTTTGTCTGCGGACATTTGTGCGGTTCGATACCAAGCGGTTTGTGGATTGTAAGAAGCCTTTTCGGAATAGATATCCGCGAATATGGAAGCAAGAACATCGGTACGACTAATGTATTCAGAACTGTAGGTGCCAAAGCGGCCTTAATGGTACTGGTTTTGGATATATTAAAAGGTATTATAGCCGTATCTGTTATGAACTATTTCTTTGCCAATCCGCTGTTAAATGTTGTAACTGCACTGGGTGCACTTTTAGGACATAATTATTCTGCTTTTCTGGGCTTTAAAGGTGGAAAAGGTGTTGCCACCGGACTCGGCCTTTTGGTGTATCTGATGCCGAAAGTATCCCTTGGTTGTTTCCTGGTGTGGCTGGTTATTGTTATTGTAACCCGTTATGTGTCTTTGGGTTCGGTAGTAGCCGCCGTATTGGCGCCTGTTTTTGCCTGGTATTTTGCATATCCGCCTGCATATATTGTATTTGGTGGGATAGCCGGTCTTTTTGTTGTTATACGGCACAAGGAAAATATCAAACGCCTGTTGAACGGTACGGAAAGTAAAATTAAACAGGGTAGTGCAGAAAATATTAAAAAATAGATTTATTAAAAAGGACTGAAAAAATTCAGTCCTTTTTATATTTTTTGTGAAAACTATTGTGTTTTTAGAAAGAACAGTGATATAATAATTAAGTATTAAGTTTGTATTTTAAGGAGGCAATAAAATGGCTGAAAAATCTACTTTTTATTTAGTACGTGAAGAAATACTGCCGGAAGCAATTAAAAAGACTATTAAGGTCAAAGAAATCCTTAAACGTGGTGAAATCAAAACTATTAATGAAGCTGTTGAAAAAATGGGCTTGAGCCGCAGCGCTTATTATAAATACAAAGATTATGTATTTCCGTTTTATGAAGCAAGTAAAGAAAAGATCATTACTCTTTCTTTACTTCTGGAGCATAAGTCAGGTGTTTTATCCAAAGTGCTCAATACAGTTGCCGACGATTCCGGCAGTATAATGACTATTAATCAAGGCATTCCCCTGCAGGGAGTTGCTAATACTACTATTTCTATTGAAACTAAAAACCTTACTATAGATTTGGAAGCATTACTGGATAAATTGCGCATGATTGATGGCGTAAAACGTTTAGAAGTGCTTGGTCAGGTATAATATAATTTTGTTGTACGGAGGGGTTTGCTTTGCAGAATTATATTAAAGTTGGATTATTAGGTGCCGGTACTGTTGGCGGTGGCGTTATATCCGTTATGGAAAAAAATGCTGATGTTATAGAGAAGAAGATAGGTAAGAAAATTATTATCGCCAAAGTATTCGGCAGAGATATCAAAAAGTTGCAGGAGCAATACGGTTCCAATTATTTTTACACTACAAATATTGATGATATTCTGGAGGATCCGGAAATAGATATTGTAGTAGAGCTTTTGGGCAGAGAGCATCCTGCTAAAGAATATATTGCCAAAGCTTTTGAGCAAGGTAAAAATGTTGTAACGGCAAATAAAGATGTGCTGGCTAAATATGGTAAAGAATTATTCCCTTTAGCTGCTGAGAAAAACTGTGATTTTATGTTTGAAGGCAGCGTATGCGGAGGTATTCCTATTATCCAGCCTTTAAAGACATCTCTTGCGGCTAATAAGATTACCTCCATTATGGGTATTGTCAACGGTACGACAAATTATATGCTGACTAAGATGTCTAATGAACATCTTGACTACGCCGACGTACTGCAGGAAGCCCAGAACAAAGGTTACGCGGAGTCTGATCCTACTGCCGATGTAGGCGGTTTTGATGCGGCGCGCAAGCTTGCAATCCTGGCTTCAATTGCTTTTAATACAAGGATAAGCCTTGACGATGTGCAGGTCGAAGGCATTGAAAGTATCAGTTTACGTGATATTAACTATGCTGCTGAGCTTGGCTATGCCATTAAGCTCCTTGCCATTGCTAAAAATGATCCGGAATTTGGCATCAGTGTACGTGTACATCCGACTATGCTGCCGCTGTCGCATCCGTTGGCAGGAGTAAATGATGTGTATAATGCTGTATTTGTGACTGGCGATGCTATTGGCGAAGCCATGTTCATGGGCCTGGGAGCAGGAAGAATGCCTACCGCCAGTGCTGTATGCGGTGATATTATTGATGTGGCCCGCAATTTACAGCACGGTGAAACAGGCCGCATAAACTGTACCTGTTTTGAGGATAAAAAACTCTGCTCTCTGGAAAATATGTGCTCTCCTTGCTATATCCGTATGCATGTTATGGATAAACCGGGTGCTCTGGCAGCTATTGCAGCTGCTTTTGGCGCGCAAAACGTCAGCCTGCGTAATGTCGTACAAAAAAATAAGATTGGTAATGAGGCAGAAATAGTTGTAATTACGCATAATGTATCAGAATTTAATCTACAGATGGCTGTTCAGACTTTGAAAGCACTGCCTGTAGTAAATGAAGTTTGCAGTGTCATCAGGGTTGAAGACAGCAGTCTGGCATAAGCAGGCGGTAAACTTATGGACAAAATATATATTCAGGTACCGGCGACATCGGCTAACTGCGGACCAGGTTATGACTCGCTGGGCGTGGCTTGCACGCTGTACAATACACTTTCTTTTGAAATATTGCCTGAAGAGGCAGGCCTTATGCTGGAAGCAGAAGGAGAAGGCTCAGAATATTTAAAAGCATCAGCAAATAATCTGGTATTTAAAAGTTTTTTTGCAGTTTGGAATTTTGTGCAGCCTGATAATGCTATTGGACTGAAAATAACGATGCAGAATAATATTCCTATGTCTCGAGGATTGGGCAGCAGTTCCAGTGCTATCGTCGCAGGTGTTTATGCTGCCAATGTATTATCTGGAAGCCGGTTATCGCAGGAAGAGTTATTAAATTTTGCTACAGAAATAGAGGGACATCCGGATAATGTGGCTCCAGCTTTACTGGGCGGTTTTACTGTAAGTTATATGGATGGTGCAAAAGCTCATTCGCTCAGTTTTAAACCTGCTTTACCGTTAAAGCTCATTGCTGCTGTTCCTGAGCAGAGACTTGCGACAGCGCTGGCACGCAAGGCGATACCTAAAGAAGTAGCACATGTTGATGCTGTCTTTAATGTATCCAGAGCTTCCTTACTTATTGCATCACTGATGAGTGGCTCTGCCGAGCATATTGCGGCAGCTTTAGAAGATAAATTGCATCAGCCATACCGTGCGCATCTTATTAATGGATTGCAGGATGTGTTTAATGCTGCACGCGATGCTGGCGCTTACAACGCAATTATCAGTGGTGCAGGTTCGACGATTCTGGCCTATGCTCCAGCTGATGCTGAGCATGAAAAAATTGCTGCGGCCATGCAGCAGGCATTCATTGCTAATGGGCAATCTTGTAGGACACATATTTTGGATATTGATTATCAGGGAGTGCGTCAGTTGTAATTTATTGGCAGAGAATTTTCATTTATAAAACAGTTGACAAATCTTTTGGTATCAGATATAATTGTTTTTGTGATTCGGGGCGTGGCTCAGTTTGGTAGAGCGCTTCCTTGGGGTGGAAGAGGTCGTGGGTTCAAATCCCGCCGCTCCGACCATTTCGGATCGAAAGCCTTTACGGGTTCCCGTAAAGGCTTTTTTTATGTCTTATTTTGGAGGAATACTGTCATGATTCGCACTTTGGAACTTGTCTGCAGCGAGTGCCATAAAAATTTTATCCCAGAGGGGAAATTATATTATCGTGATAATTATATGAATACCATTCGTGATACACAGTTTATTTGTTCAGATTGTATTCAAAAATGGCATGATAAATGGAAAATAAAAAAAGCAGTTTTCAACGAAGTAGATTACGTATTATCTGTTACAATAGAATTAGAAGACGGTACTGTATATCAGAATATGGACTGTACGCCTATACATGAAACGGAAACCGTTGTGACAGGAGAAGATATACCAGTTGAAGCTCAGCAACAACTTTATGCTGTGTATGCAGCGTGGGACAGGGAGCGTAAATCACATTATTTGAAGGATTGTACTTTTAAGGATGAATTTATGCGTACGACTTTTAGCTGCGAAACATATGCCGGTGATAAATATGAAGATATTGCGTTTAGATTTAATCTGCGCGGTGAAATGGAAACTGAAAAACCGGTACCGGAGTATGTAAAAAAACAAATTATTGATGCTTACAGGATTTATGAAGCACAAAATATGGATGAATAACAGGGGGAACACATGCAGGATTTATTAGAGAAGATTGAAAAGAGAAGAACTTTTGCCATTATTTCGCATCCTGATGCCGGTAAAACTACTTTAACAGAAAAATTATTGCTGTACGGTGGTGCAATTCATCTTGCAGGCTCAGTAAAAGCAAGAAAAAGTAATAAGCATGCTGTTTCTGACTGGATGGAAATAGAGAAGCAGCGCGGTATTTCAGTTACTTCTTCCGTACTGCAATTTGATTATGATGGTTACAGGGTTAATATTTTGGATACACCGGGCCATCAGGACTTCTCGGAAGATACGTACAGAACGCTTATGGCAGCAGATAGTGCGGTTATGCTGATAGATGCCGCCAAAGGCGTGGAGCCGCAGACTAAAAAACTGTTCTGGGTATGTCATAGACGTAAACTGCCTATTTTTACCTTTATTAATAAATTAGACCGCTATGGACGCAATCCATTTGATTTGATGGACGAACTGGAAAAAGTACTTGGCATCAGAGCATTTCCGGTTAACTGGCCTATCGGTATCGACGGGCATTATAAAGGTGTTTACGACAGGCTGAAAAATACCATTGAACTTTTTGAAGATGATACCAGCCATGGTGCTAAGCAGCTGAAATCTACGACTGGTTCACTTGATGACCCTAAAATCAAGGAAATGCTTGGTGATGAGCTGTATGAAAACTTGTGTAATGATATAGAGCTTTTGGATATGGCCGGTGATGAATTTGACATGGAAAAAGTAAATGCCGGTGAATTAACACCCATGTTCTTTGGCAGTGCCATGACTAACTTTGGTGTGCAGAGTTTTCTGGAGAAATTTTTGGAACTGTCTCCCAAACCTCAGCCGCGTATGCTGCAGAACGGAGATTCGATTGATCCTGCCAATGAAGCTTTTTCTGCCTTCGTGTTTAAGATTCAGGCTAATATGAATCCTGCTCACCGCGATAGAATATCTTTTATGAGGATTTGTTCCGGTGTTTTTGAAAAGGGTATGAGTGTTTATCACAAGCAATCCAATAAAATGATTAAACTGACTCAGCCGCAGCAGTTCTTGGCACAGGAAAGAACTATTGTCGAAAAGGCTTATCCTGGCGATATTATCGGTGTTTTTGACCCCGGGATTTTTGGTATTGGTGATTCCTTAAGTGACAGCAGTCTGAAGCTGCAGTTTGAAGATTTCCCGGTTTTCCCGCCGGAAATTTTTGCGCGTGTTCAGCCGAAAGATTCTTTAAAACGCAAGCAGTTTGAAAAAGGCATTATCCAGCTTTCTCAGGAGGGTGCTATTCAGGTTTTCGAGCAAAAAGGAGTAGGTCTCGAGTGCTACGTTGTCGGTGTTGTAGGTGTATTGCAGCTGGAAGTATTGGAATACAGGCTGCTGAATGAATACAGTGCGCAGCTTCTGATGAATCAGTTACCATATTCAGTGGCACGTTGGGTTTATACGGAAGATAAGAAACTCATTGATAATATTAAAGGACTTGACAATGGTATGCTGGTATATGATAAAAAAGGTCGTCCAGTGATTCTGGTAAATAATGAATGGTCATTAAACTGGATTCTTGAACGCAATCCCGGCATCCAATTCTTGACGGTACCTGCAGATGTTGCAAAAATTTAATTTTCATAATGAAGAAAGTTTTAAAAATACTGTTGCATCATACCAAAAACGGTCTAAATTCTTTACGCTTTCACAGAAAATAGTGCTTCTGATAACACTTGTAGTCTGTGTTGCGTTGCTTCCGACTTCAGTATTTACTACTTTTCGTGTGGCTAAAGTCATTTATGACCGCATCAGTATTAACGCTGTCAGCATAACCACGATACTGTGCAATTCACCTGAAATCCATGATGGACTTATGCAGCCGGATGGAGTTCCTGATGCTGAAGTGGATAAAGTAATGCAGGATTATGTTAATGATGTAGATAATTCTGATGAAGCCAGTGTCGCAATATTTGACAGAAATTATAATCTGCGTGTACTGTATAATCCAGGCAATCTGGAAAATTTCAGAAAAAGTGCCGAAGATATTGTACGCAAATATGCTTCTGACGAAAGTATAAGCTGGCAGGAAAATTATAATATGCCCAACAAAGCACTGGGTTTTATTAAGGATAAGAACAATAAGACTATCGGGTATGTTGTTACAGGTTATTCAGACAGTATCTTTAACAATTCTACGATGGACTCAGTATTTTTCCTGCTTTTTATGACTTTTGTTGGTCTGTCTGTAGGCATTGCCGGTGCAATGTATCTGGCTCGTCATATTAAGAGAGTACTGTTTGGTTTGGAACCGGAAGAAATTGCTGCCCTGCTGCAGGAACGTAATGTTCTTTTGAACTCCGTCCGTGAAGGGGTTATTGATGTTAACAACCAGGGGATTATTACGCTTGCCAATACGGAAGCTAAAAATCTTTTGACAGAGGCGTCTATTGATGACGCAGATCAGCTGGTCGGGAAAAAAGCCAAAGAAATTTTGAATAAAATTAATTTTGATGATATTATAAAAAATGGTAAGATATTATCTGATGCTGGTGCTAAAATAGGCAATACGGTATTTGTTGTTACAGCAGTACCGTTAATGCTGGAAAAAAATATTCTTGGTGCAGTTGTTACGTTCAGAAAAAAATCTGTAGTTGAAGAGATGGCCAATCAGCTCACCGGATTCAAAAATTACGCTACTGCACTCAGAGCTCAGACCCATGAATTTATGAATAAAATGCACGTCATCATGGGACTTATTGATATGAAGGCATATGATGAACTGAAAAAGTATACCCAGGAAATTGCTTATAACAGGCAGTCAGAGGTTGCTTATGTGGTGACCAGATTAAAAGACATTACGTTAGCTGGTTTTATTTTAGGTAAAATCAGTCGCAGCCGTGAGTTGCAGATAGATTTTTCATTATCTGACGAAAGCGAAATTCACAGTGAGCTGGAAGTACCTTCAGTGCATGATTTAGTTCTTATAATAGGAAATATTGTGGAAAATGCATTTGATGTACTGAAAAAATTCCAGGGAGAACGTATTGTCAATCTGAGTATCTTAGATTTTGATAAAGAAATAGTTATAGTTGTAGAAGATTCCGGCCCGGGTATGAGTGATGAAGTACGCGAAAATCTTTTCAGGCGCGGATATTCCAGTAAGGGCGACGGACATGGCTTTGGTTTATATCTTGTAAAGCAAAGTATCGATAACCTTGATGGCACCATAACCGTCGAATCTTCTCTTGGCGAAGGAACAACATTTACTGTAAGACTGCCAATCAAAAAGGATGGTGAAGCAAATGATTAATGTTTTAGTTGTCGAAGATGACCCCATGGTTGCCCAGCTGCATGAGCATTATTTAAGCCAGATTAAAGGATTTCAGTTGTGCGACATTGCCCGCAGCGGAGACGAAGCTTTAAAACTTTTACAGACCAGAGAATATGATTTGCTCATTCTTGACGTATTTATGCCTTTTATGGATGGTTTACAGACACTGGAGAAAATACGTGAATCAAAATATGATGTTGATGTAATAATAGTGTCTGCAGCGAATGATAAGGACAAAATTAAACAGGCTTTGCGATTGGGTGCTGTTGACTATATTATTAAGCCTTTTGAATTTGAAAGATTTAATCTTGCACTTAGTAATTATCAGAAGCGCTATCATATTGTTGAAAATCAGGATATTCTTAAGCAATCCGAGCTTGACAAGACAATTATCAAACATGAAAAAGAAGCACTTGTGGCTTTACCAAAAGGTTTAGATAAGCATACGCTTTCTACCGTTTGGGATTGTATTGTTACCTTTGACGGCATGTTTACCACGGAAGAAGTTTCCGCAAAAGTTGGAATTTCTAGAGTATCCATCCGTAAATATCTTGAGTTTTTAAAAACATTACATCTGCTGAAACTTGATCTGCATAGAGGCAGTGTTGGCAGACCAGTGTATAAATATCTTTGCGTGGATAAGCAAAGTGATTTATTAAACGTTTATATTCAATGAGGGAAGATCGACTAATGCAGATAAAAGAGCCTGTAAAAATTTTAGGCGTTCCTGTACATCCGCTGACAATGGATGAATCAGTTGCAGTATTAGAAACAAAACTTGTGCATAAAGAGCAGGCCTTTGTGGTAACTGCAAATGCCGAGATTATTATGATGTGCCAAAAGGACAAAGAATATAATACCATTGTATCTGAACAAGCTGATTTGGTGCTGCCTGATGGTGCCGGAGCCGTATGGGCTGGCAGATATCTTGGCTATAATATTCCTGAACGTGTAGCAGGCTTTGATTTGTATAATAGACTGCTGCAACTTTCTGCAACTAAAGGCTATAAGGCATATTTTTTTGGAGGTGCTCCGGGAGTAGCTGAAGCCGCTAAAAACAAGGCTGAAGAACTTTATCCAGGAGTTAAGATAGTTGGTTGCCGTAACGGCTTTTTTAAAGACAGCGAAGAAGATACAATTATTCAGGATATTAATACTGCAGCTCCGGATATGCTGTTTGTTGCCTTAGGTGCTCCCAAGCAGGAGAAGTGGTTGATAAAAAACAGAGAAAAGCTGCAGGCAAAGATTTTAATGGGAATTGGCGGCAGTTTTGATGTTCTGGCTGGAAAAATGGAGCGTGCTCCTAAATGGATGCAGGACTCTTCGTTGGAGTGGGCATTTAGATTATATAAGCAGCCAAGCAGATTTATGCGTATGCTGGCATTGCCTAAATTCGTTTTAAAAGTACTGTTCAGTCATAAATAATTTCTTTGATAAATGGACAAAAAGACTTCTGTGTATTATAATAGTGTGATGAAATATGTCGTCACACTATTTTTTAGTTTTTTTATTTATTGAAGATGGTGCTAAATAAAAGAAAAGATGAAAGAGAGGATTATGATGGTAATTGTAAAAGATGGTTATCCATTTATTATTGCAGCTGTAATTCTTACCTTGATTGTTTATTACTTTTTTGGAATGGTGGCCGCTGTTGTTCCGGCAGTGTTGGCTGCATTTTTTATTTATTTTTTTCGTAATCCATCAAGATCGATGCCATATGATCCCAATATTTTATATTCTCCCGCAGATGGCACGGTAATGGCTGTTGAAGATATTTATGATGATGAGTATCTTAATGAGCCAGCTACCAAAGTGACTGTGTTTCTTTCAGTATTTAATGTGCATGTAAACCGCAGCCCTATTGACGGGGAAATTAAATATCAACGCTACACCTGTGGACAGTTTGTACCTGCTTATAAAAAATCTGCATCGTTTGAAAATGAAAGACATGCTATCGGCCTTGATAATGGCAGGATGCGTATTTTAGTTACTCAAGTTGCGGGACTTTTAGCGCGTCGCATAGTTTCATGGGTAACGCTTGGTCATCAGATGAAACAGGGCGAATGTTACGGTATGATCAAGTTTGGTTCCAGCACAGAGCTTGTTGTTCCTAAAAATGTTGAAATAACTGTAAAAAAAGGCGATACCGTTGTAGGCGGCATTACCGTTATGGGGAGGATTAAACAGTAATGAATTATCGTCGTATAGTTCCCAACAGCATCAGTTCCATAAGTCTGATTTTTGGCATTTTATCCATATTTAAAACCTTTGAACAGGACTTTTTTTATGCAGCTGTTTTCATTATTCTGGCAGTGCTTGCTGATTCCATGGATGGCAGAGCTGCACGTCTGTTAGGTGTCAGCGGAGATTTTGGCAAAGAGCTTGATTCCCTTTGTGATCTTGGTTCTTTTGGTGTTGCACCTGCAATTATGATTTATTATTATGGCATGACAGAGCTTGGCTTTGTCGGACAGATTGTCGCAGCGTTCTTCACTATTGGCGGTGCGATGAGACTTGCCCGTTTTAATGTTAATGCTGCCACTGTAAAAGGATATTTTCAGGGAATGCCTATTCCGGCAGGCGCCTGCTGCCTGGCCACCTATGTTTTGTCCGGTTACAGTTTTGCACCTATTACCGTTGCTGTTATGACTTTTGTCATTGCGGTTATTATGTACAGTAATGTGAAGTTTCCTGATTTCAAAGGTAAAGGAAACCCGATGTTTGCTGTGCCTGTTGTTATAGCATTACTTATCGGTGCTTATATGATTTATGAGCGTCCGACAGCATGGCCTTTTATTATTATGTTTACCTACACTGTTGCAGGTATTATCAATTTTTTTTATGTGCTTATTTTACGTAAATAATTACAGATTGTTAAAAATAATGAAACAGAGGAGTTAGTAAATGAATACGTATTTTGATATTATCATGATACCTTTGCAGTTCTTAATCATTTTTTTTACTGTATATTATTTCGTAATTTCCTGGTTTGGTTTGTTTGGTAAGAAAAAAGAAGTAAAGATATATGATGAAAGTAAAACTTTTGCTCTGGTAGTATGCGCACACAATGAAGATAAAGTAATTGCGCCGCTGGTAGAAAATTTAAAAAGACTTAATTATTCAAATGAATTGTACGATATTTTTGTTGTAGCAGATAACTGTTCTGACAATACGGCGCAAGTTGCGCGTAATGCAGGGGCCATCGTACACGAACGTTTCAGTGAAACCGGTAAGGGTAAAGGCTACGCTATGGACTGGATGTTTAACAGATTGTTTCAAATGGAAAGGCAATATGATGCCGTATGCGTTTTTGATGCTGACAATCTGGTGCATCCTAATTTTCTGCGGGAGATGAACAGCAGACTTTGCAATGGTGAGCGCCTTATTCAAGGCTATCTTGATTCTAAAAATCCTAATGATACCTGGATTTCCGGTGTTTTTTCCATTTCTTTCTGGGTTGTTAACCATGTATGGCATCTGGCAAAATATAATATCGGTCTTTCCAGCTGTCTTGGCGGTACCGGCATGTGCATTGATTCTGAGATACTGAGACGCTATGGCTGGGGAGCTACTTGCCTCACTGAAGATATGGAATTTACCATGAAGGCCATGATGGAAAATATACCGACAACGTGGGCGCATGATGCTATTATTTATGATGAAAAGCCATTGACGTTTAAAGCAGCCTGGAATCAGCGTAAACGTTGGGCACAGGGGCATTTTGATGTTGCTAACAGATATCTGGGTCCCATGCTCAAGAAAGCCATTAAGGAACGTAATATAGTAGTACTGGACTGTATGGTAAATTTGTTCCAACCTTATTTCCTGTTAATTTCTACTTTCTTTTTGCTATGCAGTTATATTTATGAATTTGTTCCGTTTTATGATAATATCCTGTACAGGGTTCTGCCATTGGAAGTTTGGACACTGATTGGCTTTGGGCAATACATTTTCCCGATGGCTGTTCTGTTTAAAATAAGAGCTTCGTTTAAATCCTGGTGTTATCTGCTTTTGTATCCTATTTTCATTTACAGCTGGGTACCAATTACTGCTCTGGGATTTATTCATAGAAACGAGCATGAATGGAGCCATACAGCACATACAAGAGGTATCAATTTTGACGATGTGCTTATTCCTGAGGATGCCGCTAAAGTTGGCCCTAAACAGGTTGCTTTTGTAAAAAAACAAACAAAGTAATCCAATAAGATGTATTTCAAAGACACTGGTTGTTTTCCGGTGTCTTTTTATTTTGGCGTAAAAATTTGGATTCAATAAGATTTTATGATATTATATATTAGATAGAGTTTAATTGATAAAGGAAGAATCCATGCCTATTAAAGGAGTATTATTTGATTTTGACGGAACGTTGGCCAATACCAACGAGCTGATTTTATCAGCTTTTGAGCATACGTTTGCGAAATTTCTGTCAAGAAATGTTCCCAGAGAAGAAATAGTCAGGACTTTTGGTCTGCCTCTGGCGGATGCGATGGCCTTATATGCGCCATCTCCCAATTTGATTGTCGAGATGCGTGCGGTTTACAGGCAGTTCAATCTTGAGCATCACGATGAAATGATTAAGACTATTGACGGTGTAGCAGAAGCCTTGACTGCTTTACATGCCAATGGTTTGAAAATGGCTGTTGTGACGTCCAAAAAATCACCTATGGCATACAGAGGGTTAAAATGCTGCGGCCTTGAAGCATTTATTTCTGCTGTTGTCGGCTGTGATGATACAGAGCATAATAAACCGCATCCTGAACCAATGCTAAAAGCCTGTTCCATGTTGGAGCTTAAACCAGAAGAGTGTATCTGTGTAGGGGATAGCCCCTATGATTTACAGAGTGGACAGAGTGCAGGTGCCTTGACTGCTGCTGTTCGATACACATCCTTCAACTGGCCACAAATATTGCGGGAGGGCAAACCTGACTTTATTCTTGAAAATATGCTGGATTTACCGGCTATCATAGATAAACTTAATTTTTCTGAGGAGGGAAGATACAATGCGTAAAATTGCCATCATTGGCGGTACCGGGATATACAGTCCGGAAGCATTGAGCGGATTTGAAAGCAAGATAATCCAGACTCCTTATGGTCCTGCTTTGTGTAATATTGGAGAAATGTCAGGCAATATGGTAGTATTTATTACCAGACATGGTGTAGGACATAAGACTCCGCCGCACAAAGTAAACTATCGTGCTAATATCTGGGCTTTAAAGAGTCTGGGTGTGGAGGAAATTTTTGCTACGACTGCCGTAGGTTCTTTAAATAAAGAGATGAAAGCAGGGCATTTTGTAGTATGCGATCAGGTACTTGATTTTACCAAGAGCAGAATCAATACATTTTATGATACACCAGAGCGAGGAGTTGCACATGTGGATTTTACTAATCCATATTGTCCTGTGCTGCGTGAAAAGGTTATTAACTGTCTGAAAAATACTGATATAGTATTCCACGAGCACGGAACCTATGTATGTACTGAAGGCCCTCGTTTTGAAACGGCTGCTGAAATCAAAATGTTCGCCCAGATGGGTGGTGATTTGGTAGGCATGACAAATATGCCGGAGTCGCTGCTGGCGCGTGAGGCGGAGATGTGCTATACAAACTGCTCTATTGTTACTAATATGGCTGCCGGAATTTCACCAACACCGTTATCCCATAGTGAAGTAGTTGAAGAAATGCAGCGCAGTATTGCCAATATGGAGAAACTTATCTCCGCATTTATTGCTTATGATGGGCCAGTACATACTGAGTGCGGCTGTCATAACTGTATGGCAGAATTTGGTGGATTTAAACTGTAGGGAAGTGTTCGTATGACTGAAACCATGCGTTGGGAAGACGGCAGGTTAATATTATTGGATCAGACAAAATTACCGCAGGAAAGTGCCTTGATTTCCTGTAAAGACTATAAACGTGTTAAAGAAGCAATCAAGAAACTGGAAGTTAGAGGAGCGCCGGCAATCGGTGCTGCTGCCGCTTTTGCAATGGTTTTAGGGGCAAAGGAAGCTGCAAATCGTCCTGATTTCTTAGGTGCCTTGACTAAGATAAAGGATGATTTAATCAGTGCACGTCCTACCGCAGTAAATCTGCAGTGGGGAGCAGAAAAGATATACAGACTTGCTGCCAAGCTGACAGAAGAGCTGACTGTGCCTGTTAAAATTATTGAGAAGCTGGAACAGCTTGCTGTAGAAATTTATAAAAATGATATAGCAGTAAATAAGAAAATAGGATGCTATGGTGCGGAAATACTGCCTGACAACGCCGTTGTCCTGACACATTGTAATGCCGGAGCACTGGCAACATGCGGCTGGGGAACTGCCTTGGGTGTTGTTCGTGCGGCTTATAGCCTTGGTAAGCTGCAAATGGTATATGCCGACGAAACCAGACCTTTGTTGCAGGGTGCACGTTTAACAGCTTATGAATTGTCTGAAGATAATATTCCCGTTACCGTTATAACCGATGGCATGGCTGCTTGGACGATGAAAACCAAAGGTATAAATGCTGTTGTTGTAGGTGCAGACCGTATTGCTGCAAATGGCGATACGGCAAATAAAATTGGTACTTACGGTGTAGCCTTGGCTGCTAAAGCACATAATATTCCGTTTTATATAGCAGCGCCGGTGAGTACTTTTGATTTTACGCTGACTGACGGCAGCAGTATACCGATTGAGGAACGCGGAGCCTGGGAAGTAAGAGGCTTTGGCCAGGAAAAAACAGTACCGTCGAAAGCAGGAATCTTTAATCCGGCCTTCGATGTTACTCCGGCTGAGCTTATTACGGGCATAATAACGGAATATGGCGTGGTTAAAGCGCCTTATAAAGAAAATATAAGATTATTGCAGAAACATCTTGAGGAGGAAAACTGATTCATGGAAAGCATGATTAAAGATATCAATTTAGCCGAATCAGGCAAACAGAAGATTGCCTGGGTTAAAGAATACATGCCACTTTTAAATATTCTGAACGAAAAGTACAGCAAAGAGCAGATTTTTAAAGGTATCAATATGGTTGTTACTATCCATCTGGAAGCAAAAACTGCTTATTTAGCACAGGTATTAAAAAATGCAGGTGCTAATGTAGTTGTTACCGGCAGCAATCCTCTCTCTACTCAAGATGATGTTGCTGCTGCGCTTGTAGATAGCGGTATTACAGTATTTGCTACTCATGCCTGCACTAATGAAGAATATGATACATACCTTCGTAAAGCGCTGGAAATTGAGCCTGATCTGATTATCGACGATGGCGGCGATCTGGTAAATATGCTGCATGGCGAAAGAAAAGACCTTATTGGTAAACTTATCGGTGGCAGTGAAGAAACAACTACCGGCGTGCATCGCCTGAAAGCACTTTCCAAAGCAGGTCATCTTGCTTTTCCAATGATAGCTGTAAATGATGCTTACTGTAAGTACCTTTTTGATAACCGTTATGGTACGGGTCAATCCTCCTGGGACGGTATTATGCGTACTACCAACCTGTCAGTTGCCGGCAAGACAGTTGTCGTTGCGGGTTACGGCTGGTGCGGCAAAGGCGTTGCCATGCGTGCTAAAGGTATGGGGGCTAATGTCATCGTTACTGAAATTGATCCGATTAAAGGTATTGAAGCAGTTTTTGACGGTTTCAGAGTTATGCCTATGGCAGAAGCTGCTAAGTATGGTGATATCTTTGTAACTGTAACTGGCTGCAAGGATGTAATTACCAAAGAACATATGCAAGTTATGAAAGACGGCGCGGTATTATCTAATGCAGGCCATTTTGATGTTGAAGTTAACAAGCATCATCTGGAAGAACTGTCCGTAATTGCTCCGTATGAAGTGCGTAAAAATATCACTACCTATACCATGGCTGACGGACGTAAACTTAATCTGTTAGGCGAGGGTCGCCTTGTAAATCTCGCTTGCGGTGACGGTCATCCTATCGAAGTTATGGACTTATCTTTTGCCATGCAATTTTTGGCAATGAAATATCTGCTGGAACATAAAGGCAGCATGGAAAACAAACTTTATGTTCTGCCGGAAGAACTTAATACTGAAGTAGCAGCACTGAAGCTTGCAGCCATGGGTGCAGGTATTGACAAGCTTACACCGGAACAGCAGGCATATCTGGAGCAGGAATAATTATGTATAGTTTACAGGACAGGGATAAGTTGGCTTGCAGCAGTATTGTTGCGACAGGCAAGCTGTTGATGGAAAAGCATCTGGTAGCTGGGTCATGGGGAAATATCAGTTGTAAAATAGGTGAGAGTATTTACGCTGTAACTCCCTCCGGCAAAGGATATGCTGGACTTACTGAGAACGATATCGTTATTATTGATCATCAGTGTAATACTGTTTGGGGCAGACATGTGCCTTCCTCAGAAAGTAAACTGCATGCTGCCATTTATTCAGCCTGTCCTGAGGCTCAGGCGGTAATTCATACGCACAGTATTTACGCCAGTGCACTGGCAGCCATGCACAAATCTGTGCCGCCTATTATTGAAGATATAGTGCAAATTATAGGTGGAAGTGTCAGCTGTGCGGAATATGCTTTACCGGGTACTCAGCAACTTGCTGATAATGCTGTACGGGCTTTGAATGGACGCAAAGCTGTACTTTTAGCAAATCATGGCGCTGTCTGCTGGGGTAAATCGTTGGATGACGTGCTGATTGTTGCTGAGATCCTCGAAAAAGCGGCACAGATTGCCATAATATGCCAAAACTGCGGCGGAGCAATAGAGCTGCCTGAAAGTGATATTGCTGTAATGCATGATTTTTATAACAGGCATTATTCCAAACGTCAAATGGGAGAAGAAGAATGAGCAGATTATTACTGAAGAATATTGAGCTTCTGGATACACCAAACGGAGAGAAAAACTGCATTGCTGTAGAAAATAACCATATCGTTTATGTCGGCAACAAACTTCCGGAGAGCTTCATTGCTGACGAAGTAATTGACGGACATGGTATGCTGGCAACAGCAGGTATGGTAAACACCCATGGTCATGTATCTATGACGTTATTGCGCAGTTATGCGGATGACATGGCATTGATGGACTGGCTGGAAAATAAAATATGGCCCATTGAAGCAAAAATGAATGCAAAAGATATTTATTGGGGCGCCATGTTGGGTATTGCTGAGATGCTGAAAAGTGGTACAACCTCTTTTGCAGATATGTACTGCTTTATGGATGATGTAGCACGTGCAGTAGCTGAAACCGGTATTCGTGCCAATCTTTCCCGCGGGCTCATTGGACTTGGGCCTGATAAGGACAGTAAACTGGAAGAAAATACCAGGCTGGTAAAAGACTGGCAGGGCTACGATAATGGACGTATTCGTATAACCTATGGTCCGCATGCACCTTATACTTGTCCTGTTGATTATCTGCAGCAGGTAGTTGCTGCTGCGGAGCAAAACAATGCTGAAATCCAGATGCATCTTTGTGAGACACAAGGTGAGGTAGAAAACTGCATCAAAGAACATGGTCTTACTCCTATTGCATTAATGAATAAATTAGGTATGTTTGAGCAGGGAACTATTGCTGCACACTGTGTTTATTTGTCCGAAGCTGATATGGATATTATGGCAGAAAAACATGTGCGTGTTGCTCATAACCCGCAAAGTAATCTGAAACTGGCAAGCGGTATAGCGCCTGTTGCCAGGATGCTGGAAAAAGGAATCTGCGTAGGTTTGGGTACAGATGGTGCATCAAGTAATAATAATCTTGACATGCTTGAAGAATGCAGAGCCACTGCAATGCTGCATAAGACAACGACGATGAATCCGCTGGCAATACCAGCTGCCAAGGCCTGGGAAATGGCAACTGAAAATGGAGCCAAGGTTCTGGGTTTTGAACAGCTGGGAAAACTTATCGCCGGACAGAAAGCTGATATTGTGCTTTGGAATATGCATAAGCCATATTGGTATCCCAGACACAATAAGCTGTCGCTGCTTGTTTATGCTGCCAGTGCCAGTGATGCTGATACGGTTCTGGTAGACGGTAAAATTGTGCTGCAAAACGGTACAATGACTTTATTTGACGAAGAAAAAATCTATGCAGAAGCAAGCCTGCGTGCTCAAAAATTGCTTCTCAAATAATCATATCATCACAATATTATAAAATAATTTGATTAACAGTTTAACAGCATATATTTATGTTGTTAAACTGTTAATTTTTACTCTTTTGTGAAATTACCGCCAAAATTATGCAAAATTCTGTTTGCAAAGATGACTTTAGATTGATATTAAGTTATAATTTACTATATAGAACAAAAATTTTTGAGGTGATAATATGAAATTTCCGTTAGTATTAGGTGTATCTGCACGTCATGCACATTTGAGCCGTGAACATATGGATATTTTATTTGGAGAAGGAAGCGAACTTCATCCTAAGAAAATGATTGGACAGCCTGGCCAGTTTGCTTCTGAAGAACAAATTAAGCTGGTAACTGCCAAAGGTGAGATGAAACTGCGTATTATCGGGCCGCTGCGTCCGGAGACTCAGATAGAACTGGCACTTACAGACGCCAGAAAAATGGGACTTGAAGCTCCTATTCGTAATAGTGGTGATATTAAGGGTTCTGCTGGCGGCAGGCTCATCGGTCCTGCTGGCGAATTTGAATTGCAGGAAGGTATTATTATAGCAGCACGTCATATTCATCTTTATCCGGAAACTGCTGCCAAGTATGGTCTGAAAGATGGCGATATCGTTGATTTACAGACTAACGGCGAACGTGCACTGACTTTACATAATGTACTTGTACGCGCAGGTGAAAAACACGCTGATGAAGTACATATTGACACTGATGAAGCCAATGCCTGCAACCTGGACAGCGGCGTCATGGTAGATGTTGTTTTTAATAAATAGTTTTCCTATTATCTGTAAGAAAGAGTGTATATTATGACAAAATCTGCCGTTCTTGCTCTGGCCTTATTTACTTTAGCGTCTTTACCTGCTTATGCCTATGTGGACAATCGGGCTGGCTACAGTATAGATGACCGTAAACCACAAATTATTATTCGGAGCAGCAATCTTTATGCTTTTATTGACGAAGATAAAAATAATATTGCCGTACACACTTTCTCTGCTGCTGAAGTTGAGGCTCTGACGGGAGTAAAATTTTCTACTGCAGTGTTTCTGGAAGAGTATGAAAAGCTTGCTCTCCTGCAAAGATCTCAGTTAAGTTTAAAAACATTACCAATACCTTTACTGGATTTGGCTAAATATCAAAACGATGGTCAAAAGCTCTTTCTATCTGCTAATGTTGGGGAAAGAGAAGCAGACATAAGAATTGATAAATTCAACAAACTAAAAGCAATAACCTTATCTTATCCTGCCGATAAAGAAAGATCTACAGCTTATGCTTCATTTGTATCAGATAATGATTTACTTTATATCATTACTTTTTCGGATAATGGTATGGACAGCGATAAGCTTAAAAGTGAGCAAGCTGAAGATGTAAATAAAGATGCATGGCAACAGTTTCTGCGTTCTGCCAAAACTTTCAAAACCAGAAAACCGAAAACAATACAGACTGCAATGGAACTGCAATATTATGATTCCATAAGTAAGAATACAGTAAAATTACCGTCTGACTGGGTCTATGTTCAGGCTAATTTTAAGGATAAGTATAACCAGGGATGTCTGACAGCATCAGTACCTTTGGATAGTATGCGCGGTCTGGTAAAAATTATCCAGAGCGATTTAGAAATGAATTCAGCAGCTGAAATTAAGTCTGGAACGGATGCTATTCTTGATGATGATTCAGTTTTCTTAGCGGTAGATGGTATTTTGCAGCGCCGCAGGCAGGTCGGGCAAAAAATAGCATCTGAATTGGACGAGGTGTTATTTACCGCTTCCTTAAAGATCAAGGAACATGAATGGAAGGATCTTTTTATCAATCCTGAATCGACACAGTTTGTACTTACGCCGATGCTGGAACATTCGTTACAACGGTTAAAATATTTTAATAATGATAATTTTGCTTTGAATGATTATGTATATTCAGCTGATATCAATGATAGTGATTTATCCATAAAAATCAACAGCAATATCTCTTTATATAAAGACAATGATTTCGATACATTAACTCAGATTTATTGTACTCCTAAAAATCAGATTAATTTATTACTGTATATGCAGAAAGATACAGTAAATCAACAGCTTGATATGATGGAAGTACAAAAAAACTGGCAATTTTAGCCAGCAAATAATTACATCTGAATTAAAAATAGGTGGTAAATATGAAAAGAAAGTATGTAAAAATATTGCTTACCAGTATTTTTTGCAGCTGTGCCTTAACAGCTAATGCGTTTGAATATGTAAGTAAAGAAGCGGGATTTGCAGTTACTGTCCCTGATCAAAACATTATGGTGGTAGGCGAAAATCTTTTTGCAGTTGAAAATCGTGTTTTTGATATAGATAAACAGGTAGTCAAAACAAATGGTATACATGTTGTATCCTGCATAACCGAAGATCAGATGCAAAAGAATTTTGGTAAAGTTTTTACTACTGAAGCTTTCTATTCAGACTTAAATGATATTGCCAAATCTTCAAAGAAAACCAAAAGCCTTTTTGCAGATGAACGCTATAAATATTTGCAGCAGGCTGCTGCTGGTGCTTATATTAATTACACCACAGATGCTAATGATTACAGCGAGTTAAATAAATTAAACGAACAGTTGAGCAATGTAATTGAAATAAATAAAATAGCTGTTGAAAATATCAATGGCAGCAAAGTTTTAAAGGTAGAAAGTGAAATAAAAAATATTGGATTAAGTATGAAACTACCTGTAAAACAATCTAAAGAGACTCAGAAACCACTTACATCCGGAGAAGAGCAGGGCATAAAATATGATTTTGCTGATGATGGCTACATGGTGCTGCACTTTGATAATCTTTACAGTATTAAAGAATTAACATATCTTCTTTCAGCAAATAATAATCTTTATGCTGTAACCAGCATGTATCCTACTATGGAAAATCTTCCTGAAATGGAAAATTTGTATCAACTTGATCATAAGAGTTTTATTAAATTAAATAAAAACTTGGTTCGTCATCTTAAATTTACTGATCTTGAGCAGCGGCATGATAATTTGGTAATTGCTGACAATATTACAGGGCGTAATCTGTCTTTACCGACACATTGGTTATATACACAGACTGATTTAGCAAGTATGTACGATTTAAAGAATAAAGGCATTCACCTAACAGCATATAATGCTTTGCCAGAGACGTCCTTGCAGGCTGCCAATGATGCGCTGCAAACTTTTGGTATAAATTTTGATGCTGATACAAAAACTTTCATGATGGATTTATCTCAGTTCAGTATGCATGATTTACTGAATTTTATTGATGAAGGAGTATTGATGGTTAGCGGGAATCTTAACAGCTTGGCACAACTTGATCCTGAACTGGCATCATATACTGAGCAGTATAAAAATATCTTTAATACTCCTGATTTAACGAAGTTTATGTTTGATAAGTCAATGGTACATCTTCAAAATGTTATAACCTCCCAACAAGCTGCTGCTATTGCTAAATATCTTAAAATTGAGAATCTTACCTACAGCTTTGATATTAATCATTATAATGGACGCTTTAACTGTGATGCTGATATCCAGACCAACTTACCGGATATTTTTAAATTACTGCAGCAGGAAGATTTTTTGGCACGATCTGACTCTGAGTATGCTGAAAGAGCAGAGAAGAGTAACATGGAAACTGACAGAGTACTGTTTTCTGTGTTGAATGATAATCTTGTGCCATTTAATTGTTACGTGAAGAACCAATTATATTTTAACAGAAGTCGTCATTTCAATAATTTATTGTATTTTACCAAGGGTACGCAGGAAACAGCCAATAAAGAAATTATGCAGCAATTTACTGCGAGTGATTTATATATTTATTAAAATATGCTATAGCATAGTTATTACAAAGAGGTTTATGCAGTAACATGCCTAAACCTCTTAAAATTTTTACTTTGATGAATAAAATAACCGCTAAATTTAAGCTGTAAGCTGTTTTTATATTAAAGCGCATAGAAGAACATTAGAGATGATATAAAAACGCTCAAAAAGTAAGAACGCCATATAAATTGAATTTAAAAAATTAATTAGAGAATCAGTTAAAATAATTTCCAACTAATGTCTTAACGGGTATAAAATAATAGAATTTATTATGACGAGTCAGAATAATCATAACATAATTTTACATAATATATATTATCGGACGTAAATTATTATAATATTTTATCATAAACACCTGTTTGACCATAGTTATTTTATTTGGTATAATGTAATAAATAAGTACGAAATGATTGGAGGATTTTAATCATGGGTCGACGCAAAGCTTTACCCCCTGATTTTGACGGTAATTATACAGAAGACATGTTATCTGAGCGCCAGAGAAAAATATTGGATTTTGTCAGAGATTTTATAAATGCTAAGGGATATCCGCCTGCAGTACGCGAGATCGGTGCTGCAGTTGGTTTATCTTCCAGTGCCAGCGTGCATAATCATTTAAAACGGCTGCAGGAATATGGTTTCCTTGTTCGTGATGCAGCTAAGCCAAGAGCACTGGAGTTAATGTCAGAAAATGATGCCTGGCGTAATAAAATCGTTGTGCCAGTTCCTCTGGTTGGCAGAGTTACCGCCGGGCTTCCCATCCTGGCTGTTGAGAATATTGAGGAGACCTATCCTATTCCTCGCGATCTGATAGGTTGTGATGAAGATGTATTTATGCTCTCTGTTTCTGGCGACAGTATGATAAATGCTGGCATCCTTGACCATGATTATATTATTGCCAGAAAGCAGAACTTTGCCAATAACGGTGATATTGTTATTGCGCTTATAGATAACGAAACCACAACCGTGAAACGTTATTTTAGAGAGCTACGATCTGTGCGTCTGCAACCAGAAAATGATAAATATGAACCTATTATCGGTACAGACAATATTCAAGTCCTTGGCAAGGTAATTTCCGTCTTTAGAATGTTATAATAATATTAAAATGATGTCATAAAAGTGTTATAAAAACATTAAAAACCTACTATCACATGTGATAGTAGGTTTTTTCTTACCATTTTTCAGGTATATTTTCAAAGTTTCCGATAACATATGCAGTTCCCTGCAATTTAGTGAGCAAAGTATCCTTGCTGTCATAGGTAGCTACTTCTACAACGATAACTTTATGTCCTCGATGCAGAACACGTGCTACTGATTTCGCAGTATCACCGGCCTTAATATTTTTCAGAAAATTAATGGAATAGTCTATTGTTACAATGCGGGCACCAGTACTGGCACATGCAGCTCCAAGTGCTGTGTCTGCCAAAGCAGCCAAGGCACCTCCATGAACTACTGAATACATATTGGTATGTTTATTGCTTTCAACCTTCATCGTCAATGTTGCAACACCACATTCAATGTTCGCAATGTTTATTCCGCACAATGCAACAAACGCATTTTTACTATAATTATCAACGATAATTTTAGTTATTTCTTCCTTAGAAAGCTGCTGCTCATTCATTTTTTCCGCCTACTCTTTTTGCTGCGGCCATGATAGCAAGGCGGCCATGCTCAAAAGTAAGTCCTCCCTGAAAAAATACGTTATATGGTTCACGACAAGGGCCATCTGCACTTAATTCTATGGATGCTCCCTGTACAAAAGTACCGGCAGCCATAATGATTTCGTCCTGATAACCTGGAAGCGGTGACGGAACTGGCTCTACATGCGCGTCTACAGGAGAATTGCTCTGAATGGCAACACAAAAGTCGCACAGACGTTTTTTTGTTTCCAGTGTAATGGCCTGAATGATATCGCTGCGTTTATCTTCCGGCTGAGGCTTTACACTGTAGCCAAGGCTTTTGAATACTGAAGCAGCAAAGATTGATGTTTTTACTGCCTGCATAACTATATGCGGCGCCATAAACAGACCCTGATAAAATTCGCGTGCAGTATCTCCGAGTGTTGCCCCCATTTCGCCTCCAAGCCCTGGAGCGGTAAGTCTGTAAGAAGCTTTTTCTACCAGGTCGCTCCTGCCTACTATGTAACCGCCTGTAGGTGCAAAGCCACCACCAAGATTTTTAATTAGTGAACCTGCCATAAGATCAGCGCCTACTTCGGTAGGTTCCTGCTTTTCGATAAACTCGCCGTAGCAGTTATCTACAAAACAAATTACATCCGGATTTGCTTCCTTGGCTGCTTTACAAATACGTCCTATTTCAGCAATATCAATAGTTTTACGCAGACTGCTGTATCCACAGGAGCGCTGGATATGGATCATTTTGGTTTTTGCGGTCACAGCCTTTTTAACTGCTTCCAGATCAACATGCTCGCCAGTCATGGGAATTTCACGGTATTCTATGCCTAAATCAACCAAAGAACCTTCTGTTTTTTCCGGATATCCGATAATAGTCTGCATGGTATCATAGGGAGTACCAGTAACCGCAATAAGCTCATCACCTGCCCTCAAATTGCCAAGCAGAGCAACAGCCAGTGCATGAGTGCCTGAAACAAACTGAGAACGCACCAGTGCAGCTTCTGTTTTAAATATTTCGGCATAAATCAAGTCAAGCTTTTCGCGTCCTACATCTGAATATGCATAGCCTGTTGTAGGCTTTAAATAAAAATCTGATACCATATTATTACGAAAAGCAGTAATAACTTTTTCCGTATTATAAAGTGCAGCCTCTTCCAATTCCTTACTGTGAAGCGCTACTGCAGCCAGTGCAGTTTCTTCAATCGTATTATAATCTATCAATTTTTATTCACCTTTGCTAAGATAATTTTCAAATTCTCCTATGGCCTCTGCGGTCAGTCTTACTTTTAATCGGGTACCTTCTACAAGGTATTCCTGCTCCAAAACAGTACCAATATTATGCAGTCTGGCAGCCTTGTCAGAATCACTGTATGGAATTATAAACACAGCTTCCACAGCTTTCATATTAAGGTTTTCACCTATCAGCTCAAGCAGTTTGCCTGTGTTCAGACCACTTTTGGCAGAAATACAGATACTGTTTTCTTCCTGCTCCAATCTGTGAATTAGACCTGCAGCATCACTTAATTTATCAACCTTATTATATACAGTGATGATAGTTTTATCCTTGACCCCTATTTCATTTAAAACCTGATATACAGCCTTGCTTTGTTCTTTATACAGCTCATGACTTACATCAATAACATGCAGGAGGATATCCGATTCAATTACCTCTTCCAATGTTGACTGAAAAGCAGCAACGAGCTGATGTGGCAGGCGCTGAATGAAGCCTACGGTATCAGTAAGTATAACCTGCTGTTTATCAGGCAGATTGAGCTGTCTCATTGTAGGGTCAAGTGTTGCAAATAACTGATCTTTGGCATAAATATCAGAATTAGTAAGTGTATTAAGTAAGGTGGATTTACCTGCATTGGTATAACCCACTAAGCTTACTGTAGGTACAGAAGCTTTGCTGCGCCCTGCTCTATGCAACGTACGTACACTTTTTACCTTACTGATGCACTCTTTTAAGTACGCAATGCGATCCCTTATTCTGCGGCGATCTACTTCCAGTTTGGTTTCACCTGGGCCTCGAGTACCAATCCCGCCGCCTAAACGAGAAAGGCTGAGCCCTTTGCCCATGATGCGTGGCAGGGTATATTGAAGCTGTGCAAGTTCAACCTGCAGCTTACCTTCATTTGTATGAGCTCTTTGGGCAAAGATATCCAGAATAAGTGCTGTTCTGTCAAGTACACGAATACCCATCGCCTGCTCAATATTACGCTGCTGTGCGGGTGAAAGTTCATCATCAAAAATGCAGAGGTCAATATTTTCCTGCTGCACATAAAGCGCCAGCTCCTGAACCTTTCCCTTGCCTATAAAGAAGGCCGGGTCTGGTTTGGGACGTTTCTGGATAAATTTAGCTACTACTACGGCACCGGCAGTATCGGCAAGCTGTTTTAATTCTTCCACAGAATCTTCAATATTCCAGCCTGAAACATTAAAAAGTCCATTATATTCCATGCCTACCAAAATTGCTCTTTCGGCAGTCTGTGCTAAAGCTGTACTGTCTGACTGTTTGTCCAATATACGTTCGACGGTATTTACCAGATTGGGGAAATAGATATTTTCAGTTTCTGCAAGTTCCAAGGGACCATATGTTTCGGTTATATACTGTTCGTTTTCATCAAGTCCCACAATCATGCCGAAGCTGACGGTTGAAGCAGCATAATCAGGAGACACCACGCCGATAGCAATCATGGCATCAAAGCGATTATTTTTCAGTGCAGATATATCTACACCACTGAGTGCGGAATTACCGTTAGGATGAGTATGGACGCATCTTATACCGTTTAAACGGCTGCTCTTGCGCCGACCATCTACGCCCGGCAAATCAACACTTTCATTATTTCCTACTGCTACGCTTAAAACCTGTCCGCTACGGTTTATATAAACAGAAATTTCTCTGTTGATAAATTCTGTAATATCTGCAAGCTTTAAGGCCAGTTCAGCAGTTAAAAGCTGCCCTGAGGACAGCTTAAAATCGTAAATAGTTTTTAATTCATCAATGACGGAGTTTCTGATACCTTTAAGATTACCTAAAATTTCTTTCATTATGCTCATCTCCAAAGCATCGTGTACGCTGTTATCTTCTTACACGTGCGGGCTCTACATTGATTTTGAAACCTTTGATAGTATTGCGGTGCATAGCTCCCAGAACTTTTTCTGCCACATCTTCAGGAACCTCTACAAAAGAGAATTTATCATAGATATTGATGAGGCCGATATCGCGTGCAGGGATGTCGGCTTCAATAGCGATAGTGCTTACAATATCTTTTACTGTAATTTTCTGTCCGCGGCCGATATTCATAAACAGACGCACCATTCCCGGACGTGCACCAGTATTTTTAAGTTCTGCAGCAATATCATCTTCCTGCGGTGCTTCCAGAGCTTTAATACCCTCCTGCATAAGCTTTAAGGCAGCTGCAGCGACTTCTTCAGCAGAATAATCATCAAGCAGGCTCTCAGCAATAGGCATATAATCATGGTAATTATTTAATTCCAGTACAGTCTGCATTTTGGAAATAATCTGTTCTCGTTGACGCTCAATAACATTGGCAGCAGTAGGCAGCTGACGACGTACAATTCTGGTTTTAACGGTTCGTTCAATAAGCTTCAACTGACGGAATTCACGCGGAGTAATAAATGTCATGGCAACACCGGTATTGCCGGCACGTCCAGTACGGCCGATACGATGAACGTAGCTTTCCGGATCCTGAGGAATATCAAAATTAATGACATGCGTGATATTGTCTATATCAATGCCGCGTGCAGCAACATCAGTTGCAATAAGGATGTCTACTGAACCTTCACGGAATTTCTTCATGACCCTGTCGCGCTGATTCTGACTGAGATCACCATGTAAGCCTTCTGCCATATAACCACGGCTGGAAAGCGCGATAGACAAATCATCTACACCTTTTTTCGTACGACAGAAAATAATTAATTTACCGTCAATTTCAGCATCTAAAAGACGGCACAGTCCTTCTACCTTATCTTTAGTCTCAAAATAATACTGCTCAATAAGAGGTACAGTAAGCTCTTCCTTAGTAATGGTTACAGATTTAGGAGCCTTCATATATTTTTTTGTAAGGCTCAAAATAGGTCTCGGCATAGTTGCAGAAAACAGCAGGGTTTGTCTTTCAGCAGGAAGATTTTTCATAATTTCTTCCATGTCGTCAACAAAACCCATATCAAGCATTTCGTCTGCTTCATCCAGTACCAGAAATTTTATATGGTCCAGTTTTATAGTGTGCCTGTTGATATGATCTATCAATCTGCCTGGTGTACCGATAACAATTTGTACATTATTTTTTAAGGCACGAATCTGACGCTCAATAGGCTGTCCGCCATAAACAGGAAGTGCTCTTACGCGGGTAGTTCTGCCAATCTTGCCCACTTCTTCGGCTACCTGGATAGCCAGTTCGCGAGTAGGCGTCATAATCAAAGCCTGTATATGACGATGATCGGTGATGCTTTGTACCAAAGGTATACCAAAAGCCGCAGTCTTGCCTGTACCCGTCTGGGCCTGGCCAATTATATCATTGCCTTCCAGTACAAGAGGAATAGTTGCAGCCTGAATAGGAGAAGGTTCCTCAAATCCCATATCCGTAAGGGCAGCAACTATCTTTTTATCAAGCAGTAATTCACCGAAATTTTCTTTTTGAGTATTTGACATTAAATTTATTCCTCCAAGTCATTTTCTTGATTTATCTTATTCAGCAGCATGGATATTGCAGTTAAAGCAATACGCAATTTGTTTTCTACCCTGCTGTGATGAAAATAATGTTCCTGGCAGTATACAACCTTTTCTGTTGCTACCGCTATATATACAAGGCCAACAGGCTTGTTTTCACTTTCACCTGGACCGGCGTTGCCTGTAATACTGACACCATAGTCACTGGTAAACAGCTTGCGTGCTCCTACGGCCATTTCACATGCAGTTTCACGACTGACAGCCCCAAACTCCTGCAATGTTTCCTGCTGCACATTTAGCAACCTGTTTTTTATCTCATTAGTATAAGTTACGGCAGAACCAAGTAAATATTCCGAGCTTCCAGGAATATCAGTTACGAGGCTGCTGGCAAGTCCGCCAGTACATGATTCGGCAAAAGCAACAGTCTTCTTATTTTCCAGAAGCTTTCTGCCTAATATGGCTGGCAACGATTCGTCATCAACGCCATATATATACTGAGGCAGACGTTTACGTATAAGCTTTTCATAATCATCCAGCATAGCACCGGCAATCTGTCGAGTTTCTGCTTTTGCTGTCAGACGTATAAGTATTTCACCATGTCTTGCATAGATAGCGATAGTAGGATTAGATTGTTCGATTATGAGGTCATCAATTTTTTCTGCTGTGAGAGATTCACCAATACCACGAAGGTGCAGCGTACGTGAGAGAATGATTCCCTGGCTGCCAAATTTTTTCTCTAACAATGGCCAAAGCTGCTTTTCGCACATATCTGTCATTTCGGCAGGAGGCCCGGGCAGCAGTATCAGATATTTATTCTGATAACAAATAAAAAGACCTGGAGCGGTACCAACATCATTTTGTAATATCTCTGCCCCTACTGGAATCATGGCCTGTTTGTCGTTATTGGCAGGAACGCAGGAACCTTTTTTGGTAAAAAACGCATCTATTCTGCCCCATGTATCAAGATCAAGATAGCATTCCAGGCCGCATATTTCGACAATGGTATCTTTTGTTATATCTCCGCGTGTTGGACCAAGGCCACCCGTAATAATGATGATATCCGCACGTTCCAATGCATGCAATACACTTTGCTTCATGCGCGGAGCATTATCTCCCACAGTGGTCTGATACAATACATCAAAACCCATGTTATTAAGATGCCTGGAAAGATATTGAAAGTTGGTATTAAGTATTTCCCCTAATAATAATTCTGTGCCTGTATTGATAACCTCGACAATCATTTTACTGCCTCCTCGGCTTTTAAACCCTTTCTGCTACCATTTCATAAGTAAAACCCTGTACGATACGTACTTTGACAAAATCGCCTATGTGCAGGTTGGCAGCATTTTCAACGAATATATTACCGTCTATTTCAGGGGCTTCACGGTAAGAACGGGCAACTGCCAGAGAACTGTTTTCCTCATCAAATCCTTCGATAACAACCTCAAGCTCAGTTTCCTCAAGCTCCTGATGAAGTTCTTCAGATATCTCTGCCTGTAAAGCCATTAATTCATGGTATCTGTTTTCTTTAATTTCTTCCGGAATCTGATTGGGCATCTCCCCTGCCACAGTGCCTTCTTCCTGAGAGTATTTAAACACACCGGCATTTTCAAATCGCTGCCCGGCAACAAATTCCTTGAGTTCCGCAAAATCTTCATCCGTTTCACCGGGAAACCCAACTATGAAAGTAGTTCTGATGACAATACCTGGTATCCTTGTACGCAGTTTTTCCAGTAGCACACATACTTCTTCTTTAGTGTCATAACGGTTCATACTGGCAAGCAGACGATTACTTGCATGCTGTAAAGGTAAATCGATATATTTGCATACCTTTGGCAGAGTAGCAAAAGCTTCAATTAACTCATCCGTAAAATTATTAGGATAACAATACATGACACGAATCCATTCAATACCGTCAATGGCATTCAAATCTTTCAGCAGCTGCGGCAGCATCAGTTTGCCGTACAAGTCTTCACCATATCTGGTAGTATCTTGTGCCACTACGATTATTTCCTTGATGCCGCCTGCTGCCAGTTCCTTTGCTTCAGCTATTACCGTTTCATAAGGTCTGCTGGTGTACGGACCGCGCAGCTTAGGTATAATACAATAGGAACAGCAATTATCACAGCCTTCAGCAATTTTCAGATAAGCCATATATTCAGGAGTAGTCAGCATGCGTGGCATTTCTGCCTGTTGTTCAGTATCTTTTCGTATCATATGTTGAACTTTCCTGCCTGCCATTACCTGTTCAATAACCCAGCCTATTTCAGTGAAGCAGTTGGTACCGACAAAAGCATCAACCTCAGGAATGCTTTGTGACAATTCTGCCGCATAACGCTGACTCAGGCAGCCGGTAACTATAAGGTAATGACAAGTTCCCTGCGTCTTATATTCACTCATCTGTAATATTGTATTTATTGACTCTTCCTTAGCGGACTCAATAAATCCGCAGGTGTTGACAATAATAATATCCGCTTCGGCTGGATCGTTTGTAACAGTAAAATTATTTTCTCTGATAATTCCAAGCATTACTTCTGAATCCACAAGGTTTTTAGGGCAACCAAGACTGACCATGCCTAATTTCATTCAACAGTCCTCCTATTTATCATTACTGAATCGTACAAGATCCAGCCATTTTCTATTCAGCTTTTCCTGTTCCGGATAGGACAGGTACGCAGTGTTTAACCACAGCTTTTTCGGGTTTGCTGCAGAGCCATCTATTCCCTGAGGCAGCAGAAACATAAATCCTGTATTCTTTTCCAGAGAGATGCGCTTGACGGCATCAGCAGTGATAAGCCAGTCAATAAAATCAGCGCCGGCAGTTGCTTTCTTACTGGTTGCAAAAACAGCAGCACCGTACAGATTAACTGGTGTTCCTTCTTCAGGATAAACTACATACGCTGGGAAATTATTCTCTAAATATTTAAATACGTAGCTTTGACGAGTCAAAGCTATATCTGCATCACCGACAGCGGTCATACGAATCGGAGTAAAAGGAAACTTTGCGTATTGACCAATAAATCTATTGATATTCCATAAATAATTAAGAGAAATACTTTCACCAAGATGAGAAGCAAACGCACCTAAAAAATTTTGAGTGCTATTACTGTTTGACAGATTTTCCAGTGCAATACGTATATCCGTACGGTCTTCCAAATCACGCCAACCTTTAATATTTTCCTGCCCTATATTTCTGGCATAACGCTGGTTAATAAGAAAAACAGTTGGATCGTAAAATATACCGTACCAATAATCAGCACTATTTTTAAATTCTGACGGCAATCTATCTCCAGCACTGCAAATCACAGGCTGCAGTTTGCTGTCTGACATAAAACCATTTAGTGTACGTGTTCCGCAAAGCACAATATCCGGATCAATATCTTTCAGCTCATAAATAGCGGTTACTGCAACACCACTGTCTGTAGTTTTATTGTATTCTTTAATGATACTTTCAGTAAACTCAGCATCAATTTCTGAATATAGGATAAGATTTTTACGTTCTAAAGTATTGCTGTCATTGCCACAACCATAACAAAACGGCAGACAAAGCAACAATACCATAAATATTAAATGACGTAACATCAATGGGCCTCCATTATTTACGCTTGCCTTTTACCATGCGTACGGATTTTCCGTGAAATTCCCTGCTGCGGCCATCATCAATAAGACACTTAGGTGCAGCACCAATTAAATCAGTACGTCCACTAAGACGCAAAGCTTCCAAAACGAGTGCTTTATTGCGTGGATTTTTATATTGCATAAGTGCCCTTTGCATGGCTTTCTCATGTGGATTATGGGCAGTAAAGACTTTTTTTCCCGTATCCGGATCAACCCCGGAATAATACATGGCAGTTGACGCACTGCCAGGTGTAGGTATGAAATCTTGTACCTGCTGTGGATGATGTTTGATGTCACGCAAAAATTCAGCTAACTCTATGGCATTGTCAAGAGTGCAGCCGGGATGACTGGAAATAAAATAGGGCACCAGATATTGCGGAAGACCTATTTCTTTATTCTTTTTATCAAACTGACGCATAAACTTTAAATAAACATTTTTCCCCGGCTTTTTCATTTGTCGAAGCACCGGCGGTGAAATGTGCTCAGGAGCAATTTTAAGCTGTCCACTAACATGATAACGACATAATTCATCAAGAAACTCCTGCTTTTTATCAGCAAGCAGATAATCATAACGAATTCCACTGCGTATAAATACTTTTTTTATTCCAGGCAGACTGCGGATTTGTCTCAGCAACGAGATATAATCACTGTGATCAGCATCAATATTGGGACATGGCTCCGGAAACAGGCACTGCCTGTCTTTGCACACACCTGCCTTTAATTGCTTGGCGCAGGACGGATGTCGAAAATTAGCAGTGGGCCCACCAACATCATGTATATAGCCTTTAAAACCAGGTAATCCTGTTATAATTTTTGCTTCACGCAATATGGAAGCATGACTGCGCGACTGAATAATTCTGCCCTGATGAGCATGAATTGCACAGAAAGAACAGCTGCCAAAACAACCGCGGCAGCTGACAATACTGAACTGTACTTCCTCCAAAGCGGGAACACCACCCATTTCTTTATAGGACGGATGGCAGTCACGCATATAATCCAAATCGTAGATAGCGTCCATTTCTTCCTGCGATAAAGGATATGTTGGCGGATTTTGCACAATATATTTTTTCACACCTTTTTGCAGCACATATTTACCATAAAAAGGGTCTTGTTCCTGACTTTGAAGTTTATAGGCACGCGCAAACAATTCACGGTTCTTTTGTATTCCTGCCAACCCGGGCAATTCCACAGTTTCATCCTGCTCCAAGTCAGGTCTCCTGTCAGCAGCATAGGCAGTTCCACGTATGTACAGCATATCACTGATATCAGCACCACCTGCCAGATAATCAGCAATTTCCACAACCTGCTGCTCTCCCATGCCGTAAACCAAAAGGTCGGCATTGCTTGTTTCAAGAATTGACGGTAACAGTTTGTTTTCCCAGTAATCGAAATGTACAAAACGACGCAGACTTGCTTCAATGCCGCCAATAATTACAGGCATTTTAGGCCAGAGTTTCTTAACCTGCTGCGCATAAACAACTGTTGCATGATCCGGGCGTTTACCTATAACACCACCAGGAGTATATTTATCCTCACTGCGCGGTTTCTTAGCTGCTGTATAATGGCAAAGCATGGAGTCAAGATTGCCGCCTGAAATCATTACTCCAAGACGAGGTTTTCCTAAAACAGCAAAATTTTGTGGCTTATGCCAGTCGGGCTGACACAGTAAAGCTACTTTATAACCTTTCGATTCCAAAACACGGCAAATTACAGCTGGTCCAAAAGAAGGGTGATCCACATAAGCATCGCCGCTTATAAAAAGAAAATCTATTTGCTCCCAGCCACGGGTGCGTATTTCTTCAGGCGATATTGGTAAAAAGTCTTTCATTCCACGTTCTCCGTATTATCTGGTATAGGTTTTCACTGCTACGCCATGCTCTCCTTGAAGATTTACAGGAGCGCCATTAACAATGAGATTCATAACTCCTATATTACCGTATTTTACTATTAGTTTATCTTTAGCCTCAAACGTTTTCTTATCGTTAGCCTGCAGCATACCGACAAAAACTTCTTTTCCGTCTGCAGTTACTTCAAGCCAGCATGAACCGTTGGCAGTCATTTCTACGGTAATTTTATCAGCTTTTACAGCAGATTTTTCAGCTGGTACAGGCATATTATGCTTAGTTTCTTCTGTAACAGTTGCTCCAGAAGGCAGCAAATCCATAATTTTAGGTACCGCAAAATACCCAGCCCCCAGGACAGCCAGCAAAACTATTCCGGCAGCAATCTGCTTAAATGGGATATGCAGAGATGAGAAAGAAAAGTCTGTGCCGCTGCCGAGACTCCTTTGCTGTTTCAGTGAAATATTTAACTTTACGTTATTAACTTCACGAATACCTTCACTTTTAATTTCTTCTATTTCTGCACCCATCTTTTGCGCTTTATATATATCGACCAGTTCGGCCCCATTTAATCCCAGAAAATTTCCGTAAGTACGGATAATGCCTTTTACAAAGACCTCACCGGGAGCTTTATTATATTCGTCATTTTCTATTACTTCAATATAGATTCGACGTATGCTCGTTCCTTTTTCTATATCATCAACAGATAGGGCTTTGGCGATACGTGCCGCTTTTAAAATCTGACCAACGCTTTCCATAAAACTTCCTCCGTACTACTCATGCTTAAAAAAACGCTCTTCTATTTCCTGACGGGACATGATAACTTCTCGTGGCTTACTGCCTGCTGATTGACCAACGATGCCAAGTTCCTCCATCATATCTACAAGACGCGCTGCTCTGGTATATCCAATTCTGAATCTACGCTGCAACATGGAAGACGATGCCTGCCCCATATCTAAAACCAGCTGAACAGCATCTTCAAATAATTCGTCTTCATAATAATCATTGCCATTACTTTCACTGACACTGTTATTTTTATTTTCACATTCTAAAGCCTGCGTTGTAACTTCTTCACTGTAATTTACAGGTATGGACTGTTTAACGATAAAGTCAACAATTCTATTCAACTCAGCATCACTGACAAACGCACCCTGCACACGTACCGGTTTATTATACCCGATTGGATAAAATAGCATGTCACCTTTACCAAGAAGTTTCTCTGCTCCGCCCATATCTAATATGGTACGCGAGTCAGTTTGTGAAGAAACGGCAAAAGCTATCCTGGAAGGAATATTGGCTTTAACAATACCGGTAATTACATCTACCGACGGTCGTTGCGTTGCCAGAATAAGGTGAATACCAGCAGCACGTGCTTTCTGCGCCAGTCGCAAAATGGCATCTTCCACATCAACCTTAGCTACCATCATAAGGTCAGATAATTCGTCAATTATAATTACTATGAACGGCATTTTTTCTTCTGCCTGCTGATTGTAACTGTTAATTTCACGTACATGGCTATCAGCAAACATTTTATATCTGCGTTCCATTTCGGCAACGGCCCAGTGCAACGCTGATGCAGCTTTTTTGGCATCAGTAACAACAGGCGTCAGCAAGTGTGGAATTCCGTTATAATTTGACAGTTCAACCACTTTAGGGTCAACAAGTATGAGCTTAACTTCTGTTGGGCTTGCTTTATATAACAGCCCGGTAATAATGGTATTTATGCATACGGATTTACCGGAACCTGTAGAACCGGCTACCAGTAAATGTGGCATTTTTGCTAAATCAGCCGTAATGATATTACCGCTGATATCTTTACCAAGACCGATGCAGAGCTTCGATTCAGCATTTTGTACTGTGCAATTATCAACTACTTCCCGGAAATATACAGGGTCATTTTTTATGTTAGGTACCTCTATACCTATAGCTGCTTTTCCTGGAATAGGCGCTTCTATACGTACTCCGGATGCTGCCAGCTTCAATGCTATATCATCTGCAAGGTTTACAACGGAACTTACCTTAACACCCGGAGCAGGTTCAAGCTCAAATCTGGTAACGGAAGGGCCTCTGGTTACCGCAACAACTTTGGCTTTGACCTTAAAATCAGCAAGAGTCTGTTCTAATATGGAACACTGATGCATAATATCATTTTCGTAAGAAACAGGATCCGTAAGCTTAGGAACATCAAGTAATTCAAAATGCGGAAATCTGTAGTCGCATCCCTGCTGTACAGATTCCGGCAACCTGTTTTGCGTCAAATTTACATTCTCTGCAGAACAATTACTTTGATATTGCTTTTCAGCACTGTCATAAATAGTTACGTCGACATGTTCTTCAACCGGGGTAATTGTTTCCACTGCATTACTTGCAGCAGGTTGCACCTGTGCCTGCTGCCGATAGTCCCGATAAGGATTATGTACAATTATATTATCACTCTTTTTATAAGAGTCTTCCTGTAATGACTCAGGCTTTTCTGCTCTAACTTTTGCTTCGTAATCAATGATGGGACGAACAATAACTGGTTTGCTTTCCTGTTCCCATTCAGGTAATTCTACAGGATTTTCTCTGATGGCTTCCTGTACTTCCTTTTTTTCATAAACATTTTTATGACCGAAATTTAATATACGTTTAAATGAACGTTTATTATTTATGCCGTCCGTAAAAGCAGCAAACTCCTCCTGATTATATATGCTTCCTGATTTATCTGAAGACTTTTTCAGCGGTATGTGATTTACCTTGAATATTTTTCGTTCCTGCGGTTCTGTCATATGCTGATGTGAAGCATCATGGTTTATATCTTTGTTCTTTTTAAAAAGCTTGTTCACGATACTTTTTACAGGCATAACAGTATATATTAATACGAACCAGCCAAGAGCCAGAATAATCCAAGTACCTGTCATACCGCTGATGCGATGCAATGGTAAAACAATAATTCCACCGATAAGGCCGCCGCCGTTTAACATCTGTTGGGGATAAAGTTCTTCGTTCACCGGCACGAAAATATTATGCGCTGTAGCCAGCAGACACAGCACAAATAATAATAAAGCACACAGCCTGCCTGTGGTAAAAAAAGATAACTTATCAGCAGCAGAAAGTTTAATTCCTGCGGCTATCAACAGAAGCGGCAGCATAAAAGCGCCTCGCCCAAAAAAATATTGCTGGAATGTGTCAATTTCTGAGCTGAAAGGAAGAGCCAATAGACCCCAATACGACAAAAAGGCATAAAGTCCAGCTAAGCAAAAAGCTATGCCGCTGATACGTTTTAAGGCTGTATTATTTTTTTCATTCTTTTTTTTCCTGAGCAAAATAACACACTCCAGATTAAAATCAGATTTCCATAATAATAGGCAGAATCATGGGACGACGGCGGGTTTTTTCATACAGGAATCTGCCCAGAGAATCTCGGATGGCAGATTTAATGGAAGACCATTCAGAAACACCATTTTCTTCACATTTATCCAGTGCTGCCTGCACTTTATCGCGTGCGTTATCCATAAGTCCTTCTGCCTCACGCACATATACAAAACCACGGGATACAATATCAGGACCTGATACGACACGACAGGTTTCTTTTTCAATTGTCACAACGACAATCATAATACCATCCTGTGAAAGCTGTCTGCGATCACGTAAAACGATATTGCCTACGTCACCGACACCGAGTCCATCAACAAGCACTTTGCCTGCAGGAATTCTGCCGGCGATACCGATGCTGTTTCTGGTCAGTTCAACAACACAGCCGTTTTCAGCAATCACAATATTTTCCTTCGGCATACCAAGATCCTGAGCAAGGCCGGCATGTTTAATCAGATGACGATATTCGCCATGAACAGGCATAAAAAATTTCGGCCTTACAAGGTTATGCATAAGTTTAATTTCTTCGCGGCTGGCGTGGCCGGAAACATGTACGCCGTTAGATTTTTCATAGATAACATCTGCACCAAGTTTGTACAGATGATCTATTGTTCGTGCTACAAGTTTTTCGTTGCCGGGAATAGGAGTTGCAGAGATAATGACGGTATCACCCGGCATAATATCCACTTTTTTATGGTCGTTCATTGCCATACGTGTCAAAGCAGACATAGGCTCGCCCTGACTGCCGGTAGTGATAATAACAATTTTATCAGCAGTATAGTTGTTAGTTTCGTCTATATCGATCAGCACGCCTTCAGGAGCTTTCAAATAGCCAAGTTCCAACGCAATATTAACAACATTGACCATGCTGCGGCCAATAACGGCAACTTTACGTTTATATTTTACCGCACTGTCAATAACCTGCTGAATTCTGTGTACGTTAGATGAGAATGTAGCAACGATAATTCTGTTTTTAGCGTATCTGAATTCATCGTCAAAAGTCTGTCCCACCATCTTTTCACTTGGTGTTACGCCGGGACGTTCTGCATTAGTACTGTCTGCAAGCAATGCCAGCACGCCGCGATCGCCATATTCAGCAAATTTATTGAATTCTGTTACCTGTCCATCAACAGGCGTATGGTCAAATTTAAAATCGCCGGTATGAATAATAGTACCAATAGGAGTATTGATTACGATTGATATTGCATCAGGGATACTGTGATTTACACGGATAAATTCAAGGTTAAATGCTCCGGCCTTTACTTTGTCACCGGGCTTAATAATATGCATTCCTTCTGAGGAAACACCATTTTCTTTCAAGCGTCCTTCAAGAATACCAAGAGTAAGCGCAGTACCGTAAACGGGAACATCTATTTGCTTCAAGACATATGGTAAAGCACCAATATGGTCTTCATGTCCATGAGTAAGAAAAATAGCTTTTACTTTATCTTTATTTTCAATCAGATAGGTAAAATCAGGAATGACCAAATCAATGCCCAGCATATCATCTTCCGGGAACATAAGACCTGCATCAATAAGGATAATATCCTCTCCATATTTAAATACGGTCATATTTTTACCGATTTCACCCAAGCCTCCAAGAGGAATAATTTGAACTTTACTTTGATTTTTTGCCAAAAAAAAACACCTCCAAATTTTTAGTTACGTACAAATATATAATTGATTACAATATTGTGCCCGAACCACACTTACTCTTCATTATATTATACACTAAATATTATACAAAAAAAATAGAAAACTATATTTTTTATAAAATATTGGATAAAAAGAACACCTGAACCAGTTTAACCTGATTCAGGTGTTGAATCTTTATTTATAAATCTGATTTATCATCCTGGACAATTGCACCTTTGATTTTATTGGTACGCTGCCACAGGAACGCCAGTACCAGCAAGGTTACACCGGCAAGATCAGTAAATACCCCGGGGATAATCATGCAAATACCGCCTGCAAAGAACATCAGTCTTTGCGGGTAGTTAAGCACATTCTGACAGAAACCAATCATTGCTATTGATGCACCCCACATACCTACAAGTGCAGTAAGTGTACTGTAAAGAATTGTGAGGCCGGTCGCATTGATCATCAGCAGTTCAGGTGAAAGTACAAAAACATAAGGAACAATAAAAGCGGCAATCGCAAGTTTTGCTGCAATAACGCCAGTTCGCATGGGGTTAGCACCGGCAATACCTGCTCCGGCATATGCTGCTAATGCTACAGGTGGAGTTACGTCAGCAACAATACCGAAGTAAAAAGCAAACATATGAGCTGCCAAAACAGGAATACCCATCTGGATAAGCGCCGGAGCAGCGATTGTGGAAGTTATAACATAGTTTGCCGTAGTCGGAACACCCATACCTAAAATTAAGGATGTAACCATGGTAAAGAACATTGCCGGCAACAGCTGACCACCTGAGAGATCCAGTAATGCAGTAGCGATTTTCAGGCCCACACCGGTCTTGGTAACTACACCAATGATGATGCCGGCAGTAGCGCAGGCAATCAATACGCCCAGAACACCTTTCGAGCCATCAATAAGTCCCTGAATAATCTGTTTAAAGCTGATTCTGGTAGACTTACGCAGACATGCACACACAATACTGAGCCCAATCGCAGCAAGTGCTGCACGCATCGGAGTATAACCACTGACAAGCAGATATATGATGACAATCAACGGAATGGCAAGATGGCCTTTTTCCATAAACAATGTTTTGAACTTAGGCAATTCTTCTCGCGGAGTACCTTTCAGTCCATATTTTTTTGCTTCATAATGTACACCAAGCCATACGCCAATATAGTACAGTAAAGCCGGTATTACAGCGGCCTTGACAACATCAAAATACGGGACACCTACAAATTCTGCCATTAAAAATGCAGCAGCACCCATTACCGGAGGCATCAGCTGTCCGCCTGTTGATGCAGCAGCCTCTACAGCGCCGGCAAATTCAGGTCTGTAGCCGAGCTTTTTCATCATCGGAATAGTAAAAGCACCGGTACCTGCAACGTTGCCTACCGAGCTGCCGGATACTGTGCCCATAAGGCCGGAGGAAAGTACGGCTACCTTTGCGGGTCCGCCAGCTGCCCAGCCTGCAATGGCATTGGCAAGGTCAATGAAAAATTTACCGAGTCCGGTAGTTTCCAAATAAGCACCGAACAGTATGAAAAGATAAATAAAGGTTGAAGAAACACCCATAGGTGTACCAAAAATACCTTCTGTGGTGAAAAACAAATGGTCGAACATTTCCTGAACACCAACACCGCGATGTGCTAAAATACCTGGTACATATGAACCGAAGAAAGCATATGCCATGAAGACAAGGGCAACGGTAATCATTGGCCAGCCGACAACACGACGTGCTGCTTCAAAGACCAGTAACGTACCGATAACACCGACAATAAAATCGGTCTCGTTATTCATACCGGCACGTTTTACCAGTTCCTGATAGTTGAGTACAATGTAAAGAGTGCTGGCTGCACCTACCAGGGCAAAAAGCACGTCTAAAGGATGCATGGAATCACGCGACCAGCTGTGACGTGCAGGATACAACAGAAAGATCAGCAAAAAGCCGAACATAAGATGAATTGCACGCTGCAAATGTGCGTCCAGAATGCCAAAGGTAGCAGTATATAACTGAAAAATTGCAAAAACAATACAAATGGCCGAAATTATAATATTCCATAAGCCTTTTAATTCTCGTTTGTCTGATTCTTTATCAAATTTTTGCAGGACTTCTTCCGCAGAAAGTTCTCTGATTTCTTTTGCAGACATTGAATAAAAACTCCCCTTTCAGAAAAAATTTAGAACAAATATTCAAACCAATATTGATAACGATACATAGTTTTTATTTCAATCAAAGTTCCCTGACCATACATATCGCATAAATCATAAACCGTATTATCATGGATTATACACGGTCTGGCCTGAACCGCAATTCGTAATTTTACCGTCTTGTACGGTCTGTTCATAATCAGCTCAAATCTGCCGTCATCAGTCTGGCTGATTTTACCATCCACAGGAGAATAAGGAAAACCCCATCCGAATGATTCAAAACGTGTATGAGTCATTGTCAGATCATCTATACCATTAACAGTGAAATATTCTTCCACCGGCGTTTTTTCAACTGAATGTGTAAAACGGATCTGCCATCCTTCCCCTCTCTGCGTTGAAAAACTGCAAGGTTTCCTGTCACCTTCCGGTATTATAACAGTCACTATCTGCAGAGCATACCATACAAGTATTACGGCAGCCATCAATGCGCAGAGGAAAAGGTATTTGTTTTTTAAAAAAGACCGGAAACCGGTAAAAACCGGATTCCGGTCTTTCAGGTCTTGCGTCATTGCAAAGCCTTATTTTTCTTTCAGGAATTTATCTGCGCCGGGTGCAAGATCAATGGACATACCTTCAAGAGCAGTTGCCTTGGAAATTACATTTGCTGCGGAGTGAGCTGCTTTCAGACGATCAAGGTTATTGAAAATAGCCTTGGTGATGTCATAGGCAGTATTGGCATCCATTTTATCGGTAACTGCCAGCATGCAGCGTACTGCAACTGCGGGAACATTATCGCTCTGTTTTGCATAGGTATTAGCATTGATGGTTACTTTGGTGTAGAACGGATATTTTTTAATCAAAGCATCAGCTTTATCGCTATCTACAGGAACCAATACGATTTCATTTTGAGTAGCAATATCCTGAATTGCTGCAGTAGGATGACCTGCAGTAACAAATGCAGCGTCAACATTGCCGTCTTTCAGTGCACTGGAAGCTTCGCCAAAAGACAGATACTGAGCATCAATATCTTTGTAGGTCATGCCATATACTTCCAGAATCTGGCGGGCATTGGCTTCAGTACCGGAACCAGCAGCACCTACAGCAATACGTTTGCCTTTGAAATCAGCAATAGATTTAATGCCAGATTTTTTCAATGTTACGATTTGAATAGTTTCAGGATACAGGGTTGCAATGCCCTGCAAGCCATTAACTTTTTTATCTTTAAACATTTCAGTGCCGTTAGCAGCATAATAAGCAATATCGTTTTGCACAAAGGCAATTTCAACTTTGCCCTGCTGAAGCAGGTTGATATTTGCTACAGCAGCACCGGTAGATTGAGCAGAAGCGTTGCAGCCAGGAATATTCTTGTTAAGAATATCGGCAATGGCACCACCTAAAGGGAAATATGTACCGGAAGTACCACCGGTAGCAATATTAATGAATTTTTGTGCTGCAGGTTTCTTATCTCCGTCGTTTCCACCGCCGCAACCGGAAATCATGACTGCCAGCATCATGATACCCATGAGAAAAGCTAATAGTTTTTTCATAAAAATCCCCTCCTTAATAATTGCATATGCGCTAAATTAAAAATCTTTGGGCAGCATATTTACAGTGTTATTTTTTCGTGGAAAAATAAAAAAATCCTGCTTAAATATTCAAATTACTGTATGTATACAAAATACTTTTCTTGTTTTGCTTATTTGTGTTTAATATGTAACATAAAGATAACTTTTTTCTTTCTTTTTTACTCTTTCTTTTCTTTTGCCTAAAAAGATTGTTTATGTTAAAATAAAAAGTAAATTTGTTAAGGAGTGTGTAAAAATATGAGTTCTGGAGCTTATACATTACGTTTGGCACGTACTCTGTATAATGAAGTTTATCGTGCCATGCTTTATAACGAAAATCAGCAGCCTATTGCCAAACTGCGCGTTGTTCCTAATATTCCCATGGATCGCAGCCAGGTTCCTGAAGATGCACCTGTAGTACCTGCTTTCCTGCTTGTAATTGTTGATGATGCAGATATCAATAAAGACAACCTTATTGATTTTGAAGAACGCGCTTCCTATGCTTTACTGAAACGCTTTTCTACCGAAGTAATCAGCTTTCAGCATTGCCAATTCTATTATCCTTCTCCGGCATTTATTTTTGAACAGCCGGATGCAGTTAATAACCCTGTAATGTAACAAAAAAGCACTTAAGATTATAATAAAATCTTAAGTGCTTTTTTTATTGCTTCCTTACAGAAAGACTGCGAATGGAAACATTAACATTTTTTACTTGCATAGCAGTCATATACTCTACTTTTTCCTTTACTTTTGCCTGCAGCTGTTTGGTAACTTCAAATATCTGCACACCGTAAAAAAGTACTACTTCGATAGCAATGACAATGCCTTTGCTGTTATCGCTGCGTCTTCTGACCTTGATATCGGTTACTTTATCGATACCAAGCATTTTTTTGCCAATAATCAGGATAATATCTTCTATTGCTTTATCAGCAATCAGTAATTTACCGTAAAAACTGAAAGCAGGACGGACAATGGAACGATCTGCATCTTTTTCCTTACGTCTGTGACGGGAAAAAATATTATAAGGAAGATTGGCAAAATATCCTGTAAAATGAGGTTTTAACTCTACGGATGGTACAGGAACTATATGTTTGCCGTCATGCAGCCTGGAATAACGGGCTTTTTTTATTTCCTGTTTAGTGGCAATCTGATTAATATAAACGGTCTTACTCGGAGCTGGCAACTCCAGCCTGCCGACTATTTTTTTTATCATATTGTCAGAAGTGGCAATAATAAGCAGCCTTTTAATCGTGCTTTTCTGTAAAGCTTCACGTACAGAGCGTGCATGTTCATCATCTGTAAAAATAGCGCGCTTAACAGCCTGTATTCTGTTATCTTCATTTTTAGCCGACGTACCGGCAAGAATTTTTGTACCTTTGATTAAAATACCATCATCAATAATAGCATCGCATTTATTATCGAAGGCAACCCCTATCGCTCTATGGCTTTTACCGGTACCGCTTGGCCCAACAAAAGCAACAACTTCAATCATAACTCAGCCAACTCCTTTAACTGTGAGCTATCTGTAATTTATTATACCACCTATGGCTTCCGCCCTAATTTTAAATATTCCCAGTTTTGCTGGAAATCTGTCTGGAATACCATGAAAATCACTGCCGCCGCTTATATGTAATTTATATTTTTGTGCTAACTGCTGCCAGTATTGCTGCGCGTTTGCATCTGCGCTGGGATGATAAACTTCGATACCATCGAAAGCATAGTTTTTTAGCAGCTCTTCGACAAGTTTTACATCGTTTATTTCGCTGGGATGCGCCAGAACAGCAATACCATTTGCCTCATGTATAAGTTCTATAGCCTCCTGCGGCAAAAGTTTCGGCTGTGGCACATATGCCGGTGCACCCCTTTTAAGCAAGACATCAAAAACATCCTGCACAGTCGAAAAATACCCTGCGGCTACCAGTGCTTTTGCGACATGCGGTCTGCCTACAGCCCTGTTCTTAGGATCACAGGCATCTACACTGATATTATAGCCGAGCTGGTGTAATTTATCGAGCATTTTATACAGACGGCGCTCTCTGGCAAAACGCATTTCATGCATCTTTTCCAGCAACGGTTCATATTGCATGTCAATATAATATCCTAATATATGAATACTGTTATCCAGTAATTGTGTTCCCAGTTCTACACCTGGAATTACTTTAATCTTTCCTTTGTATTTCTCAGAAGCGGCAAGAGCTTCACTGACACCATTCCAGGAATCATGATCAGTAAGTGACAAAAAGCCAATATTTGCTTTTACAGCCTCGTCAACCAGCTGCTCCGGGGTATATTTGCCGTCAGAATATGTACTGTGTGTATGTAAGTCTGCCAGCATTTACAGCATCTCCGCCAGTTTTATCAGCGTCATGGTACCAAAGCCGGTACCGCCTTTAACCTTAAAGCCGGAAGTTTTATCGGCCGTGGAAGTGCCGCCGATATCAATATGCGCCCATTCCACACCATTAGCGATAAATTCGCCGATAAATAAACCTCCTGTAATGCAGCCTCCTGGGCGACCGGCACTGTTCAGCAAATCAGCTACATCACTTTTCAGGGCTTCCCTGCATTCCGGCAGCGACGGCAGCTGCCAGTAGCTTTCACCTTTCAGCTTGCCTGCTTTGATAATATTTTGTGCCAGCTGGTCATTATTAGCTATTACTGCAGCAGTTTCCTTCCCTAAAGCGATAATTACCGCACCTGTAAGTGTTGCAACATCTACCACGCGGACAGCATTTTGCCTGCAGGCGTACCAAACTGCGTCTGCCAGAACCATCCTCCCTTCTGCGTCAGTAGAAACTACTTCGATAGTTTTTCCATTGGCTGCTTGAACAATATCTCCAGGTCTCTGAGCATTACCGTCCGGCATATTTTCAGCACACGCCAATATTGCCATTACATTACATTTTAACTTTAATGCAGCAATAGCCTTGATTGCGCCAAGTACGGCTCCTGCACCTGACATATCATCTTTCATCTCTCCCATATTATCATCAGGCTTAATAGAAATACCGCCGCTGTCAAAGGTAATACCCTTACCAACAAAAGCTGTAAAAGGACTGTTGCCAGCCCCCTGATATTTAAGGGTTATAAGACATGGCTTATGACAGCTTCCCTGTCCAACTGCCAAAATGGCGTTCATATTATTGGCAGCAAGCATCTGTTCATCAAGAATCTCAATATAAAGGTTATATTCTTTTGCAGCTTTTTCCGCTTCGCTGATCATAATTTCCGGTGTTATTACATTGCCGGGACGGTTGATGAGGTTTCTTGTATAGGATACGCTTTCTGCTATGATTGCCGCATTATCAATAACTTTTTGTCCATCTTCTATATTGCTGGCAATAGTAATAGCACAAACTTTTACTTCTTTGCTGTCACTTTTAAATTCTTGAAAAGTATAAGCACCAAGGTAAAGTCCTTCTGTTAATGCCTGCAGATAATGACTTCTTGTTGCATTCAAAAGCAGAGGGGCAATAGCAAGAACATTACGGCAATGTAATTTTCTAATTTCCCGTATGGCAGAACCGGCAGCTTTACGAAAATTATTAGGTGAACATTCTTTACCATTACCGCAGCCAACCAGGAGCAGTTGCTGCAGTTTGTCATTTTCCAGTACTGTCAGATAATGAATTTCGCCCACATCGTAAATATCAGGATTATTCGCCAAATAAAGTGCAATGCTTTTTTGCGCAGCTTCAGTAAGCTGTAGTTTTTTTACAACCGGCTGACACTCCTTACATAAAAACAGAGCGATACAATCCGGAGCATTATAGTCGATGTCAGCAAATTTACTGTTAAAACACTCAATATTATTAATAACCATAGTATTCTCCTTATTTAAACACTTTTGCAGTAGTAAGATCATTTAAAAAACTTATTCCGCTGGAACGCAGCAGGCTAAGATCGCTGACAACCACTTTCATAGCCGTTATTCTCCTGCCGTCGTTATAATAACTGCCTAAAGCGTGGATTACATACGGAACGTCGTTAGACTGTCCAAGGTAAATAACACAGTGCCCATCCATATATAAAGGTGCACCAGGTGGTAGCGACGCAATAGTACTGTTACGTGTACTTTCGCTCATGCTGTTTAATTTATAGCTTATTCCTGCAGTACGTTCCTGCTCATCAGCATTACGAGGCAAAATAATACCAACACTGCGGTAAATATTATACACCAGACTGGAACAATCCACACTGTTTTTCAGACCACCCCAACCATAAGGACTGCCATAGAATTTAAAGGCTCCTGCAATAAGATTATTGGAGGTATATGGCAGATATCCATAATTTACGGCAGGATTGTTCTTTCTGATAAATAATTTTACCGGCGCAAGTTTTCCGTTACTGCCACGAACGGGAGCATCAATAACATAGGTATCGCTCTGAATATTTTGAACCGGAATACGGGCTCCAAGCTGATAGCTGACAAATTCACCGGCAGTTTTTAATTTCAATTCTTTATCTTTAACAACCAGAAATTTTTCCGGCGCAGCATATTTCATCCAGGTATTTTTATCAGTAAAAGCAATATCATACTTGCTGATCCAGCCACTGTAGTTCACAGACTGCACATAGTAAAAATAACCATTAGCACTAAAATGTAATACAATTACTGGCTCTCCGGGATCCAGAGAAGTTTCCTGCAATGCATCAAAATCTCTGTCAGCAGCAAAGTAAAATAGGCCTTCACCTGTAGGCAGGTTGCGCAGGCTGCAACGTCGTACAGTTACAGCATACTGCACATTCACTTTATCCGCAATTGCAGCAATATTAGTCTGTTTGCGCAGTAAATTTTTATAGTTATCACTTACCCTGTTACCGTGCAGGTATAAGTCATCCTCTAAAACAGCATAATTCATTATTTTTGTTTTCAGTGAATCCCCGCTTATATTTGCAGGATATCTTTTTAAATCAACAACTGTTGGAGATGCAGCAATGATTTTTTTATTAAATGATGCAACTGCCTCCTGACTCATAATAATATCATTTCCGGAAGGATTATTTTTAATCCAGTAATCAGCATTTACCAGCGCAGGAAAATTTGTTACACCCGCAGCCAATGCGCTGCTTGTCATTGTCGCCAGAAAGCATAAGCACACCAATAAATATTTGAACTTCATTCTTTGCATCTCCTTTCATAATAAATAATAAATTCTTTAAAATTCGTAAAATTCCTGCCACAAAAGAAAAAAGGACGGCTGTCGCCGTCCCTGATAAAGCTCAGATAAGCTTATATTCTTTTAAAACTGCATCAAGTTTTGCTTCCGCAGCAGCACTGATCGGAGTGAGCGGTAACCGCGGATTTCCTGCTGGAATACCGGTAACCTTGGTAACGGCAGCTTTAACCGGAATCGGATTACTTTCAATAAATAATGCTTTTGCCAGCGGCAGCATTTTTGTGTTCAAATCGGCCGCATCTTTAACTCTGCCTTCACTATACGCCTGCATCAAATCCTGCAACAAACCGCCGCCAATATTTGACAGTACAGAAATCAAACCGGTAGCGCCAACAGACATAAACGGTAAAATCAAACTGTCATCGCCACTGTAAATCGTAAAATCTTCGGGAAGCAGACTATAAAGTTCTGCAACTTGTGCAACATTGCCTGCTGCCTCTTTAATAGCAACGATATTGGGAAAATCTTTTGCCAGACGCGCAACTGTTGCAGGAGCAATATTAGAGCCAGTGCGCCCCGGAACATTGTAAACAATGATGGGAAGGCTGGTAGCTTGTGCAACAGCAGCAAAATGCTGATAATAACCTTCCTGGGTAGGCTTATTATAATATGGGCCAACCACAAGTAAACCATCCACACCAACTTTTTCCATATCATGCACCAAATCTATGGTTGTTGCAGTGCAGTTAGTACCAGCACCGACAACAACAGGCACGCGTTTATTTATACGTTTTACTATGGCTTCAACAAAAGCCAGTTTTTCATCTCCATACATGGTAGCTGCCTCACCGGTAGAGCCTTCTACTACCAATGCATTACTGCCATTATTAATAAGCCATTCAGCAAAATCAGCACCAGCTTCACAGTTGACACTGCCATCTTCGTTAAACGGAGTTACCATTGCTGTAAGTAATCTGCCAAAGTACGGATTTTTCATATCAAACACCTTCTTTTCAAGATTCAGTTACAATTTAAACGCCTGATGCAGAGCTTTAACTGCTTCCACCAGATGCTCCTCTTTAATGATTGCAGAAATAGTTGTATCAGAGTCAACCGTCTGTAAAATACCAATCTTCTTACCTGCCAGTGCAGCAACAAAGTTAGCCATAATACCTGGTACCCCACGCATCGCACTACCTACTACAGAAACTTTCGCACAGCCCTCGTTTAAAACATATTTAAACCCTGTTTCTTCCAATACCTTGCAGGTATGAGCAACGTCAGGAGAAAATACGGCAAACATAGCTTCTTTCTCTGATAAATTCAGGCAGCCAACACTGATGCCGGCGTCAGCTAAATCTTCAAAAAGCATTCTTCCTGCAGCCATATCTTCAGGATTTAATTCTATACGGAACTGAGCCAAATCGCACAGATGGGCAACACCGCTTGCAAGATGTTCGTCGATGCTGATATCACTGCCACAGCTGCAGTCGCTGCGTTCATTGGTAATCAGCGTACCAGGAGCATCGCTGAAAGTGGATTTTACATATACGGGAATATTTTTACTCATGGCAATTTCTACAGCACGGGGATGAATAACTTTCGCACCGTTTTGCGCCATCTGACAAACTTCTGCATAGGTAATCTGATGCAGAATATTGGCTTCGGCTACAATACGCGGATCGGCTGTCATAATACCTTCAACATCGGTATATATTTCAACAAACTCTGCATGCAGAGCAGCACCCAGCGCAGCTGCAGAGGTATCACTGCCGCCACGGCCCAAAGTAGTGAACTTATAGTTATTTTCGGTCTCTCCCTGGAACCCGCACACTACCGGAATAATGCCGGATTCCAACAGATGATGCAGATTAGACACATTGATATTTTTAATACGCGCAGCACCGAACTGTGAATCTGTAATTATACCAGCCTGTCCGCCAGTCAGGGCCATAGCGTTAATCCCAAATTTTTGCAGAGTCGCTGCCATAACGCAGGCAGAAATAATTTCTCCGCAGCACATCATTGCATCTAATTCACGTACATTAACTGAAATATTTTCCTTCTTCAGCACGTCAATCAGTGTGTCGGTGGCATATGGGGCTCCCTTACGCCCCATGGCAGATACTACTACTACAGGCGAAAAACCTTTACGGATTGCCTGCTGCACTTTATCTTTTACGGCAATACGTGCTTCCTGTGTTGCCACAGAAGTTCCCCCAAATTTCTGTACGATTATTTTCATTAAAAGTCTTCCCTTCACAAGCTGCTCAGAGCCAGTTATTTTTTATCATTGTTTCAGCTATCTGCAGAGTATTGAGAGCCGCACCTTTGCGAATCTGGTCACCTACTACCCACATATTGAAAGTGTTTTCATTAGATTCATCACGACGCAGGCGTCCAACATATACGTCGTCTTTTTCAGAAGTATAAAGCGGCATCGGATAAACCTGTTCCTGCGGATTATCTATCACCTGTACGCCAGGAAAAGCACCCAAAGCTTTTTGCATTTCTCCAAGATCAAGGTCGTGTTCAAATTCCACATTTACAGACTCGCTGTGGCTGCGATAGACAGGTACACGAACTGTAGTAGCAGTAATACGCATATCGTAATCGTCAAAAATCTTTCTGGTCTCATTAACCATTTTCATTTCTTCTTTGGTATAAAGGTTATCCATGAACACATCAATCTGAGGAATCAGGTTAAAAGCAATGGGATAATGTTTTGCAAGACTGGCGGACGGAAGGATATTGGCTACCATTTCTTTGCCTTCTGCAAAATCTCGTACCTGATCGGTTAGCTCATCAATACCTTCTTTACCTGCTCCGGAAACAGCCTGATAAGTAGATACAACTATACGTTTAATTTTAGCCAGATCATACAGTGGTTTCAAAGCCATGACCATGATAATAGTTGAGCAGTTAGGATTTGCAATAATACCTTTATGCTTTAAAATAGCCTGCGGATTAACTTCCGGAACAACCAGCGGCACTTCAGGATCCATTCTGAAAGCACTGGAGTTATCAATAACGACAGCTCCGGCATTTACTGCGTAAGGAGCAAATTCCTTTGAAACACTGCCGCCGGCAAAAAGAGCGATATCAATACCGGCAAAAGAATCTTTTGTTGCTTCCTGCACAGTATATGTTTTACCCATGAATTCAATCTGTTTACCGGCGCTGCGTTTAGATGCCAGCAATCTCAGTTCTGCATAAGGAAAATTTCTTTCTTCAATAAGCTTCAGAAATTCAGTGCCAACAGCTCCGGTAGCTCCAAGTATTGCAACATTATATTTTTTCATATCCAGCTCCTCCATCTCCATGCTTAGAGTAATTGATCCAGACCATATACCAGTCCGCTTCTGCCCATTATTTTACGACAGCCAAGCGCAACTCCAGGCATATAGCATTCACGGTTAATAGGTTCAGTGCAAATGCGCAAAATCTCGCCTTGCCCGCCAAAGATAACTTCCTGAGAAGCAACATAGCCTGGCAAACGTACACTGTGAATTTTCATTCCTTCATAATCTGCACCGCGTGCACCAGCCATAGTCTCTTTTTCGTCAGGATTTCCCTGCTGCATCTTTTCTCTTACTTCGCTAATCTTCTGTGCAGTGATTATAGCTGTACCGGAAGGTGCATCAAGCTTTTTGTCATGGTGCTTTTCGATAATTTCTGCATGAGGAAAATATTTTGCTGCTTCACAAGCCAGCTTCATCATTACTACGGCACCTAACGCAAAATTGGGAGCAATCAATACAGCAGTATTATTTTCCCGTGCAAGCCGGTCAACTTCCTGCAGGTCAGTTTGCGTAAAGCCTGTTGTTCCAACTACTGCGTGTACACCCATACCAAGCACGATGCGCAGATTATTCATAACGGCATCCGGTCTGGTAAAATCAACGACCACATCCGGCTGCGCTTCTTTAATTGCTGCTGCAAGATCTGTAGTTACCTGATATGTATTATCATCAACAGTCAGTGTTCCAGCTTTTATATCAACTGCAGCCGCAACAGTCAAATCCTTTTCAGCTGTTACCTTTTTTACTACCTCGCTGCCCATTCTGCCCAGTGCTCCATTTATCAATACCTTAATCACTGTTACTACCTCCATCCAGATAAAAATTAAACCGTTGAGACTACTATCTCAACGGCAATCCAGACATTACAGTATGAGATAGCACTCCGCTGCTGCTGCAGCGACAGTCCGTCAATTATTCACTGACAGCCCAGCATACCAGCATGGCTGCTGATAAACTTCGGCGCTAACCCTTTCACCTGTTTCTACACTCCCGCTCCGCAGGTTACTATTGTTTCGCGCTCCTCTATCCTAAATTCATTTATTGTATTGATTATATTACCTATGTATACTATTGTCAAATAATAAAAAATTATTTTAATGCACATAGCATAAACTGTAAATATTGTACAATATTATTTGTTTGTGCTGCCAAAGCCTCCGCTGCGCACGGCTTTAGAGGCAGAAATGTCATCATCAGCAGTAAGATATTTATAAAATATACCCTGAGCAATTCGTTCATTTTTCTGCAGTGTTACTGCATTTTTACTCATGTTAAGTAATGCCAGCATAATATGGCCTTCATTATCGGCATTATTATAATAGTCTGCGTCGATGATGCCGACATTATTGACCAGGATAATATTTTTCTTTACTGCCATACTGCTGCGAATATGTACACCAAGAAATTCATCCTGCTGCATATAAGCCTTTACACCGGTAGGTACCAGCTTTAATACGTTTGGTTCCAAGGTAACTTCTTCCGGAACACAGATATCATAACCTGCAGAACACTGTGTCTTACGCTCAGGCATAGTAAATTCAATATTTTCGTAGATGCTGATTTTTTCAAATCCTCTGACTTTCATTTTATCACCTATAAAGAATATCCCGCCGAAAAATTCAGCGGGATCTATTTTTTAGCTTGGCTTATTTTTCAAAGCCTTTGGTAAGAACAGCCTTTCTGGACAGGTTGATGCGGCCTTTATTGTCGATTTCAGTTACTTTGACAACGATTTCATCGCCTACAGAAACAACATCTTCAACTTTTTCTACACGCTCGGTAGACAGTTGAGAAATATGCACCAGACCTTCCTTGCCAGGAAGAATTTCAACAAAAGCACCGAAATTCATCAGACGGGTTACTTTGCCGGTGTAGATTTTGCCTACTTCGGCATCGGCAACAATACCTTGAATCATATCAATCGCCTTGTTGGCAGCCTCTGTGTTGACAGCTGCGATATATACCTTACCGGAATCTTCGATATCAATTTTAGCACCGGTTTCTTCAATAATCTTTTTAACAGTTTTGCCGCCAGGACCAATTACCTTGCTGATTTTTTCAGGATCAACATGGATAGTAGTAATCTTAGGAGCATAAGGAGACAATTCCTGACGCGGCTGGTTAATGCATTCCATCATTTTGCCCATGATAAATTCACGACCGCGTTTTGCCTGTGCCAGTGCCTGAGTGAAGATATCTTTATTAATACCGTCAATCTTGATGTCCATCTGGATAGCAGTGATACCTTTATCAGTACCTGCTACTTTAAAGTCCATATCACCCAGGGCATCTTCCAGACCTTGGATATCAGTCAGAATGGTGAAATATTCGCCATCTTTTACCAAACCCATAGCAACACCTGCAACAGGAGCCTTAATAGGAACGCCTGCATCCATCAAAGACAGAGTACTTGCACATACGCTACCCATGGAAGAAGAACCATTGGATTCCAGCACTTCGGAAACAAGACGGATTGCATACGGGAATTCTTCTTCAGAAGGAATTACCGGCAGCAAAGCGCGTTCAGCCAAGGCACCATGACCAATTTCACGACGTCCGGGGCTGCGCAGCGGTTTGGTTTCACCAACACTGTACGGCGGGAAGTTGTAATGATGAATATAACGTTTGGTATCTTCTGCACCTAATCCGTCAAGAGTCTGTGCTTCACGCAGCGGAGCAAGTGCCAGAACATTCAAAATCTGAGTCTGTCCACGGGTAAAAAGTGCACTGCCATGCGGACGCGCTAACAGGCCTACTTCGCAGGATACAGGACGTACTTCGTCCAGCTGACGTCCGTCAGGACGAATCTTATCCACAGAAATAGTGCGACGAACAATCTTTTTAACCAGTTTTTGGGTAATATAAGCAACATCCTTAGCATTGTCAGGGTATTTTTCCAGGAATACTTCTGCGATTTCTGCCTTAACCTTGGCAACGTTTTCTTCACGTTCCAGTTTATTGGCATCCATCAGTGCATCTTTCAATTTTTGCGCACCGTATTCTTCGATTTCAGCTACCAGTTCTTCAGGCGGTGCGTAGAACGGAACTTCCATTTTTTCCTTACCGATTTCAGCAACAATTTTTTCCTGGAATTCAACCAGTTGTTTGATTACGCCATGACCGAACCAGATGGCATCCAGCATAACTTCTTCAGATACTTCTTTAGCACCTGCTTCAACCATGAGGATTGCGTCTTTAGTACCAGCAACAGCAAGGTTCAAAGAACTTACTTTTGCCTGTTCAACAGTAGGATTGATAATAAATTCTCCGTCAATCATACCTACACGTACGCCTGCAATAGGACCTTCAAAGGGGATATCGGAAATAGAAAGCGCACAGGATGCGCCAACCATAGCCGGCATATCCGGTGCATTGTCCGGATCAACGGAAACTGCGGTAGCAACGATTTGAACATCGTTATGGTATCCTTCCGGGAACATGGGACGGATAGGACGGTCAATCAGACGGCTGGTTAAAATAGCCTGCTCACTGGGACGACCTTCACGTTTTATAAAACCACCGGGGATTTTGCCCACGGCATACATTTTTTCTTCAAAATCAACTGTCAGAGGGAAAAAGTCCACTCCCTCACGCGGTGTCTTGGTACCGGTAACAGCAACAACGACTGCGGTGTCACCGTAACGAACTAAAACTGCTCCATTAGCCTGTTTGGCAATCTTGCCGGCTTCAATGGTAAGAGTTCTTCCGCCAAGATCCATGCTGTAACTATGCATATTATTATGCCTCCTCTATTTTTTCACATTTTGTGTACCTAATTTATATTCGCTGCTTTTGCAAAAACTCCTTTTATTTTGTAAAAATAATTTTTTCACATAAACAGGCGCAGCAGAAAAACTACTACTGCTCCAACAGCAGCAAAAACTAAAAATGCCGGCAGCAGGAAGAAAAACAACGCAAGTATGCCGCCAATAATCAGTAAAGTCATTAAAATACCACTGCTGATATTAACTGTCTTTACTTTAATCTGAGGTCCTGTCTGCCTGCTTGTTTCATAGCTGCCATACCTGCTTTTCTGTTCAGTAGTTCTTTCAGAGCTGCTGGTGCTGCCATCTTCTTCTATTGTTATACCTTCAAAAGTATCACGTTCGTCAGGCGATAAAACTTGTGTTTCCTTTTTTAGCTGATAATGACAGTAGGGACATTCCGTTACTCTTTCCTCTACTTCGCGTCCGCAAAAATCACATTTCATATATTTACTCCTTTATTATGACAAAAGCATCAATAAAAGTCCTTCTTCGTTTATATAGCGTGGATCATGTGCTTCAATACGCAGCATTTCTCCTATTTGTCCGGCCTTTTGTTTTATAACTGGTTCCGGTATATTGTGACACATTTCAGATACGGCAGCTGCATCATAATTATAAACCCCGTTAGCAGAAATAAAATTACTGATAATGCCGGCTGCCCAAAGCTCAGGCAATTTAACCGGCAGTTGATATACGGCCAGAAAATCACTCCACATTGTCTGGGCAAGGAAAATGTCATAGGCTGTAAAGGCATAGGGGCGCATCATTTCTTTTATCAGCTGACACACCCTGTCGTCATTATTAATACTCTGAGGATGATACCCCGTAATATTATGAGTATAATTAAAGCCATCCAGTTTTACATAAGCCGAATAAATCAGCGAACAATGTCGCACAAACATACTGTTACGCCTGATGAATTCTTCCCAGCTAAGATTCCCACCATAACGCACCGCCATCCATTGACGGGCTTTTTCCATTACCTGCAGCAGCTTTTTCTGAGCACTTTTGGGAATAAGCATGCCGCGCACAAAATTCATTACCATACTTCTGTTATAGAAAATATGCCCTAAAAAAAGAAAAGCATCTTTATCTATATCTTCTTCTACCGGCAGCAGCAGACTGTAATTTTCCCCTGTCAGAAAATCACGGCACAGATACATGCCGTCATCAGATGTTTCTTTAATAGAAAAAAGTACCAGCTGTGCTTTCAGCAACTCTTCCAACACATCTTTATTGACTTTTCCTTCTGCACTGAATTGTCCGGCACAGATTTCATCATAAAAATACTGCAGCGGATTTTTATCTGCATCAATCATTATGTAATCGAACAGAAAATAATCCCAGAAACACTGTGCGTATTCCTCCGTGCCAGGTTTTTCATCAGCTCCGCCGCTTAGAAAAATCCCACTGTATAAAAAAGCTGCACGCTCAATATCTCTGTGATATTTTTTGTCCGCAAAAAAAGTTCGCAGCGCTTCCAGTAAATTTTGCAGCCTGTCACCAATATTAAGAAATATTTTTGCTGGCAAATCCTCAGTGGCATTACGGTTATATTCTGCATATTTATCGTAAAAATGCCCCTCAGCATCAAGCATAATCATTTTACCATTGCTGAAAAGCTTTTCTTGTGCCAGCACAGGAGCATCAGAATTAGTAATAATATGTTTGGCGGCAAGATAATTGTACAGTTTGGTCATTGTTGCAAAAAAGCCAAGCACTTCATCATCCTGCAAAGAAAACTCGGAAACATTGCGCCCGCACCAGGCAACACAGTCAATAAAATCATCCGGCGACATATCACCCAGATAATTTTCGGCATTACCCAAGTATAGGCACAGCATGGTCATATGGTCCCAATACTTTACCAGCGTATCATTATCAGCTCCTTGCCAGGCACAGGAACGTAAAAAACTTTCAGCATATTTTTGCTGCAGTACTGTATTCCAATCTTCATCCTGATTATAAAAATCTGTTACCAGATCAAAGACATTATTCATTATTTCTCCAACATCTATATTCAATAATAGCTTATTATACCATACCCAACGTTAAAAAAATACTTATCCTATCCATCCCTGTGTATAAAAGCGTAAAAAATGTGTAAACAACTTTTATGCCAACAGCTTTTTCGCTGATGAATTACTGTTTTTACTGATCACCGTTATTCAAAAGTTTAAAATCCAGATTCAAGGTGTTAAGAGCAATCAGTGACGGCATAAAAATTTTAATATCTCCTGCCAGCTCTGCTAACGTAAACCACCTTACTGTGCTCATTTCCTTATCCATTAGTTCCGGCATTATTGTTATTTGTTGTTTACCGTCAATTTCCAGATAAAAAATATCACTGAGTATTGTCCGCCTGCTAACGGCTTTACTGTATCTGTCAACATGCCTGTATTGGCATAAAATTGTTTTATGGAAACGTATCTGCTTTTGCATTATTTCAGACAGAATCACACCAAATTCTTCACGCAGCTCCCGTAAAGCCGTATCTAAAAGATTAACATCGCCTATTTCCTGCTTACCGGCGGCAAAGCCCCATCCCTGCCCGTCAGACCTGAGACCCATTAAAAAAGACCTGCTTTGACCTTCAAAAATAATGATGCCCGCTGCTCTTCTTGCTTCCATAACACTTTAAACCTCCAGCCTAAGTTTTTTCTGACAATATCATAACATATACCATGCTTCCTTAAACGCTCTGATGGTAAAATATTTAAATATAAAGGATTTTATTTTCTGACGGCGAAAATTTTATAATAAATATTATTTCAAAAGGTGGTATTATTCATGCTTACATATACCTATGAAGGACCCGATAATTTTATTCTGAAAGAAAAGCCTGTACCGATTATTCTTGATTCACGAGACGCTATTGTCAAAGTTACATTAGCGAGTATTTGCACCAGTGATCTTCATATCAAACACGGCAGTGTTCCGCGTGCTGTACCTGGTATTACTGTAGGCCATGAAATGGTTGGCATTGTCAAAGAAATCGGTGCCGAAGTTCACAACGTTAAACCAGGCGACCACGTTGCTGTAAATGTTGAAACTTTTTGTGGCAGCTGTTTTTTCTGTCAACATGGCTTTGTCAATAATTGTCAGGATATCAATGGTGGCTGGGCTCTCGGCTGCCGTATTGACGGCGGGCAGGCTGAATACGTACGTGTACCATATGCCGATCAGGGACTCAGCAAGATTCCTGATAATGTAACTGACAAACAGGCATTGTTTACTGGAGACATTCTGGCAACAGGTTACTGGGCGGCAAAAATAGGTGAAATAACTTCTGAAAATACTGTGTTCATCATCGGTGCTGGCCCTACAGGAATATGTACACTGTTATGCACCTTACTAAAAAATCCGGCGCAAATTATCATCTGTGATATAGACGAAAGCCGTTTGGAATTTGTACGTCAGCATTATCCGCAAGTGCTTACGGTAAATCCACGGCAAACAAATCCCGAGCATTTTGTCAGGAAGCATTCTGCTCATGGCGGTGCTGATGTGGTTATGGAAGTTGCCGGCAGTGATGAAAGCTTTGCCATGGCCTGGAAATGTGCTCGTCCAAATGCTATCGTGGTCATTGTTGCTTTATACAATAGTGCCCAAAGTTTGCCTTTACCAGACATGTATGGCAAAAATCTCATTTTTAAAACCGGCGGTGTTGATGGATGTGACTGTGATACAATACTGCAGCTAATTGCTGAAGGCAAAATTGATACTACTCCACTTATCACTCATACTTTCTCTTTGAAAAATATTGCTGCGGCCTATGAAATTTTTGAACAACACAAAGACAATGTAATAAAGATAGCTGTTAAACCATGATAAACCCTATAAAAAACAGCCTCGTTCGCGTATATACACGATGAGGCTGTTTTACTTTTATAGATTAATTATTACATGCAAGCACAAAATCTTTTACAAGTGCATTAAATTTATCTGCTTCCTCATAAAATAACATATGTCCGCTTTCAGTGAAAGCTTCAAAGCGTCCCTGAGGTATTTGCGAAGCAATATATCTGCCTTGATTAATTCCGTCAGTAAACACCGGCCCATTAGCATTTACAACCAGAACCGGCAGACTAATCTGCGGTAAAATTCCTGTATAATCACTGGAAAGATAATCGGAATAAATTGCAGCAGAAATCCAAGGCGGTAATTTTTTAAATTCGTCAATTACCCAATCAGTATCAGCAGGTCTCACACCGTTTCTGAATATATTTGCAGCAAAAGTTTCAAAATAAGCCAGTCTGTCATGAATCAATTTGTTTACCTGCGCATTAAAACCATCTATATTATAGCCGTGCAAACCTTGCGTATTCCACTTTTCAGGACTGAAAGGAAACGGAGTCATATCAATCAGGCCTAAACCATTTAAATGCTCGCAGCCAAATTGCTGATAATATGATAAAACAGTCGGTCCACCCATAGACCAGCCCATTAAAACCACATTATCAATACCAAGAAACTCAATTAAATCATGAATATCTCTGGCAAACTGCTTTATTGTGATTCCGTGTAATCCTTTGGAAGAATTACCATGTCCACGTAAATCTAATGTAACTACGCAAAAATCACGCGCTAATTCGTCAACATTTTTCTGCCAGAAAACATGTGAACATTGCCAGCCGTGAACAAGCAGCAAAGCATTACCTGTACCTCTCACTTCATAATAAAGATGCGCATCATCATTGGTGTGGAAATAACCGTTTTTCATAATAATCTCACCTCACATATTATAATACCTATATTAATTATAACATCTGATGTCGTTATTTGCCTCTTTTTAAACAATTACTGCAATCAATCTATAATTGTTGTAAAGAGATTTACACAACATATTTACGATATTTTTATCATGCATAATCTGTTTCTTAAAACAAAAAACGCTGTAGCCTAAGCTACAGCGTGATTTTTACTGGCTCCCCGAGTAGGACTCGAACCTACGACGCCCTGATTAACAGTCAGGTGTTCTACCGGCTGAACTATCGGGGAATTATCAGTTAACGAAAAATATTATAACAATATGACTGATAAAAGTCAAGGTGTAATTTATTTTCTGGTCAGCTTATAAATGAGCGCATTACAGATAGCTGCTGCAACGTTACTGCCGCCTTTTCTACCACGTGCCACAATATAGGGAATTCCTGTTTTCATAATGATTTCTTTAGATTCCACAACATTAACAAAACCAACAGGGACACCTATAACAAGCTCAGGTTTGATCTTACCTTCTTGTACAAGCTCGTCTAAACGCACCAAGGCTGTCGGGGCATTACCAACGGCAATAATTACAGGCCCCTCTATAGTGCAGGCTTTTTCCATACATGCTGCAGCACGGGTGGAACCTGCTTCTTTCGCACGTGCAGCCACATCTGCATCAGCCATGAAGCATACCGCTTTTGCGCCCAGCTTGCTCAATCCCATTTTATTTATACCAGTACATGCCATATTGGTATCAGTAACAATGGTAGCACCCTTTTTTAATGCCGCCAAAGCCTTTTCAACTGCACCTTCAGAAAAATGCAGTGTACGCGCATAATCAAAATCAGCAGAGGTATGAATAACACGTTTAACTATATCTATTTTTTCAGGGTCAATATGTACTTCGCCCAATTCTTCACCAATAATTTCCATGCTGCGTTTCTCAATATCCGCAGGCAATACATTTTGTAACTGCATTTTAATAACCTACCTTTCTACCCCTGTACGTGCAGGAATGCCTTTATCAAAAGGATGTTTGCGTTTACATATTTCAGAAACATAATCTGCCATGTCAATCAGCTCTGCCGCAGGATTACGTCCTGTCAGCACTACCTCCATTGCAGCCGGCTTATTATTCAGAAAACCAATTAAAGCTTGTAAGTCAAAAACACCAGTATTGCAGGCTCCGATAACCTCGTCTAAAATAAGTAGATCAACTTTTTCCTGTCTGCATTTTTTCTGTACTTTGACAAACAGTTCCATATGATTATGTAAAACTGCTGCTTTTTCTTCATCCGTCATCTGAAAAGTAAATTTATGATTTTCTTTACCACGTAAAATTTCAATATTAGGCAGCAATGACAACGATTGAAGTTCTCCGGTTGGACGACTTTTTAAAAACTGCACCAACAGCACTTTATTGCCACGTCCGGAACAACGGACAGCCAAACCAACAGCTGCCGTAGTTTTACCTTTGCCATCCCCACAATAAATATGTATCAGCCCGCCATCTTTCATTTAGACACCAGCTTCCAGGATAGCATAGATTTTTTTCATATCCAGATTCCGTCTGATACTGTCTGCAAGGATATCATACTGCTGCTTTTTATACTCAGCAAAGTTTACTGTTTTGATATCCTCCATTTTCATACCTTTTTTGGCCAGCAAAGCCTCAACAACTGTTGCTGCAATGCCTTCACCATCAAAAATACCATGAACATAAGTACCGTAAACATTCATCTTGCAGGAAACATTTTGTGAGCCTTCCAGCATCATTTCTCCAGCCTCATAAATGGGTTGGATTTCAGTCATCGCGCTGTCTGGAGCAAAATTGGTGACGCCAGAGTGTATTTCATATCCCACAAGAGGTCTGCCACTTAGTTTTGCAAAAATCCCCTGAACTATACCAAATTTTCCGGACATCTGTATGGTACGTTTTTTCTCAGCAAAAATCGTTTCCACATCTAACAGTCCTATGCCAGGGGTATCGCCACCTTCTTCTACTCCATAAGGATCCGCAAGATTTCTGCCCAGCATCTGATAACCGCCGCAGACACCAAAAATTACGGTTCCTTCGCTTGCTTTTTTCTTGATTTCGGCTTCCAATCCGCTCTGACGCAGCCATTTTAAATCGCCAATAGTATTTTTTGTGCCAGGAATAATAATCATATCAGGATTACCAAGTTCACGAACAGAATTTACATAACGCAGTGATACACCTGGAATAAGCTCAAATACATTAAAATCAGTATAATTGGACATACGTGGTATTCTTACGACAGCAATATCAACCAGTTTTACTTCAGTATGTGCAGTAAGTCTTTCAGACAAGCTGTCTTCGTCCTCTATATCTACATGCAGCATTGGCAGCACACCGACAACAGGAACTCCAGTTTTCTCTTCTATCATTTCCAACCCAGGACGAAGTATATCCACATCCCCGCGGAATTTATTAATGATAACTCCTTTAACCATAGCTCGTTCGTCTTCATCCATCAGCATCAAAGTGCCGTAAATAGATGCAAATACACCGCCGCGATCAATATCTGCTACCAAAAGCACAGGAGCCTTGGCCATTTTAGCCATTCCCATATTAACGATGTCCTGCGTTTTCAGATTAATTTCTGCCGGACTGCCAGCGCCTTCCAGCACGATAATATCATAAGTAGCATCCAGCTGGTTATAGGCTTTCATTATATCAGGAATAAGATTAGTCTTAAACTTAAAATATTCAGCCGCGGTCATGGTTCCGATAGCTTCACCATTGACAATAACCTGAGAGCCACTGTCACTGGTGGGTTTCAGCAGTATTGGATTCATCAAAGCACTTGGCTCTATATTAGCAGCTTCAGCCTGAACAACCTGTGCTCGACCCATCTCCGCGCCTTCACGGGTAATAAAGGAATTCAAAGCCATATTTTGTGATTTAAACGGAGCAACTTTACTGCCATCCTGATTAAAAACACGGCATAAGCCGGCAGTAACCAGACTTTTTCCTGCATTGGACATTGTTCCCTGAACCATTATTGCTTTTGCCACATCAACCACTCACTCTCATTAAAAAGTTTAATATATCTCTATATGATTTAATGCATATATTCTCTGAACAAGAGTTTATAACACCTGCAACTACAGGCACTGCTCCCCTTCCATGCTTACCGCTTACAGAGCTTGTCACATGATCGCCACAGACCACTATTTTCAGAGGCTGAACATATTCCTTCATTATTCTGCCCAAAAACTGTTCGTCTATCTGCTCAATAAAGCGCTTTTTGCCTTCGGCATCATATCGATGTGAAGCTTCATCACTGCCGTTGAAATGAGCTAAAATAAAATCGTTTTCCTGTAATAAGCTCATTGCAGCATCAGCTTTAGCTGTAATATCAGTATCAATATCCCCTGTTGCATTTGACGGCACCTTTACTGCCATATTTAACGCTTTAGCAATCCCTGCAACTATCTCCGCCTTACATGCTGCGGCTCCTTGCATTTTGTGCAGTATGGAAAACGATGGTAATACACATCTGTCTGCAGCTCCCCAAGGATAGAGCATATAATGCATACCATTACTACTAAACTTCTGGAGCTTTGCCGCTGACTTTTCAAGAAAATATTTCATTGCCAATGATCTGTCGCAAAGCTCTGATAACAAATGAAAAATATTCTCGCCTACATTTTCATGCGGAGGAGGGACCTGACAGCTTAAAACCTTTTGCTCTTTATTTAAAATTAGAAGATTACGATATTCTGACAAATGGATAAATTCGACATCTTTTAAGATATCATCACATACGGCAGCAGCAGCCTGCATCTGTTCGGCACTTAGCCCGGCACCATTAAATGCCGTCATAATACCATTTTTATCTACGGCCACCAGATTACATCTCAGCACCATTTCAAATTCAGAAATATCTCTGCCATTAGCCAAAAGTTCCAAATAGGAACGACTGCGGGGAATAAATTTATTTTCTACGCCAAGCAAACGTAAAATACAACTGCAGCTTTCAGGAACAAGATCATTTTCACAGATAGATATTTCTGCAGCCGTACCATGAGCCAGTAATTTATCAATATTAACATGTCGCGCCTGCTGAAAAGGAGTCTTTCCCTGCCAGCCGGGAATAGGTTCATCACCTAACCCATCAATAAGTACCAGTAATGAGCGCATTTTTTCTTGCTTCCTTAATCGCTTTAATCAATCCGCGGTTCAGCACTCTCGTTTTAACCGCAATCCTGTAATATCCATCACCCAGATTATGATAATTAGCACAGGAACGAATCATATATCCCTGTTCATATAGTAATTCTTTAAGCTGGGCAGGTTTTTCCATATAAAAGAAAATATAATTTGCATGAGAGCCGTAAACATCAGCTCCCAGTGCTTTTAACTGATTAATAAGATAGTGTCTTTCTTCTTTAATCAGCATGAAAGATTCATTAAGATATTCTCTTTCCTGCAATGCCGCACATCCTGCCTCCTGCGCCAGAACTGAAACACTCCAGTCCTGTCCGCTTTCATGCAGCAGTTTATGCAAAGTTGCATCTGCATTCATACAGTAACCTAATCTTACACCGGGAATAGCAAAAGTCTTAGTAAAGGCTTTTAAAATAATCAAATTAGGATTATCTGCCAGTAAATGTCGCATACTGTAAGCTTTCTCAGCATCAACAAAATCCATGAAACATTCATCAACCAACAGATAAGCATTTACTTCCCTGCATCTTGCCAGCACCGCTTCAAGCAGGGATCTGTCCATAAGCTGTCCAGTAGGATTATTTGGGTTACAGATTACAACCATATCCGTTCTGGCAGTTATTCTGTGCAAAATATCTTTCTGAACAGTAAAATCATATTTTGACTGCAGCTTGTAATAGTTAATTCCACAATTAACAGAACGCAGAGCTTTTTCATAATCAGCAAACGTTGGTGCCAGCAGCAATGCTCTCTTAGGCTTTAATGACAAAGCCAGACGAAAAAGCACATCAGCAGCACCATTACCGAAAAATAAGTAATCTTTATTTATCTGCAAAAATTCTGCTGTTGCCTGCGCCAGTTCTCTGCAAAACGGATCAGGGTAATTAACACATTTTCTCACAGCATTTTTTAATGCTTTTTTCACACCTACCGGCAAACCTAACGGATTAATATTAGCAGAAAAATCAATCATAGTTTTTCCGTCAGCAGTATTTTTTTGCGTGTAGATATCCCCACCATGAACATAAGTATACATAGCTTCCATCCTTAATAAATTCAGGCTGCCATAAATATTTCCAGCAGATAAATTAATGCAAAAAATAAAATGCTTATCACAGCCGACATGTATAGTAAATTATTTACGGCAACAATATCTTCAGCTACTACTTCCCTGATATTATCGCCAATAGTATCTTTCGGAACCCATTTGCCGAAATAAAAATGACCGCCGCCTAACTGAATGTTAAGCGCACCTGCAGCAACCGATTCAGTCATAGCAGAGTTTGGACTCAGATGATTGTATCTGTCTCGCCAAAAAGTTTTCCAAGCCTGTTTACTGTCAAGATTAAGTAAATAAGCCGCCAGTAACATAACAAGACCCGAAATACGCGCCGGAATAAAATTAGCTAAATCGTCTAATTTGGCAGCACATCTGCCAAAATACAGATATTTGTCATTTTTATAACCTACCATAGAATCCATGGTATTGATTCCTTTGTATAAAAAAGCAAGTGGAGCCCCACCGATAAACATATAGAACATCGGAGCAATTACTCCATCTGCAGTATTTTCTGCAACAGTTTCTACTGCACCCTTGGTTACTTCTTCACCAGTCAGATTTTTGGTATCACGCCCTACTATCCAGGACAACTTTATTCTGGCATCAGCAAGATCACCTTTCTTTAGGGCATCATAGACCTTCATACTTTCTTCCCGCAGACATTTGGTGGCAAAAATCTGGTAGAACATAATCGTTTCTAAAGCAAAAGCAAGCCAAACACTTATTTTTTCTGCTTCCAGCAGGATAAAATACGGCACAAAATATGTGAGCAAAAGCACGATAACAACCATAAAACCCCCGCTCAATAAAAGAGCAGTATTGCTAAAAGAAAATATTCTGCGCAGATGCTTTTCTAAAAAACCTATAAGGTTGCCTATTAAACATATAGGATGCGGCAGCCAGTGCGGATCACCAAACATAAGATCCAAAATAAAGCCTGCCGTAATGGCAGCTAATGTCATCATAAACAAAATCCCCTTGAACTGTCAGACCTGTGATTTTTGCTGCTGATATTCACAGCAGCGCGCAACAAAATTGCGCGCAAACACGGGATTGCCCCAAAGATGTATATGTGGATAACCAGCATATATATTTGCTCCTGCATGAGCACATTCCCATGTTCCCTTACCTGAAGCTTTAGCAGCAACAAAACTGCTGCCATTATTACTGCTGTCCGAATAGTGAAATTCATGCCCGTTGATTTGTTCCCCTTTGGTACAAAGCATATTATCACTCTGTGCCGTAAGATGAATATAGCCAAATCTGGTCAGTTTTTTAGTCATAACAGTTTCACCTTCAATGGCCCCGACCCAGCGATATATATCAACTTCGTCACGATAGCGTTCTAAAAGATACATAAAGCCACCGCACTCGGCAAAACACGGCAGACCATTTTTCAAGGCCGTTCTTATTTCATCCAGCATGGAATGATTATCAGCTAACTGTTGGGCATAGATTTCCGGATAACCTCCACCCAAAATCAAACCATTACAACTTTCTGGAAGGCAGCTATCAGTAAGCGGGCTGAACGGTACAAGCTCTGCTCCCAGTTCAGTCAATAAATCCAGCGCATCCTGATAATAAAAACAAAACGCTTTATCATAAGCTACTGCGATACGAACCTTTCCTATTTTTTCAACCTTCTGCGGCAGAAATTGCATCGGCTCAGCCTGACGCGCAATCTCAAGAAGTGTCAGCATATCGACAGATTTTGCAGCCTGCACGGCAAGTCTGTCAACAATAGCCTGTAAATCTCCAATTTCTTCTGCAGTAATAAGCCCTAAATGACGACTTTCAAAATTACAGTCCTCCATAACAGGAAAATATCCCAACAGCTTAACGCCTGTTTCTTTCTCTATAACATCCTTATAGAAGTGATAGCTCATCGGATTTACATTATTGATAACAGCACCAACAATATGACTGTCCGGACGGAAATCTTTAAAACCTTTGATCTGTGCTGCCAGTGAAAGCGCAGCTCCTTTGCCATTGACAACCAGAATAACCGGAACATCACAGCAGCAGGCCAGCTCATAAGCACTTGCTTCAGATGTTTTGCCCATTCCGTCATAAAAGCCCATTGCTCCTTCAAAAACAGCAATATCAGCATCTGCAGAATTTTTTGCAGCCAAATATTTCGCCGTTTCGTGGCCAAGCATAAAAAGGTCAAGATTTCTTGACTTGGCACCTATTACTTTAGAATGAAACATAGGATCAATATAATCAGGTCCGGATTTGAATGCCGCCGGCTTTAACCCCATATTCATCAGTGCTTTAAGCAGTCCGCAAACAATAGTTGTTTTTCCACTGCCGCTGCCTGGAGCGCTTATCATAATGCGTGGTATCCGTAATTCAGCCATTTTATTCATCCTTCTTTAACGCTGTCATAACATAAACAGGATTTTGAGCCATCATAAGATTATAGCTGCCAAGTTTCCTGCTGCGTGCTACACACACATTTACTATCTCCAGTGCATAATTCTTATGCATTCTGTAATAGTTAGCTGCTTCTGCCAATGTTTCAACAGTAATTGCATTGATTACTACACGGCAATTTGCGTTTTTTGCATAAATAATGTCAAGCATTTCGCATAAATCACCGCCGCTGCCGCCAACAAACACACAGTCCGGAGCAGGCATGCTTTTTATATTTTCCAGTGCCTCACCGGCAATAACTTCCAGATTATCAATATTAAACAATGCTTTATTTTTATAAATAAGCTCCACAGCTTCCGGATTACGTTCAAATGCCCATACTTTACCTTGGTTAGCCAATAATGCTAATTCAACAGAACAGGACCCAGTACCAGCTCCGATATCATAAATTACATCTGTAGCTTTTGGCATCAGTTTAGACATGGAAATACTGCGTACCTCCTGCTTAGTCATAGGTACTTTACTGCGTGTAAACAAATCATCTGCCAATCCATGTACGACAGGGTGATATTTAGCAGCCTGCTCATTTATAATCATCATTACTGAAAGAGAAGGAAAAGTCTGTTTGCTGATTTCAGCTGCAGTACCTGCAGTAATCTTTTCTTCCGGATAAGAAAGATTCTCGCCTACATAAACCTGTACCTCGGATAGCCCATGCTTACAAAGCTGTGTACACAGCATCTGCGGGGTATGCTCACCGCCGGTAAGAGAAAAAACCTTTTTATTTTCTGCCACAGCAGCAACAAGATTCTGTCTTCTGCCGTGCATACTTACAATTCTGGCATCATCCCAGGACATCTGCAGCTGAGATGCAAAATAAACAAGGCTGCTTATACCGCTGTAACGAACGCATTCACAATCCGGCAACTTACCGCTGATAGTCTTTGCCAGACTAAAAAAGCCCACGTCTCCGGAAACAAGCACTGCGACAACGTCTTTTTCCGGATTAGCTACTGCTGCTATTTCAACAATGTCAGCAGTCTTAATAGTTGGATAAAGCTTTTTGCCTTGCTCTGCAAATGCCTCAAGCATACGCCTATCACCAATAAGGATATTACTGTTTTCTATAGCTTTAACTGCAGCACCGGTAAGCAGTTCCGGATTTCCTGGTCCGATACCTACAATATTAACTCGCAGCATAAATACAGCACTCCTTTATGAAAGTTTTGTATCAGCATACTGCCGATACAGGAAATTTAATACATCACTATAACCGGAGCCTTCTTCCGGCTCTCTGCCAATCACCAGCAGTTTTGCACCTGCCGCAGCTGCTGCTTCAACCTTTTCATCAAAACCGCCTGCTGCCCCGGAGTCTTTTGTAACCATAAACTTACTATGGAACTTTTTGAGCATGGCAATATTCAACTCTTTAGAAAAAGGCCCCTGCATGCAGACAATATTGGCAGGTTTATAACCAAGCTGCAAAGCATTCTGCAACGAATTTTCCATTGGCAGTATACGCAATGCAATTCTGTCAGCATAACCTCTGACTGCAGTAAAATCTTTCAGATTTTTGCTGCCAGTAGTCAGAAAGATATTACCATCCATATGATTAAGGAGCTCCACAGCTTCTGCAAAATCAGTAACTGTTATATAATCTCCACTTTCGCTGGACGGACGTAAGAGACGCATATAATGGCACTCTTCCAGAGAGCATGCTTCTTTAACTGTAGCCGTTACCACAGTTGCATATGGATGCGTAGCATCGATAACACACTCTGGTTTATGCTGCTTTAGAAAATCTCTCATCGCAGTCAAGTCCATTCTTGCCGCCATTACTCTGATATTACTTTGCTTTTCTATCAGTCCAGCACCATACTCTGTAGCAACGGAAACAAAAATGTCTATATCAAAACCGGCCAAAGCCTTTAAAAGATTTCTGCCTTCGCTGGTACCGCCAATAATCCAGATTACCGGTCTCATACCAGTTTATAGCCTCTTGGGGTAACAAGTCTTCCGTTGATTACCTGAGTCTGAGAATTACCTATAATAACGGTAGAGAACATGTCTACCTGTTTATCACGCAGCTCACGTAAGGTCGTCAGTTCATAGCTTTCGCCTTCACGCCCGATATTACGCACAATACCCGCCGGCACATCACCACTCTGGTTTTTCAGCATGATATCACATGCTTTCTGCAGATAGTCATGGCGCTTAATGCTGGAAGGGTTATACAAACAGATGCAGAAATCTGCCTGAGAAGCGCAATCAAGTCGTTTTTCTATTTTTTCCCAGGGAGTAAGCAAATCGCTTAAAGAAACAAGACAGAAATCACTGATAAGCGGTGCACCTAAAACTGCCGCACCAGAGCAGGCTGCGGTAATACCAGGCACTACTTCTATTTCGACTTCAGGGTGATCAGCCGCTACCTGAAACATAATACCGGCCATGCCATAAACTCCGGCATCACCGCTGGAAATCATAGCAACAGTTTTACCTTTAAGTGCTTCATCAAGAGCCAGCTTGCAGCGATCTACTTCCTTACGCATACCGGTAGAAAGAAATTCTTTTTCCTTGAAATCTTCCTTAATCAGATTTACATACACATGATAGCCTGCAATAACATCGCAGGACTGCAGCGCATCGTAAGCTCTTTTCGTCATTTGCTCTACGCCACCCGGTCCAAGACCAACAACATACAATTTAGACATATATCTAACCATCCTTATTATTTATTCAGTTCTTAAACCTGTTTTCAAAAAATCAATAACTATATCTTCTGCGGCTACTGCTAAAGTAACACCATCTTTACTAATCTTTCGCAATAGCAGCTTTCCGCCGCAGCTGTCCTTTACAGCACTGCGCTCGCAGACATTATCAACACCTACTACGCCTCTGACAAAACTTGACGGTGTAAAATCACCTGCCACGGCATTAAGTTCATCAGCCGTATAAAAATGCGCCTTCCAGCCATTTTTTGCAGCAAATTGCAATAGCCCCTGTTCATCTTGTTTTAAATCGACAGAAGCAACACTGCAAACAGCACGCCTGTCAATACCAAGGCGTTTCAGTTGCGGTAATACGAGTGCGGCAATCTTTTCACACTCCGTACCACGCCTGCAGCCAATACCCAGGTGAACGATACGAGGAATAAGATTCAGTGTAGATCTAAACGGTTTCTTACCTGCATCCAATGCTATTACAAGTCCTACATCATCTTTTGTATCTTCCTGCTGCAACCGCATCCCAGGAGGTAGCTGACTGCTTACAGGAAAATCGCTGACTAAACCTGCTTGCTTCTCAGCAACAAGAGCAGCTGCAAAATCTTTAGCAGCTTTCATCGAAGTTATAACCATATTGTTACGAGCAGCCCATTCATCAACAGCAAACAGACCGTTTACATCAGTCGCTGTTGTTACACAGGCAACCGCACCCAGATATTCAGCCAGATGACGTGCCATTTCATTGGCGCCACCTATGTGCCCGGCCAGAAGCGGGATAACAAAATTGGCTTTCTCGTCAACAGAGATAACGGCAGGATCAGTAAGTTTACTTTTAATAAAAGGAGCTATGGTTCGTACCGCGATACCTGTCGCTCCCACAAATACAATAATGCCGGCAGTTTTAAAAGCAGCACCACAGGCAGTTTTATAGTCCGGTAACATTACTCCAATCCCAGCTTTTTCTGCATATTTAGACAGAGTCTGTGCACAGGCATCATAGCCAGTTTTTATAAAAAACTCACATATCTTTTTGCTGAGTTCAGCACCACGCTGTGAAAAGGAATAAATAACCGCCTGCATTTATTTTACCTCTGGTTTCAAATTAAGTTTTTCCGGATCGGCCTCTCTGTATCCATGAGCAAAAGTTGGATTATACAGTTCGCTGCGATCATATTCACTGCCCAGGAAATTGCCTACAGTAATAAGCGCTGTCTTGGTAATATTGTATTTGGCAGCACTTTCAGCAAGCGTACCAACGGTGCAGCGTACAACTTTTTCATCCGGCCAGGATGCTTTATAAACAATAGCAGCCGGAGTATCAGCAGTATAACCGCCTTTAATCAGCTCGCCCTGCAGTTTCTCCAACATGCCTGAACTGAGGAAAATAACCATAGTAGCCTTATGTGCTGCATAATCCGCTATTTTCTGTTTGCTGGGAACAGGAGTACGGCCTTCCATGCGTGTGATGATTACGGATTGGCTGACATTAGGCAAAGTGTATTCTGCATCAAGAGCTGCTGCTGCAGCACAGAAAGAGCTGACACCAGGAACTATTTCAAAATCAAGATTATAGCTGCGCAGCATATCAATCTGCTCACGATGTGCGCCATAAACACTGGGGTCGCCGGTATGCAGACGTACTACAAGTTTTCCTTCCTGAGCCGCCGGTACCATAGCTGCGATAACTTCTTCCAGAGTCATTTTGGCACTGTCCATGATTACACATTCCGGTTTTGCATATTGCAGCAGTCCGGGATTTACAAGGGAGCCAGCATAAATAATCAAATCTGCTTTTTCAAGCAGTTCTTTGCCTTTTACAGTAATTAAATCAACAGCACCAGGTCCTGCACCAATAAAATAAATCATTATTTATCAAACTCCTTTTCTTTGACCAGTATAACAGAGAAGTAACTGCTGTTAGGATCAATCTGTTCCAAGTCACGATAACCCTTTTCACCCGGAAGACCACAGCGTTCAACCATCGCAGCATTGGCAATCAGTCCGCGTTCTCTGAGTTCTTCACGCACGCGACCTATTTCACTGGCAGATTTCATCAGCACCTTATTTCCGGGGCCATCAAGGAATTTTGCAGCTTCTTTATAACTGCCAGGCAGAATAATCAGTGGTTCAGCACGTTCGCACAAAGATGTATTTAATCTTGCAGCAACAGCGCATATGGAGGTTACACCTGCAACAAGTTCTGCATCATATCCGGCAGCCAGTACCAACTTATGAACATAAATGCAGGTAGCATATACTGTGGGACAGCCTAAAGTTATGAAAACAACATTCTTACCTTCATCTAACAGTTTCATAACTGCTTCAGCACCTTCGCGATGAGCTTTGTCCATTGCAGCCATATCTTTTGTCATAGGCATGTAGATTATAAGCTGTTCCTTTTCATCAAGATTAACAACCTGATTAACAATGTTTTTTGCTGTCATTACATCAGTATCACCTTTTGGCAATGCAACAACATCACATTCTTTTAACAAACGTACAGCTTTTAATGTCAACAGCTCCGGATCGCCAGGGCCAATACCCACACTGTAAAGTTTACCTCTCATATTTCTCTCATTCTCCTTTTTTTACATGTAGTTTGATAAGTTCTTCCGCATGCTCAGTTTTACCCAAAACACCGTATACATTGGAAAACATAAGAGCGGCGGTTTTTATTTTGCCATGCACGCGATGCTGCATGTAAAAATCAATTTTATCAGAAATTTCCTTAATTACCTGCTGCTGCAGATTTTCACGCTGCAGCACCTTTATCACTTCATCAGTTGTCAGGCATTTATAGATTTCCTGACCTACTTCAACAGAAGCGCCATAAAACATTGCCTGCAGCGCTAAAAGTTCCGTACGGCAATCTGCGTATTTGGAATGAGTATTCATTACACCTTGTGCCAGTTTTACCAGCTTGCCGGAATGGCCTATCAGAAGCAGGCTTTCAAAACCACAAAATACAGCATAATCCAAAAGTTCCCCGACAAAATTACTGCAGGTAACTGCATCTGTAAGGTCAAGCTTCAGTACATCACGGGTAAAATCTTCACCATAATTTCCAAAAAATACCAAAAGATTCTTATTGCCTTTTGCTTTTTGAGCATTCATCTCCACATACATTGTTTCAATCAGAGCTTTATCACTCATAGGCTCCACAATTCCACTGGTACCAAGGACTGATAATCCTCCAACAATGCCAAGTCGTGGATTAAAAGTTTTTTTGGCAATTTCAACACCTTCCGGAATGGAAATGATTATCTTCAGGGCTCCTTTATATCCTGCAGCAGTCGCTGCTGCATTCACTTCGGCAGTAATCATTTTTCTTGGCGTAGGGTTTATAGCCGGGCCGCCAACAGCACACGCAAGTCCAGGCTTAGTAACGCGCCCTACTCCTACACCCCCGTCAATCTCAATGCCCGAACCGGCAGCTTTTTCTACCCGTGCATAAACTAATATTCCATTTGTATCATCAGGATCGTCACCAGAATCTTTTCTTATGGCACAAACCGCATATTCAGGAGTAATTTCAACATGCAAAGGTTCCAATTCCAATACTATGCCTTTAGGAGTATCAATCTTGACCGTATCAACTCTTTTACCACTCAGCAGCATAACTGCAGCAGCTTTGGAAGCTGCTGTCGCGCAACTTCCGGTCGTATATCCGCAGCGCAAATTTTTCCCTTGAGAAAACTGGTATTCTTCCACAGCCACAACTCCTTTCAGTAATTTCTGTACAGCAAAATATTGACGGATAAACACAAAAGACTTCTGCCAGTTACGACAGAAGTCTCAAAGACACCATTAACCTGCAACTGCTAACATGCAGCCGCGATGTATCATTGCTGCCTCCATCGCTCGTGGATTATAGCTGTATATATGAGTTGGCTGCTGACTTAAGCTAAAGCTTGCACAGCGGCGGGACCGTAACGATTTGTAAATCTTCTCACCATTTAAGCTAAAAGCACTCATATAATAAATTACTTTGATATTATATCATATAAGTCGCAAAAAACCAATATCACAGAAAAATTTTAATCATACATTTAAAGATGCGTATCAACAAGTTTAAACGAAAAAAGCAGACAGGCTTTGCCTGTCTGCTCAAACACTTATAAAATTCTGCAAGCTCCGTAATAACGAGCTCCCCAATAACCAGTAAAAGCAGAAGCAACAGTTACACCAGTGCTCGTACCAGCATGGATAAAATTACCATTACCAACATAAATTCCGCAATGTGATGCACCAGGTTCATAAGTCGTAAAGAAGATTAAATCTCCCACACGCAAATTATCCATGGAAACACGACGACCATAATATAACTGGCTGTCTGCTGTTCTGGGAATAGAAATACCAGCCTGTGCAAAAGCATACTGGGTAAACCCTGAGCAGTCAAAACCATAAGGAGAGGTGCCGCCAAATACATATGGAGTACCAATGACGCTATAAGCTGCGCTTAAAACGCGGCGTACAACAGAACTTCTGCCACGATTGGGAGGAATATCCCTGTTCATTAATGCTCTGTATGTATCAGGTCCAATCACGCCGTCAACTTCAAGACCTCTGTCCGCCTGGAATTGTCGAACAGCATTTTCAGTTTCAGGGCCAAAATCACCATCTATATTAGTAATAGTGTAGCTTAATTCTACCAAACGCTTCTGAATCGCCATTACTTCCTGACCGTCATCTCCACGCTCAAAAGAAGCAAATGCAGCAACAGCGTTAGTTAAAGAAAACAAAAGAGTAAAAGTTAAAACGATAAACAGTTTCTTTTTTCCCAAAGGCATCCACATCCTCTCCGGCTATTACAAACTTATTTTATCACAAAAAAGCCTCACTGTAAAATAAAAATCATTTTTTCAGGTGTTTTGACACTAAATAAAGTGGTCTATGCTTGATTTCTTCAAATATACGGCCTATATATTCGCCTAATATACCAATTCCCACAAGCTGAATACCACCCAGAAACAATACACTTACCGTAGTTGTTGCCCATCCCGGGACAGCATCGTCACTGATAAATTTGACATAAAAGACGTGACCCAGCAAAAGCAGACTGCATAAGCCAAAAAAAAGTCCCAGATAAAAGGCCCAGCGCAGCGGCAAATTGGAAAATGCCGTTATTCCATCAAGAGCAAAATGAAGCATTTTATGCAGATTAAATTTAGAATGACCTGCAAAACGAGGCGGAGCCACAAATTCTACTACTGATACATTAAAACCAAGCGTACTGACCATACCGCGAATAAAACGGGCTCGTTCACGGTATAATCTGAAAGCTTCTACTGTCTTTTTGTCCATCAGACGAAAATCTGAACCACCTGGAGTAATTTCAACTTTTGACAGAATATTAATAAGCTTATAGTAGACAGAAGACGTAATATTTTTCAGAAATCCGGCATCTTCCGTTGCCAGACGTTTAGTCATCACTATTTCGCTGCCATGTTCCCACAGACTGATAAGTTTAGGCAAGAGTTCCGGCGGATGCTGCAAGTCGCCATCCATGGTAATAACTGCATCTCCGTCCGCATTATCCAGGCCACAGGTAAGCGCCATCTGATGACCATAATTGCGTGAAAGAAGGTAAGCTTCCACATGTGTATCTTTCTCAACAAGCTGGTTTAAGATTAAAGCACTACCGTCCTTTGAACCGTCATCAACAAAAATCAGATTATAATCATAATCAGTTGCAATCATTACGGCAGTAATACGTTTATAAAATTCATGTAAATTATCCTGTTCATTATATACAGGAACAACGACTGAAATTTTTTTCATTCCACTTCACCACAATGAATAAGATTTCGGATAAAAAATCCGTTACAGAAAATTATAGCTTGTAACTCTTAAACATAACTTAAACGAGTAAATCTGCCTTGAGAAAAACACGAAAAAGACACGTGAAAACACGTGTCTCAAATTGCATTTATGAGTGCTCAGTAAGCCGAGTTCTGTTCCGCCAAGCGGTGATAATCATTTATCTAGGCCTGTAATTACTCACAGGCTCAAGCGACACAACCCGGAAGGATCAGCGGGCCGCTTCATCCCTTCCCTATTTGGTCTTGCTCCGAATGGGGTTTACCTAGCCAGCCGGTTACCCGACTGCTGGTGCGCTCTTACCGCACCGTTCCACCCTTACCTGCAATGCAGGCGGTACACATTTCTGTGGCACTCTCCCTGAGGTTACCCTCGCCGGACGTTATCCGGCATCCTGCCCTGTGGAGCTCGGACTTTCCTCATCTGGCCTGTAGCCAGCCGCGATTATCTTTCACACTCATATTTATTAGTTTATCACATTTATAAATATAAGTCAAACCAGTACTATTTTATAATAATTCTGCCATTACCATGGGGATCTGCATATTGCCTATCAATAACTGCATTCAAATGATTTTGAACATATTCAATAACAGCATCACTTTCACTGATGACCGCATCCTGCAATATACGCGCCTCTTTAAACATACTCATACCATTGCCGCCTGATTTAAGAATATAAGAAGTACCTCCTAAAATATATTTTTGATCGAATTTAACAGGTTTGCCTGCCACCATAACATTTCGCACACGATATCTGCCATTGACCCCAATAAAATTACCTTTTGCATCTTTCAACACAGAAGATGGTATACCGCTGTCAATAGTATAAGAAATACCTGCAACCTGCAAAAAAGCACCGCTTTCCTGAGGATAATCAGCCGCGCCAAGTTCCAGAGCATCTACAAGCTGCTGACCGGTAACTTCCAATACGGTACACATATTGCCAAATGGTAATACCTTCAATACATCATTGTAATTGAATATACCTTTTTGAAAATCATTACGCAGTCCGCCACCGTTAACTATTGCGGCATCTGTTTTCAAAACAGCCCTATAAGCATCTGCAACAAAATCTCCCATACTGCATTCTCTGCTGCGCACCATCCGTACACCTGTTACCGGATCATTGACATACAGCGGTACCATAGCCCTGCCTATAGATTCCTGCAACAACGGCTTATAAACCGCATTTTCACTCTCAATCAGTTTCTTTATGTCATCATCAGCTGATACAATATTTTTTATCAGATTATAGCTTATTCTGCCATCAACAGATATATTCAGTTGTCCTATATTCTGCATTTTTGTACCGGTCTGTCCAAGAATAACAGCATTCCCATTTTTATCTGTCACACTTCTGCCAGCAATCTGCTCATGAGAATGGCCGTCCAATACAGCAGTAAGCCCGGTAGTATTATGTATTACTGCCTCACTGCTGTATTGCGGCAAAGAACCGTTCACGCCAAGATGTCCTACTAAAATTACATATTCTGCACCCTGTGCTTTTGCCTCGTCAATATACTTTTGCAGTTGTCTGTACAACCTTCTGCCATCAGCACTTTCGTGAAAACCGTAAATAAACTTCCCGTTATCATCCTGAAAATACGTCGGTGTAGACGAAACAAGGGTTTCTGGCGTAGTAGCACCCAGAAAAGCTATCTTAATGCCTGCAATATCAAATATCTTATAAGGCGGCAGAACAAGTTTGCCTGTATCCAAATCCAGCAGATTTGCACTGTAATATCCGCATGACAGCTGCTGAGAAATCTGAAGAAACCTTTCCATACCATAATCAAATTCATGGTTTCCCGGCACAGCAAAATCATATTCTGCAGCATTCATTACCTTAATTATTGCGCTTCCCTCTGACAGTTTTCCTATTGGCGCACCTTGAATTGCATCACCAGAATCCACTAACAGCACATAAGCATCATCACTTAAGGCCTTTTTATAATATGACAGCGCTGCCATACCTATATTATCTTCAATACCGCAATGAATATCATTAGTATGTAAAATAATTATATTTCTCTCAGCCGCTAAGACCAGCAATGGCCACAATATAACACTGGCAGATATAACTAACGGCAATATAAATCTGCCAATAACCTTCTTCATATACTTCACCTTTTAATGGCTAAATTTTCTTTCAGCTTATTACTTCACACATGAGTCAACTTTTCGATAGTTAAATCATATCTTATTCAATTCCCTTACACAAATCAATAAACAGTTGCACTAAAGGGCTAATCCACTTGTTTTTATGATGCGCACATACAGCCTTAATATAGGGATGTGAAACAGCCGTTGGCAATTCTACCAACTCTCCTGCTGCTAATTCCCCGGCAACTGCAAAACGCGGCAGGTAAGAAATGCCTACATCACTTTTGACTAAATTCTTAATTGTCGGTATGCTCCAAAGCTCAATTGTATGATCCAGTATCAGCGACTTTTCTTTCAAATAATCTTCAAATATCTGACGAAAAATACAGTTAGTCTCATTTATTATAAAAGAAACAGGTATTCTTCTGTCCCCTGTTATAAAGTCACTATATTCTTTACCCATATCCGGAGAAGCAACCAATACCAATGGATATTCTCCACAAGGATAAACAGTAAGATTGGAACCAAAGCCACCTACATCTTCATAAAAAACACCAAGATCAAGGCTTCCGTTAAGCAGCTCATCACGTATATCATAACAATTCATGGATTGCAGATGCAGCTTCGCTTTGGGCGCCTGTTGATGAAACTCTTTCAATACAGCAGGCAATTTATAACACAGCAACGTTTCACCTGCGCCAATATATAAATCACCCTGACACTGCTGCAAATCATTATGAAAAGCATACAGCTTATCTACGGAAGCAAATACCTCATTAACATATGGTACCAAAAGCTTTCCAGCCTGTGTAAGTACCATGTTTCGGCCTGCTTTTTCAAAAAGTTGCGTATCCAGTTCTTTTTCCAGCTGGCTCATCTGAAAAGTAATTGCCGACTGCGTATAATTAAGCCTATCAGCCGCTTTAACAAAGCTTCCCATTTCAACAACGGCACGAAAAGTGTTAAGATATTTTAAATCCATGTTCTTTCCCCAATACTCCAATACTTAAAAATATTAAAAGCATTATGTTAAAAATCAAAAATTGTTTTTAAGTTTTTGTAATGTTATTATAAAAAATAATTCAGAAAGCTGCAATCATTATTTCACCGCCTTTCTGAAATTATTTATCTTACAACAAGGAGAATATATAATGGAAACTCTCACCCCAGCACAGATAGACGAAATAGACATCTGCGTACAAATCATCAATGATGGCAAAATTTTTCAGCATGAACAAGGTTTTACTCAATGGACAGACGATTATCCCAATCGTAAAACACTTCTTGACGACATTCACAAGCAGAAAGGTTACGTCCTCAAAATAGATGGAAGCATTGCTTGTTATATGTGTATTGATTTTGATGGAGAGCCTGCTTATCAAAATATTAAAGGCAAATGGCTGACTGCATCTGAATCTTACGCAGTGATTCATCGTATGGCCTTTGGTCATACTTTCAGAAACAGCGGACTTACTGCAGTAGTTCTTCCTCTCATCGAAGAATTTTGCCTGTCTAAAAATATCGGCAGCATCCGAGTCGATACAGACTTTCCTAACAAAAGAATGCAGCATATATTGAAAAAACATGGCTTTATTTATTGTGGAACAGTTGTTTTCCAGGGAAGTGATAAACTTGCGTATGAAAAAATCCTTAATTCTAAGTAAATTACTTACATTTTGAAAATCAAATATCATTTTAAACTATTTACTGAAATAAAAAATCCACCTATACGGTGGATTTTTTATTTCAGTGCTTTTTACTTGTCTTTAATTTTTAATTACTATTTTTTCACGTATAATCAGCACTTGAAAATATTTGTGTAAAATCCGTGTAATTGATTATTTTTCATCTATTTTTTAGCAAATAAAAAAAGCGGTTCTAACTCTGTAGAACCGCATATTTCCTTGGTGCCGAAGGCTCCTGTCTTAACAAGGAGCAAACAAGAAAAATAATTGAGATAAGCCGCGATGAATTAATTAAAAGGATAGCTTAATATTTTAATTTAGCCTATCTAAAATATTATTAATTTAAATTTCAATAAGCAAATAGTTTTTCTAACATTCTTTTTTGAACAAATTCATCTATATTATTATTTTCTTCATCTATTTCTATTTGATTATCTAAATATTCGCTTATCTCACTTTTTATTACATCAGTATAATCATCTAAAGATATATCTTCATAAGCTTCCATTAATTTTTCTTTTAAAAAATTCCATTCTATATCTTCAATTGTTTTTAAAACTTCTTCATAACATTCATCTGCAATTGAATTATTAATTTCGTTGATTAATGACGCATTCTTTATAACACTATACCCCTCAGATAAAATTTCTGAAGAATAATATTCTATTTTATCACTAATATATATATTATTATCTTGATAATCACGCGCTGCATCTTCTAAAGTATCTGATATGATAGAGGCAACTTCTTGCATATCTATTTCATCTTTATATTTCAATAAAAACTTATATAATTTATTACTAAGAATATTAAACTCATCTAAAGAGATATTTTTAAACCATTTACGCAATATATTATAGTCCAATATAATTTCTTTTATATTATAAAATTCAAATATTTCTTTATCAAATACTAAAAAAATATTATATTTGGTGGCAGATATAAAAGTATCAGGATTATTATAATCAATCAATCTCCTACCTATATACTTGACTGTATTATTATAAGTATGTGGATAATTTTTAAGAAAATCTAAAATTACATCTCTATATATATCGTTTTTAATTCTATATTTTGTAATAATATATATCAAAACACGTAACTTTTCATATTTATCATTGAAATATAAATTTAAAATGGTTTGATTGATGGTTTTCTTTAACAATTCTTTTTCAAGTTCTTCAGTTGAATATAGTCTACACATTTGTTGATAAGAAAATATAGATTTTTTTTGAAGTTCTTGTTCTACTTTATTACAATTTAATTCATTTTTTAAAAAATCATTAACTGACGGATTTATTACTCCTATCACTTTTTCACCTGAAAAATCAATTATCTTAATAAACGAATTAAGTAATCTTTTCAAAACAGCATCAAAAACATTTAACGTCGTGTCAATATTGCTGCAATGACCTTGATTTAATCTAATATTAAAATATGTTTTTAATAATTCAACATCAACATGTATATTAGTAAAAGAATACAATGTAAGTAAAAATAATCTATCTTCAGCTTTAATACAATTATTAAATTCATTACCCCAAACATCTTGTGGATTGTTTAATAAAGACATAATGTAAGCAAAATATTCATTACTTTTAACTTTTTTAAAAATATGTTTCATTGTAGCATATTCAATAATTCTAGGATTAAAATTACTATGTTCAACAATTTTTAAATAATTTCTATTATTTGATACTGCTTTAAAATAATCAATATTAAATTCCGGATCATCATTGTTTTTAAAATATAAATGGTTATATAAAATTCTACCTTTATCTAAAATATTTTGTTTATCTAAATTAATTAACTTAATAGCAATACTTTCCGACTCTTCTATCTTTTTTAAATCGTTAATCAACCCCTTTGCTTCATTAAAAATAGTAATACGTGAATTTAAAATTAATTTTTTATTTTTCCTTAATTTAAAATACTTTATCAATGCAATTAACTGCTTTGCATTATCATATTTCAAATTAAAATAATGCTGTCCAAAACAATCATCTAAAAAAATTATTTCTTTTTCATCTGAATTCGGTGAAATAGATTTTTTAATTGCCGATATATCGCTGTCTGAAGAATATTTAACTTTATAATCCATTGCAGCATAATAAGCTACAAGCATTTTAGAAGTCATAGTTTTTCCAACACCAGGAGCTCCTATTAACATTAATATATTTTCTTTTTCAAGTATTGAAAGACAATTTCTATATATATCTGTCTCTACAAAATATTTTATATCTTCCATAATATCTAATTGTAATATTTCACTATCCATAAAAACATCTTGATTTTGAATTAAATTTAAAACTTTTGAAGAAGTTAACCATAATTTTGTATTTTTGTGCAAAACATCTATATTTTTATCATCCTCTAAGAAATCATTAATTTCTTTTAATGTTATAACATTATCATAAGACTTCATATATGGGGAAAACATTTCAAATATCTTCTCAACATTACTATGTGTAAGTTCTTTACTACAAACAACAAAATAATCCTTAGGATTAAATCTCTCTACTTTTGGAATTTCATTTCTTAAATCCGATAAGAGTTTATTCACACTCGTTTTAGAATAATGCTTTACTTGAACAACTATTCTTTCTTCCCAATAATATAAATCTATTCCATTATCTCTACCTGAAGTATATGTCCGAAAATTTTTACCATATTTTTTGCACATTATATCTTTAACTAACTCTTCGAACTCTAAGTCATTTAAGTTATTATAATTAAACAATCATATCACTCCAAACAAAAGTTCTGTTATCTTTTATTATAATATAACACAAAAAGCCTGCCGATACACCCAATGTATCGACAGGCTTTTTCTATTTACTATCTTTATAAATATACCCTACAACTACCCCTGCTACAAAACCCCAGAAGGCATTTTGCCGAGCATTTAGTTTTGCTTTACTTCTCTCCTGCTGCAGCTGCACCTTCAATTCGCTGCACAAGGTTGATACTTTCCTGATTTCTTCTGATGCATTCGTTAATGAGCGATTGGATTCTGTCAATTCGCTCTGCGCTTTCTGCAGCTGCTCTCTGGCTGCTTTCAAGTTCTGCATCAGCTCGGCTGATGGCGTTTTGAGCAGCGTTATTTCTTCCTGCAGCATCAGCAATGTCACCTGCTGCTCCTGCAGCTGTTGTTTCAATGCATCCCACTGTTCTATCTGCACTGTTATCGTCTGCTGCTTTATCTCGGAAGCATGAGTTTCCGATAAAGGCCAAAACCAGGATAACAAGCAAAGCAATCCACAAAAAGCTATTACTAGATTTTTTCTTAACATTCATATTTACCTCATAAAAAGTGCATAAAATGAATAACATCTCCATATTGTCGCTATGATCTGATTTTATTAGTGCATAGTTTTGTATACGTCACTCATAAAAACAGGCTCAGGAACGAAATATGGAGATGCTTTTTTAGCTAATTACAGTCCGAAATAGTGATGCATTGCTCCAAGAGCAAAACCGATTACCATACCAGTCCAAAACTGTTTACTGGTTACATAAGCTTTAATATTTTCCATATTCTCACCCCCTTTGCCAAAAGTCTGTAATACCGCACGCAATAGCACGCGCGAAATCATCCAGGTTATTCATGAGCAGCTGCGCATCATCATCATTACTGATGAACGCCATTTCAACCAATACAGCAGGCATAACAGTATTTTCCAATACACACAGATTAGGATTCTCTTTAACTTTCCTATCTGTGGTATGCAGCGTATCAACAACGCGCTGCTGGATGCACTGTGCCAACTCACCGGCCCTGCTCCATTTGTTATGAACCAGAACTTCTGTACCATTAGGAGCAGAATCTGCTACAGAGTTACAATGCAGGCTAATAAAAATGTCTGCTGGCCAGTGATTAGCGGCATAGCAGACATTCGGATAATCAGGTTCTTCACCATTTAAGTTATGAGATTGTAAGAGTTTTACTTCACAGCCTGCAGCTTCCAGGTATTGCTGCACCAGCTTACCGGCACTTAAAGCAATGTCCGCTTCATTGATGCCAAACTTTTCATTTACTGTGCCTGGATCTACGCCAGGCATATGACCAGGATTAACAAACACTTTCATTTTATTTCACCTTCAGCTTTCCTTCTTCTGCTTTTTCTGTCAGCCTTGCCAACGCGTTCCGGATAACATCCGGAATATATTGACCGTAACCGGCACGGTCAATATTCTCAACAATGCTGCCAGCTTCATTTAAGGCATAAGCACAAATCGCCATTTGTCTTAAAATATGCATACCCATAGCTGTATCAATGCAGTTGCAAAGAGCAACAACAGCGAAAATCACAAACTTCTTTAAAATACCGCGGAAGCCTGTGCTACTGTCCCATTGTCCCGTTTTAAAGGCGGTGAACATGCCGGTAATATAGTCAACGATGCACAAAGCAATCAAAGCATAAATCATGCTGTCCATACCGCCGATGGAAACACTAAATACTAGGCCAATAACCGCGCCAATAGACATAAGATACTGCTCAGCTCCTGTCGGTTTTAAATAGATAAGGAAATCTACGATACTATCCTTAATTTGAATAAAGGTGTTCATGATGCTTCTCCAATCTCATCTGTAATGTCTTTCCAATATTCTTCACCAACAACGCCAGGTTCCCAGACATTGGCACCATCGTAGGTAGATTCATAATACCTTCCGTTATGCTTTACTCTGTCGCCGAGCTTATAAGCATTGGTAGGCAATGGCTGCTCCCATTCCGGAATTTCGCCGCTGATGGAAGAAATTACTTTGGCATATTCAGATGGCGTAATATCCGGCTTCCAGTTTTCCTGCGAAACGTGTTCTTTAATAACTTCATATAAAACTCCATTGTACTGAACTCTCTTGCCTTCTTCGTATTTCACACCGGCACCGCTCCACAAAAGGAACATATCAACCATGTATAAAGCAACATCATTGGTAACAGAATCTAATTCTGCCTGATATTCTTTCTGCAGCGCAGATACCTCGCTGCTGCTATTGAGAATAAGCATCATGGAATCTAATGCTTTTTGCTGCAGCTTGCTTTTCATATCTGCAGCTTCTCTTTGGTTGGCATATTCAGGAGGTTCTACATTAGTATACTTATCCCAAAGCTTATTCCAGGGATAATATGGGCGTTCATTATCAGCTGATGGATAATCTGCATTTATAATGTTTATAATTTTATTGTTTTCGTCTACTATACAAATCATCTTTCACTCTCCTAACTCAATAATTTTTATTATCCCAATTTCTCCATTTACAGCAGACCCCCCTTGAATGCCACCAGATACATCCATAGTTTCTTTGCCTGTAATTCTATTAGCTATAGCGATAATAGCACCACCACCACCTCCTCCGCCGCCAGTAGAGTTACTCCCAATACCAGCACCACCATTACCACCTTTTGCAGTTATATTACCAATATTATTCACTTCTGATGCCATAATATATATACAACCGCCACCATTTCCACCATCTCCACCTTGTTTGGTAGAACCGCCTTGACCTCCTCCACCTCCTGATGCTCCTAAAAGTACATATGGAGTATAATCAACAACTTTAATCATCTCTTTCCCGTAGTTAAACCCATCAATGTAGTATCCAGCACCTCCTGCTGAATTTCCTCCTGCACCACCATTACCAGCACCACCATTAACCCCAGGTGTAGAACTTGAAGATGATCCTATTCCACCTTTACCTCCAGGCATGCCTTTAGCATCAGCTGTAATAACACCTTCATTAACAAAAGCACCTTGACACCTGATATATACGTAAGGATTTATTGTTACTGTCACTCCTTCTTTAATAAATACACTTTTATAATTCTTAACGCCGCTGATAGTAGTGTTTTCTGTTGGCACAAAATCACCATCACTGCCATCGCCGCGGTCTGTATACCAGCTTGGCCAGTGATTACTGTTTACACCTGCAAGCGTACCGGTTCCGGTATAAGTTACCTGCACAATCTTACCGGCATCAGAAGCCGAAAACTCAATAAGTCCGGTATTCCAGGTTTTATCATCTAAGGCATTAGTAGAATAATCCGGTCTGAACTCTCCCTGTCCAGGCGTAGCAGCTACTTCAGTAAGCGTATTTTCTGTGGCAGCTCCTGTTGCACTGTCTACATAAACCATTTTCATATTACTCGGATCTTGCTTTTCCGGAACTTCATTCAGCCGGATAACGTATGGACTGTTAGCCGGAATAATATGCTTTTCAGTCAGTTCAACATAGTTAGTTGCACCGCCAGTACTGGTAAATGGATTAACCCTTATATTAGATGGTTCAGCCATTAAACATTACCTCCTTTTAGTTGTTCATTAGCAGCCTGCTGCATCAGCTCATTATTTTTAGAGTTTCTATGCAGCTTTAAAAAATAATCTGAAATCGGCGGTTCCGGCTGCTGCCCTAATTCCAGATCACACTTGATACCTTTATCACCGGATACAGTGTATTTAATCTTAGTTATCGGATATTTTCTTAAATTACCATCTAAATCAGTTATAGCAGCCTGTCCATCAGGAGATAATCTGCGTACCCAGAACACGCCATCGGGTTTAGGATAAGGCAGCCACAGTCCGGAAAGCTTAGCCGATAACTTAGGCTGCGAATTACTTGTAATCTGATACTCTCCCCAGCGCTGCGCATCTGCAGCATCATAAGCTGATGGCAGCGACAAGACTGCTTCTGATCTGCCGTATTCTTCCTGGCTTTCCTTATCCTCTACCTCGCAAAGCCATTGCTCACCGCTTTCATCCAGAGCAGCGCCTTTGATTTTCGCGTAATTGTACAGCTTATCAATGGACTGCGACGGTTCAAAGCCGCTGCAGTGAGTACCTACCCAGATGCGCGCCTCTTCGTTGATATCCTCATTTATCTGTTTGAAATAGAATTCTCTATACTCATCTACGCCATAAATGAAGTTCAAAGCAAACTCTGAAAGCTCATCCAGTGCTTCTTTGGCACTGACACCATCAAATTTGATATGAGTTACAGAGTAGCCTACGTTATAAATCTTTGAATCGTTATAGACGATGCCGGTATTAGCTTCTACTGTTCTGGCGATATCTTTGACAATAGCAGCTATATCTACATTTTTATATTCCTTGCCAAACAGCATGATTTTATCCAGTTTTTCATAAAGGCCATGACAGGTTATTTCAAACTTATCTGCCGTGCCGCCGCTGTCCGGACGTGTAAGAACAGTACCGCTCCACCACGGCCTGTTATCACCGAACAGATATACGTCAATTCTCTGACCATACCTTATTTCAGTAAAAGAAGGAAATTTATTAAATACCAGCTTGCCGTTACTGCAGCCATTTTCGTTTATTTCAAAAGACAGTTCTTTGAAAGGCAGGTTTTCCGTATCATTGGAAAAGATGGCTGTTTTAGTACCGTCTTTGTTAAAGAAAATAACCTGTACCAGTCCAGGAATATAACTTACATCAGTAGGCTCAGGACCAGGCCCACTACCGCTCTTAGGTATCGAACCTGCCCAGATATATCGTCCAAATCTGTATTTACCAAAGATAAGATTACTCATACCAGCCACCTGTCTGTCCAACCTATTTTCACATTACCAACGCTGCAGGTAAGCTTATAGGTATTATTACCAGGAAGCGCAGTCAAAAACTGACCGCTGAAAAAGTTGATTGCATTATAAGTATCTCTGCGCACAGTACCTGCTTTTGTATCCACAGTAAGAGTTGCCGGATTAGTCAGCAAGGTATCAGCTATACGCATGGACTTTCCGGTTTCAACATGCTTTACTGTTATATCATTCATAGTAGCTGAAGGAATAAAGGTAAAACAAGTGGTGTCATTGCACTGCCGGTATTATTGATTTTAAATTCCAGTTCTTTAGCCGGAACATCCACATCAATTAATTCTTCATGTAATGAGCCATACCTAAACGGATCAGAAAGCAGAAGCGATGCAGTAACATCCGCTTTAATAAACTGGTAGCCTTCAATAAACTTACTTGTTATCTTACTCAGGCCAGCTACATTCCAATAGGTTTCATTACCAACAGACAGCTTATAATCTGTGGCATATAGCTTAGCGTACAGATCATTCACCTTAGCGTTATAATCGTCCTGATTAGTTCCGGATATATGAAACGTCAGCTTTATCGTCTTACCATCAATATATCCGTCACCTGTAAGCGTGCTGCCATGCGAATAAGCACGCTTTTCAGTCTTACTTCTTACTGAAACATCTCCGGAACTTTCTAGCTTAAACTTATACGGTAAGCTCTCCCCGTTGATATAAAGCTGATGCTGTGGTTCATTAGGATATTTAGGATAGAATTCTTCTCTAATCAAAATATTCTTACACCTCTCATTCCGGCAGCCACAACGCTGTTTACATCGCCCATAAACTCTTCATAATCACTACCGGTATTGATATCACCGTAATTATTGAATGTCATAACAGCACTGCTCAGATTTTGGTTTTCTTCATTGCCATACATAAAACCAGCAATAGCCTCCAGCACGCTGCTGCGTAAGGGAATAACAGCTTCCGGATAAGACTTTTCACCGATAAGCGCATGAACAGGGCCAGTAATGATACCGCCAGCAGCAAGATGTGGTTCCTTATAACCGAAGTCTATACCATCACCACCGGAACCATAGCTCATAGACTTTGCGTCACTACCTAGGTTAGTAACAGCACCGCTGGCTGCACCTATACTGGCAGCACCACTCAACCCTGCTGTCAAAAGGCCTGTAGCAACACCGGCAGCTCCCGGATTAAGAACTAATTTCTCCCATGTCGCCGGTGCTAAAGATTCTGCCATCGCAGCTCCCTGTGCTGCAATAGCAGCTGTTTCTTTACCCATTAAGGCTTTACTTAATGCAGCTGCAGCAATTCTTTGTACCTGCCATTGCAGGAACATCTTGACGATTTCCTTGCCAAGATTCTGCAGCGTTTTACCAAAGTTCTGACCTGAAACAATGGCATTGGCAAAGCCTTGCGCCAAACCATCTTTTAAGGTATTTGCTGCCTCTAAAGCAAAAGAAGCGTAGCTTTGTTCAGCTTCCAGCCGCCAGTCGTAATACTGCTGCATAAGCTCCTGCTGCTCCAGCTGATTCTGCATGAAGGCAGCCTTTTCCTCAGTAAGATATTCCATGTAGCGTTCAAGCTCGCCTTGCTTCTGCATCTCATCCAGCTCAGCCTTATAAGCCTGCATCAAAGTTTCCTGTGATAACAGCTGGTCATTCATCTGCTGGTTAATCATTAAACGGTTTTGTGCAGCTTGACTCGCTGCATCTGCTTCCATAGCCTTGCGCTGTTCAAGCATAGCTGCTGCAGAAGCAATAACATTAGCATCACCAGTCTGCATAGCTCTTTCATACAGCTGCTGTGCCTCTGTTGTAGCATTGGCAAATTTATCCTGCCATTCCTGTACAGCGTCAATCCTTTGGTCACGTTCTTTTACGATACCTGCATAAACCTTATCAAATTCAGAAAGGCCCTCAATCTGGATATCCATAGAGAAATTCTTATAATCTCTTTGTAAGTCAATAGTCCTGTCTTTAGCTTCATTCAGCTGCTCATTAATACGGTCAATCTCTCTGGCAATTTTATTTACCCCTTTGGAGGTTTGCCCACTGTCACCTGCGCCAGTTTCTGCAGGCGCACTGGATTTTAAGCCCAGGTTATCTACATCAGCACTTTTAAAATCATTGACAATATCTGTAGGAGCATTTTCTGATTCATAACGGAATTTAAGTTTTACCAGGTTGCTGTCAGCAATCTGCTGATTAGCCTTAGCAGCTTCAATGGTAGCCTGCGCGCCTTTTTGTACATTATCTGCCCATTCTTTAGCCTGATTGGCAAGGTCACTGCTTGCACCAACCAAAGCCATCAAATTATTAAGACCGGAAGCTGCGCTGCTTACCATTTCGGCAAACGCATTCTTTATTTCAGCTTCAGCACCGAGAACGCTATTCTGCATGGTTATACAGAAATAATCCCATTGCACAACAAGCCAGTCCCAATTCTGCCAGATAAGATACGCTGCTGCACCAATACCGGCCGCAGCCAATGCAATCGGGCCAGTTATGCCAGCAAAAGCTGCCGCAGTACTCGCAGCACTTAGCCCCAGCTTTGCCATAGCAGGAATAGCTGTTGCAGTTAAAACTGCAGCAAAGGCAGCAATAGTCGCACCTGCAGCAGGCGGTACAGTATCACGGATAGCTTCAGCAATACCACTGGACTTTACTTTGGCAGCAAAGTCAGACAAATCATCCTGAGCTTCTTTCAGAGCCGGTTTTAAATCTAAACCCTCTGTAATCTCATCACCAATAACTACCATAGTCTGACCAATACTGTCCTGAATATTACTTAGCATGCCGTTAATGGTAGATGACTGCTCCTGCATCATGCCGCCAAACTTACTGTTCATACCGGATATGATCGCCTGGATACCAGTTGCGCTGTCAATCGTTCCTTTTTCAGCCATTTTCATGGCCTGTGGAATGCTTGTTCCCATGGCATCTGCTAACATCTGCCAGGCAGGAACACCGGCTTCTGCCAGCTGCAGCATTTCTTCTGCAGATACTTTACCTTTAGCCTGCATCTGACCAATAGCTATAGTAAGGCGGTCTATACCATCCTGTCCCATACCTAAAGCAGCTGCACTGTCACCAACAGCAGTCAGTACAGGAATAACCTGCTGCGCAGTAAAGCCAAAAGCCAGCATCTTTTTAGAAGCCTGCAAAAGTCCTGGTAATTCAAACGGAGTATTGGCAGCAAATGATTCCAGTTCAGCCAGAAAGTCTTTGGCAAGTGTTGCATCTTTAAGCAGCGTAGTAAAAGCCTTGCGTGTTTGCTCCATATCTGCAGCAGCCTTCACTGATGCAGCACCAATACCGGCAATGGCGAGGCCTAAACCGCCTAAGACTTCCAAAGAACTTTCACTGATACCCAGACCTTTACTGCCAAACTTCTGTTTCAAGATTTTCTGTGCACTGTCAATTTCCTTACGCAGTCCATCTATCTTAGCGCCTACTACTACCTGCAGACTTGCTACTGTTCCCATGCTCTCACCTCCCTACAAATTAAATTCCTGTTTTATTTCCTCATAAACAGCCTCTTTATTTTCCTCTTTTTTACGATGCGCAAAGAACTTTTTAAGCGGCGGGCATTTTTTCGGATTAGCTACCTGGTAATGCGGGTATGCTGACCAGGTAATAAACAAATCCTCCAAGCGTTCATACCTGCGCTGCCACCCCTGTATCATATCCAAAACATCAGTAATAGTAAGCTTTTCAACCTCACAAGGTTTCAGATTTAATTCACCGTAGCAGAACGGCAAAAGCTCATCTATTATTTCGCTGATGCTTTGGACTTTTTTCCTCCTTTTTCTTCTTCCAGTTCTGTATCCTCTTCATTATTCTTTTTGGTATACCCAATAGCACCGGCTTTAGCTAAAGCAACCATGATCAAATTGCCTAACTCTGTCATACTGTTATTCTCAAGCCACTTTTCCAACAGCCTGATAGCTTTTTTCTGAGTAATTCCAGGATGGTTTTCCTGCAGACCAATAAACAGGCAGGCAACAGTGTCTGTATGGCTGAACGGATAGGAATTAACCATTTTCAAAATGTTTCTGGTAGAAATAATGTTCTCCAAAGTCATTAAAGACTGGATTGTATACTTTAAAATGTATTGTTTTCCACCAATAGTAAGCGTCACTGATTTATCCAAATTCATATTGTCCTCCCAATATACAAAAAGAGCAGGTATTTAAACCTGCTCTAATTTTTTATGCTTCAGCTGGATCAGGCTCATCAGTACTGAATACCGGTTCGCCAATACCGCTGAAAGTAACCGTAGCAGTCGCTACATCATCATGCGGATTATCGTCGCTGAACTCTGTAATATTGGCCCAGCCTTTAACTGCATTGCCGTTTTTATCACGACGCATAATATATAACGGAATATCTTTCAGAAATGCGTGTCTGATGATGTCAAAACCTTCATCATTCAGTTTATAGACACATTCCTGTTCAATACTCCATTTCTTTGTTCCCTGCAGCGTTTCACCCCAACCGCCGGAAGCTTTATCAGACGCATCAATCTCATCTGCGCTCATAGATAACGGAGAATTTTTCTGCCCACCGACAAGTACCCACGGTCCGGATGTTGTCGCACCCTCACCATAAGCTACATATAAGAGTACATTTTTACCTGCCAGACTTTGACTGGCGCCAGTAAATTTAGGTAAATTTTCTTCAACAATAGCCATTGCTCTTACCTCCTAAATCATTTGCTGTTCAATTTTAAGACCCGCCCTGATACTTCCATGCTGCCAAATTCTGCTGTCGCTCCAGTCTTCCGCATGTACTTCCACCAGCTCAATATTAAGACAGATAAGATTATACTTATCTATCTCCAAAGCATCGCTTTCAGCCATCATAGTTAATACCGTAACTATCTCATCCAGCATTTGATTAATAATCTTTTTGCCGCAATAGTCGCTGTACACATCAATAGTTATAGTACAGTTCCATAACGCTGCATCCGTCTTACTGCCATCTGGCACAGCGCTTATCGGGCCAATAACACAAAAAGATGAAGCTGACGGCTTACCATCTTCAAATGGTGTAGAATCATCCAAAATCGGATATCCTTTAAGGCATTTATTCAGTGTTTTATAAACAGCAGCCTGTACTGCCGTTATAGGTACAGTTCTAATCATGGCATATCCTTTAATATTTTCTTAATTTCATTTTCAACCTTAGGCTTTTCACTTTGAAAAGCCGGATTAATGAAAGGCCGTGCTTTGCGTGCCGGAAGTCTGATTGGTCCGCGGGCATACTTTATAGTTGTGCCATCAGTAAATTTTAATGCTGTTTGCTTCTTTGGCTTCACAATAGACGGTTCAACACCGTATTCAATTAAGTGTGCATGCGGTGCTTTTTTGTAATCAGCTTTGACAACCGATTGTAGGCGATTACCATTGAAACGTGCTGCCAAGCTGTCACGCAAAGTACCGGTACGCACAGGAACATGACTTTTGGCATCATCACGGATATTACGGCCACTTTTGCTTATCGCCTTTGCAATAGCCTTAGAATTTTTAGTATCATACAATTTCAATTTATGGATGGCCTCATCAAGTCCCTCTATCTCCATTGAGATAGTCATAGAATTCTTACCCATATTTAACCAGCCTGCAAAATATTAGTTTCAATTCGGCAATAAGGCGGAACTGTTTCCAGCTCTGTGATGCTGATTATCTTATAGACCTTATCATCCTGCACAATCCTCATAGCCGTGTTTAATTCGACTTCCGGTTTACGTATGGTAAAAATAACCGGCACAAAATTCATATGTTGCCCGGAATATTCCTTTTGAGTAATCGTGCCTGTTTCCTTACTGGCCCAACACTTCATTAAATTTTCCCAGACTGCAGGCAGCTTACCGCCAAGCTCATCTCTTTTTCCGGCAGCAGAATTAAACTGTATGCTGATAAGCCTGTTCAATTTTCCGGGATTGATCATAAAACACGCCCTCTGTTCAGCAATGCCTTAACACCAAAAGGCACTTCCGCAAGCATTTTACCGTTCTCATCATAAGGCAGACGATTATTATACATAGCAGAAACAAGCAGCTTAACCGCTGTCTTAACATCTTCCATCTGTACATCATCCTTGCCGGTAACATATTCCACAGTAATATCAGCATCAGCCGGCAAATCAGAAATAACTACTTTGCTGTAAACATCACCGCAAGCAATACGATAAAGCAATTCTTTTTCTGTACCATCCGGCAAAACAGCTTTTACTGCAGTTACCTTTTGCAGATATTTAGAACGCGGCAGCTCCATTTCCGGCACCACTTCAGCAGCTGAAAAGGTAACTTTTAGTGTCTGCGTATAATAGGCCTGTTTCTGATAGTTTTCACAGTAAAGTCTGGCAGAAATAATAAAGGACTCTATTAAAGAGTCCTCAGTATTACCATCCAGCCGCAGGTATAGTTTCATTTCATCCAGGTCAACCGGCTCCTTTTCCGGTCCCTGTACATATTCAAGTTTCATAAGCCTGTATCAAATCAGGCTGCAGCCTTAGTATGAATTGCATCAGCAAAAACGAAGGCTTCTTCATAGCGCACGCCAAAGTCTTCACGCAGAATGCCACGCATTAAGGTCAAATCGTTTTCAAAGGCAGAAACCTGTTTGCCACCATCAGTATAGCTTGCATCCTGAGAAATAGAAATCTGCAACGCACCGGCTGTACCAATCAGGAAATGTTTCCAATCGCCAAAGAAAATCTGCGTCAAACCATTTTCATCACTGCCAACAGTAATATTGTTGTCAATTTTAAAAGGATAGCCACAAAGCTTACCGTCTTTCATTTCATCTTTAAAGATATAGGAGCCGTTTTCAGTCTGCATGCCGTACAAATCAGCCCACAATACGCCAGGAATTCTCCATCCCAGATTAGGATTGATAAGCTTTACAGATAAAATCTTACCTACCATCTGATAAATAACCGCGGCACTAATCTTGCCGTTTACAGTAATCTTATTAGCAGCGCACGCAACGGTGATGCCTTTAGGCGCATTTTCACTGCCGGTACCATACAAAGAGGTAATATCTTCCGCTTCCGCAATACCGCTTACCAGCTCATCACGCACAAAGTGGTCTGCAGCCATACTGGAATCCAGCAGCAGCTCATTACTGATAGGGATAATACTGGCCAGCTTTTTAGCATTCAGCTTGATGCTTCCCAAAGTAACCTTGCTGTTACCAATAGGCTGATTTTCGCCAACCCATTTAAAGTTGGCTGCACCAGTTTGTTTTACCAGGTTGAGATTGCCATTAGGCAACGGCAGCTCTGTGATTCCCATAGAGCGAGTGACACCAGTTTGACGCAACAAAGGAATAATTTCGTTATACAGATTCTGCGGAATCATATAGCCCCCATCGCCGGGAGTGCCTTCTACCATAGCAGCTCTGATATATTCGTCCTGCGGATACATGCGCTCGGCAATCTCATCAAAGCTTTCATCACGGCTGCGAGAGGCCAGCAGTGCTACCTTTACGAAACGAGCTGCCCTGATACCAGCTTCCAGTTTTTCTTCCTGTTTGCGTTGAGCGACAGGACTGCTTTGCGGAGGTACGCTGCTTTCCAGACTGCGCATTTCTTCTTCACGCACAATACTGTCTGCCAGCTGCATGGCTTCACTGCGATAGTTGTCATATTCTTTCTGTTCATCATCAGATAAAGAACGCTGCGCAGTTTCTGCACCATTCAGCAATTCACGCATCTTTTTGATAATTCCGGCACGTTTCTGTTTCATTTGCAAAATTTTATCCATGGTCATCATCCTTCCATTTCCAGTAAATCCAGTTCTCTTTTTAATGTTTGTAAATCAGCATTTATGCTGCGGCGCTTTTTATCAGCAAGGTAGTTCCGGAACTCCTGCAGCTCACTGTCTGTTATATTCGGCAGGCCGCGTTCAACACCTACATCTGCATCAGCAGGAACACTTACAGAAGATACCTCATATGGTGTCCATTGCCTTGCAATCTTGCAGGGACCTTCAAAGCGTCCGCAGGTTGACTTCTGTCCGGCAGCAACTTCTTCCCAGGCTCCAACACCATAACCTACTGAAATCCCTTTCAGCGTACCGCGCAGCACCTTCTGATAAATCATCTCGGAAAACTCATCCTCATCAAAACGAATTTTCGCTTTGCATCTGTGTTCTGCTGCATCAAGTACAGGGTCGATTATGGCACCTATAACCCGATCTGTATCGTGGTTAAATAACGCAACACCCATTTCAGACAGGCGCGTCAAATCAACGTTTCCTGCTTCATGGCCCAATATTTCGTTATAATATTCACCGCGGCGCCAGTCAAAGCGCTTTACAGATTTTTCAGAAGAAAAGCTAATAGGCACAGTTCTGCTTTCCTGATCCACAGCTCCATCAAGCTGCATTTCACGATAAAAAAGCTTACTTTTCTCCGGCATTATTCTTCACCTCCTTCCCCTGCATCTCATAGGCTTTAATCCTTGCCTGCCAGTACGGCGCAGCTAGGTCAGAGCCAATCATATTCAGCGGCACATAGATAGTTTCACCGCCATCAACACTGTTCATGTTTTCTTTGGCACGAATATCATTAGCATTCAAAAAGCCCCATTGCCTGCCAATAGCATAAGCTTTATATCTGCTTTCTATATCGCCGCGCACCAGTCCATCCATGACAAATTCAATTTCATACCGGTCATGCTCATCATCCCTGATAAGCTTCCGCATCAGCTCCTGTTCCCAGTTCACACACTCTGGCATAATGGAATGTTTGGCAAAGTTTATATCCTGGCTTTCAATATTGCTGAAAGTAGCATGCTCCAAATCTGCAATCATATGCGGAGGCACACCAAAGATACGGGCAATTTCCGTCACAGAATATTTTCTGCTTTCTAAAAACTGCGCTTCTTCCGGCGGTACGCCTATTTGCTCATACTTCATGCCTTCTTCCAGTAAGATAGTCTTACCAGTGTTTTCTACACCGCTGTAACGCTGGTCAAATTTTCTTTCCAGTCTTTTCTGTGCTTCTTCCGATAAGCTTTCCGGATGCATCAAAACGCCGGAAGGCCGAGCTCCATTTTTAAAGAACTTTCTGCCGTAGTTTTTTAAATCAAGGCTTAAACCCATGGTTTCAGCAAACATCCTGATAACAGACTTACCGGCAATACCGTCAAAGCCCAGTCCGGGAATATGCAGCATTTCATAAGCACGAAAAACTCTATGGCTGCCATCATATAAGACAGCATCATAAAAAAGCTCACCAGTCTTTAAACTGCGCTGTGGAAATACGCTGTCAGGATGCAAAGGCCATAAAGCTTTTGCCTGCCAGTCTTTATCGAACTCAATCCAGGCAAAGGCATTGCCATGCAGCTTGAGCGACGCTTCCATGATTGAACGGAAGTTATAGCTGGTCATATTAGGATTAGGTGAATTATGCAGCAGATAATACAGCGGATGATCCGTCGCTCTTTCTTTGCCTTCCGGCCCTTTTCTGTACAGAATAAGCGGCATGGAGGCAACCGTTCGGGCATACAGATTAACACAGGCAAAAACAGCATCAATACTTAACGCCTTTTCAGCAGATACCTTGCCGCTGATGAGCGGCATTGGCGCTTCTGAACAAAGCCATTTGCCATCAGTTTTGCCTAAATCCATCCGCAGCGATAAATTGGTAAAAGGTATTCGCAGTTCCAATACTTCACCCCCTTTCAAAAGGTCTGCAAATCAGCATCCTCATATTTACTGCGTTTAGGCTTACTTTTAGGCAGCCTGCTCAAAGCATTTATAAGCGCTGCAGCCGGGTCAATACGCTGAGTATCATCCTTATTCTTTTTGCTCAGCTTAATATTTTCATTACTGTCTGTGTATGCATAAGCATTACCTAAAGCCCAGGTAAGCAACGGATTTCCGTCATGCACAACCTTGCGGCTGACAATAAGCTCACGCAGCCAGTTAGTAGCTTCAGACAGATTCAACGTAGTCTGACGCACCTCTACCGGTATACGGCCTTCCTTCTTCTGCAATTCAGTCATATAGAAAGTAGCATTAAACGGGTCAAAGCAGTCTTCTTTAGGCTTTTTGCCCTGCTGTTTGATAAAGCCGTCCACATACTCAGTTATGCTATTGTAGTCAACTACAGCACCATCAGTTTCCGTTACCCAACCATCTTTTATCCAGTCCTGATAAGGTACGCGGTCACTTTTGCGATGCTGCTCCACAGCATCTTCCGGAATAAAACCATGCGCCCAGACGGCTACCCTGCCATCCGGCAGATTACATGCACCGCCATAAGCAGTAAGGTCTATTTTCTTCGATAAGTCATATCCGGCCAGATGCTCCCTGTTCTTAATCATCTGCAGGAAGTCTTTTCGCGGAACAGCAAGCTCCTTCCATATTTTCAGCTGGTCGCTGGATAAATATTTTGCCTCGCTGTCCTGCTGCCATAGATTGCAGCGTTTAGTCAAAAACTCGCGTACCTTATCCGGATCACCGCTGCCATAAGCCCGGTTATACTCATCTTTAATTTCCTTCATAAGGTTTTGTGAATACTCATTTTCATGCTGCAGAATAGGATTCGCTTTCACCCAGCAAGCCGGAGAGCTTACATCGTCGCCGTCTTCCATTTCACGAATCATAGCAAAATAGCTCTCATCCTGCATTTCACCGCGCAGCAGCTTGCAGGCGCTTTCATATTCCTTCTTACAGGGATTATTTTCCGCGTCTTTACCGGCAGTAGAAATAATAATCATCAAAGACTGATACCTTTTGCCAAAGCCGGATTTTAGTACGTCGACAATCTCTGAACTGGGATGCGCGTGGTATTCGTCAATGATTACGATACATGGCGCGCCAGAGTCCTTATTCTTTGTATCTTTGGATAACGGCCGCAGCCAGCCGCTGCGAGTTTTATGCGTAATGTAGGTATGTTTGATGCGCAAACATTTCAAAATCTTAGCGGATTTTTTACCCATTTCAGAAGCATCGCCCCAGACCCGTTTTGCCTGCTGCTTATCAACGGCAGCGCACTCTACTTCCGGCATATTTTCAAACTTGCGCAGTTCCGGCTGATAAGGCGGATAAATAGCATCTGCACACATACCATACAGAGCCACACCGCTCATCTCAGTACTCTTAACATTGCCGCGCGCCCTGAAATTAAAAGCCGTAGTGAAGCGGCGTTTGCCTGTCTTCATATGCACCCAGCCAAAGATGCAGCCTAAGTCAAAATACTGAAACGGCAGCAGCTGGATGAGCTGTCCGGCATACGGCCCGCGCACGTGGCAGCAGTACTGTTCAAACCAGTCAAAAATCCTGTCCGCCCTTGTTTTATCAAAAACATAGGGAAACTCTTCCGTTCCCTGCCGCTTTAAGTCCTGCAGATGACGCTGGCAGGCAAGAAACTCCATGCGGCAACAGGGACGCAAGCCGTCGACAATCTCCTGCGCATAGCGATGCGTTACATACATATCTTCATAACTCATGCCATCATCACATCGCTATCCAGTCCGGCATCCTCATTAGCTGCAGCGCCAGCTCGTTTAATAACAAGGCGGGCGCGCGCCGTCGGTGTCAGCCCCAGCTTCTCTGCGTAACTCAAAGCCTGCTTGCCAAAGGCATCCAGCTTCTTTTTGTCTGGATAGAATTTAACCGCTTCTTCCTCAAACAGGGCCTGATACCTGCAGAAATTTGCCAGCACGCGTGCATCCACGTTATCAAAAAGTTCAATCTCCAAACCTTCCTTAACCAGTTCCTTCCAGATTTTATAAGCCGCAGCACACGACTTTTCTTTTAAAAAGGCTGGAACTTTCAGCTTTACGTTTTTGCGAGTCAGCTTTTCTTCCGCAGCCTTGCGCTGCTCAATCTCTGCCAGCGTACGATGCTTACCAATTTTCTGTTTTCTGTTAAAATCAATAACTTTACTACTCTGAGCCGGTGTCGGCATAATCATCACCACCTTTCATAATCAGCAAAAATAATCTGATAGGGGAATTTTTTAAACAAACGAGTGGGGCGCGGTCTAAAGCTTTTTGCTCACAGAGATTTGCCTACCCTACCCCTTTTTCACAATACGGGAGCCAAATCCGCCGTCTTCTCTGGCTGTTTTGATATTATGACAGCGTTCACACAAAGGCTGATGATTGTTCTTATCCCAAAACAAAGCTTTATCACCTTTATGCGGCACGATATGGTCGACAACCGTCGCCAGCTCGCCGCACACAGCACAGAGAGGATTTCTGGCTAAAAACCATTTGCGGTATCTTTGCCAGCGTGAATCATAACCACGCTCATTACTGCTGCCGCGATACCTGTCATATTTCAGATGCGCTTCATTCAAATGCTCATCACAATAGCCGCAGGCATTGGCAGTAAGATTAAGACATCCAAGCTTGCGGCATTCTCTTTTAATCCTTGCTGGCACATTCTCACCTCTTTCAGCCAACAAAAAAGCACCTGCAAAACTAATTGCAAGTGCTTAATGATTTTCAGTTTTCTTTTTCACTAACATATTACCACAGCCAAAAGCAAAAATCTGTATACATTTTGTGCAATCCACGCCGTTTAAACTCCCAAAGCTATAGCAAACTTCTTCATAGCTTTATCGTACTGATAGTACACACTTCTTCTGGAACTGTAGCCCAGCCTGTCTGCTATAACCTCCATGCTGAAGCCATCAATATGACGCATTATCAGGATGTCTGCATAATGCTCACAGTTCCTGCCCAGACTGATAATTGCCAGAGCATCCTCAACCAGCTTCACCTCTTCCTGCTTAGCAGCCAGCCGGCAGTAAAGCTGCTGCATCTCGTCTGCAATATTGCTCATGGAAGCATGATAAGCAGGCGTATTGCTTCTGCCGCCGTCATAGCTCGTTCCCTTGAGCGGTGCAGGGCCACTACACAACAGCAGCTTCTGTATCTTATTGCGGATGTTTTCAATAGCCATGCGGCTCACTCTGTAATTTTCCAGCTTGTTTACCGCCTGTTTATATTTATTTTTCTCCACCGGCTTCACATCCTTTGCCATTCCAGTACACGCAGCCGCGGCAATATTCGGCAGCTGCCGGAAGCCGCTCACTGAAATCAACATCCAGTAAATCTACCTTATGCGCATCAAACTTAGCTGCATAACTGTCCAAAAACTTCTGCACCAAATCCTTATGCACTACTGCGCCAACAGCAATCATGTTATCAAACACACCCGGAATATTGCGGATGATATACATGTCTGCCGCACAGCGCTCCATCTTCACCAGTCTGCCATTTATCTGATAAGCTAACATTCCTGTTCCTGCCTTTCCTTTCTGCGTTCTCTGCATTCAACCATCCTTGTACATAAGCAGCCGCTAAACTTATCTATATAGCCAATAGTCCTATAACCATTTGTTCTGCATTTCAGTAAGCCTTTGCACTCGCCGCAGGTCTGGTCCTGCCGTATAATCTCACGCAGCTCTCCGGCAGAATCCTGTACCAGTCTTATAGCAGCATCCGGCCAATATTTTACCGCAAAGCTTTCTAACTCCTGTTCAGTTATCCCGCTGTCACAGCAGGCAGCCGCGCCGTTAAAGTTACCGCTTTTAGCCAGTTCAAACATCCTGGCCAGCTTCTGTTTATTATTCAAATACCCAGGCGCTTTTGACTTCTTTGCTGCAGTCTTAGACGCAGGCGGCTGCACTTCCGGAACAGGCTGCTCAGGCGCAACCTGTTCTGCTGCAGAACTTACTCTGCTGATAATCTCCCACATCTTTTCAATGTCCGGATATCTTTTGCATTCAGCAACAGCCAGCTCAATAGCTTTATCCCAGGTCACAGTATCAACCACACAGAAAGCATCCAGCCATTCTTCACACAGCTCCTGCCGCAGCTTAACATTCATGCTGGCAGTAAATTCACCCTGTACGCTTACTATCGGCAGTTTCTTCTGGTCAAACTTGTAAAATGCTTTCAGTACGCTCTGTCTGTTGATATTCATGCAATCCCCTCCTGACGGTAAAACTCTTCCAGCGTAACTGCTTCAGCCTTGTTATCATTTGGAAAACCATCTTCGAGCCAGTTGGTAATGATACCCAGAAGGTAGTTTTGCGGATTACGAATAGCCTTTTCCTTGTTGGCTGCTTTCAGCTCCCTAACAGCTTGCAGTAACCAGCGTGGTGAAGCAGTAACAGCAAAGGTCTGCAGCTCATACATGGTGTCAGAACTGAATCTGTCTTTAAGTCCTGGAAACGCTGCATTATACTCGCTTACAGCCAGCACAACGTCAGGATGTACTGCTATCTCAGAGAGCAGCTTCTTGTTGTTGTCTGTCTTGTTTATTTTATTTTTTAATATATTATTCTTGTTATGTGTTTCCAAAACTGTTCCCTGACGTGTTCCCTTTTCTGTTTCCACAGCAGCTGTTTTATCTGCGCAATCGCAGTCAGCATCTGCCTCTAAAGGTGTCGCCAAAGGTGTTCCCTTTTGTGTATCCAAAGGTGTATCCGGCAGCTGATAATACTCCCAGTTTAATATGCGGACTACAGTGCCTTCTTTTTTGCTCTTAGTTGCAATAAAACCAACTGCAGCAAGCCGGTTAAATTCAACAGTAAGCTTTTTCAGTGATACGCCACAGCTTTTGGCAAATTTACGGTAGCTGATAAACAGTTCACCAGGATTAAGAACGACATCTTTATCACTGGTTATCTGCCATTTAGTAACGCTGTGGCAGGCCTGCAGCAGCAAGGTAATCAGTATTACCTTGCCTTCTGCATCAGCACTGCACCATGCCCTGCTTTTAAGCAGCTTTCTATGCAGCTTTATCCAGCCGGTCATAGCATCACCCTCTCATAGGCGCAACTAAATAAGCACTGTCGCTGCCGCTACTGCGAATATACAGCTGATCCAGCTTCCCTTTTGTACTGATGGTTACAGCGTCGCCGGAAAGATTGCTGATAATACGCATTAAGCGGTTAACAGGCAAATAGTTTTCGCTTTCATTTTCATCGCCTTCCATACTGTCCAGCGGAATAATCTCAATGCCGTTACCGGCTACGCTGTCAGTACTCAGGTAGATGTTTTCCGTATCGCTGCAGATTCTCACCTTACTGGTAGCTTCTTCTGCAGTATCTCCTGCAATAACGGCAGCACGCGCTAAAGCAGCTATAAGCCTGCTTTTATTAACTGTAATATGCTTTATGGCAGGCTTATTAAATATCCGATCACACGCAAAGAACTGTCCGGAAAGCGGATAACACAGATAATCAAAACGCGGCGCAGTAACAAAGATAATATCCTTTGCATCACGCACCAAACGTACTTCCGCACCTTCTGCCAGCTCTGCAATATGCTGCAGATGCAGCGGCAAAAGCTGCAATACAGTTTCCTGATAACAGCCTGTAGACGGCACTACATATTTAGCGGCGCAGCTGCTCTGCGCCCCATAGCAGACGGCACTGCTATCTGCTGCTATCTTAATCTGCACGCAGCCTCTTATACCTGCCGCGTCTTTGGCAATCGCCACGCTGCAGAACCTTGCCGCCTCATACATAAACTGCGTATTTATAAGACAGCTGCCATTCTGCGGCACCTTGATTTCCGGCAGCTCTGCATTTAAGGCAGTAAGATTATACTCACTTCCGGCTACATTGATTTTCAGTTCCTTGCTTTCAAAGGTCAGCGCTACATCACCGCTGCAGGTTTTAGCCATGGCCATAAACCGCTTGCAGTCTATATACATATCTGCGTTTTCCGTTGATACCGTGCTTTTGCCTTCCATACGGTAGGTAAGCTGTTCGCCATTACCGGCTTTGCCAAAGATAAGCATATAGTTTTTATCGCGATGCGGACAGACAGCAGTAATACGCATGGTATTAAACAGCTGCTTTGCATCCTCATCCTTCTTTTTACCTGCAGGCGCGCTGATCAGAGCCAATAGCTCCATAGTCTTTTTTAATTCTTCTGAACTTACAATGACTTTTACAGACATAAACCTCTACCTCATAAATAAAAGGCTGCCTATACTTCCCAGCATATTTGTTCTGCGCCGTTGCTTGTATATAGTGCAGCCTTTTTAAACTATATATTTTTTACCCTCCACATCTTAGTTTTTTCCGGCGGTTTATTATTCCAGCGCCTAATCATTTCTTCTGTGGAAACCTTTGCCTGCAGGCTGTTACCACATTTACACCGGATATATTTATAGCTGCTGTTATAGCCCGTTCCCTTAGTAATGTGTACCTTACGTCCACAGCTACGGCAGCGAGCCAGCTCTGCTACACCAAACATATCCTGCTGATCAGGCAGGCAGAAAAAATAGTATTCTGCTTCTGCATGCAGGCCCACACAACAACTACAAGGATAATAGTCAATACTGCGCTTACTGTACCAGCGGCAGTTAATGCAATCACTGTTCATGGCACATCATCCTGAAAACAAGCTTCTGCCCTGGAACGATATATCTGCTAAACGCATTATCCCGTTTAGCTTCGCAGTAAATCTCACGCCAGTCCCGCTCATCCTGATACTGATATTTCAGCTCACGGATAATACCATGGAGCGTATCTCCCTGCTTCACATAAACTGTAACAGGCTGATACCTTACCGGCTGCTGCGTATACTGAAACAGACAGTAACAGCCTGCAAGCAGCAATGTACTTAAAATAAAAGCTTTCATTTTATCACTCCCCGTGTTAAAATAAAAGGCGAAATCTGCTGTAGGTTTCACCATTGGGAAGTATGATGCGCCAACATCATACTTCCATTTTTTATGCAAAAACATCTGACCACCTTGCCTGCAATCTATGCAGCTGCTTTATCTTCCTGCTTTGCTGGCACTGGTAACACAGTCTGTCATCCGCGCAGACATAACCAGTTTCCTGCGCTGTAACCAGATAGTGATAATGGCTGATAGCCTTACCGCAGCGCAGGCAGCGTTTCTTTTTCTTATTAACTGCTTTATACTGCATGCTGTTTATCCTCATCCGGCAAATAAATAACTTTTGTATCGGTAAAACCGACAGGTGGTTTAATGGTCCCGATACGCAAACCAAACTGCAAAAGCCATTTTGCAAGCTGCTTCTGAGCAGTTTTATTCTGTTCAAAAGCTTCCGAATTTACGACATTACAAATATAGCCATCCATAATTTCTCCTATTTTTTGTATTATTTGATGATTTCAACTAACAATTGAAATTTTGTTTATAAATACCATCAGTAATTTTGACTTTAATAAATTATTTTGATAACATATCTAATAAAAAATTAAGAAGCAAGGTATTAAAACATGAAAGTCAGTGATCGTTTTCTATATGATTCATTTTTAGAAAAAAATTTCTATCAAAAGGTAATTTCTCAATACTATACTATTCAACACTATGATATGTATTATCAAAATCACTTTGACAGAATCAATTTCTACAATCAATTGACATTAAATTTAGATCCATATGCAAATACTTTACAAAGGTACTTTAACTTACAGACAAGCACAATCTATTCTTTTAATGATTCAATTTATAACTTTCTTTCCTTACAATATTCAAATTATTCCAGTATACTAAGTTCAAATAAATTAAACATAATAACTCAAAGTATCTTAGAAGCAGCGTATGATCCAATGTATTTTATCCCGACACTTCATCGTAATGATTCTGCAAAATATATAGAAAAAGAAATCTCTAAACTAAAATTTTTCTCAAATGATGAACGTAATTATATACTTGCTGGAGCAGGTAACATTTCAAATGCAAATAATGCGATACCTGATTACGAGTTAACTAAAAAAGCACAAAATTTGATTAAAGAGTTTATTCCATCAATACTATTACAAAACTTATCTTTAGATAAACTCAAAGAAATAGTAATGATTATAATAAGTATCATTTCTATTTATTACGCTAACCAAGCACATCAAGATGCGATTCTATCTCATCAAGATGCTATCCAATCCCATCAAGACAATATGACTATTCAAAATCAAAACGATAGAATCATTGAATTATTAAAAGAGAACAACGAAATTAATAAAGCTTTGTTGAAAAAACAAATTCAAAATAACAAATTATTGAAGGAACGATTAAAGTAATATTTAAGGCTTACGTCAATTCTGACTTACTTTAAGAATTACAGCAGCATTCAATCCGATATACAGACTTTTCATATACTTTCTGTCAGGTATTATCTTTTTTTCTTCTGCTTCTAAAAGTACAAGTATCTTTCTTATCCGAAAATCAATCATTTGCTCCAAGCTCTGCGCTGCAGAGCTTTTTTCTTTTTCCACTACCCCCACGCCCCTTTCTTTTGTAGATTACCCGTACTATAATGAATTTATAGACAGGAGGTGAAAATAATGACTACCGAAGAATTAGATAAAAAATTAAAAGAAGCTTTAGATAACTTTTCAGAAGAAATAAGAGGTACCTACGAAGAATATGACAGAGCACCGGCAACAAAAGATGATATTCATAATCTGGCTCGTCATACATTCTACGCATTGGATACCTTCCGGCAAGAAATCAAAAAATACTTAGATAGCAATAAATAATCATCTGGAACCAGCTGAGTTATCAACTGGTTCTTTTTTCATTTCAAATTCTACCCTCAGACATTTTTCAAGCTGATAACAAAGTGCATCCAGTTCCTTACTTTTTTCATCAATATCCTGCAATAATTTCTTTGCTTTCTCTGAGTCACGGATGTTTACACTTATTAGCACTCCCCTCACGCCCCTTTCTTTTTTTCTTTGATACTTTTACTGAACAAAACTTTTAATTCTTTATCTGGAAAAAACTTTTCTTTTATGCAAAATGCTTCTTCAATATTGAACTTTGATAATCCATTAACTTTTTGTGCTGCTGTATTACGATGAATTTTCAAAGCGTGTGCTATATCTTCAATAGTTATACCTTTAATAGCCATTTCAATCTTCAATTGCAACATTTTTCCACCGCCTTTCTACGCATTTGCATATTTCAATTATCATATTATATTCATTTGCGTATTATGTCAATAGATAAAATATGCAAACGCACATTTTTTTGTTGACTATTTACGCAAAAAGACTTATTATTGCTTTAAGGAGGGTAATCTATGAAAATAGGTGCAATTTTACAAGAGTTATTACAGGAAAAAAATATTAAACCAGCAGAACTATCTCGTGTAATAAATGTTCCAGCAAGCACAATCTACAGCATTATAAAAAGAGATAATATGAAAGTAGATATTGATATTTTGATTAAAATCTCTGATGCTTTAGGCGTTCCTGCAGAATACTTTTACGATAAACGAACAACTAACAAATCTACTGATTTTTCTTTAGATGAAATTGAACTCATAAAAAAATACCGCCAGCTTAATGCTGACGGTAAAGAACGTATTAACAATATATTAGATGTTGAAATAGACCAGCTTAGACGTAAAGAAATGAAACAATCCGAAAACAAGGTCGGATAATTTTTGTGGAGTTTAAGAAATAAATCATTTATTAGGAGATGCTGAAAATGAAAAGATGTCCAGATTGCGGATGGCCTATGGATGGTAAAACCTGCCAACATTGTAAATTAGAAAATTACGATAATAATACATATATTCGTTATACTTCACCAGCAGTAATTGATAAAACACTCAATACATTAGAAGGTATTATTACTGGTATTACTATCGACAACAAATTGAATTCTAATGAAATTGCAGAATTAAATAAATGGTGTTTCGAACATGCACCATTAGCAAATAAAATGCCCTACAGTGAGTTATTTGACACTATTTTTACTGCTTTAGAAGATGATATTCTCACATTAGAAGAACAACAAGATTTACTGTGGCTTTGTCAAAGACTACATAGCGATGGATTATATTACGATACTGTAACCAGTGATATGCAAAAATTACATGGAATTTTACATGGTATTTTGGCAGATGGCAAAATTACAAAAGATGAATTAAAAGGTCTCCAAAATTGGCTTGCTGATAACGAGCAGCTCTCTACCTACTACCCATATGATGAAATCTGTTCATTGGTTTCAGCAGTATTAAAAGATAATGTTGTTACCCAAGAAGAAGAAAATATGTTAAAGGCTTTTTTCAGTCAATTTGCAGAAATAAACACTAATACTAATCCTTTATCTTCTGAAATGAAACAATGTTTATGCAAGCAAGGTATTTGCGCACTTGCTCCAGATATAACATTTGAAGATCATTTATTTTGTTTTACTGGCAAATCAAACAAAGCAACACGTTCCGAGATTGCCAATGTAGTCCAAGAAGCTGGTGGTAAATATCACGATAGCGTCATTCAAAAAACTAATTATTTAATTGTCGGTAACGAAGGTAATACTTGCTGGGCATTCTCATGCTATGGCCGAAAAATAGAAAAAGCTATCGAATTACGCAAAAAAGGTAATCACATTATGATTATTAATGAGATAGATTTTTGGGATTGTATGTAAGGTAAGATAAAATTTATAGATTTTTAAATATAAAATCTATTAGGAGTTGTTTTATAATGAAAAAACTCATGCTCTTATTAACCTTAGCGATTATGTCTATAAGCTCTATTTGCCATGCCTTTGAACAACCAGACCCAAATCGCTGGATATGGTTAAATTCAGATGATAAATATGGTTTTTGGTTAGATAAACAAACTTTAAAATTTGAAAAAATAAATAAACTTTCTACGCATCAGGGACACAATTCTGCTAATATTTGGATTCAAGTCTATAATACTGAAACAGATCAAGTTGCATTGCAAAATGTAATATTAGATTTTGATTGTACATTATTAGGACCTGTGTCAATTACACTGTATGATACAAATAGAAAATTGATTGACTCTTATAATCATCCAGCAATCGAATTCACTCCAATTATCCCTGATACCAATGGTGAATTTATTTACCTGGTAGTAAAATCAATAAAAGAAGAACAGGATAAAACAAAATGATTACATTAACAAATCTTAACCAACCTAAAGCAATCCCTGCATTTTTCGATACCAAAGAAGATTTTATTGAATACACCATAGAAGAAGCTACATGGGCTTCTCTCCCCACCGGCGAAGTTCCCACCATGCAAAAATGGGGCTTCACTAAAGTGGTTGATGATGTTACCACTAATGAGTGCGGCAAAGAAGATGAACTCATCCATTGGGAAGCAGATATGGATGCCTGCTTAAAGTTCTGGAGCGATGCCGTAGAAGGCTGGGAAGTAAAAGCTTCTATTAACTAAATTCAGCATTTCACATAGTTTAAAAGACCATTTAACGAAGAAAGTAGTAAATAAAATTATGAAGATATTATTAAAGGAGATTACCCATGAGTGCCACGGATAACTTATCAAAATGTCAGATATTTACCCCTCAAGGCATAGTGGAAGACCTTTTGAATTATGTACAATACAAAGAAAATATTGCAAATAAATATGTCTTAGAAAACTCATGTGGTCATGGCAATATTTTACGAGAAATTGTAAGAAGATATATAGTTGATGCAAAAAACAACAACTTATCAACACAGGAGATAAAGACCGGCCTCGAAACATATATTCACGGTTATGATATTGACGAAAATTGCTGCACTGCTTGCGCACAAACTCTTTCTGAGATAGCAGCTGAATATAATATTTTTGATGTTAATTGGAATATTTATCATAAGGATTTCTTACAAGAATATATAAATAATCAAATAACAATACAATTTGACTATATTATATCTAATCCCCCATATATAAACTATACGGAGTTAGATATTAAAAACAGACAGTTTGTAAGAGAAAATTTTGAATCCTGTACAAAAGGTAAATTCGATTATTTTTATCCTTTTGTAGAAGCAAGTTTAAATCTTTTAGCATCAGCAGGTCAGTTATCATTTATTGTTCCCAATAGTATATTTAAAAATGTTTATGCAGAAAAACTCAGAGATTCAATAAAACCATTTATCAAAACAATTATTGACTATTCCAGTCGTTCTCTTTTTGATAAAGCTTTAACCTCCTCTGTTATCTTTACATGTCAAAATGGATGTAATAACTCATCCTTAGAATATGTCAATGCGGTTAATAACTTCAATTTCAACATAAACAAAAATATGCTTGGACAAAAGTGGATGTTTATTAACCAACAACCACCGAATAGAAATATAAGATTTGGCGATAGATTTCATGCTTCAACAGGTATTGCAACACTCCTAAATAAAGCTTTTTTAATCAAAGAAGAAGATTTAGAAGACCTAAACGACCTCTATTATATATTAAATGTAGGTCAACAGACATTTAAGATTGAAAAAGCTTCACTTAGGCCAGCTGCCAGTCCAAAGTCAAAAACTTATGAAAAGAACTACTATATCATCTATCCATATAAACGTCTTCCGAATAATAAGTACGCTAAATTTGAAGATGTTTATGAATTTAGAGCAGCATTTCCACGTACCGCTGAATACCTTCAAATATACAAAACTAAACTCTTACAGAGAAAATCAGATAACTCTGCAAGGTGGTTTGAATATGGGCGTTCTCAAGCCTTACGCAGCATAAACCAGGAAAAGTTGCTATTATCTACAATAATTACCAATAGTGTGCCTATATACAGAATTGATGCAGAAACTGTTCCTTTCACAGGTATCTTCATCACTTCACCGCAAGGAAATAATTTAGAAGATGCGACCAAAATTTTAGAATCAAAAAAGTTTCTGGATTATATTAAAGTTATTGGCATAAACGCCAATGGAACTTCTAAACGCATTACAGTAAAAGACATCAATAATTTTATTTTATAGGTGGGTTTATTATGGCTGAAATAAATTTCCAGATTTCATCACGTGCTACTGTATTACTTGGCCGTGAAAATATAGCAAAAGCTGAAGGTGCCTTAATAGAATTAATAAAAAATACCTATGATGCAGATGCTTCTCTTTGCTATATATTATTTGATACAAAAAATGACTGTCTTTACATTATTGATAACGGTACTGGTATGTCTGAAAATACCATCCAAAACAACTGGATGGTCATTGGAACAGAAAATAAACGAATAGACTATATCTCTGAAAAAAAACGTATTCGGTCTGGTGAAAAAGGTATAGGTCGCTTTGCATTAGACAGATTAGGTAGTGTTTGTGAACTATATACCAAAACAACTACATCAGACAATGTTCTTTACTGGAAAGTTAATTGGTCTGACTTTGAAAAATCAAACCAAATGATTAATGAAGTTAAAGCTGAGTTAGAATACAAGTCATTGTCTTTTACTGAAGCTCTTCCCTCCTGCTTAAAAGAAAACCTGAGTAATATCAATGCGCAAATTTTAGAAAACTTTGAAAATCATACTAATATCGAGTTTAATACTGGTACTATTATCAAAATTTCCTCTCTGCGAGATGATTGGACTGAAAAAAAATTACAAGACTTAAAAACCAGCATGGGTTATTTAATTCCAGCAATAGTTGAAAATGATGAATATAACATAGTATTACAAGATTCTCCCACTGCAGAACCTTTATTAAGACAAAATAATATACAAGATGAATATGACTATAGAGTTTCAGCAACATTCACTGGTGAGCAGTTTGAATTAACTATTTATCGTAATGAATATAACTTAAATATAATGCCAGACAAATTATTTGAAGAGGAGCTTTTTAAAAATTTCCCTTATAGAAAATGTGATTTTGAACAAGGGTATTTTAAGAAAACTTACTCTATTCAAGAAATGTTAGGACTTCAAGAAAACGATCCTGGTAATTTAATTGAAAAGATGAAAGCCATAGGCTCATTTAAGTTTGAATATTATTTCATGAAACAATATGTTACTGATAATCACATCAATACATTTTTCTACAAGCCTATAAGTAAGCATAGAAAAGAATGGTTATCTCATAATTATGGCATAAAGTTATACAGAGATAATTTTATAATAAGACCTTATGGTGAACCAAACTCAGATTTTGCTGACTGGCTGAATTTAACTTCACGTAACGCTGCAGATCCTACCGGTATTGGTCATAAAAGGAGAACTTGGAAAGTATTAAATAGTCAAAGTAATGGTATAGTTTATATTTCCAGATTTAAAAATAAGTTAATTGCTGATAAATCAAGCCGTGAGGGTATTATTGATAATGAATATTATTCTTTGTTTAAGAATTCACTTATTGCTATTATAAATAAATTTGAGAAAGACAGAGCTGAAATCGGCTATGCCTGCAAGCTATATTATGATAAAACCCAAGAATACGAGCAAGCCAAAAAAGATGCCGATGAATTTATAAAAAAATATAAACGTGAAAAGAAACGAAAAACTAATAATAATACTAATAATGCTAATTCCAAGGCAAATGATGAAGATAAACATACTGAAATTTTAGTTAAAGCTTTAGATGCCCGTAAACAGGAAGCGGAAGATTTACTTTCTGAATTGAAATTAATGAGAGCTTTATCAACAAACGGCTTAATTACTACCTCTATTGTTCATGACTTACGTGGCCTTACTGGCCGTATAGCTTCACGATCCGAACAATTTGAAGAATTTATTGATGATAAAGACTTCTTACAAGAGCTTATTCAAGGATTAAAAACAGATGACAGATTTTTATTGGCATGGATAACTGTAATTACAACTCAATTAAAACGTGATAAACGCACAAGAAAATTATTAAACATATACAACGCAATTACCTCATCAACAAATTTAATAAAATCAATTTTAACGCAGAAAAATGTTAAACTAACTCTCACATCAAAAGATAGAAATTTTAAATCACGATTATTTCAAACAGACCTTGATGCTATTTTATATAATCTAATAATCAATTCTTGCGAAGCGTTTGAACGAGATTGCATTATTGATAAAGAAATATGCATAGATCTTGAGTTAAAAAGCGATTATTATGTTATTCATTATTCAGATAATGGCAAGGGTGTTTCTAAGAGTTTTGAAAATAAATATGATATTTTCAAGTTTTCAACAACTACTAAAACTGATAGTAATGGTAACAAAATCGGTTTAGGCTTAGGTATGCATATCGTTGCTACTACTATTGAAGAATACAACGGCAAATACGTCTTAGTAGACGAAGATTCTCGTCCAGGTTTTAAATTAGACATAATAATACCACTAACAGGAAGTGCAAATAATGGAAAATAATACAATCATAATAGGAATATTAGATGATGATACCAGTAAAATTACCAATATAAAAGGTCGTTTAAAGCACAAATATAAAACAGAAGAATTTAATGATAACGAGAAAATTTTTGCTTTTAAACAAATAGAATCATATAAAAACTATACAATAAAGATTATTAGTCTAACATTAGATGAGCATACCGATGCAAACTCAATAGTAGCAGAAGTTAAACAAAATAATATTGACTGTTTAATAATCGATTATAAATTAAATAGTTTTGTATCTACTTATCTAAATAACGGCGTAGAACTATCTAAACAGATATTACAACTACTAAATGATTTCCCTTTGCTTATTTTAACTTCTTATGAAGAAGAATTAAACCAAAAAGAAATTTTTGAACCATTTATGATAGTAGATTATATTGCTTTTACCCATTCTAAAAGTTATTCTTTAATGATTACTAACAAACTAATTGACGCAGTTATATTCTACAATAAAAACCAAATTTCTCTCGAAGAAAAATTAAAAACCCTAATGGCCATTCCATATGAAAAAAGAAATGCTGATATTGATTCACAAATATTAGAAATTGATTCAAAACTTGAGCATAGAATATGTGGTGAATCAGCTATACCTAAAAAACTAAAAGAAGACCTTAATGAAAATAAATTTGAAGATCTCTTAAATAAACTTGATACTATAATACGAAAGTATGAAAATGATAATGGAAAATAAATTTAGAGAATATACTCCTAAACATTCAGTATTAAAACGAGAATATAAAAATTATACAACTTATAAAAAATATTTAATAAAAGATTTTCATCATCGTTGCGGTTATTGTCATGATCATGATAAGTTTTTTGGTGGAACTAGAAATTATCAAATAGATCACTTTGTTCCTAAAACAAGGTTTAGTGATTTAGAAACTAAATATGATAACTTAATATACTCTTGCCCTTTTTGTAACAGGTCTAAATGGGACAAGTGGGTTGGAACAACACCAGACGAAAATATTAAAGATAATAAAGGATTCATTCATCCATGCGATGATGATTATGAAAAGCACTTTATCCGTAATGAAAAATTTGAGATTATACCAACCGATGAAATTGGGCAGTATATGTATAAAGAATTAAGCCTGTATTTAAAACGCCATAGTGTAATCAACTTTTTAGATAGGCTAGATTCAAAAATTGTTAAAATAAAAAAATTACAATCTGAAAAAAATGTACAGCTAACGGATGAAGAAGAAAAGGTATTTTACAAAGCTTTATATCATTTTCATGACTATTTCAATGTACTAAACGATTATTAAACGGGATACTATACTATGAATATCTTACCAAAAATTGACCAGTTATATAATGAACTGCGCAGCCTGCGCCCTTTAAACGCTTCTGAGCTTAAACGGCTGCGTGATGAATTCGTCATCGAAACTACCTATAATTCTAATGCTATCGAAGGCAACACCCTTACCTTGCGTGAAACTGCACTTATCCTGCAGGAAGGTATCACCATTGCCGAAAAACCTCTGCGTGATCATCTCGATGTTATCGGCTTTAAAGATGCTTTTTACTATATGATTGATTTAGCCGGTAAAAACGAGCCGCTTACAGAAAAAGCTATCCTTGATATCCATGCATTGGTGCTGATGAACAACGCAGAAGCACGAGGTAAATATCGTCGAGTTCCGGTACAGATTTTAGGTGCTGCTCACACTCCCCCACAGCCTTATCTTGTACAACCTGCTATTGAACAGCTTTTACAAAACTATGCTGTATGGCAGCAGGAAAAACATATTATCGAAGCTGTCGCCCTGCTGCATCTTGAATTTGAAGCAATCCATCCGTTTATTGACGGCAACGGCCGTACCGGCAGAATACTTTTAAACTTTGAACTTATCAAACATGGCCTACTGCCTGTTGATATTAAGTTTACTGATCGCCGTAAATATTATGACTGCTTTGACAGCTATCATACAAACAGCAAAAATCCGCAGGCATTAGTTGAACTGATTGCCGGTTATGAACAGGCAGAACTGCAGAAATATATTGATATTATCAAAATGCAGTAAGAGGTATCAATCATGACAAACAACCATGAAGAATTAAAAAAGATGCGCGAATATATAAAAACTTGTCATATTGGCAGCTTTTATGAATTTGTTGATACTTGCGACAATCGACCAAGTTTAGAAGCCTGGTCAGAAATCCTGGATACTGATGCAGCTGCCTGCCAGATGATAAAGTCATATATAGAAAGCTATTCCCTATCAGACGACTTTAACCAATACGTCTGATATCAAAATTTACTGTTTTTGACATATCACAAGCTGGTATTTATCAAAAACTCCTAAAACTGAAACATGAGAAAATAAAAAACGCCCAGCGCGGCAACGCTGAGCGTCTGCAGTAAGTACGGCAATACTTGCTGCAAATGTAACAACCCACAAGCACAAGGCTGTGTACGCTAATATTATAGCATACACCAGCCTTAGTTAACTATACTCAAAATTAGAAAGGCTGGTATTTTTATGTCCGAAATTAAAAGAGCTGTCATTTATGCACGCTTCTCTTCTGATATGCAGCGTGAAGAATCTATTGAAGCGCAGGTACGTGCCTGCAAGGAATACTGCAGAAAGAAGCTGTATGTAGTTACCAACATCTACGTGGATGAAGCTAAAAGCGCTCGTGACGTTTTAAAACGTGATGCCTATAATCAGATGCTGGCAGACGCTATCGCCCATAAATTTGATGTCATTATCTTTCATAAGATTGATCGTAACGCTCGTAATGAATTTAACTACTATACCTTTAAGCATACTCTCTCTACCCTCGGTATCGGCTACGAATATGCTGCCCAGAATATAGATTTTTCTCCGGAAGGTCAGATGATGGAAAGCATGCTCGTAGGCTTTGCAGCCTATTACAGCCGCAACCTTGCCAAAGAAACCAAAAAAGGCCTGAACGAAAACGCTTACAAAGCACAGTTTAACGGCGGCAAACCGCCCTTAGGCTATAAGATTGTAGATAAGCGCTATGTAATTGAGCCGACAGAAGCCGAAGCCGTAAAACTCATATTTTCCATGTATCTTGCCGGTCATGGTTATGGAGCTATAGCGCATGCTTTATCAGCTAAAGGCTTCCGTACTCGCGAAGGCAGAAATTTCGGCAAAAACAGCCTGTACGACATTTTAGGCAACGAGAAGTATACTGGCACCTATACGTTTAATAAAACCAACAGGAAGGAAAACAGACCGCGTAACATGCATGTTGACTCCCCTGCTGATGATTTTATCAGGATTGAGGATGCTATTCCGGCCATTATCAGCAAAAACGACTTTGCTGCAGCACAGAAAAAACGTGCATTAAATAAAAGGCGTACCGCCAGCTATGCAGCTAAGGCTGTATATCTGTTATCCGGAAAAGTATTTTGCGGCTGCTGTGGCAGCGCGATGAACGGTCACAGAACAATGAGCAGAAATCATGAATACGTTTACTATGACTGCTCAAAAAAAGAGCGTGTAGCGGCAGAACATTGCCCTCAGGCACGTCTTAATCGTGACAGCCTTGAGAAATGGGTTTTAGAGGTAATAAAAAAAGAGATATTCTCCCCCGTTGCGAGGAAAAATATCTCTGAGCTTTTAACTAAAGAATATGATAAGTATGTACAGACCATACCAAAAGAAAATACCTCTCTTGCTTCTGATAAGGCCATGCTGGAACGCAGACTGAATAATTTATATACGCTGGTAGAAAATGGTGATGCAGATGAATTTGTACTTGCCAGAATAAATAAATTAAAAGCTGATATCAGAGCCGTTACAGAAAAAATATCTCAGCTGCAGAACATGAAAAATATTCCGCAGATAACTGAAAAAGAAATTTCTGATACTCTTGCAGCTCTGTATGAGCATATCACAATCAAAAAAGATGTAGAAAGCCGCAAAGCACTGATAAATTTATTTGTTGATAAGGTTATTGTAGAAAATAAAAAAATCTCTCTGCAGATAACCACAGAGAGAGTTTTAGGTTTGTCTGGTGCCGAAGGCCGGACTCGAACCGGCACGTAGGGCTACTACGCTTGATTTTGAGTCAAGTGCGTCTGCCAATTCCGCCACTTCGGCAAATTGTTCCAATCAACTCGGAACAATGAAAATTATACTCTCATATAATAGAAAAGTCAATCATTTTTATTGAAATTTAGAACATTACATCGCCTGGCTGATAATCAACAGTAGTTTTTACAAAAGCAATCTCATTACAATAGGGATATTGTGGACAATAAACACATTCTTTCCAAACCTTTTGCGGCAGCTTTTCTTTGGCTGTTTCTATATAATCGCATTTAGAAAAGAATCCAGGCTGATAAGTTAGCGTAAAAAACATTTTTACGCCTCTTTCAATCCCCTCCTGCTCCAGTAAGGCAACTATCCTTCGCCCAATACCTGAACATTTCATATCCGGGTCAACCGCGAGTGAACGAATTTCAGCAAGTTTATCCCAAACAAAGTGCAATGCGCCGCAGCCTATAAGTCTGTTATTTTCTACAGCTACAATATAATCACGCAAATTTTCATATATGCTGTTGCGGGAACGCGGCAACATCAGCCCTTCACGGGCATAATCGTTTAAAAGCTTATGAATATTTTCAACATCACTGAATTTTGCAGCTCTATAGGTAATCATATCGAACAACTCCTCCAAATATCTACTGATATATTATCATGCATCAGCGGTTTGGACAATCTTATTTTAATCATGTCAGCAGATTATAAACGCTCATTAAGAATATCAGCAGCCGCACATAACGCTGCAATCATTGCGCTTGGTCTGGGCGGACATCCCGGAACTGTTATATCGACCGGTACAATGTCGGCAGCACTGCCACAAATCGCATACGTGCTGCCATATGTAGCACCACCGCAGGCACAGGCACCACAGGCCATAACCAGCTTAGGTTCCGGCATGGCCTCATACGTCATGCGAAGAGCCTGCTCCAGATTACGTGTTACCACCCCTGTTACCATGAGCATATCTGCATGTCTGGGTGAAGCTACAAAAGCTATACCAAAACGATGCAAATCATATATAGGATTACTTAAAGCTCCCATTTCAAAATCACAGGCGTTACAGCTACCTGCATCAAGATGACGAACGTGCAATGATCTGCCTAATTTAGCAGTAATCATCTCACCTATCTGTACTTGCGTTTCTGTAAGTATACTGCCAAGTACTTCTTTATTACCATGCTGCAGTGCTCCCTGCATACAGGCTTCTACACACCGACCGCAGAAAATACATTTTTTATAATCTACTTCAGGCTTGCCATTAATCATCGTAATGGCCTGAACAGGACATATCTCAGCACATTTACCGCAGCAGTCACAACTGTTTGAACATTGCAGCTGCCCTCTCATCCTGTTATGCCCGGTAAAAGAAATATTCTCTGTTACAATTCTTTTAGCTAAGATAGCTTCTATCATTTTCAGCATAACAGTTCCTCCTATCGGTCAAGGCATGCATAGCACAGCTCAAAGCTTTTATTAATCAGAGGAAAGTCTGGAATGATGTCACCCTGCACCGCTACTGTCAATGCAGGCCAGTTAGGATACGATGCAGAACGCACAAACAACCTGTCAATTTTTCCTGCTTCGTCCAATATAAGCCAGTGCAGGTTATCTCCACGGGCAGACTCACTTATACCCCAACTGCCTTCCAATGTTCTTAAGTTACCAAGGTCACAATGCAGCTCGCTTTCAGGTTCTTTTCTCAGCCTGCTGATTAACTGCTTTATCAGACGTATGCTTTCATATACCTCACCAACACGTACTTTAATACGAGCCTCTACGTCACCGGCAGTTTCAGTAATAACATTAAAGTCAAGTTCATCATATATACCAAAACCCATATCTTTCCTGCTGTCACGCAAACTGCCGCTGGCACGTGCACCTACACCGACCATGGCCAGTTCAAAAGCCGTATTCTGCCGTATAATGCCGGTAGTGCGAATTCTGTTGACAAAATTATTTTGCTCCCACATGATGTGAACAATATCTTTATATTCTTTTTCCAGTTCTCGCAAAACATCGTCTATTTCTTCCATGCAGTGCTCGTCGACATCATGGTTTACACCGCCGGGAATAATCAATCCGCGCAAAAATCTGTTGCCTGCCAGCATTTCATTTATCTGCATCAAGTATTCTTTCAGGCGGCTCCCCATACTGATAACAGGAGAAAACCCTACACCTGCACAGATATTACCAGTATCACCAACATGATTATATAAACGTTCCATTTCAGCAGCCAATGTACGAATAAGCCATGCTCGTCTTGGTACCATGGCATCAGAAAGTTTTTCCACTGCCTGACAAAAACTCAGGGTATTGGCAACACTGCAGGCACCGCAGATACGTTCCACTACAGGCAGTGCTTCCATGGGAGTTTTGCCTTCAACACTCTTTTCAATGCCACGGTGAGTATAAAACAGCCTGGCATCCAGCTGAAGCATTGCTTCACCAGCCTGACTGAAACGAAAATGTCCTGGTTCAATAATGCCGGCATGAATAGGCCCGACAGGCACTTCGTATAATCCTTCGCCGCCGGAAGTAAGCATTTCGTACTGTCTGTTTCCTCTGACCTGAAAATCTACCGGATATTTTTTCAGTAACGGATGAAAATCTTCCGGAAACGATTCATGCAGTACCAACGGTCTAAGATCAGGATGCTCTCTTGGTATAAAACCAAACATATCATGCAGCTCACGTTCATACCAGGCAGCCGCCGGCAGAATAGGCGTCAGAGAGGGATAGCTCAGGTCACTGTCCGCAGTAAATTCTGCTTTCAGAACATCCATATCTCTTTTTTCAGCATTATAAAACAAACAGTAAATAGCCAGCCCACCGCCATTCGGTGTTTCATCCGCACCAAACATGGCAGCCAGAGGATTTTTGCCTGCGGCACTGAATATATTGGCAGCACCGCGTAAATTTTCCGGTTGTACCTGCAGCACGTTATCACCTTCCTATTATCAATACCGCATGATTTAAAAGATTATTTATCCAGGGAATATTTTCAAACCCGGCACCAACAAAACACGTTAATAAAAGCAGTAATGCCAAAACAGGCGTATCAAGCCTGTCCAGCAAATCGCCCAGAGAAGGACGGCGCGGCTGATCACACAACATACGCATACCATGGTAAAGGATGCCTATCAGTACTCCTGCCAATAAAATTATCAGCAGGCTGCCAACAAACCAATGTTCTTCTCTGAAAAGAGCCGTCAAAATATAAAACTTGCTGAAAAACAGCCCCATCGGCGGCAGTCCAAGTATTCCCAGCATACTGATGAGCCACAGAGTGGCCGTATGAGGTACCTCTTTAATCATACCATGAATACGCATCAAATTTCTGGTCTGGTATTCCTGAATAATGGTACCAGCAACATAAAATAAGACAAATTTTATTAATGCATGGCTATACATATGCAGCATAACTGCTTTTAAAGAAAAAGCAGTGAATACACCTACACCAGCTACCATAATACCAATATTTTCCATGGAAGAATACGCCAAAATACGTTTTACGTCACGCTGGACAACAACAAACGGAACAGCAACTGCCACCGTCAGGACGGCAAAAAACAGCAGCATACTGCTCATCATCTCAACTCCTGCTGTCGGCAGAAGAATAACAAGATTGCGCAGCAGTACATATAAAGCGCAGCTGCATAAAGCTCCGGATAACATACCGCTGGTCAAAGACGGTGCCTCAGCATAGGCATCCGGCAGCCAGGTGTGCATGGGAGCCATTCCAACCTTGGTCCCGTAGCCAATTAAAATAAATAAAAGTGCCATTTTTGTCAGCGATGAGTCAAGCACAGCCGCATGCTCATATAAATACAGCCAGCTGAGAGGATTGGCATTTCCCAGAGCATCAATCTGCGCATAATATAGTATCAAAGTACCTAAAAGAGCCAAACAGATGCCAACTGTACAAACCATAATATATTTCCATGTCGCTTCCAGTGCGCTGCGAGTAAATTTAAAGGAAATCAGTAAGGCTGATATTAACGTAGTAGCCTCAATAGCAACCCACATCAGGCCAAGATTATTTACCAGCAGTACGATAAACATGGTCCAGACAAACATCTGCATCAAGGCAAAATATCTTCCAGTCTGCAGCTGTTCGTTTTTTAAAACACCACTTTTTTCTTCCCGTACCAGATAGGAACGCGCTGTCCAGGTTGCAGCCAAATAAAGCGTGGTAATGATAATCAATACCCAGCAGTTTAAGGCATCCAAATAGAAATACTCACTGTTAAAAGGACGGGCAGGATTAAATTGCTGCAGCAGCATATAAACTAAAACTCCTACCCCTGAAGCTGTTATCCTGTGCAGCCAGTGTAAAGAAGTATTGGAAAACCTGCCGCTTAAAGCAAGCGCCGCACATAAAGGCGGAAGACATAGCAGTGCATAAATAAGTTCCAGCATCTTCTCACCCTTTCAGCTTTCTCAAAACATTAGTATCCGTTGTTTTAAAGGACAGTCGCAGACGCGATGTAAGGATAACCAAAATAACTACGGCAATCAGCACATCCAGAAAAATGCCAAGTTCAATTATCAGCGGCAACCCTTCAGTCATGATAAGTCCCAGAAGATAGATACCATTTTCCATAGTGATTAGCCCTATCATCTGCATTATGGCACGACTGCGCATAACAATAAGCGTCAGCCCCGTCATAATCATGAACATTGATGAAGCAACAATGTCACGTCCCTGAGATCCCGGCAGCAAACTGTCAAGTACTACATAACTGAGAGCCAGGAAACATGCTGCCGCCGCAGTAGAATAATTTACATTAATATCACTGGCAATTTCTTTTTCATCACTGAGCTGCCGTACTACCTTTAAAATAGCGTATGGAATAAAGATAACTTTAACAGCAATTGTCAAAACTCCAGGTAAAAATGCATGCCATCCACCGCCATGGCTCATGCCAACGACCAGACACGCAGCAGCAATAAGGGCAGACTGAACACTAAGGCAGAAAATTCCGCGTTTTAAATCCATAATACGCGTCTGCAGAAAAACGATAAACATCAGTGTTACTACTAAAAATTCCACAGTTTACCTCCTTACTGCGCTGCAATAGCCAGCAGCAGCATAATACCGGCAGCAGCTAAATACACGCGTACCTTAAATAATCGCATCTTATTATTTAAGGTTTCCACTACAGCAACAAGAGCAGCAGAAACAATTACCTTCAACAGTACCGGAATATCCAGCGGCAAATACAGCATGGAGAACAAAAGCAAAAATATCAGCAGTTTCAGCTGACTTGCCCAGTGAATAAGAGCCAGCAAGCGTCCTGAATATTCCAATGTCATACATTCATGAATCATTGTAAGTTCCAGATGGGTATCCGGATTATCTACCGGTATACGGCTGTTTTCTGCCAGCAATACCAAAAAGAAAGCTAAGCAGGTCAAAACTCCGGCAACAGTAAGATTAACTTCACTGGGATCAAGTGACATTCCCCCCAGAAAAGTACTTCCTGTATGCAACACATTAGACAAAACAGCCAGCATTATAACAGGTTCAACAAAAGCCGCAACATATATTTCTCTGCTGCCGCCCATGCCGCCAAAAGCAGTCGCAGCATCGAGAGATGAGAGCGCCATGAAAAAACGCCCTACAGCCATTATATACACAAATACAAACACATCTCCAAAAGATGCCTGCCCCCCGAATAAATTTGGCAGCATACAGGCAGCAGCTACTGTAGAAGCAAAATATACGCAGGGTGCAGCAAGAAAAATGATGCTCGTATACGGTGTCACAAAAGTTGGTTTACGCCACCATTTATATAGGTCAAAATATTCCTGCAAAATACTCGAACCAACTCTGTTCTGCATAAAGGCTTTCAGTTTCTTAATAATACCTGCAATAAGCGGAGCAGTAAACAGCAGTAATACAGTCTGCAGCAGGCAATAACCAAAATCATTATAACTATTCATCATTTATATATTGCCCCCCAAATCAACACTGCAATCATCGCCGCCATAACATAGCTTACATACAATCTTACACTGCCCTGCTGCAGTCGGCGCAGAAACGCCGATGATACAACAAAATATTTCTGCAACGGCAGATAAAGTTTTTCTGTAATCATATCGGGAATTTCCAGTTTATAAGACAATAAACGCCCAAAATACGGATGATCTTTACGTACATAAGAAACTTCACGCTTAGGCTTCAGCAAATAATCAAAAGCTCGTCGCAGCGGCTTGGAAAAACCAGTTGCCGAATACTGCTGTCGCGCAGTCGGCTCTGTACCGCAATTCCAGGTAATACTGCTGCTGACATATCTTTTTTGCGTCATGTGCACAACAACAACAAAGCACAGCACTGTAAGCACTGCAAACAACAGCAGCATATTACCGTAAGCAAGCAAGAGCTCTCCTCCGCTCTGCAACACATCAGCAATACCCGGCATATACACCGCTGTATCAGCGGGCAGTACCCTTCCCAACATAGTCAGCAATGGTGCCGGATAAATGCCCACCGTCAAAACTAAAACTGTGCTTATACCCATTGCCAGTAACATAAATCTGTCAGCTTCATGTGCCTCCTGTGCCTGTATGCTGCGTGCTCTGCCCAAAAAAGCAATACCAAAAAAGCGTACAAAACAGCCTAAAGCTAACGCCCCTGTTAAGCCAAGTAAAATAAAAGCCACAGAAGACCATAAACGTATATCCTGCCCATAACTGGTAGAAGCCAGTGTAATAAAGCTTTGCAGCGTCATCCATTCACCAATGAAGCCATTAGTCAGCGGCAAAGCCGCAAGTGCCATACAACCGACAAAACAAAAAGCCCCTGTATACGGCAGTTTTTTCAGCAAACCACCAAATAATTCAAGATTTTTGCTGCCAGTAGCATGCATAATACTGCCGGCACTCATAAACATCAGTACTTTAATGACGGAATGATTATAGCAGTGTACCAACGCTGCCATAAAACCTATAGTCCCCCAGTTATTGCCAGCTGTTACCTGCAGCAGCATGCCGCAGCCAAAAGCAGCAAAAATAATGCCCATATTTTCTACGGAAGAATAAGCAAGAATCCTTTTAATGTCAGTTTCCATCTGCGCGTACAGAACGCCTAAAAATGCAGAAATAAGTCCTGCCAGCATTACTAAGATACACCACCAGTAATTCCATACAGGCACAAACGAGAATACAAAGCGACCAAAGCCATATAAAGCTATTTTCAGCATAACGCCGCTCATTAATGCGGAAACATGGCTTGGTGCAGCCGGATGCGCATTAGGCAGCCATACATGCAGCGGCACAAGTCCTGCTTTCAGAGCAAAACCGATAAAAGCAGCCACAAATACAACACTTCGCATTCCGTCAGCAAGTGTATTATTAGCCATATCAGCAAAAGCAAAAGAACTGCTGTGCGTTCCGGTTAGCAGAAAAGCAATCATAATAGCCGCCGTACCAATATGGGTCATTACCAAATACTGATAAGCAGCATTCCAGGTAACACGTTTTTCTGCTTCATGATTGACAAGCAGAAAAGAAGCTACAGCCATTACTTCCCAGAAAAAAAGAAAACTGAAAGCATCTCCCGCCAGTATTACAAAAACCATGGAACCAAGAAATAAATTCCATAAAGCACCCAGCATTCTAAGCCTTTTACCAAGATAACTCAGGGCATATCCCGCACCGTAAATGCTGGTAATAACTCCGGCACAGCCAGTAAGAAGCAGAAAGGCTGCACTCCATTTATCTCCCGTTAACGAATATGAACCCCAGCGCAAAGACTCTGTCTGCACAAAATCAAAAAGAATGAGCCCTGCCCCATATGCTGTGAGTGCACTGCCAAATATGGCAGCCAAGCTTGCCGTATAATGCGCTCCTTTTTGCCATCTATGTGGAAACAGCAGCGTAATTATGCCTATACTGTAACATAACGCTGCCAAGAAAAACAGATTCATCGTAATCCCCCGCAAAATTATTTGTTCACAATTATGACATATTTTATATTATAGCATTTTTAAAATTACCTGCCAATCAAACAAAAAGATTTTCCTGTAATTTTACACAAAATAAAAAAGACAGCTTGGCTGTCTTTTTTATTTAAGCTATCTACTTATTTTATTGAGCAATCTGTAAATATTTCTGATACATTTCATGATCTTCCTGCATCATTTTATCACAATCTTCACCGATAATAACAGTCGGATCAATACCTTGTTTCATAAAATATTCCTTAAATTCTTTGGAATCACATACTTTCTTAGCTGCTTTACGCAAAGTTTCCAGTTTTTCTTTAGGAGTATCTTTAGGAGCAACCAGTGCCGCCCAGGCGCGGATAGTCATATCATGACCCAATTCTTTAAAAGTGGGTACATCAGGGTAAATCTGAGAACGTGAATCAGCCATAATCGCTAAAATCTTCAGATTACCTGCATCTACCTGACTTTTGAATACAGAAGGATCAGCCAGAGTTGCATCAATGTGTTTACCAGCAAGCGCTGCAGCTATATCAGCGGAACCTTTCGGATAAGGAACATGTTTCAGCTGTACACCGAATTCATCTTCAAAGGATAATGCCGCAATATGCCAAATAGCACCAATACCGGAGTTACCCATTTGTACTTTGCCGGGATTAGCTTTAGCATAAGCAACAAATTCATCCAGACTGTTGTAAGGAGCTTCCGCAGGAACAATCAACGCAGCCGGAGCCGCAATAGGAGCACAGATAGAAGCATAGTCTTTATAAGTATTTTTGCACTTGCCCTGATGCGGGAACATTGCCAGTTCTACTGTTACCATGCCAAGAGTATGTCCGTCAGGTTTAGCATTAGCCAATTCTACCATACCGGTAACGCCGCCTCCGTCAGGCTTATTTACAGGCACAAATTTACTGCCGGGCAGTTCTTTTTGCATCATCTGCACCAGGCCTCTTGCCGATACATCTGTACCGCCTCCGGGAGCCTTAGGAATAATAACGCTGATATCCCCGTCAGCAGGATAAGCTGCTTTTTTGCTGTCACCACCGCAGCCGGCAATCATCATTGTCATAATCACCAATGACAAGAGCACGAATAAAAATTTTTTCATTATAACACCACTCCTCTATAAAAATTTTATTAAAACCTTTCACAGTTCTGTTTTATTCAACCTGCAGCAGACAATGTTTTTACGCTGCCAGGTATAGGTAATGTCAATTCCCTCAGCATCCGCAATAATCGCCGGATAAGAAAACTCTCCAGCATCTGTTTCCAAATCAGTTATTTTCTGCCAGCTGCAACCATTGTCTGAAGATTTAAACAAACTCAGTGGTGACCTCATCCCCCAGTTGGCTGCAACAGGATTACAAACTAAATACAAACAGCCGTCAAATGGTGCCTTGACAAGATCAATACCACTGTTATTATTGGGCATCTGCGTTGGATAGGCAGCAAGCCACGTCATACCGTTATCATCTGAATCACTGCGATATATGAAACCCTCACTGCTGCGCAGCAGCATATGTATCTTTCCAGGTGCACTTTCCCAAAGAGCAGGCTGAATAACACCACGACCGTAAAATGACTGCATGCTTACAGCAATATCACTCTCGGCAGTTTTTTCGCCAGCCTTATACAATAAACCCTTTATGCCAATATCAGCTGACTTCTTCCAAGTGCGTCCGCCATCATCACTATAATCGGCGAACGCCTTCCACAGTCCTCGTTCCGTGGAACCCCCTGCTATAATTCTGCCATCTGTCAGCAGAATAGGCTTATTACGTACTGGTCCGCGCCCGCCGCTCTCATCACCTGCAACAAGCTCTGTCGATTCGCTCCAGCTTTCTCCTTCATCGTACGATTCCATAAACAGTGTTTTCCAATTGGAAATTTTCTGTCCTTCCTTAAAAAACAACATTATTTTGTCTTTTATCGCTAAAAGTACAGGGTTCCAATTTGCCTCCAACCCATTTGCCAGCTTGCAGGGACCAGACCAGTCTCCGTTATCATAACGACTGCACCAGACAGCAACATCGGCAGTTCCTTCTTTTCGACCGCCAAACCAGCAACATAACTTTTTACCAGCAGACAGTCTTAAAATTACAGAAGCATGACAAAAATCTGTAGGCAATTTTTCAATAACAAATTGTTTCTGCATCAGCAAACACCATATTGTAAGATTTAATGTTGTATATATTGTATCATATTTATTTATAAGCGTAAACTATTAAACATAATTCCATAAAAATTCCAACTAAAAAAGCCCGCAACAAGTGCGGGCTTAATCTTAATATTTATTTTGCTTCTTCTTTGGCCTGTTCCTGCACTGGAACTAATGCAAAATCAGCCATCAGCGGTTTTCTGCCCGCAGTATCAAAAACAAATACCATCTGAGCCAGATTTTCTTTACTGAAAGAACCAATATAGATAACGCGATCGGCTTTATCAAATCTTTGCAGCACAGCAAATTTTGCTTCTTTGTTTTTACCAAATTTTTCTTTCACCTGTTGCAGTAGTTCAGTATATTTTTCTGCAGTAAAATTTTCCTTTAATGCCGGAGTAAAATTGGCAGCTACCTGCTCATAAGTAACTGTCGAATCACTTAACCCTTTAATAAAAAGATCTGCAGCTGCTTCTTCTTTGGCAAAATCGCCTGCTGCACCGGCAGCCATAGCCACAGAGCTGATTACCATAGAGGCTAACAGGCTTATTAATACAACTAATTTTTTCATGGAATACACCTCGCTCATATAATATAATTTTACTTATTTTTATTATATCCTACCGATAAAACATTGACAATATCTGCACAAACAAAAAGGCCTGCCTTACGGCAAGCCTTAAAAAATTATTTACGGATACCAAGTTTAGCAATAATTGCACGATAACGTTCGATATCTTTTTCCATCAGATAGTTAAGCAGACCACGACGTTTACCTACCATTTTCAGCAGGCCGCGGCGGGAATGATGGTCTTTTTTATGTTCTTTCAGATGTTCAGTCAAATATTTGATACGTTCGGTCAAAACTGCAATCTGAACTTCCGGAGAACCGGTATCGCCTTCATGACGAGCATTTTCAAGAATAATGGATTGTTTGGTTTCGCTGGTTAACATTAATAATTCCTCCTAATTTTACAATTCCCAAAGCATAGCAGCCGTCGGAGTTGCGCACTTCCAAGCTTTGGTTCAAATACTATAACAGTATACCATAATGGTAAATAACAACGCAAGCTATTTGTTATCTTTTTTACAAAACTTGCTTATAAGTCAAAATAATTTCTGCACGCTATCCTGTCTGACATCAGCTGCCTGCGCAATATATCTACAGAAGCAAATTTTTGTTCACTGCGGATAAATTTATGAAATTCTACTGTCATATGCTGACCATAAATATCCTTAGCAAAATCAAAAATATGCGTTTCCAGCCTTGCTGCTGCAATATCACCAAATGTAGGATTCATACCTATATTGGCCATTCCATAATATGATGCACCGCTCAGCGTAACACGTACTGCATACACTCCGGTATGAGGAACAGCTGCCTGCTGCGTATCAAGCTCTATGTTAGCCGTAGGAAAATCCAGCAGCCTGCCCCGCTGGCAGCCTTTGACTATTGTCCCCTCCAGCTCATATCTCCGTCCCAGCATCATGTTGGCTTCGGAAATATTGCCTGCACTGATCAGATGACGAATCTCCGTACTGCTGACAATAATCCCATTTTTACTGACAAGCGGTCTGACAATAAGTTTAAATCCTTTCGCTTTGGCAAACTCCTGCAGAGTAGCAATATTACCACTGCCATGATACCCAAAATTAAAATTTTCCCCCACAGCTAGGCAGTTAAAATTCAGCTTGCTCAGCTGCTGCAAAAATTCTTGCGGTGATAACCCAGCCAGCTGCAGATCAAAAGGTACTTCAAGCAGTAAATCGACTCCCATTTTTTCTAAAAGCGCATATTTTTTTTCGCTGCTTATAAGAGACATGGGAGCCTCTGCAGGTCTGATTAATGAAAAAGGATGATTACGGAACGTAAAAACAGCCAGTCTGCTGTTATTCTGTGCCGCATATTCAGCTGCAGCGCCAATGACATCCTGATGACCAAGATGCAGTCCGTCAAAAGTACCCAGCGCAATGACACAGGGACGTGCAAAACTATGAAAATCTTCGAGAGAAGTAATTATCTCCATCGTTTAATCCTCTTGCATCAGGTAACGGAAAAAGACCTTTTCCACCTGTATTTTTTCTTCATTGCAGGTACCGATACCTAAAAACTCTCCTGCAGGCCCTAACAAGGCGTATCTGCCAGCTGCAGTACCGGCAACGGTAGTACGTACACCATTAGTAATGCGTGCTGCCTGCCGTGCAGTCAGTTCCAGCCGCTGCATATGACTGACCGCCACCAATGGCTGTGCCAGACATTTTGCCGGGTCTGCAGTAATCTCCTGCAAGGTAAATGAGTCTTCTATTCTAAACCCGCCTACCTGCGTGCGCAGCAGAAAACTCATTGTTCCACAAGTACCAAGCGCAGCGGCAATATCTTCACCCAATACTCTGATATAAGTTCCTTTAGAACATTCCACGGCCAAAGTTAGGGATGCCTCGGTCAGATGCAGTAATTCCAGTTTGTGTATTTCTATTGGCCGCGCCTCGCGTTCAACACTGATTCCTTTACGTGCCAGCGTATAAAGCTTTTGCCCATTTACCTTCAAGGCAGAATACATGGGTGGCATCTGCATAAGAGCACCAGTAAAATTGCGCAGAACACGTACAACATTATCATGCTGCAATGCCGGCACCGGCATAGTCTTTATCACCATGCCACTGTCGTCACCTGTATCTGTCTGCCGTCCCAAAGCAATTTCAACAAGATACTGCTTACGCCCTTCCACGGCAAATTCCAGCAACCTGGTAGCGCTGCCTATAAACACAGGGAGAACTCCTGCCGCATCAGGGTCAAGAGTTCCTCCATGTCCAATTTTTTTAGTTTTCAGTACTCGCCGTAAATAAGCCACAACATCATGGGAAGTCATTCCAGGTGGTTTTAAGACATTTAAAATACCATCCATTATAAAACCTTCCTAATTGCTTCCAAAAGCTGTTTTTGAGCTTCTTCCAACGGTGCATAAATAGTACAGCCTGCCGCCCGCAGATGTCCTCCGCCGCCAAAGCTCAACGCTATCTGCGCCACATCAGTATGACTGGAACGCATGCTGACGCGGGTAACTTTTTCTTCTACAGCCTTGAACATAATGGCAATATCTACTCCTTCAATATAACGTGGATAAGATACAAAACTGTCAGTCTGAATATCCTTGTTATATAATTCATGGGCAATAGAAATATATGCCACTTTATTCTCAAAAGCGAAAGTCAATGTTGGCAGTACCTTGCTCAAAAGCTCCACCGTTTCACGGGTACGCATATCGAGATTATCGGAAATAATGCTCGGCTGCACGCCATAATCAAGCAGCAGCGCCGCCCGCTGCATAGTCTTTCTGGTTGTATTTGAATACCTGAAAGAGCCACAGTCTGTTGAAATAGCAGTATACAGGCACAAGGCAGTGGCTTCGTCATGCTGCCACTGCATCTCTTCAAATAAATCACAGATAATTTCTCCGGTAGCAGCCGCAGCGGTATCAAGATACAGATAATCGGCAAACTCCGTATTGGAAATATGATGATCTATATTCAGAACAAACGGCGCCTGTACAACTTCACCAACAATACCAACCCTGTCAAAAGAGCTGGCATCAATAACTGCCAGCACATCCGCCTGCACCTTGCTGTCTGCTTCCGGACGCCGGCAGTGTTCAATACCTGGCAGAAAGCCAAACCCTCTGCCTATTTCATCATCCACAAAGACAGTAACATCCTTACCGAGACGACTCAATATATGCATGAGACCCAGTGCAGAACCCAATGTATCTCCATCCGGGCTGACATGACAGCACAGCACGATTTTCTGCGCCTGAAGCAACAGATTGCCAGTTTCCTGCAGGCTTATCCTACTGCTCATGTCCGCTGCCTTCCTCCTGCCTGATTTTATCAAGAATGCTCTGAATATGAGCGCTGTATTCCATGGAAGTATCCTTTACGAGAATGAGGGAAGGAGCAAAGCGCAGACGGATACGTTTGGCTATTTCACTGCGCATAAAGCCCAGCGCTTTATTTAATGCTTTCCAAGTCTCTTCCTGCTTATCTTCCGGGCCATACATGCTTACATAAATCTTGGCAATACTCATATCGTCCGTCAGTTCCACGCCGGTAATCGTTACAAACTGAATACGCGGGTCTTTTACGTCGTGAAGCAGCATATTGCTGATTTCGTGCTGAATGGCTTCCTGTACTTTCTCAACTCTTAATCTTGCCATAATCCACCTACTTAGGTCTATTCTTCCTTGATTTCTTCCATATCATAGATTTCAAAGATATCTCCCTCTTTGAGATCACGGAACTTGTCAAGGGTAATACCGCATTCAAATCCTTGCGCAACTTCTTTTACATCATCTTTGAAACGACGCAGGGATTCAATTTCACCTTCATGCACTACAATACCGTCACGTACTACTCTTACCTTGGAATTGTTGGTAACCTTACCTTCCAGTACATAGCAGCCTGCAATGAGGAGTTTGGAAATGGTAATCAGCTGACGTACTTCCACACGACCCTGAATAACTTCTTTAAATTTAGGAGCCAGCATACCTTTAATTGCTGCTTCAACATCGTTCAGAGCATCGTAAATTACACGGTAAGTGCGTACGTCAACTTTTTCGGTTTCAGATGCTTTACGAGCATTGGCGTCAGGACGCACATTAAAGCCGATAATCAGAGCGTTGGCAGCAGAAGCCAGCATAACGTCAGATTCAGTAATAGAACCTACACCTGCATGTACTACCACTACTTTTACTTCTTCATTTTTAATTTTCTGCAAAGAAGCTTTCAGTGCTTCAATAGTACCTTGAACGTCGGCTTTAACGACAATGTTCAGTTCTTTCAGTTCGCCTTCCTGAATGCGCTGGAACAGGTCATCAAGGGATACTTTGGAATTAACCTGAATTTCTTCTTCACGTTTTTTGGCAATACGTTTTTCTGCCACGCTGCGTGCTGTCTTCTCGTCGGTAGAATCAAGAATGTCACCAGCCTGCGGTACGTCATTCAGTCCCAGAACCTCTACAGGAGTAGAAGGCAGTGCTTTTTTGACTTTTTCACCACGGTCATTAATCATGGCGCGTACTTTACCATAAGCAGTGCCGGCAATAATGGTATCGCCGATATGCAGCGTACCTCTCTGTACGAGAACAGTAGCAACCGGGCCGCGGCCTTTATCCAGCTGTGCTTCGATAATGGTACCATGAGCAGGCAAATTCGGATTTGCTTTCAGCTCCTGCATTTCTGCAACAAGCAATATCATTTCCAGCAAGTCGCTGATGCCGGTCTTTTGATGGGCAGATACCGGTACCATAATAGTATCGCCACCCCAATCTTCCGGAATCAGTTCATGCTCTGCCAGCTGCTGTTTTACGTGATCCGGATTAGCGCCGGGTCGGTCAATTTTATTAATGGCAACAATGATAGGTACCTTTGCTGCCTTAGCATGGTTGATTGCTTCAATAGTCTGAGGCATTACACCATCATCTGCAGCTACAACAAGGATAGCTACGTCAGTAACCTGTGCACCACGGGCACGCATAGCGGTAAACGCTTCATGACCAGGAGTATCCAAAAATACAATTTGTTTACCCTGATAATTTACTTTATATGCACCAATATGCTGAGTAATACCGCCAGCTTCACGAGCAGTTACGTTTGTTTTTCTGATTGCATCCAGCAAAGAAGTCTTACCATGGTCAACGTGGCCCATAACGGTAATTACGGGCGGACGCGGCAGACGTTTTGCCGGATCGTCTTCTACTTCCGGTACTTCGGTAGGATCTTCATCCGGTGCTTTCTGACCTACTTCCACGCCAAATTCTTCACCAATCAGCTGAGCAGTATCATAGTCAATATCCTGATTGATAGTAACCATCACGCCAAGCATAAACAGCGCTTTAATAACTTCGTTTACTTCGCGTTTAATCAGAGATGCAAATTCTTTGACATTTATGCTTTCACCGATTTCAACATAAGTCGGCTTCGGCACCTCAACAACCGGCTGTTGTACCTTCGGAGCATTATTAGCCGGACGTTTGCGATTCATCTGATGACCCGCACTGCGGTTAGGTCTGCTTTCTTTAGTTGCATAAGAACCTTTAATCTGCGGTTTATCCTTGCGGTTATTCTTATTGTTAAAATTATTATTTTTATTGTTTCTGTTATCGCCTGCGCCGCTGCTGAAATTAGGTCTGTTATGCTGCTGCGCATTGCCCTGACTGCCACGGTTGTCATTATTACGGGAAGGCTGATTTTTAGGTACATTATTGCCCAAACGCTGAGGACGGTTATGTGCATCCTGATTTCTGCGATTATCGGCATGAGCACCCTGTCCGCCACGATTCTGCTGCGCATTTTGCATACCGCGATTTTGGAACGCACCACCGCGATTACTATTGTTGTTATTGCGCTGCTGTACATTGCCTTCATTACGTACATGCTGATTATGCTGCGGAGCATTTTTAACAACAGTCTGAGGTTCAGATTTTTTAACCTGTGGCTTCTGTTTGTTAACAGGAACATCTTTTTTTACAGCTTCCTTTTTTACAGGAGCAGGAGCCTTTTTATTGTACTCTTTATCAATAATAACCAGGTCGGAATCATCTACCGCACTAAAATTGCTTTTTTCAATATTGTGGCGTTTTAAAAGATCTAAAACTTCATTTGTGGATTTGCCATATTCCTTGGCAACTTCATATATTCTCTTCTTACCCATTCAGCCACCTCCATATCAGATCTTATGGGAATTATTTTTTATTGATCATATTTACAAAATTTCTGTCTGTTACCGCTATAGCAGTTCTTCTGGCTTTACCGATTGCCGCTCCCAGTTCATCTCGGTTTAAAACCTCCAAAACCGGAATTCCTGCTATTTCAGCCAGATAATACATATCTTTTTTAGAATTCGGTGCTGCATCTGCTGCCACCAGCAAAAGCTTTGCCTTACCGGATTTTACGGCAATACGTACAGCCACATCGCCGGAAGCAAGCTTGCCGGCTTTTTGTGCCAGTCCCAGAGCAAAAGCAATATTACTGTTGCCCATGGTCAAAATCCTCCAGCAGCTTTTTATATACTTCGTCGCTTACAGGCTTTTCCAGTGCTCTTTCCAGACGTTTCTCCTTAACGGCTTTCGTAATGCAGTCTTTATCAGGGCACACATAAGCCCCGCGACCGTTCTTTTTACCCGTCAGGTCGAGACTAATCTCACCTTCAGGAGAACGTACAATTCGCAGCAGCGACTTTTTGTCCTTCATCTCATTGCAGCCAACACATTTTCTCTGCGGGATTTTCTTAGTCCTGATCATTATTTTCCTGCTCCGTATCTGCTTCAGCAGCAGCCTGAGATTCACTCTTAATATCTATCTTCCAGCCAGTAAGTTTGGCAGCCAGACGAGCGTTCTGTCCTTCCTTGCCGATGGCCAGAGACAGCTGGTAATCAGGCACTACCACGCGGCAGATTTTTTCATTTTCATCTACCTGAGTACTTACAACCTTAGCCGGGCTGAGCGCATTGGCAACGTATTGAGCCGGATCCTCACTGTATTTAACGATATCAATTTTTTCACCGCGCAGCTCATTGACAATGGTCTGCACACGCATACCTTTATGACCCACGCAAGCGCCTACCGGATCAATGTTGTCATCCTGAGTATAAACGGAAATCTTGGAACGCATACCGGGTTCTCTGGCAACGGATTTAATTTCTACCACACCGTCATGGATTTCCGGCACTTCCAGCTCAAACAATCTTTTCAGCAGGCCCGGATGGGTACGGGAAACCATGATTTGAGGTCCCTTGCTGGTACGTTTAACCTCAATGATATAGGTTTTCATACGTTCATGATACTGATAAACTTCACCGGGAATCTGCTCTGTAGCAGCAAGTACTGCCTCTACTTTACCCAGATCAATATAGACATTTTTATTTTCAATACGCTGTACTACACCGGTAACGATATCATTTTCACGACTGGAAAAACGCTCGTAAACCATGCCGCGTTCTGCTTCGCGGATACGCTGCACTACTACCTGTTTGGCATTCTGTGCCGCAATGCGGCCAAAGTTTTTGGGGGTTACCTCAGTTTCAACAATATCGCCAACTTCATAGCGGCTGTCAATTTCATGTGCATCAGCCAGAGAAATTTCGTTAGCTTCTGCAGTTTCACCTTCTACCACTTCACGCTGAGCATATACATGGATCTCTCCGCTCAGTTTGTTCATATCTACTCTTACATTTTGGACAGAGCCAAAATTCTTTTTGTAAGCAGTTACCAAAGCTTCTTCAACAGCCTGGAACAGAAGTTCAGGTTCAATCCCTTTCTCCTTTCCCAATTCTTGGATTGCTAAGATAAAATCTGCATTCAATTAATACGCCTCCTAAATATTTTAAAAATCAATATGCGGTCTGATATTTGCTATCAGTTTACGTTCAATCCTTACTGGATTTTTAAATTCCCTGCCCTTGATTATCTTTCTTACTTCCACAGCTTCTTCATCATGAGAAACCAGTACTGCAACAAGCTGCTTCATATCTTCCCAGGGAGCATAAAAGGAAATGTCTACCTTGGTACCATAGGCATCCACAAAGTCTTTATCCTTCTTTAACGGACGGTCAATGCCGGGGGAGGAAACCTCAAGAAAATATTTATCCTGAATCGGATCCTTCTCATCCAGTACGGCAGTAAGCTTTTCACTTACAAGCTGGCAGTCATCAATTTCAACGCCTTCAGGTTTATCAATAAAAATGCGCAAATACCAGTCTTTTTCGCGCACATATTCCACATCGACCAGCGTAATGTCCGTATCCTTGAGGATAGGCTCCATTAACTCTGTAATCAATGCTTCTATTTCCCTTGCCTGCATCTTCATCACCTCCACGATATTAAATTGTATTTTTGCTTTAATAAGCGGAAAGAGCGGGTATTGAACCCACTCTTTCAAAATAACAGATATATTTTCTGCTAATATTATAACATTATCCTGCGCCTATGGCAAGCCTTTACTACTATATACGCTGCTGCTCAGCTTTAAGGAACACATATTTTTCTTCATTTGAAAGTTCCTGGCAGAATTTATAGCCATAACCAGAAAATTTTTTCACTTCATTTACAGCAGTAATATTTTCTTCTGCACACCAGCGTACCATATAGCCGCGTGCCATCTTGGCCTCAGTTGCTTTTACTTTATATTTAACTGTGTTGCCTACGGCAAAAATACAGCTGATAAATTCAACATCTTTTTCAAGATAAGGCTCAACCGCCTTGCTGTATTCCCTGGAAGCAAGATTAAGTATAACTCTGTCTTCGCGTGTAAGCTCACGATAAAGACTTTCACCCCAAAAAGAATACAAATCACCAAAGCTATCACAGGCAAGCTTGGCCTGCATTTCCAATCTGTAAGGCACAACACCGTCATCAGCACGCAATATTCCATAAAATCCTGACAGGATGCGAAGATTATCACATACATACTGCCATGCCCGCAAATCAAAAACCCGTGGCCCCATATGCGTATATTGCAGACCATCATAAGCAAGCACTGCAGGCGTCAACCCCTGCTGCAGGTTCATCTTACGTATTCGTTCATAATTCTGCTGTGCCAGCTTATCATTGCATTGCCATAACTCCTTGAGCTGCGCATAATCCATCTGACGCATAACATGCAGCAACTTTTCAGTCTGCTGTAAAAATACCGGCTGCCGACAACTGCAGGCTTCATCGTCTATCCGCATCTGCTTGGCCGGGGAAATTATTATCTTCATTTTTACCTCCCGGATATTGCTGATTATATCATCCGATAATATATACTGGCGTTTACATAAAATAATTTTACATTATTCTAACAAAACCATTTATATTTTAACTAACTTTAACATAAGTATAAAGGAAATTTTGTCGCTTATAGACAATTAAAAATAAAGCTGAAAAAGGAGGCCTTAACCGTGAGTGAAAGTTTAATGAATACAGATATCACCTGCATATCCATACATGACGCTGCCTGCCACAACTGCTGCAAACGCAGTATAGGCTGCCATTCCCGCTGCGGCGAATATAAAAAATGGCATTTCACCCGTAAAATTATCGCTTTACTGCAGCAGTCCAAAGCACAGCCAGACAAAAAGAAATACTATACATACATATTTAAAAATAACAGAAAATATTCCTTATCTTTCTAAACAGATTCTGCTCTACAGAAATTATAATAAAACATAAGAGTACTGCCTGCAACCAGTCAGTACTCTTATAACATTCCAGTTTATTTTATTTCTTCAAACATTTCACTGCCCATCTTGCAGATTGGACATTTATACCCTTCGGGCAAACTGTCGCCTTCATAAATATAACCGCAAACTTTGCAGCGATATTTTTTGGTTGCTGCAACTTTTTCTTCTGCAACAGGAGCGATATAATGGCCACCAAGATCGCTGCTTCTGTCCTGATACATGGTATGCAGCATTTCTTCTGCTAATTCACTGAGCGGCTCACCATAAAATTCTTCATATACCTTCTGTATCTGAGGATTAAGATGACTGCTTCGTACGGCTACGCTGCTGTCTCTTTGATACAGACCCTGAATACGTTTCTCTCTTAACGCATCTCCCTTGTATTCTCTGTCTTTAGGCTGACCACCACCACCGATGCAGCCGCCAGGACAGGTCATAACTTCTACAAAGTCATACTTCGCTTCACCGCTTTTTATCTTTTCAACCAGCTTGCGGGCATTGGCCGTGCCATAAACCACAGCAACTTTTAAAGTTGTACCGTCAATAGTAAGCTCAGCGTTGCGGATTCCCTGCATGCCACGGACAGCTTCAAGCTGCAGCAAATCAGCAGGAACATCTTCTTTGGTAATAAATGCATAAGCACTGCGTACAGCTGCTTCCATAACACCGCCAGTGTTGCCAAAAATAATACCTGCGCCACTGCCCAATCCCATAAAGTCATCAAAGGCAGCATCTTCCAGCGCAGCAAAATCAATTTTTTCGTCTTTCGCCAGCATAGCAAGTTCACGGGTAGTAATAACAAAATCCATATCACGCATAGTTTCATCGCCATGATATTTGCCGGCAGCGCACATTTCATCTCTGCGAATTTCAAATTTTTTCGCTGTACATGGTGTAAGTGCTACATTAACAATTTTTTTCGGGTCAAGTCCCATTTTTTTCGCAAAATAAGTCTTAATTGTCGGCCCCTGCATACCTATAGGGCTCTTGGCTGTTGACAGATGCCCCAGCATGTCGGGATAATATGTCTCCATAAATTTTACCCATGCAGGGCAGCAGCTGGTAAACTGCGGCAGCTTTTTATCTTCATGCTGCAGACGTTCTACCAATTCACTTGCTTCTTCCATAATAGTCAGGTCGGCAGCAAAGTTGGTATCAAGCACATAATCAACGCCCAGCATTTTCAGCAAGGCTACCATCTTACCCTCTACAAAACTGCCGTCAGTCATGCCGAATTCTTCGCCCAATGCAACGCGCACTGACGGAGAAGTGCTGACAATGACAATTTTATCAGGGTCACGCAAAGCTTCTGCTACCTGATAAATTTCAAATTTCTCTGTAATAGAATCAACCGGGCAAACATTAGCACACTGACCGCAGTTAATGCAGACAGGAACATCATTAGTAAACTGCAGATCGTAAGTACCACATACCCCTATTTCATTAGTACAAACAGTTTTGCAGGCACCACATTTGATGCACTTAAATTCCAACCTCTGCACAGACGGATTATCCGGTTCAATGGCTACACGGATATCAGTAAATTGATGCTTGGACATAAATATCCCTCCTGTATTATATACCTTGACAACCATATTATAGGCTATTTATCAAAAGAGTGCAACAAAAAACCGTTTTCCGTTAAAAGTTTATTTTATTTCTGTTTAATTAAAAACACCGAGATAAAAATCTCGGTGTTTTTTATCAGCCAAACAAATCTATCTGATTGGTTTCCGGCAATCCGTTTAAAGCTCCCATTTCAGCAAGACGTTCAATTACTGTCTTGCTTATCTGGGCTCTTATGCGTAAATCCTCCTGAGAAATAAAGGGATTATTTCTGTCACGAACTTTGGCAATGCTTAGCGCAGCACTGGCACCAACACCACTCAGCGCAGCCAATGGCGGTCGGATGCCTTTTTCCGTTACAGTAAACTTAATCGGATCAGATGCATAGATATCAATATTGTCAAATTCCAGTCCACGTTCCAGCATTTCATTGGCCAGTTCCAGATAGGTAGCCGCAACTTTATCCTGGGTAGTCGCCTGATTGCCCTGATGATAGACGTTCTTCAAAAAATCTTTGATAAAAGCCTTGCCTTTGACGATATAGGCTGTATCAAATTCCGGTGCACGTACTGTAAAATAAGCGGCATAAAACTCACGCGGATAATGCACCTTACAGTAAGCAATGCGATAGGCCATTAGTACATAAGCAACAGCATGGGCTTTAGGGAACAGATACTGCACTTTTTCACAGGATTTTATATACCACTCCGGCACGCCTGCACCTTTCATGGCCTCCAGCATAGCAGGCTCCAAACCTTTTTTGGCAGCCTTGCCTTTACGCACGTGCTCCATGATTTTAAACGCCATACTTGGCTCTACGCCTTTGGCAATAAGACTGGTCATTACGTCGTCACGTGTGGAAATAGTTTCCTCTACCGGCTTTCCTTCTTTAAGCAAATCCTGCGCATTATTCAGCCATACATCCGTCCCATGAGAATAACCTGATACGCGTACTACATCACTGAAATTTTTCGGCTGTACATCGTTAATCATAGTGCGAACAAAGTTAGTACCGCACTCCGGTATACCGAAAGTGCCTACATCACTGAAAATCTGCTCCGGCGTTACACCTAATGACGAAGTATTCTGGAACAGACGCATGGTTGCCTCATCTCCTACAGGAATTTCCTTTGGAGGAATAGCAGTCAGTTCTTCCAGCATCTTGATGACAGTAGGATCATCGTGCCCCAGTATATCAAGCTTAACTAGACGGTCATTAATGCTGTGATAATCAAAGTGTGTAGTTATCGTAGATGAATCCTTTTCATCGGCAGGCCTGTTCATAGGTGAAATATAATGGATGTCCATATTACGCGGCACTACCATAATGCCGCCCGGATGCTGCCCCGTTGTACGTTTAATACCGGCAAACCCCTCTACCAGCGAAGCAATATAGGCCGGATGCACATGCTTATTCTTGCTTTCATAAAACTTGCGTACGTATCCCTGTGCCGTCTTAATTGCTATGGTAGAAATAGTACCGGCACGACATACATTATCTCTGCCAAACAGCTCTTCCGTATATTTATGGGCAGTAGGCTGATAATCGCCTGAGAAGTTAAGGTCTATATCAGGAACTTTGTCCCCATGAAAACCCATAAATACGGCAAATGGTATATCATGTCCGTCTCGCAGCATGGGTGTACCGCACTCTGGACATTTTTTCTCCGGCAAATCAAAGCCTGAGGCATATTCTTCATTAAGAAAGAACTCGCTGTGCCGGCATTTAGGACACCTGTAGTGAGGCTTCAGCGGATTAACCTCAGTAATATCGATCATCGTTGCTACAAAAGACGAACCGACACTGCCTCTGGAACCTACCAGATAACCATCATCAAGCGATTTTTTTACCAGCTTATGAGCAATATAATACAGCACAGAGAAGCCATGATTAATGATAGAGTCAAGCTCCATTTTTAATCTGTCGGCTACAATATCCGGCAAGTTGTCACCATACCACTCATGGGCTCGCTGATAGGACATTTCTTTAATCGCCTTTTCAGCACCGGGAATAAATGGCGAATAAAGCTGATCTCTGTCCGGCACCGGCTTGATTTTTTCAATCATATCGGCGATTTTGTTAGTATTGGTGACGCATACTTCATAGGCAATGTCTTTGCCTAAATACGCAAATTCAGCCAGCATTTCTTCTGTGGTGCGATAATAGAGCGGCGGCTGTTCTTCTGCATCCTTGTAGTTCTGTCCAGCCTGTAAAATGGCACGCAGCGTCGCATCTTCCGGATTTAAAAAATGCACGTCACAGGTAGCAACAGTCAGCTTGCCCATCTTCTTGCCCAGTTCATAGATACGCTTATTATAATTTTCAATATCTTTCACCGTACAGCGGTTTTCACGCACCAGGAACATATTATTGCCGGTAGGCTGAATTTCCAGATAATCATAAAATGCAGCTATCTCTTCCAGCTCTTCGTCAGAAGCGCCGCTGAGCAGCGCGCGGTACAATTCACCTGCTTCACAGGCAGAGCCCAGAAGCAGTCCTTCGCGATGTTCTTCAATAATCTGCCTTGGCAAAAGCGGTCTTTTATGCAGATAACGCAGATGACTGATAGTAACCAGCTTGTACAGATTACGCAGGCCGGTTTCGTTTTTCGCCAGAATAATAATATGGTAACTGGGAATCTTGGGCACACGGCTTTTTTTAATCGTGTCCGTAGGCTCGCGGTCAAGATCGCCAGCTTTAAGCTTATGGTCACCAATAAGATAGCCTTCCATACCAAAGATCAGTTTTAAGTCGCTGCCTTCTGCAGCATCAAAACAGAACGGAAAAGCCTGCACTACGCCATGGTCAGTGATGGCCAGCGCTTTATGTCCCCATTTGACAGCCTTATGCACCAAGTCTTCCATAGGTGTAAGCCCATCCATCTTACTCATCTTGGTATGGCAATGCAGTTCGACACGTTTGATTTCCGCATTATCCATGCGCTCTTCTATGTCTACCTTCATGATTCCTGTCGGCGTCATAACCATCTCATCAAACATGAATCTGTCCGGTGCTACATTACCCATAATCCGCAGCCTCATACCGGGTTTCAATAAATTTTTAAACTGGTTACACTCAGCTCTTGCGTCACTGCCCTCATCTCTGCCGCCAAAAAACATTTTGACATAGATACCGTTTGTATCATCGCTAACATTAAAAGTCAGTGAAATTTTACCAGTTCTGAACTCTTTTTCCACAAAAGATGTCAGTTTACCATCCTTGTCTATACTCTTGACAAAAGTTCCTTCAATAACAACTCTGTTTTCTTCCTCAAAAACAGTTTCCAGCTTTCTGACTTTGCCTTTAAAGTTTTTGCCCCATAAAAGCCCGTTGTCCTTTTTTGTTCCGTACAGCTGATTATATGCCTGTTCATAGGCAGCATCATATTCTTCCTGTCTGTCACAGGACGGTATTGGCTCTTTAGGCTCAGCTTCACCAATTTCTATTTCAGGCGGCTCCTCCGACAGCGGAATATCATCCGGATAAGGAACCCCGCCACAGTCAGTAATTTCTACCTCCTGCTCCTGCACGGCTGCAATTTCAGCCGCAGGCATTGTGCAGCTGCTACCGTCACCATCGCAGATAAAATCAACTTTATCCAAAGAAAAAGCAACCGCCAGTTTTGCGGCAGCTGCTTGCATAACATCCGGCCTGATATGAGCTGCACATTCAAAATGCAGTTCCCACAGCCTTGAACTTTCATCAATACAAATTTTACTGATATGCATTAACTGTAACTGCATTAATTCAGTTGGCGATAAAGACTGAGAAGACAAAAAAGCCAACAAGCGATCCCTGTCAGGTATAATGCAATATTTTGTCTGCATAAAAAATCCTTTCACATATCAATAAACGTAATCTAATTATCTAAAGAAACTACTCCCTGGATGCACTGCAAACCACGGATGATTTCCATGATATCAATACCTTTTTCAACTTTCAGGTACAGCTCTAAAACAAGTTTATTTTCTTTATTATTATTTTTTACGTTCAAAGTTTTAACCTTGATGCCCTTATCAGCCAGATATCCTGTAACATCGGTAATGGCACCCGGTCTGTTATTAATGGTAACACGGATAAAACGGCGCTCACTGCGGCTGCTGCCGGCAAAATGTTTTTCCCAGCTGTGAAAAGTCACCAGCGTAATCATGGTTATAGCCGTAGCCACTGTACCTATCAGGTACATACCACTACCAACAGCAAGCCCTATTGCGGATACAATCCATAAACTTGCAGCAGTTGTCAGTCCTCGAATAGTAAGACCTTCATGCAGGATAGTACCGGCACCTAAAAAACCTATACCGCTGACAACCTGGGCAGCGATACGCGCCGAATCTCTTCTCGTTTCAAAACTGGCAGTCTGAATATCGTCAAAACCATAAATAGATACCAGCATGAAAAGCGTCGAGCCGACACAGACGAGTATATGTGTTCTGAAGCCTGCGGGCCTGTCGCCACTGCCTCTTTCAATACCAACAATGCCGCCCAGCACTGCTGCCACAAGAAGCCGCAGCGCCATTGTCATTTCTACTGATGATACCCACGGTATTTCAAACATCGGACCACCCCATTAATATATATTTTACAGCTTGTCCAGCATCTCTCTGACAGCCGCTATATAATCTCCGTCCAGAGGCAGCATCTGTACTTCACCGGTTCTGCGTACCTTGATTTCCATCTTACCTTCTGCCAGAGTCTTCGGGCCAACAACAATACGTAAAGGATACCCAATTAAATCAGCATCCTTAAATTTAACACCGGGACGCTCGTTGCGGTCATCAATTACTGTTTCAATGCCAGCTTTTTGCAGCTGTGCATAAATTTCTTCTGCTTTTTGAGTAGAAGCTTCATCTTTCGTATTAACAGGTACAACCAGCACTTCATACGGAGCAATAGCCGCAGGCCAGATCATACCGTCCTTATCATTGTTCTGCTCAATGGCAGCAGCCATGGTACGGCTTACACCGACACCGTAACAGCCCATAACCATAGGCTTTTCCTTACCGTTTTCATCAAGGAAGGTAGCATGCATTGCTTCACTGTATTTAGTGTATAATTTGAAAACCTGCCCTACCTCGATGCCGCGTGCTTTGCTTACCTTACCACCACAATGCGGACAAGGGTCGCCTTCCTGAATCAGGCGGATATCAGCTACATAAGTAGGAGTGAAATCTCTGCCCGGATTTACATTCAGCAGATGATAGCCTTCTTTATTGGCGCCGCAGCAAATATTGTGCATTTTCATAACGGTACTGTCAACAACAACGATAGTTTTTTCTGGATCAATACCAACAGGGCCCATATAACCGCCTACGGTACCGGCTTCTGCCAGCATGCTTTCCTCTGCCATTTCTACTTCATTAACACCGACAGTATTAATAACTTTTACCTCGTTAACTTCGTGGTCACCGCGAACAAAGCACAGAATCAGGCCTTTTTCACTGCTAAATGCTACTGCCTTAACAGATTTATCTACCGGCAGCTGCAGATATGCGCATACATCGGCAATAGTCTTGCAGTCCGGAGTCTTAACCTCCTCAACAGCTTTTGCTTCTTCTGCCGGAGCTTCAATTACATGCAGCTCAGCTTTTTCAACATTAGCTGCATAATTACATTCGTTGCAGTATACAATCTCCGCCTCACCGCTGTCAGCAATTACCATAAACTCATGGCTGCCGCTGCCGCCGATGGCACCGCTGTCAGCTTCAACAGGACGGAAGGTAAGTCCGCAGCGATTAAAGATACGGGTATATGCATCATACATCAGCTTATAGGAAGCATCAAGACCGGCTTCATCGCGGTCAAAGGAATAAGCGTCTTTCATAATAAACTCACGCCCGCGCATCAGACCAAAACGGGGACGACGTTCATCACGGAATTTATTCTGAATCTGATAAACATTAAGCGGCAGCTGACGATAAGAACGCACATCGCCGCGAATCAGACTGGTAACCATTTCTTCGTGAGTAGGGCCGAGGCAGAATTCTCTGTTATGACGGTCTTTTAAGCGGAACATTTCTTCACCGTATACGCCCCAGCGTCCGCTCTCCTGCCAAATTTCTGCCGGCTGGACGATAGGCATCAGCAGTTCCTGTGCACCGCTGGCATCCATCTCTTCACGAACAATATTTTCAATCTTCTTCAGTACACGCCATGCCAGAGGCAGATAATTATACATGCCTCCTGCTGATTTACGCAGAAAACCAGCTCTGAGCATCAGCTGATGGCTGATAACCTCAGCTTCCGCCGGTACTTCACGCAATGTGGGCGCAAACATTTTAGAAACTCTCATTTATTCTTTTCCTTCCTCTCAAGCAATATTTTATCAATTTCATTAAACAGCTCATCAATAATGCATTCTTCGGGAACCTTTTTCAGAATAACACCTTTTCTGAAAATAAGACCCTCGTTAATGCCGCCGGCAATACCCACGTCAGCTTCCCTTGCTTCACCGGGACCATTAACTACGCAGCCCATAACAGCTACAGTAATCGGCTCGCTGATATTTGCCAGCCGGCGTTCTACCTCCAGAGCCAATTTTTCCAGGTTTATCTTGGTCCTGCCGCAGGTCGGGCAGGAAATCAGGGTAGGCCCGTATTCCCGCAGACCCAGCGCTTTCAAAATATCATAGGCTACTTTTACCTCACGTACCGGGTCGCCAGTAAGAGATACACGGATTGTATCACCAATACCTTCTGCCAGCAAAGTACCAATACCGACAGCAGATTTAATAATGCCGCTGTTGACTGTACCGGCTTCAGTAATGCCCACATGCAGCGGATAATCGCACTGTGATGCCAGCAGTCGATAAGCTGCTATCGTCAGCGGAACATCATGGGCTTTCAGTGAAACCTTGATATTCCTGTAATCCATATCCTCCAAAATATGAATATGCCTCCAGGCAGCTTCTACCAAAGCCTCCGCAGTAGGATGTCCGTATTTTTCCAGCAAATCTTTCGGCAATGAACCTGCATTAACACCAATACGAATTGGAATATTCCTTTTTTTTGCCGCTTCGACTACAGCAGCAACACGGTCATTGCCACCTATATTACCTGGGTTAAGTCGGAGCCCGTCCACACCGGCATCAATAGCTGCAAGTGCAAGTTTATAATCAAAATGAATATCAGCGATTACCGGAATTGGGCTTTCGCTTACGATTCTTTTAATGCCCTCTGCAGCAGCCATGTCTGGCACGGCACACCGAATAATTTCACAGCCTGCTGCAGCCAGTTCGCCTATTTGACGCAAGGTAGCTGCAGCATCATCGGTGCGAGTATTGGTCATAGACTGAACCGATATGGGCGCATCGCTGCCTATCTTTACCTTTCCAACCTGTATCTGACGTGTTTTTCTGCGTTCCACAGCATTCCACCTCTTTTATCTCGTAATATCTTTAAATGTTGAAAACAGTGTTATTGCCAGAATCAAAGCAACACCAATAGTCTGAATGGTATTCATAGCCTTGCTGCCTAAAGGTTTGCCGCGTACACCTTCCAGCAGCAGCAGCACAAAATGTCCGCCGTCTAAAGCAGGCAGCGGCAGTAAGTTAATAACGCCCAGATTGATGCTCAAAAAGGCCACAAAACTTATCAGCGGCAGCACGCCTTTTTCCGCTACCTCACCTGCCATCTGCGCTACACCGATAGGCCCCGCTACCTCTGCCGGAGCTTTGCCGGTAATTATCTTTTGCAGTCCGTCTACCATGGCAAAAATAATATATTTCGTATAGCCGAAGCCCATCTTTACAGAATCTAAGACACCCGGCTTTTCAGTAACAAACGCAGGTGAAATACCGATTAGAGGACGTCCCAGCTGTTCGTCAAATTCCGGGGTCATCACAAAAGTTTGTACCTGCCCGTTTCTTTCTGCCGTAACACTTACTTCCTCAGTACCATTTGCCTGCAATGAAGCAATAATATCGTTCCAGGCAGTTATCTGTTTATCATTAATGGCAATTATTTTATCGCCTACCTGCAGACCGGCTCTGTCCGCCGCCTTTTCGGCAACGACGGTTCCCAATACAGGTTCATCAACCGGCTTTTCAACGCCGTTAATCATAAAAATGCCGGAAAATAAAATCACAGGCAATAAAAAATTCATCAGTGAGCCTGCCAAAATAACCAGCATTCTTGCCGGAATGGATTTAGATTTGAAAGAATTCTCCTCTACAGGGTCATCCGGATCCATACCTGCAATTTTATTATAGCCACCCAAAGGAATGGCTCGTAAACTATATAAAGTTTCTCCGTCTTTTTGCTGATAAATCTTTGGTCCGAAGCCAATAGCAAATTCATCTACACGCATACCGGTCAGCTTGGCAGTAATAAAATGACCGAATTCATGTACGGTTACCAAGACACCAAACACAAAGATTGCAGCTAAAATCGTTAACAAAATTCAGCCTCCTGTTATAAAACTCACAATTCTGCAATAATTTTACGGGCCAAAAGCCGCGCTTTACTGTCAGCAGCTTCAATATCTTCTATTTCTGGCTGCAGAACATTCTCGTGCAGAGAGGTTACTTTCTCTGTGATATAAGGAATATCAAGATACTTAATTTTATCCGCCAGAAAAGCATAAACAGCCTCTTCGTTGGCGGCATTAAATACACATGGCAGCGTGCCACCAGCTTTGCCGCAGGCAATAGCAGTCTTCAGCGACGGAAAAGCATCAGTATCAGGTGCTTCAAAGGTCAGGGAAGCAGCCTTGACCAAATCAAGCTGTTCAAACGCCTGAGGAAATCTTTCCGGATAAGACAGGGCATACTGGATGGGCAGTCGCATGTCAGGTTCGCCAAGCTGCGCAATAACACTGCCATCACAAAATTCTACCAGCGAATGCACAATACTTTGAGGATGCACAACAACATCTATTTTGTCATACGGAATATTAAAAAGCCAATGGGCTTCTATTACTTCAAGTCCCTTATTAGCCAGTGTAGAGGAATCCACGGTAATCTTTTTCCCCATGCTCCAGTTCGGATGGTTCAGACATTGAGCCAAAGTAACATTTGCCAGCTCACTGCGTTTTTTGCCGCGAAACGGCCCGCCGGAAGCAGTTATAATCAGGCGTTTGACTTCACTTTCCCTGCCTGCCCGCAGCGACTGAAAAATTGCACTGTGCTCGCTGTCTACCGGCGTAAGGCTTACATTATGTTCTTTTACCTTACGCATAACGATGCTGCCAGCAGCGACCAGTGTTTCCTTATTGGCCAGCGCTATATCTTTACCGCATTCTATTGCCGCCAGCGTAGGACGCAGACCAGCATAGCCCACCATGGAAGCAAGGACAGTATCTGCTTCGCTGTAAGTAGCAGCAGCAAGCAGTCCTTCCTCACCAGCAAGAATTTCTGTTTTGCCATGATAACGTTGCAGCAGCCGCGCAGCTGCTTCTTTATCTGTAAGCACAGCCAAATCCGGTTCAAACTCCCGAATCTGCCGTTCCAGTATCTCATCACTTTTATGAGCAGCCAGCACCCTTATCTTCAGCTTATCCGGATTAGCAGCCGCAACTTCCAGCGTTTGACAGCCAATAGAGCCTGTGCTTCCCAATACTGAAATATTTTTCATAAAGCTACTCCTTTATCGTTCATTTAAAAACAGCTCAGAAAAACCAGCAGGTAATACGTGACCGGAGCCGCAAACAGCAGGCTGTCAAAACGGTCAAGCACACCGCCATGTCCCGGAAAAATCTTACCGGAATCTTTAATATCAAAAGAACGCTTGATTATTGACTCAATAAGATCACCCAGTGGCGCAAAGAAAGCAATCCCCAATGCCAGAACAACTGCCTGCCAAATCGGCAGATGCAAATAACTGGAAGCAAGCCAGCTTACAACAGCTGTGCAGCCAACAAAACCTGCAGCTGCTCCCTCCAAGGATTTTTTAGGACTGACACTGCAAAAGGGACGCTTGCCAAACGCGCTGCCAAAGAAATAAGCTACAGTATCACTGGCCCAGGTTCCCAGCAGCACAGTCCATAAAAGAGCTTCGCCAAAATCCATAACGGTAAACCCCAAATTAACAGGAAATCCGGGAATTCCACGCAGGATAATGACATGAGCAAACAAAACTCCACAGTAAACCATGCCCCAGATAGAAAGAGAAGTACTTCCCACCCAGTTTGTTTCGCCGCAGCGACAATGTCTTACCAAACCTTCCAGCGCGTTAAAAATAAAGAACAATGTTATGAACATCGTAGAAAATGCCAGCAAAAACAAGGGATCCACACCGGAATAATATCCCAGCGCAGCCATACCTACGGTCAGTAAGGTGCCAAGACCTGAAGTCAAGTAGTACACATTATACCCTTTCTGTGCAGCCATATTATGCAGTTCATACCAGCCGACCGCTGCCAAAAAAAGTACTGCAGCAGAAAAAATTATTCCGCCTTTGGTAATAATACCGACAGCAATAATTATACCGATGATGCCAGTAATAATTCGCGTTAACATTTTATACACCCATTCATTATTTATTCACCAGGCCGCCAAAACGACGCTCACGTCCCTGGAAAGCACTGATAGCCTGCAACAGATGTTCCTCTGAAAAGTCAGGCCAATATACATCAGTAGTCCAGATTTCAGCATAGGCTATCTGCCAGAGTAAAAAATTACTTATTCTTAAATCTCCGCCGGGTCGTATAAGCAGATCCGGTGCCGGCAGCCCATCTGTATAGAGGTGCTGCTCAAAAACTTTATCAGTTATTTCATCTACGGCAAGGCTGCCGTCAACAGCTTCCTGAGCAATACGTTTTACCGCCTGCAGGATTTCTGCCTGCCCGCCATAGTTTATAGCCAAATTTAAAATTATCCCGGTATTGTTTCTGGTTTCTTCAACAGCATGTTCCATTTTTTGCCTTACTACTTCCGGCAATCCTTCTTTGGAACCAATGAAACGCACCTGGACATTATTTTCCTTAAACTCATCTATTTCGTTAGTCAGATACCGGCTGAGAAGCTCCATGATAAAATTGACTTCCGTTACCGGGCGCTTCCAATTTTCCGTAGAAAACGCATATGCACTGATAACCTTAATGCCGATTTTGTCGGCAGCTTTAACTATCCTTTTTAAGGTTTCCGCACCGGCCTGATGGCCATAAGTACGAATCTTGCCCTGGGCCTTAGCCCAGCGTCCGTTACCATCCATAATGATAGCAATATGCTGCGGAATATTTGTCAAATCAATCCCGCTTAAATCCAAAGCTGCATCCGGCGTATTATTCCTTCTGGTTTGAAACAGGCCCTTAAACACCGTAAATCAACCTTTCACAAAAAGTTATAGATAATAAAAAATGGGCAGACCTCCATAAGGAGGCCGCCGTCTTTATTATTGAATAGCGCCTACCGGGCAAGCAGCTGCACAAGCACCGCATTCAACACATTCTTCAGAAATCTCATATTTGCCGTCAGCTTCATGAATAGCGCCTACCGGGCAGGTAGCAGCACAGGTACCGCAGCCAACACAAGCTTCTTTGTCAATTTTCAATGCCATATCTTTGCACCTCCTCTCTTTATCTGTACACTATGGTAAGAACTAATTTATCATCAGACAGAACTTGCTGTCTAACTACATATTTACGTACATCACGCGAAGCATAATCAGCAATATCTTCACGCGGCGGCACTAAAGGCTGAATTTCATACTTTATCTGCCGTTCCGCCAGTCTACGCTCAGCTTCCTCTAAAGGCAGAGCCAGCACATTAGGAAATTCCATCAAATTTCCATAACCTCTTTTTCTTTGTTAGCAGTTACGGCATCAATGTCTTTCATAATTTTATCTGTGATTTTCTGTACATCGTCAGTACCTTTTTTAGCTTCATCTTCGGTAATCTCTTTTGCTTTTTCAGCTTTTTTAATAGCATCATTAGCATCACGGCGCAGGTTGCGAACAACTACACGGAAGTCCTCAGCTTTTTTATGTACTACCTTAACCAAATCTTTGCGGCGTTCTTCTGTCAGCTGAGGCAGATTAAGACGAATACATACACCGTCGCTGTTCGGATTAAGTCCAAGGTCAGATTTCATAATAGCCTTTTCAATATCTTTAATAAGGTTCTTTTCCCACGGCTGGATGACAATCATTCTCGGTTCCGGTACGGTAACACTGGCAACCTGAGTTACCGGTGTAGGAGTACCGTAATATTCTACCATAACCTTCTCCAAAAGAGAAGGTGTGGCACGACCGGCACGCAATGTTGCCAGATCTACGCGCAATGCGTCTACGGACTTATGCATTTTTTCTTCTATGCCGCTGATGATTTCTTTTACAGTTGCCATAAATTATTTACCTCCTACCAGGGTACCAATTTTTTCACCGGAAGCGGCGCGTAAAATATTGCCTGGTTTATCAATATTAAATACTACAATGGGAATGTTATTATCCATGCACAGGCTGATTGCAGTAGAATCCATAACACTCAGATGACGCTGGATTACCTCGATGTAGTCAAGCTTTTCAAACATCACTGCATCGGGATTCTTGGCGGGGTCGCTGTCATAAACACCATCAACGCCTTTTTTCGCCATCAGAATTGCATCAGCTTCAATTTCAGCTGCACGCAAAGCCGCAGTAGTATCAGTGGAAAAATACGGATTGCCGGTACCGGCAGCAAAAATAACTACTCTTGCTTTCTCCATATGACGGATAGCACGGCGACGGATATAAGGCTCAGCAATCTGACGCATTTCTATAGCTGTCTGTACACGTGTAGGAACACCGCGATTTTCCAGCGCATCCTGCAGTGCCAATGAATTGATTACTGTTGCCAGCATACCCATATAGTCTGCCGTAGCGCGGTCCATACCTTTGTTGCTGCCGCTGATGCCGCGCCAGAAGTTACCGCCACCGTTAACGATAGCTACTTCCAGGCCCTGCTCAACAACATCCTGAATCTGTGCAGCCAAGGAATCCACAACTTCCGGATCAATGCCGAATCCTTTGGCACCGGCCATGGCTTCACCGCTCAATTTGAGAACAACGCGTTTAAATTTTTTATCTTCTGCCACTCCTATTACCTCCCTGAGATTACACTTTATCTTGTTTTAATTTCTACATGCATTGAATTTTTCCTCTTTTATTTTTGAACTTTAAGTGAGAAAAGCGCAAAATAAAATTTATCTGTTATCAGCTCTCTGAAAAAAATAACTGCGCCGGCAAGCTGCTTTCTGCAGCAGCCTGCGGCACAGTATTAGGTTAAAATTACATATTTTTTCTCTGCATCCTGCGGATAACCGAACCGATAAACGGCGACAGCAGCGACAGCAAAGCAATAATCAGGAAAAACAAACACAAAGGACGTGTATAGAAAATACTGAAAGAGCCATCACTCATAATAAGTGAACCAACAAAATTCTGTTCTGCCATACTGCCAAGAATAATACCAATAATGATAGCCGACATGGAAAATCCCAGTTTATTAAGGAAATAGCCAATAAACCCGGAGGCAACCATCAGATACACATCATTGATGGAATTATTATAAGAATAAGTACCGACAAAAGTCATCATAATGATAATCGGCAGCAGAATATGAATGGGTACATTAACAACCTTGACAAACAGTTTAATCAGGGAGAATCCCAAAATACCCATAATGATGTTGGCAAGCAGCAGTCCTATAAAAATAGCATATACATCAGGTGCCTTCTCAATAAAGAGCAGCGGCCCCGGCTGCAGCCCCTGCACCATCAGCGCTCCCATCATGATGGCCGTGGCTCCGTCACCAGGAATACCTAAAGTAAGTACAGGAATAAATGCGCCGCCGGATACAGCGTTATTGCCTGATTCCGAAGCTACGATGCCTTCAGGCTCGCCATTGCCAAAATTTTCTTTATGTTTGGACCAGCGTTTTGCCTGATCGTAAGAAACAAAGGAAGCAATATCACCGCCGGTACCAGGTACACAACCGATAAAAGTACCAATACAGGAAGACCTTATCAGGGTAGCAAAAACTCGCTTGATGTCCGCCATAGATGGCAGCACCTTATCAATAGTCATATGCTGCTCACTGCGCTCATTATGATAATATTCTTCAATACTGCCTAATACCTGCGCAAAAGCAAACACCCCTATCAAGATAGGTATAAAGGAAACACCACCCAGCAGATAAGTAGTATCCAGCGTAAAGCGTATCGTACCGCTCATATCGTCAATACCGACCGTGGCTAAAAACAAACCAATCAGCCCGCCCATAATACCTTTGATAACGCTGCCGGAAGAAACACTTGTAATGATACTGAGTCCAAAAATCGCCAGAGCGAAATATTCCGGTTTGGAAAACTGCAGCGCCAGTTTGGCCAGCTGTGGTGCCAGTAAAATCAGACACACAGTACTGAATATGCCGCCAAAGGTGCTGGCCATTGTGGAAAGCCCCAGCGCACGGCCAGGCTGCTTCATTTTGGCAGCCATGGGATAACCGTCCAGTGTAGTTGCCACAGAGGCCGGGGTTCCTGGCGTTTTTAGTAAAATAGCTGAAATACTGCCGCCATAGATAGCACCACAATAAATTCCCAGCAGCATTAAAATTCCGCCGACACCATCAAAGCTGAAGGCCAGAGGAAAAAGCAACGCCAAACCCATATTAACGCTCAGGCCAGGCATACAGCCAAAAGCAATACCGACAGCGACACCGAATACCAATCCAAGCAAATTGGCTGGAATGAAAATCATACTTAATGCGCTTGCTATATCACCCATTATATGACCTCCTACTCCAAAAATATCGACTGCGGCATCTGAGTATGCAGCAATTCACCAAAAACAAGATAGATAAAAATAATAGTGCAAACTGTAGTGAGTGCAATTACTTTTTTATCATGATAATCCATAAAATACATTACTATCGGTATCAGCACAGCCGATGCCGGATAAAACCCCAGCAAGTTTATCAGCACGCAATATATGGTAATAACACCCATCATCAGATAAACCCGTCTGTTTGCTGGAAGCGTCAACGCTACCCGCGTCTGAGACAAATCTTCCTTATGCAAAAAAGTATACACAAACAAGATTACTGCTGCAACCCCCAGAGCAGCACCAAGGCTGAAGGGCCAAAACCCGGGGCCAGGCCCGTTAACACTAAATTCCAGCGGAAATTCACTGGCTGCATTCATAATGCAGGCACTGATAAGCAATCCTAAAAGGCTGATAATATAATTGCATACTGCCATGTTCTTCATTGTCAATAACCCCGTTAGCTAATGATTAAAGTAAACAGTAATATTTTATCAGATTTTAAAAACAATGTCATTATTTCTTCACAAATCGTTGACTATTTTAGTAAAGAAAAAACAAGCCGGCCTAAACCGACTTGTTTTTAAAAATGTTATATAACTTATTCGCCTGCTTTTTTACCGCGCAGGAAAAGCCACAACGGACCAGCCAGGAAAATAGAAGTATAAGCACCGCTGCCAAAACCTACCAGCATGGCAAAAGAGAAATTGCGGATTGTTTCGCCACCCCACAGGAAGATAGCCACAACAGCAAACAAAGATGTACCAACAGTATAGCAGGTACGGGTCATAGTCTGCCAGATGCTGTTATCTACCATATCGCTGAGGCTTTCACTGCGACGATGAATTTTGAGGTTCTCGCGAATACGGTCAAAAATAACGATTGTACCGTTAATAGAATAACCTACAACAGTCAGCAATGCCGCAACAAAGGAAGAATCCATCTCCATATGGAACAGGGAGAAATAACTCAGGGTAACCATTACGTCTATAATCAGGGCAATAATAGCCGCCACAGCAAATTTAAATTCAAAACGCATGGTAATATAGCCAATCATCAGTACCCAGGAAAGTACAATCGCCATAACTGCCTGCTGAATTAGTTCACCGCCTATGGTGGCACCTACCTGTTCCACACGCTGAATCTGGAAATCACCCAACTTATTTTTCAAATCATCCATAACAGCTCGACGTACACTGTCATCAATAACAACAGTCCTGATCAGTACACCCTGTGCGCTCTGCGCTCCGTCACTGCTTTCCAGCTGGATAATGCTGTTACCAAGATCATGTTCCTTTAAAACATCACGCACCTCTGCTACGGTAACAGGTTTATTAAAGGACAAATCCATAATGCTGCCGCCAGTAAAATCAATACCAAGATTGAATCCTCTAAACAGCATGGACCCAATACCAATTAGCAGAAAAATAATGGTTATGGAGAAGAAAATCTTATAATTCTTAACGATAGAAAACATTATTTTTTCACCTCCTTAGTATCTGCAGGTTTACCTGCACCGACACCAAAGAAGGCCGGATTATTTGTCAGATTACTGTAAATAAGGAAACGCAGCATAAATTTAGTTACGGTTACTGCCGTAAACATACTTAACACAACACCTAAAGCCAAAGTAACTGCAAAACCTTTAACAGGCCCTGTCCCAAGGTAAAATAGTACTGCAGCGGCCATCAGCGTAGTGATATTGGAGTCAAAAATCGTTACCAGAGCTCTGCCGAAGCCTGCATCCATGGCACTGCGCAAAGTTTTACCATGCCGCAACTCCTCCTTAAACCTTTCAAAAATAAGCACGTTGGCATCTACTGCCATGCCTATTGACAGGATAATACCGGCGATACCTGGCAAGGTAAGTGTAGCATTAAGATAACGCATTGCCAGAAGCAGCAGCATTACATAAAGCAGCAGGGCAATATCGGCTACCAGACCGGAAAGTCTGTAGAAAATAAGCATAAATACAAAAACACCGATAATACCGATACTGAATGCCTTAATGCTTTTTTCTTTGGAATCCTGTCCCAGAGTTGGGCCAACAGTCCTGTTTTCCATAACTTCAATTTTTACCGGCAAAGAACCACTGCGCAAAAGAATAGCCAGTCTTTCAGCTTCTTCCATAGTACGGGAACCGGAAATCTGTGCGCGGCCACCTGTAATTGCCTCCTGTACAACGGGGGCTGTCAGCACATCACCATCCAATACGATAGCAATCTGTTTACCGATATTTCTTGCAGTAAGGTCAGCAAATTTTTTGCCGCCTTCTTCATTAAACTCAAGTCCTACAACAGCCTGATTGCCATTACTGATCTGAGCTTTCGCATCTTTCAGGTCTTTACCTGTCAGCACTACGTTGCCGTCCTGATCCTTAAACTGCAGCATGGCAGTACGGCCAAGCATGGCAATGGCCTTTTCCGGATCCTTTACGCCCGGCAGCTCTACAATAATACGATCCTTGCCCTGTCTTTGAATAACAGGCTCAGTAAGACCCAACTCATTAACGCGGCGCTCAATAATCTTGACACTGCGGTTTACAGCATCATCATCCACTTTCAGTTCCGGCGTATCTACCGCCTGCAGAACAACATGCGTACCGCCCTGTAAATCAAGCCCTTGTTTGATAGAATTGGTCAATGGCGAAATATAAACGCAGAAACCTCCGATAATTGCCAGTGCAATGATCAGAAACTTCCCTAATTCATTCCATCGCAAAATTATTCCCCCTTAAAATTATTTAATCGTTAATAATACGCCTGATACCGTTTTCATCAACTAAAACGGAAACAGGCACATCATTAACGTCACAAGGTATATTTTCCTGTAATAAAGCAGCACAGGCAATACCGCAGGTTATCACACCGGATGCCTGTGCCAGAAATCTGTCATAATAGCCCGCGCCCATCCCCAAACGATTGCCGGCTCTATCATATGCCACAGCAGGAACAAGTATCAGATCAAGCTGGGAAGGCACAATTCCAGGCCCCGGATTCGCCGGCGTTCTGATACCGTATCTGTCACTGACAAAATCTGTCATGCTGAAAATGCGTACAGCAGTCATTGCTGTATCGGTTAATACCAACGGTACATAAACCTTCTTACGATCAGCCAGTGCCTGACGCAGGATACTGTCCACAGCAATTTCCTTGCCAAAAGCAAGATAACCCATGATACTTTCAGCATACCTGTATTCATCACTGCTTAAAATATAATCGGCGATTTTATTGCTGCAGCAGCATACATATTCCTCAGTCAGCTCTCCACGCAGCTTTTTAAGCTTTTGGCGCAGCAGCTGTTTATCCATATATTATTTATCTCCCGCATTTTTAGAAGGGTCCTGAAAACCACTGATTGCAGAACGAACAAAATTAATTTCCACATTTTCTGCAACTTCGACAGTAACCTTCTTTTCAGATATGTTGGTAATTGTTCCGTATACACCGCCAATAGTAATTATCTTGTCACCCTTTTTCAGAGATTCCAACATATTCTGGCGTTTTTGCTGTTCTTTTTTCTGTGGGCGCCACAGCATAAAATAAAAAATACCACCCATCAGTATAAACGGCCATATGGCATTAATCATTGCCATCATATCTCCACCTGCCATGATTACACCTCCAAAATTTCAAAATATTGAGCTTAATTTTATTTATATTCTACAAATACTTTAAAATACCTGTTTACCCCTGATAGTTTTGCAAAAATCTTTCCCTAAATTCCGGGAATCTGTCTTCTGCAATAGCCTGCCTGATTTGTCTGGTGAAATTAAGCAGGAAATAAAGGTTGTGAATGGTAAGCAGTCTCAGCGCAAATATTTCCTCTGCCTTAAACAGATGGCGAATATATGCTCTGCTGAAATTGCGGCAGGTATAACAGCCGCAGCCTTCTTCAATAGGCGAAAAATCTTCCGCATAGCAGGCATTACGCACTACCAGTCTGCCATAAGAAGTCATTGCCGTACCGTTACGGGCAACACGGGTAGGAAATACGCAGTCAAACATATCAACGCCAAGGTTAACAGCTTCCACAATGCAGTCTGCCGTGCCCACGCCCATCAGATAGCGAGCTTTATCTTTCGGCATATCCTCTGTCGTATGCCCAAGAATATCATACATCAGCGGTTTCGGCTCACCAACGCTGAGACCGCCAATGCCGTAACCGGCAAAATCAAGCTCTGTCAGCTGCTGCACACTTAGCTTTCTTAATTCAGGATACATACCGCCCTGAACGATACCAAACAAAGACTGATCCTCTCGACTGTGCGCAGCCAAACAGCGCTTTGCCCAACGAGTAGTACGTTCTGTAGATTTTTTTGCATAATCAAAATCAGCAGGATAAGGAATGCATTCATCAAAGGCCATGGCAATATCAGCACCCAAAGCCTCCTGAACAGAAGTTGCTATTTCAGGCGACAGAAATTTCTTGCTGCCGTCGATGTGTGACCTGAACATAACACCTTCCTCGGTAATTTTGCGCATCGCACCCAGGCTAAAAACCTGAAAGCCGCCGCTGTCTGTCAGCATGCCGCGTTTATAATTCATAAATTTATGCAGACCGCCTGCTTTCTTTACCAGCTCATGACCGGGACGTAAAAACAGATGATATGTATTGGACAATATCACCTGGCTGCCCATATCGTATAATTCTTCCGGAGACAGAGTCTTTACCGTCGCCTGCGTGCCTACTGGCATAAACATGGGTGTTTCAAAGGTTCCGTGCGGGGTATGCAGCCTTCCCAGTCTTGCACCGCTGCGGCTGCATTCCTTAATAAGTTCATATCTTACTGCGTGCATAAAATCTCCTTTACTTATGTCGATCCACGATAAACATGGCATCACCGAAAGAGAAAAATCTGTACTTTTCTTTAACGGCAACAGCATAGGTATCCAACATGATGCTGCGGCTGGACAATGCTGAAACCAGCATCAGCAGCGTGCTTTGCGGCAGATGAAAATTAGTTACCAGCGCATCTACGAAACGGAATTTATAACCGGGGAAAATGAAGATATTAGTCCAGTTACCGCCCGCCTTCATGGTACCATCTGCCCCGGCTGCTTCCAGAGTACGTACTGCCGTGGTGCCAACAGCAATAATTCTTCTGCCCTCTGCCTTTGCTTTATTAATTGCTGCTGCGGCCTCCGGAGACACGGTATAAAATTCCCGGTGCATCTTATGGTCTTCAATATTTTCAGCACTTACAGGACGAAAAGTTCCCAGACCCACATGCAGAGTCACAAAAACTTCTTCGCAGCCTTTATCCTTAATTTTCTGCAGCAATTCTTTGGTAAAATGCAGTCCTGCAGTCGGTGCAGCAGCACTGCCGCGTTCGCGCGAATAAACAGTCTGGTAACGCTCCTTATCTTCCAGCGGTGCTGTAATATAAGGCGGCAGTGGAGTTTCTCCCAGTCTATCCAAGATTTCTTCAAAGATACCGTCATATTGGAATCTGACGATTCTGCCTCCAAAATCTGTATGGTCAATGACTTCGCAGGAAAGCTCCTCACTGAAAATAATTTTAGCACCAATCTGCAGCTTCTTGCCCGGGCGCACCAGTACTTCCCAGTCAGTAGCATCTTTGCGTGTCAGCAAAAACACTTCTACGTGTGCACCGGTTTCCTTGACACCATGCAGTCTTGCAGGAATAACACGGGTATCATTAAAAACCAGCAAATCGCCTGCACGCAAATAATCTGTCAAATCATAAAAATGCCTGTGCTCTATTTCGCCGGTATTTTTATCCACCACCAGGAGTCTGGAATGATCCCGCGGCTCCATAGGATGCTGCGCAATAAGTTCCTGCGGTAATTCATAATCAAAATCTTTTACTAACATTCTTACGCTTCTTTCATATTCCAATATTTTTTATCGCGGTTCCCTGATAGTAATGCTGCAGGATTACCGCATAGTTATTGGCCGGGCTGGCATCCGCCATACCCTTGGCTCCCCAAATACTGAGTCCGACACCGCTGCCTTTGCCAAAACCATAAAATACAACTTTTTCTTCTTTGCCGCCACTGAAAAGATGATAGCTGCTGTATACATTCTTCCAGATAGATTTCTCACTGTTATCGACACGGATATTGATATCCTTTCTGCCTATCTCCATTCCATAGTAATTTTCAATAGGCACTTCGAGATTATCCGGCAGCGGCGTAGTAATAATTAAATCAAAGAAGGTACTGTTCAGCGACAGTATCTTCATCAGTTCCTGTCCGCTGATACTTACTGTTCCGGCATCACCGGAAATCACCATATTTCTGACGCGCCCAGTATCAGTCCTGTCATGGCCTTTACTTTTCAGCGGCGACAGCCTTATGCTGACCAGTTTACCAACAGTATACCCGTTTTGTTCCAGCAGGGTCTGCAGCAAAACAGGACTTATTTTATAATCCCACTTATAATCGGGGCATTCGTTATCATAATCCTGTACCGACTGCAGATAGCTGACGTTATAGCCCCAGGCTCCCAACGCCGATTCTGTACGCCCTCCGCTGCTGGAAGTTGTCACAGCACGGATAACATTGCCTGCAGCGTCAGTCAGCACCTTGCCTCTGGTTGCCATAACCAGACGGCTGATAGCATCTTTTTGGCTCTCCCGACCTGAATAAGGCAATTCGACGTCAGTAGCACTAATATCAAAGGCTTCCTGCTGATTTTCCTTCATCATATACACAGCATAACTTCTGGCTGCTACGGCCTGAGCCTTAATCGCTTCATCAGGCCAGATTACCATGGTCTTACCGGCAACTACGCTGCACAGATAATCTTCCAGCTCCAGCTCATTAATAACCAGCAGCCTGCCATCTTGCAGCCTTGCACGCAAGGTACCATCATAGCTCTTTTTATTTATTCGGGGCAGCATTCCGTTATCACTGGCAGCAAAACGTATGCGTCCTGTAAATACGATATCGTTGATTTTCAGGCCACCATCTGCAACGCTTAAAAAGTATTTTCCCTTCGCCAAGGCAGCAGATTCTCCAGTTACTTCATCCACCACCAAAAAATCATCATCACAGCTTATCTCAGCATTATACTGCCTGCTGACTACCGCTGCTCTAACGCGGGCAGCTTCAGCCGCAACATTAATTCCTGCAAGTAATAATACGGATAAACATATGATAAACAATCTTTTCAGCATCTGCTTATTCTCCGGTTTCCGCCACAGCTTTTTTCTTTTTCTTCACTCTTTCGTATCTGTCCCGCTCACTGAAAACGCAGCCGCAGTATGGCTGACGGTACAGCTCCATCTCAAGGCTGATATCCACCCCGCGCTGATAACCTTCACGAAAATCTTCGTAGTAAAAAGGAATATTAAACTCGTCAGCAGCTTCCTGCGCAATTTGTCTAATAAGCTCGTGCTTCTGGTAGGGACTGACCAAAAGCGTCGTACTGAACGCATCATAGCCGTTTTCTTTGGCATACTCAGCTGCATAGCGCATTCTTACCCTGTAACAGTAGGCACAGCGCACTACCGGTTCATTAAGCATACCACGCAGACATTCTTCCAAAGGATAACTTTTATCCACAATCAGATTATATTTTTTCTTCTCACAGAATTCTCTTAAAGTATTCAGCCGATGCTTAAATTCCTTATAGGGATGAATATTGGGGTTAAAATATAAGATATCGAATTTTTTACCATCTGCGGTCAGCTTCTCTGTAGGATAACAGGAACAGGGTCCACAGCAGGCATGTAATAACAGCTTCATAATCTATCCTTTCTCAGGGAACGGCACACCCAGATAACGATATGTTTCACGGGTAGCAATGCGTCCGCGAGGCGTACGCTGCAGCATTCCCTGCTGTAAGAGATAAGGTTCAATAACATCTTCTATTGTTGCTGCTTCCTCACTGATTGCCGCAGCAATTGTTTCTATACCTACAGGTCCGCCGCCAAAAGTTTTAACTATCGTCGTCAATATTCTGCGGTCATTCCTGTCAAAACCATAGGCATCTACTTCCAGCTTGGCAAGAGCTTCAGACGCAACCTGTCTGGTAATGGTTTCACTGCCAAGCACCTGGGCAAAATCTCGTACGCGCTTTAACAATCGGTTAGCTATACGCGGTGTACCGCGGCTGCGTCTGGCAATTTCTGCGGCTCCATCATGATCTATTTTTACATCAAGAATTTCTGCCGCACGTGTAACAATAAACTGCAGTTCTGATGGTTTATAAAATTCCAGACGGCACTGCACCCCAAAACGGTCACGTAAAGGTGCCGCTATGGCCCCCAGACGCGTCGTTGCACCTATCAGCGTAAATTTAGGTAAATCAAGCCGCACGCTGCGAGCACTTGGCCCTTTGCCGATAATAATATCCAGCGCAAAGTCTTCCATGGCAGAATACAGTATTTCTTCGACAGTTTTGGACAGGCGATGTATTTCGTCAATAAACAGCACATCATTATCTCCAAGATTGGTCAAAATCGCAGCAAGATCTCCCTGCCTTTCTATTGCCGGCCCGGAAGTAACACGGATATTGACGTTCAGTTCATTGGCAATAATATTTGCCAATGTGGTTTTGCCAAGACCCGGAGGCCCGAAAAGCAGCACGTGGTCAAGAGCCTCTTTTCTTGCTGCAGCAGCCTTGATAAAGACAGACAGATTATCCTTAATCTGTTCCTGACCGATATATTCCTTCAGAACACGCGGCCGCAGACTGTATTGCCAACCGTCAGCTTCCTGCTCCTGTCCGGCAATAATTCTATCATCAAACTCCATTTCTATCTCCTTGCAAACAATTTAAGTGCCTGCCGCAATATAGCTTCTCCGCTCAGGCTGGCACAATCCGGTATTTCCTTAAGCACCGGCATAATCTCACTGTTACTGTAACCAAGAGACAGCAGGGCTTCAATCGCTTCGTCAACAGCTCCATTACCTCCAGGCAACTCTGTTTCCGACATAACTTCCTCATTTTCAGCACTGCTGATCTTATCCTTTAATTCCAGCAGCATTCTTTCAGCAGTCTTCTTCCCTACTCCTGGGAGCTTGACCAGCATTTTCAGATCCTTGTTGCTTACTGCCGAATAAAATGCATCCGGCTTAACAGCAGACAAAATGCCAAGAGCCATCTTTGGCCCCACACCGCTTACCGTAAGCAGGATTTCAAATAAATCATAGTATTCCCTGGTTAAAAAACCGTACAGTAAAATGGCATCTTCACGTACTGTTGTATGCACATGTATCCTTATTTCCTTGCCCAGAACCAGCTGTGCCAGATGGGCTGCAGGCATGAAAACTCTGTATCCGACTCCGCCTGCTGTATCAATAATGCAGTATTCAGCTTCAAGCTGCCCAACAGTTCCTTTCAAAGCTCCTATCATTTATTTCAACTCCTGCCATCTTCTTGTAGCTGCGGTATGCAAACCGCAGACAGCAACCGCCAGAGCATCGGCTACATCATCTGGCTTCGGCTTTTGCCTGATGTTCAGCAAATGCTGCACCATATAGGTTACCTGCTCTTTATTGGCACTTCCTGTACCTACTACCGCCAGCTTAATCTGCATGGGTGTAAACTCCAGCACCGGCAAATTTCTATTGGCCGCTGTAAGCAGCACCACACCTCTTGCCTGCCCCACAGCAATAGCCGTAGTAACATTACGATTGAAAAAAAGCTGCTCTATACTCATAATATCAGGTCTGTAAGTTTCTATCAACGCCGATATCTCATCATATATTTTTTTCAGACGCATTTCCGGCTGCATATCCTTATCAGTAAAAACTGCGCCGTAATGAACCGGACGCAGTCTGTTGCCCGTCATATCAACCAGACCATAACCACAGATAGCAGTACCGGGATCAATTCCTAATGCCAGCAAGATAAACCTCCACCATTGTTACATAATTATAGAAAAAAGCAGGCCAGACAGCCTGCTTTTTAATTATTCTTCCTCATCCTCCGGCAGATCAGCATTAGTATACACGTCTTGCACATCATCCAGATCTTCGAGTGCATCCAGCATCTTCTGAACTTTTTCAGCATCTTCTGCGCTCAGTTCAGCCATGGTATCAGGCACCATTGTGATTTCAGACATTTCCACTTCGATATTGTTATCAGCCAGAGCTTGCTCAACAGCTTCAAAATCATCAGGCTGAGTAACAATTTCAAAACCGTCTTCATCACCTTTGATATCCTCAGCACCAGCTTCCAGAGTCATCATCATCAGGTCATCTTCACTTACGCCTGCTTCACTGCTGATAGCAAAAATACCTTTACGTTTGAACATCCAGTTTACGCAGCCAGTCTCACCCATGTTGCCGCCGTATTTAGAAAATACATGACGGACATCTGCTGCAGTACGGTTGCGATTATCAGTCAAGGCACTTACCATAATGGCAACGCCTGCCGGTCCGTAGCCTTCATAGGTAATTTCTTCATAATTGCTGCCTTCCAGAGCACCCTGACCTTTCTGAATAGCACGCTGGATATTGTCTTTGGGGATATTGTTAGCCTTAGCCTTGGACAAAGCCAGTTTCAGCTTCATATTACCGGTAGGGTCAGCGCCGCCCATACGTACTGCAATGGTAATTTCTCTGCTGATTTTAGTGGTAATCTTACCGCGCAAAGCATCGGCTTTACCTTTTTTATGTTTAATATTGGCCCATTTAGAATGTCCTGACATACTTAAATTCCTCCAAACTTCACTGTTTCTAAAATTTTAATAATTACCGTAATATTATACTACGCCGCTATTATTTTTACAAGCAATCCGCGCTTTATTCTATACTGTCAGCGCAGCAGCCGCGGCAAATATTTAAAGATGAAATAAAATCCCAAAGTCAGCGCCAAGGCCAGGCTGCCGCTGTCATAATCCACATGCCCGAGAGCTATGCTGTTAAGTCCTGCTATAAAAATCATGTTAAGCCAGAGAAAACCATACCCCCATAAAAATATTCTCACCAAAAAAGGCGGCTTGCGGTACTCCTGATTATTTGCTGTCATCTTCCATACCTCCCGCTGTCGGTGTCTTTATTTCTTCCGCCATCTTGAGTTTTCTGCTGATTAACGCTGCTTTTTTGCGGGCATTATCTACACTGCTTTCCGCTTCAGACAGCTTTTTACCAGTTTTCTCCAGCGTTTCCAGCAGCAACTCCGTATCATGCCTCAGTGCAGTCAGAATTTGCCATACCTGTTCTGCCTGCTGCCTTATTGCAACAGTACGAAAACCTGCCTGCAGGCTGCTGAGCAGGGCAGCCAAAGTCGTCGGTCCGGCCAGACACACTCTGCAGCTTCTCTGTAATTCATCCATCAGCCCATCGATATTTACAGCCTCTGTAAAAAGTCCCTCGCTGGGCAGATACATTACTGCAAAATCTGTAGAATAAGGAGGCTGAATATATTTATCACGAATATCTTTGGCTTCACTTTTAAGTCTGCGTTCAAGCTGCTTTAATGCAGCTTCTGCCTCAGCAGCACTGCCGCTTTCTCTTGCCGACTGCAGGCGCTGATAATCTTCCTGCGGAAACTTGGCATCTATCGGCAGCAGGATTTCGCCTTCCGCATGTGGTATACGCAGAGCAAATTCCACCCGCAAATTGCTGCGGGGACGAATCTCGACATTCTCAGCCACTCTTGCTTTGGGCAGTATATCATACAGCAGCGTCGCCAGCTGCATTTCACCCCAGATACCGCGAGTTTTAACATTTGTCAGTATACGCCGCAGCTCATCCACCCCGCCAGCCAGACTCTGCATTTCACCCAGTCCACGATGCATCTCTTCCAGTCTGCTGCTGACCAGAGAAAACTTCTGTTCCAGCGAGCTGCTGAGTCTTTCATCTACCGTGAAACGTATCTGCTCCAGATTTCTGTTGGTCAGATCTGCCAAACGCGCTACCCTTTTATCTATCTGCTCACTGATACGGTCAGATGCCTGCTGATTTTCCATGCGGGAAGCTCTGGCAAGAGCAGTCTGCTCAGAACGAAGATCCCTGATTGCTTCATAAAATGCGCGCTCCAATGCTTCCATACGCTGCAGCTGCTCTGTATTATCTGTCGCCTTGTCTTTTTTCAGCAGCAGGGTTATAAGGGCAATTATTAACAACATGCCGATAAGTATTGCTGCATATATCATAAATTCCATGTCCTGTTCCTGTCTTTCCCTGTTTTTACCACAAATTATATCAAATACAAGCAGCCTTTGGCAAAGAAACAATTTAGATTACATTATCAGGCTTTTAGTGTATAATATGACTAATTAATTAACCGATTAAATTTTATTGCCGAGGTATTTATTATGTCAGAACACGCCAATAATATGAGCCATAGCGCTGCCAAAATTCTGAACGCAGCCATAGACCTGTTTGCATCCGATAATTTTAATGCCGTCTCCATAAAACAGATTGCTGTCGCCAGCGGTGTCAACAGCGCTTTGATATCTTATTATTTCGGCGGCAAAAAAAATCTTTATCAGGCAGTACTCAACACTCAGTCAGAAGTTTTTTTTCATCTGATAGATAATATCCGTACCATGGAGATATCGCCGCTCAGCAAACTGCATCATTACGTTCATTCCATCGTCCGGCTGCAGAAAGAACATCCTCACTGTATTCATCTTATTTACCGTGAACTGCTTTCACCTCAGCCCATGTTTGAAAACTTCGTTAAAAACAGACTGTACAGGATTCATCAGTTTATGACTGAACTGGTTGCGGAAGCCATCGAACGCAAAGAAATCAGCAGTCGTATTCAGCCCACTCACGTAGCTTTTACGCTGGAAAGTATTATCATGTTTTTCTTTCTTACTCATAATCAGATTCGTGACCTGGGCAATTTTATGCCCGGAAATGAAATTGATTATCTTACCCAGGCACTTAATACCTATCTTGCTTCACTGAGTTAAACAAACGGAGGTTGCATCATGCTGCATAATATTCTGACCGATCCCCGCAAGAAAAAAATGACCGCTGCTTTAACATTGCTCGTCATTGCTACAGCGGGCTGGTATTGTTACACAAGTTTCAGTACCAAACCGACTGAAGAAAAAACTGTTCCTATTGTACGAACACTGACTGTGGGTACAGATGAAACAACATCAGACAATATTTATCCCGGCGAAATCCGCGGCCGTTATGAAAGCAATCTTGCTTTTCAGGTTGCCGGAAAAATTAATGCCAGATATGTTGATATCGGCAGCACAGTGCACGCCGGCCAGATTCTGATGACCATTGACCCTAAAGACATCCTGCAATCTGTGGAAAACAGCAATGCGCAGCTTGCATCCGCTGCTGCAAATCAGAAACTGGCTGCAGACAACGCTGCCCGTTATGCAAAGCTATATGCCAGCGGAGCTGTAAGTCAGGCAGTATTTGACCAGTACAATACCCAGTTAGAGGCAGCCAATGCCGCGCTGAGACAGGCTCAGGCGCAGGCCAACACATCCTCCAATCAGCTGGAATATACCAATCTGCGCAGTGACGCTGACGGTGTTGTGGCTAATATTACCGGTGAAGTGGGCCAAATAGCAGCAGCAGGTTCCCCACTTGTTACAGTCATCAAAAACGGTGAAAGAGAAATCCAGATAGCCGTGCCGGAAAATCAGCTGCCTTATATAGCTGTGGGCGAAAAAGCTCAGGTAACCTTCTGGGCTTTAAAAAATCAGCAGTCTGAAGGCAGGATTCGCGAAATATCTCCTGTTGCAGATCCTGTAACCAGAACCTATAAAGTACGCGTTGCCGTAGACCATCTTCCTGCCGAGGCTCAGCTGGGAATGACGGCCAAGGTAATCTTGCCGGGCACGGCAGCAGAAAGTATTCTGCTGCCTATCAGCGCCATTTATCAGGTAGCAGGTCAGCCACAGGTCTGGATAGTAGATGCCGATAAAAAGGCTCGCCTTATAAACGTTACTCTGGGTGCCTACAGCGGCAATAAAGTTGCCGTTACTGGCGGTCTGAAAAAAGGCGACCGTGTTATCACCGCAGGTATTGATAAACTTACAGAAAATCAGGAAGTACGCTTATTGGAAAGCGGTGACCAATTATGAGGCATGTAAACTGGGCTGAATGGTCCATCAGGCATAAACAGATAATTTACTTTTTCGCTTTTCTGATTCTCGTCATGGGTATTTATTCCTTTAAATCTCTGGGACGCAGTGAAGACCCCAGTTTTACTGTCAAACAGATGGTTGTCTACGCTTCCTGGCCTGGAGCCAGTGCCAAGGAAGTGGAAATGCACCTTACCGACGAACTGGAAAAGCAAATTCAAAATGTTCCCAATATAGATAAAATTACCAGTTATTCCCGCCCCGGCACCTCTGTTATCACTGTCTATCTGAAAGATGAGGTGCCAGGCTCAGAAGTACGCCAGCGCTGGCTGGAACTGCGCAATATGGTTAATGACATTAAAGACCAGCTGCCGGAAGGAGTTTACGGCCCATATTTTAATGACCGTTTTGACGACGTATACGGCAATATTTACGCGCTAACCGGTGACGGCTACTCTTATGAAGACATGCGTCGCTATGCAGAAAAAATACGACTTGATTTCACCGCTGTTCCTGACGTGCAAAAAGTCGAACTTGTCGGCGTTCAACCGGAAAAAATCTTTGTCCAGATGGACACAGACAAACTTGCTCAGCTGGGTCTTGATATTAACAGCATTGCCTCTGTCATCAAGGCTCAGACTGCGGTTACGCCTTCCGGTATGATAGAAGCAGAAGTAAACAATACTTATCTGCGCCTTACCGGTGCCCCTGAAAGCCTGGAAAATATCAGGAATATTCCTATAAATGCCAACGGCAAGGTTTTCCGCCTGGGCGATATTGCTGCTATTACCAGAGATTATGCCGACCCGCCGGAAAGTAAGATGTATTTTAACGGACAGCCTGCCGTCGGTATCGCCATCTCCATGGAAGACGGCGGCGATAATATCAAACTGGGTCAGAATCTGTCCGCACAAGTCCAAAAGATAGAAAAAGAGCTTCCCCTTGGTCTGGAACTCAATCAGGTTGCCAATCAGCCGGAAGTTGTAAAAAATTCTATCAGCGAATTTTCCGAAAGCCTTTACGAAGCAATCTTCATCGTGCTGGCAGTCAGCCTTTTTTCTCTTGGCAGGCGCAGCGGCTATGTAATTTCCTGCTGCATCCCGCTGATTTTGTTAGGCACTTTTTCTGCCATGTTTGCTTTCGGCATCGACCTGCACAAAATTTCACTCGGTGCTCTGGTTATTTCCCTTGGTATGCTGGTTGACGATGCCATCGTTGTAGTAGAACTTATGGAAGTAAAAATGTCAGAAGGCTGGGAACGCATGAAAGCAGCCTCCTATGCTTTTAAAACCTGTGCCTGGCCTTTGCTTACCGGCACCGTGATTACCTGTCTTGGCTTCATGCCCATAGCATTTTCTCAGGCCAGCGCCTCTGAATTTGCATTCAGTCTCTTTCCTGTTATGAGTATAACCCTGCTGTTTTCCTGGGTTGTTTCCGCCACCCTGGCCCCTGTACTTGGCTACGAATGGATAAAGCCCACGGTCATCAAACAGGAAAACTTTAATACACCATTTTATAAAAAGTTCCGCAGTTTATTAGCTTTTTCTCTTAAACACCGTTTTATCGTCCTCGGCATTACCATAGCTCTTTTTATCAGCTCCATCTTTATGATTCGTTTCATCAAGCAGGAATTTTTCCCTGCCTCTGTACGTCCGGAGCTGCTGGTGGAGCTTAACCTGCCGGAAGGTTCCTCCATCAAGACTACTGATGCCGCAGCCCTGAAGCTTACTGAGCTTATCAAAGATGATCCTGATTTACAGAGTGTTTCCACTTATGTAGGTGAAAGTGCTCCCCGCTTCGTACTCGTTATTGACCCGGTACAGCCCCGTGATAACTACGCGCAGCTTGTTGTCGTTGCCAAAGACGTAGAAGCACGTCAACGTCTGGAAAAGAAACTGCATCAGCTGGCCAATGTCAACCTGCCCGAAGTAACAGTCTTTTCCCGCACTATCCCTCTGGGCCCGCCATCGCCTTATCCGGTTATGATTCGCGTCAGCGCTTCTACTGATGAACAGGCAAAAGAATATGCCTGGAAGGTACGTAAAGTAATGGCAGCAGACCCAAATGTTACCATGACCCGTTTCGACTGGATGGAACAGACGCGTGTTGCTAAAGTAACGGTAGATAATGACAAACTGTTACAAATGGGTCTTACGCGTCATGATGTCGCCATGGCTTTGCAGGCGCAGCTTTCCGGTTACACTGTAGGCAGCTATCTGGAACATGACCAGGAAATAGGCATCGTTTTCCGTCTTGACCCTGCAGAACGTGCTGAAATAACCCAACTGGAAACTGTATCCATTCCTACTTCCGGCGGTGCTGTTCCTCTTGCCCAGATTGCCCGCATTGAATACGGCAGTGAAGACAATATGATCTGGCGCCGTAATCTGCGCCCGACCATTACTGTCAGCGGCAGTATTACTGATGATGTTACCGGCAACGACGTTACCCAGAGAGTATATAATAATCTTGCTGCTATCCGTCAGGACCTTCCTGCTGGTGTAAATATAGCAATAGACGGCTCCCTGGAAGACAGTCAGGAAACTCTCAGCCATCTGCTGAAGCCCGTTCCCGTAATGATTGTACTAATGGCTGTACTGCTGATGCTGCAGCTGCAGGATATCCGCAAGCTGTTTGTCATCCTGTGTACTGCGCCTCTTGGCATCATCGGCGTCATTTTTGGACTGCTGCTTTTTCATTCCACCCTCGGATTTATGGCCGAACTGGGTATTCTGGCATTGACGGGTATCATTATCCGCAACAGCGTTGTCCTTATCGACCAAATCCAGCAGCATCTTGACTCCGGCATGCAGCCTTTAGATGCTGTAATCGAATCAGCCATAGTACGCTTCCGCCCCATCATGCTGGCAGCCTTTACAACTGTATTAGGACTGATACCTTTGTTCGCCAGCGTTTTTTGGAATGCAATTGCCGTATCTATTGCCGCAGGCCTTACAGGAGCAACCCTGCTTACCTTGATTGTCCTGCCCGTAATTTATTCGTTGGTTTTCCGTATTAAAACGTAAAAAAGCAGACACATAAGTGTCTGCTTTTTTTATGGTAAATATATTGGCCATCTCTATTTTTCGTCATAAAGTTTTTTTACTACTGCAGCAGCCAGTGCATCAATACTTGATACGGATTTTTCCTCCGGCAACCCGGAAGCAGTATATCCAAGCGGCAGCTCCGTGCAGGCTGTCATGATTGGCAAGTTATGCTCCTGCCACAGCTCTGCTGCCAGAGAACGCATCAGTTCTCCTGCCTGCTGCATTTTGTTTGCCTTAACACAGGTAATGATTTCCTGTGAAATATCACTTTGTCTTTCATTGGGGATATATAATTTCAGGCCATGCATTTCTGCGTATTTCTGATAAATCCCGGTAGCTCTGGTAGCCTTGGTGGAAAGCATCCACGCCCCTTCAGGCGAAAGTCTTTGCGCAGCCAGTACTGTTTCATCAATGATATGCACAAGCGGCACCGGCAGCTCGTTTTTAAACTGGTCAATAAAGCAATGGGCTGTATTGCAGGGCACCGCCAATACATCCGCCCCCATCTCACATAGCTGCAGCAAATCTGCTTTCAGCTTAGGCAGCGGTGAAGCACCATCATGTAATATAGCCTGCGTCCTGTCAGGAATCTCGCAATCACCTATCATATATATAACAGGATGTTCCTGGTCGGTTGCTGCCGGGCATTTAGCTGCCAATACCCGCAGAAACTCTGCTGCCGCTGCTGGGCCCATGCCGCCAAGAACACCTAATTTTCTGCCATTTTTTACCCATGTCATAATAATCACTTCTTTCTTTAACTCTGCTATTTGTTTAGTTTAGCACAAAATTACTGACAACGCTACTTTAACCTGTAAATGTAAAATCCTACTAATTGACAGTGAACGATTACAGAAGTAAAATTAAATGTATCTACACAAAAGGAGCGATTAAGATGTCCATTGAAAAAGTACGCAATTATTTTAAAAACCTGCATATAGATGACAGAATCATTGAATTTCCTACTTCCAGCGCAACAGTAGAGCTGGCTGCACAGGCCGCTGGCTGTGAACCGGCGCGTATCGCCAAAACACTTTCCTTTAAAGTAAATGACGGCTGCGTTCTCATCGTAACTGCAGGCGATACCAAGATTGATAATGCCAAATATAAACACTTTTTCGGCACCAAGGCTAAAATGCTTACTGCTGAGGAAGTAGAACCGCTTATCGGCCATGCTGTGGGCGGTGTCTGCCCTTTTGCTGTCAATGATGCTGTCAGGGTATACCTTGATATCTCCCTGAAACGCTTCCAGACTTTCTTCCCTGCGTGCGGCAGTCATAACAGCGCTATCGAGCTGACACCGGAAGAACTGGAACGTTATTCCTGTAATTTTCAGGAGTGGGTAGATTTATGCAAAGGCTGGCAAAATGAATAAAAATTATTATAAAAAAATCCGCTGATAAATATCAGCGGATTTTTGTTTTTTCTTTAATTCTTTTTAGATCCTGCGAGCATTAAGAAGAAGCAGTACTCCTACTGTTAGCACGGATATAAATACGTAGAGAGGCTGTGCAAGCAGCCCCGGCTGCAGAAAATAAAAAGCACCTGCAGCAACCGGCAGCAGCATTGCCGTAAGAAGATAAAACAGCATAACGCCCTGCCTGTCGACTTTCTCCAGCTTTCTGCTAAGCTGTATAGCCCGTAAAAGCGCAGGCAGATTTCCTTCAGCCAGGAGCACGTCGGCAGCATCTCCATCATCACACGCTGACTGTCTGCAGCCTACGGCTATGCGGATATCAGCCTTACATTCTGCAAGACAATCGTTATGACAACCGCTGACAACGGCAACCTTTTCACCACCCATACTAATACTGCTGACCAGCTCCAGCTTTTCTTCCGGTGAAAGCGCCCCCATATATTTCTTGATTCCTGTCAGCTCCGCTGCTCGCATCGCCGCTTCTTTACTGTCACCTGACATCAGGATAGACCTTATGCCTTGCTCCTGCAGTCTTATTACTACATCCTTGCCGGAAGACGGTACTTCTTCGGCCATAGCAAATGCTGCGCACAGTGTTCTGCCCGCCGCCAGAAACAACGGCATTTTGCCTTCCTGACGCCATTTTTCCGTCAGCTCTGCCGCGGCAGCAGGTATACGACAGCTTTTTTTGACATATTCAAACGTCCCGAAACACACGCGTACCTTTTGACAGATAGCTGAAATGCCCTGTCCGGGCAGATACTGCAGCTTTTCACATGCAAGAAGATTTTCCTCGGCTACATGTTCTCTAAGAGCACTCGCCGCCGGATGCAGGCTGCTGTTTTCCAGCGAGGCTGCCAGTGTTAATGCAGCATCTTTCTGCACGCCGTTATAAGTTACTATATCCGTCATCACTATTTTTCTGTCAGTTATTGTACCGGTCTTGCCAAAAATAACGACAGAAATATCTTTAAAAATATTTAGCGGCCCGGCGCTGCGGCAATATATGCCGGATGCAGCCGCCTGCTGTAGCGTACGAAGCAGGGCAGCTGCCTGTCCCATTTTTAAAGCACAGGGACAGGTAACAAGCAAAATAGAAGTAAACACCTTGCCTGCCAGACCAAAACTGCCTGAATAAAAAAGCCAGTTAAGCGATACAGCTACCGCCACAATCAAAATCAGCGGCAGAAAAAACGCGGCTCTTTTATCTGCAGGCGTTGATACCGTAGCTTTACTTTCTCTCACTTCTTCATGCATATCATGCAGTTTTTCTGCCGTTTTAAGGACCTTGACAGTCAGCTCACCGCCGAACACATAGCTGCCAGCCATAACCTTTATGCCCTTTTCTTTCAGCACAGGAATACTGTTGCCGGTAAAATCACTCTCGTCTACAGCTGCATTCCCGCTTTCTGCAATTCCGTCAGCGGGAATATTTTCACCTTGACGAACAACTACTAAATCTCCTGTAAACAGCATGTCTGCTGTTACTGTATGCTCCGTACCATTACGCAGTAACTGAGCAGGCCTTACGGAAACGATTGTTTTCTTTTCTCTGCGCTCAGCTTCGCGGGCAAAGTATTCTCCGCCCAGCGACCACAATAAAATTAAAGCAACGGCAGCAGCATAAATATTACCTGCAGCAATACTGTTACCCATATAAAGGTCATACAAACTCAGCAAGCTATATAGCATGGCTGCACTGACACTTACCGCAGTCAGCGATTCCATGCATGGTCTGCCGGAAAAAAGATTATGAAATCCCTCCAAAACAATCTGTCGACCAATATAAAGAGCGCCCAGCCCACACAAACATTCTGCAGTGGCAAGCAACAGTATATGTTCGCTCTTCAAGGGCAGCAGCCAGCGAAAATACAGGCTAAAAGCTGCCAGTGCCGCTATTACTGTTATGATTGCAGCTATCCTGCACGACTGACGCAGTCCGTCCTCCTGTTTATCTGCAGCAGTCATACCTGGTAGCTTTACTGCATTGTAACCAGCTTCCAGAATAACGCTTTGTATTGTTTCTTCCGCAACACCATCATTATGACAGCGTATCCTGACCAATCCTGACGGGATATCGACGCATACAGCATCGACGCCCTCCAGAGCGCAGACTGCCCGCTCGATGGTGTTCACACACAGTACGGACTTTATTTCGGAAATTTTAAATGTAAATACTCTCATAGTGACCAAAGCCTCCAGACTAAGTATCTAAATCTTAGCAATCAGGCAATATTTTGTCAATAAAGTAAATAAGGTTCGCCGCGGAAGCAGCGAACCTTATGCTATTGCTTCTTTGTAATATGAACTTCATCAAAACAAGTACCATCCAGTAAAAATGCTCTGATTACCAGTTCGTTATCAGAACTTTGCAGTGTCAGATAATTTTCTGTTTCCGGGCGCGGTGCACGGGCAGCATCCAGCTCACTGTCTTTCCATAAATCGGCATAACGCACACTGCCAGCCACACCGGAAAGAATATACACTATACCCTGACTGTCCGGCACAAAATTTTGCAGAGGCTTACGACGGCGATACGTATGCAAATGAGCGCTGAGTACTACATCCGGCTGATACTTATCAAAAACAGGCATCAGCGCTTTTCCTGCATCAGTAAAATGTTCTGCCGTGCCAGGACGGTTATTAAATCCATACAGCATGATATCTTTATGCATCAGAACAACATTCCATTTGGCAGCACTTGCAGCCAAATCCTGCTCCAGCCAGCTTATTTCGTCTGCCATAAGTTCCGGCTGACTTGCCTGCATTTCCTGAAAATTGGTATCCAAAACTGTAAAATGCACGTTGCCATAGTCAAAGCTGTAAAACTGCCCCTGATACTGCTTACTGCCATTTTCCGGCACTGCAAACAGATTGGTATAAGCTAAAGGATAACGCAATTTCCAATCCAGTGTATAAGTTTCATGGTTGCCGATAACAGGAGCAAAAGGCAAATAAGTACTGAACGCGGAAACACTCTCCAGCCAGTCCTGCCATTGACGTCCATCCTGTCCATTATCCACCAGATCACCCAGATTTATATATAAATCAGCCTGAGGATTTTTTTGTAGGGCATTAGTTGCCAGCTTGCGCCAACCGGAATAATCACTGCTTTGAGAATCAGGAAAAATAACTGCAGACACATCCTGACCATCATCAGTGCGCAGTCTGTGCCAGGCACCTAATGTATCAGCGGTTCTGATGCGGTATTGGTATTCGCTTCCTGCTTCCAGTCCGTCAAGCAGTACTTTGTACTGTGAATACTGCCTGCCACTATCTGTAAAGGAAGCATCTTCAGCTTTAATCTGCCTGCTGCTTCCTTCTTTTCCATACTCAACAAAATATTGCTGCCCGGCAGCAGCACTCCACATGAGCATCCGTGAACGTGAACTGTCAGCAGTTACAAGCTGCCTGACGTCGTGCACGCCTATGGCACTGTCTGAACCAACATCTTCCTGCTGTCTGACCGCACAGCCTCCCAACAGCAGTATTACCAGCATGCCGGCTGCCATAAAAAATATTTTAAGTTTCAGCTTCTTCATTGCATCACCCCTTTTGTTACAGCATACTACTTAAATCGTACTTTAAGTCAAGCAAAAAACAGGCTGCGTATGCAGCCTGTTTTTTACAGCACAGAAGCAAAAGCCGAACCACCGATAAACTCTCTTAAAATAGAATTCTTGGGAATAGCTTCATCATCCATTTCCTTAACATGGGCCAACAGCCCCAGCAGCCTTCTGGCAGAATAGTAAGCCTGCCCTGCCTGAGGTTTTACAGCTTCCAATCTTGGCTGAGCATATTTTTTTAGAATAGCAAATTCATAAATAAGTGTTGTATTAAAAATAACATCAGCACTGCACTGATAGGGGAAAATATACTGTTCTTCACCATAACGCACACTATCCCACAAATTCAGTGTCGCAGCAGCGTCATGTGAGCGGAACTGAGAATCGCGCACAATACGCCGTAAAAGACGCATATCAGTGGTATTGATACGATTATATTCATCCATCGACATAGGAGTCAACGCACTGACGTAAATTTTCATCTTGTTTTCTGCCGGAATTGCTGCTGTCAGCTTATCATTCAGGCCGTGTATGCCTTCCACCAGCAGTACCGAGCCTTCATGCATCTGCATTTCGCGTCCGCGATATTCACGCATTCCGCTGCGGAAATTATACTTGGGCAGCTTAACACTTTCACCCTGCAGCAGCCTGGTCAAATGATCGTTAAACAGCTCCAAATCAATAGCGTCAATAGTCTCAAAATCATAACTGCCATCGGCTTTCCTTGGCGTGTCAACTCTGTTCAGATAATAGTCATCCATCGAAATGGGCATAGGACGAATACCATTAACAACAAGTTGGATACTAAGACGCTGAGCAAAAGATGTCTTACCGGAAGAAGAAGGGCCGGCAATCAAAATCAGTTTCAGCCTGTCTTTTCTGAGCGCAATCTCATCAGCAATACCTGCAATTTTTTTTTCATGCAGAGCTTCTGCTACCTGCACAATCTGCTCCGCATAACCAAGGTCAATAATCTTATTCAGCTTGCCAACTGTATTACAGTGAATCATCTCGGACCATTCTTCTGCTTCATGGAAGGCTTCATTAAGTCGTGGCTGATCTTTAAACGGAGGGACAACTTGCCAGTTGCCTGTATCAGGATAATTTATTACGACGCCCTTATCATATTTTATCAGCGCAAAATTCGCTACATAGCTGACATCAGGGCACATCGGACCAAAGAAATAACCTGGTTCGCCACATAAATAATAAATGGAAATGTCTATATTATCATTTACCTGACATAAAAGAGCGTGACGGTCTTCACTGCACATGCAGCCGTATTCCCTCATCACATCATCTTTGCGTCTTCTTGTGAGGCTTATTTTTTCCTTGGCGGCAATCAGCCTGCGCATCTCTGCTTCTATTTTATGTATATCTTCTTCAGTAAGCTTTTTTTCACTGTTATCTATACAATACAGCGCACTGCCAAGAGTATTGCGAACTTCTATCTTCACATCTGGATAGAGACGCCTTACTGCAACCAGGAACAAAAACAGCAGCGTTCTTACATAAACACGCATACCCTCACTCTGATTGGCATCAATAAAACCTACCATACCGTCAGTTTTCAGCGGATACTGCAAATCACAGGCTTCTCCGTTAAATACACCTACAACTACCGGAGCCTCATAGTCGGCAGCAAAATCCGGCACTAATTCCAGCAATGTACTGCCCTTTTTCACCATCTTTGTTTCGCCGTTTTTAAATGTAAGCTTTAACATTCTGCACCTCTGTCATTATCCAGCCTGTAAAAAAAGCCGGAACTATACAGCTCCGGCCTGATAAATACAGGAATTATTTTTCAACTTCCTTCATTGCTGCGTAAACCTTTGCTGCCATACCCTTAATTTTTTTCAGAGGCACGGCACAAACAGCAATACGCACGCCTGCAGCCAGAGGAACGGCAAAAATATTGTCCTCATGCAGTTTATTGCAGATTGCGTCAGGATCATTAGCAGGAATGGACAGGAAGAAACCTGCTACATAAGGCAGCATGGGCAGTCCGCATGCTTTTGCTTCCTCGGTAAAGAGGTCTGCACGCGCTTTAATCATTTTGTAATAATAATCACGTTCTGCCTCAGTAGCTTTCAGCAGTTCAGGGTCACTGTAAATTGCAGCCAGCGTACGCATTGCCGGACGATTGATATTAGACCAGGTTGCACGGCTGGTATATTGGTTAATAGCAGCAAATTCTTCGATTACTTCCTTACTGGAGGATACACCGATCATCGCACCGGTACGCTGACCGTACATGGTAAAGCCTTTTGACATGCTGTAGCCCACGATAGCAAGAATATTTGCCGGCAGACCGGAAAGTTTTTTAAAGATTTTACGCACTTCTTCTTTTTCGCCTGCATAGTCAAGATACGCAACATCCAGGAACAGGATAATATTTTTGCCATCAACAGCAGCTTCTTTCAAAATCCCCAGCACACCGTCCATATCACTTTCAGACAGGCTGTAGCCGGTAGGATTATGTGCAGGAGTATTGAGGATGTACAGCAGGTTATCCTGCCTGCTTAAAAGCTCGGTAACTTTTTCTTTTAATGCCGGCAGATTAAATTTATTGTTTGCATCCAGCATCTTGTAGGTAGTAAAGTTGCGGCCCATATCGCTGCACAATACTTTATATGCTCCCCAGTACCAGTCAGAGCAAAGAGCGGTTTCGCCCTCATCCATATAGTTCCAGATTGCATGATGGATAGCGCCGGTACCACCCGCAGTAGCAACAGCAGCCAGATAGCCATCCGGACGGGAGCTGCCAAAAGCAGCAGTCAGCACGCATTCCAGATATTCCGGCAAACCGGAGATAGGTGCATAAGCAATAAGTTCATTGGTTTCCAGACTGCGGAATACTTTTTCAACAGTCGGCAGGCAAACCAGTTTTTCATCTTCGTCTAAAATAGCGCCGATAGTAGCGTTAGTAACATTTTCCTTGCCATATTTGGCAGCAGCAGCAACGGCAGCTGCATTGGCAGCAAAAATTTTATCCTGAGCAGCTTTGCCCTTAGCATGTTTGGCAGCAATACTTGTAAGCATGTATAAAGACTCCTTTCAACACTGAAAAATCAGCAACAATATCATATATTTATTATCACATCAAAAAATAAAACGGTCAACTTATTTATAAATCAATAACCGTAGCACCACTGCCACCAGTTTCCAGCGAGGCCATTTCCATTTTCTTCACAAAACGGTTAGTCTGCAAATAAGCAGTCAGCCCCGCACGCAGCGCTCCTGTACCTTTACCATGGATTAAACGCAGCTGGGTGATACCTGCCAGCAGCGCATCATCTATTGCCTTATCTACAACAGGAATAGCTTCATTAAGCGTCATGCCGCGCAAGTCAACTTCCTGTTTGGCACTGTTACTTTTCGCAACAAACATCTGATGAGCATAACCGGCTTTTTTGTGTTTCTTGACACTGGCTGGCTCACTGCTGACTGGCTGCGCCTTAGTCAGCAGACATTTGGCAGCAGGCACGTTCATTTTCAGGATACCCACCTGTACAGTTACTTCGTCTCCCTTGACATCAGTAATCAGTCCGTTCTTACCCAGCGATACCACAAAAACATTGAGCCCCTTTTTAGCTGTCAGTGCTGTGAGCGGTGCTCCTTCCGGCAGCGGCGCATCCTCGCTGAGCTGTTTATTCAGCTTTTTGCGTGCTTCTTCCGCCGCCTGTTCCAGACGCCTGGTATCAAAGTCAGCTTTCAGGGCGCGCAGCTCCTTCAGTACCGCTTCAGACTCTCTGCGGCTGCGGCGATAGATATCGTCTGCCTGCTCGCGCGCTTTACGCAGCATCTCGTTACGGCGACGTTCAAACTCCTGCTTGGCATGAGCCAGTTCATTGCGCAGATGCTCGCTTTCCAGACGCAGCTGTTCAATTTCTCTGCTGCCGCTTTCATAACGACGGCGCTCGCCTTCCAGTTCCTGCAGCACATTCTCCATGTGCGCATGTTCCTGATTCAGCAGCATTCCTGCCTGCTCTACAATGCTGTCACTGAGTCCCAGACGCCTGCTGATATTAAAGGCATTACTGCTTCCCGGTACGCCCATCAGCAGACGATATGTAGGCTTGAGCGATTCAGCATCAAACTCTACGCTGGCATTTTCCATGCCCTCACGTTCGTAAGCAAAGGTTTTCAGCTCGCTGTAGTGAGTAGTAACGATAGCCAGCGCCTGCTGCTCCTTCATATGCTCAATAATGGACATAGCCAGTGCCGCCCCCTCATTAGGGTCAGTACCAGCACAGATTTCATCTATCAAAACCAGGTCTCCTGGTCTGATTTCATTCAGAATACCAATGATATTCTTCATATGACCAGAAAAAGTACTCAGGCTCTGCTCAATGCTCTGCTCGTCGCCAATATCGGCATACACTGCCCTGAATACCGGCAGCTTCGCACTTACAGCCGGAATAAACATTCCCGACTGGGCCATGAGGGCAAAAATACCTACCGCCTTTAAAGCTACTGTCTTGCCGCCAGTATTAGGCCCAGTAATAAGCAAGATATTGAATTTTTCGCCCAGCTGGATATCAAGCGGCACTACTTTATCCTGCTGCAGCAGCGGGTGCCGCCCTTTTGCTATTTCCACCTTACCGCCGGAAAGCAGCATCGGACGCACGGCATGCAGCTCCTGCGCCAGATACGCCTTGCAGCAGATTACGTCCAGCTCAGTTAATACATCCAGAGAAGCAAGCAAAGCTGCAGCCTCGCTGCCTACATTGGCAGAAAGCTGCCTCAGGATGCGTTCTATTTCTTCTTTCTCCTCGGCTGCATAACGTTTAATATCATTATTCAGGTTTACCACTGCCAAAGGCTCAATAAACAAAGTAGCCCCTGTTCCCGACTGATCGTGTACAATACCGGGAAAGTTCATCTTGTATTCCTGCTTAATGGGAATTACATAGCGATCGCCGCGCATGGTAACTAGATTATCCTGGAAATATTTCTGGTTATTCGGGTCATGCAGAATGGAATCAAGTTTTTCCTTCACTCTGTTTTTTGCAATCTGAATAGCACTGCGCAGCCCGTTCAGTCTGGGTGAAGCGCTGTCCTTGATTTCTCCGTGCTCATCAACAGACGCTTCAATCTGCTTTTCAAGTCTGGTAAAAACTTGCAGACCGTCAGCATATTCCTTCAGCACCGGTGCCAGCTCAGATTCATCATTCAAAAAGTACTTCATCTGCCTGATTGCCGCTGCCGTAATCATAATATGCAGCAGCGCTTCCGGATCAAGCACGCCGCCTATTTCAGCACGCTTAACATCTGCTACGATATTATACGCGCCGCCAAAAGGAAACCTTTTGCCGCTGTCCAAAATAAACAAGGCTTCGGCAGTCTCTTCCTGCAGGCGGGTAACAGCACCAAAATCACTTTCTATCTGCAGCGCCAGTGCAGACTGTCTGCCTAAAGCAGTAGCAGCCTTGTCTGCCAGCCGGCTTTTTACTTTATCAAATTCTAAGGTTTTAATAGCAAATCTTGCCATCGCTACTCCTTCTTTTTTACAAAACTCCCCGGAAATAGTGTCCGCGGGTAGTATGCGGCATATTCTCGCCTGCTTCCAGCTCACCACGCAGCACACTCTTATACATAAATACCATTTCGGCAGTTTTCTGTTCATCATAGCTGCGCGCATCAATGCGCAGGCTCTTTACACCGATACTCTCCATATGTCTGATACTGGTCAGCATGGAAAGATCATGGGCATTAAGAATATGCATACGGCAGTACTGATCTGTCGCTATAGGGAACTGAGCATCTTTTCTGTCACTCAGGAACAGTTTTTCACGGCAGTTGAAAGTGCAGGTACCCTTATCAAGATTTCCGAGAAAGCTACCGCCAACACAGTATTCAGAAACCATCATTTCTATTCTTCCCTGAACAAGACATTCTACCGGTACCGGCGATACAGCTGCCAGATGTTCTACCTGCCCCATTGTCAGCTCCGCTGAAAGCACACCGCCTTCTGCGCCCTGTTCACGCCAGAATTCAAGCGACTGCACATTATAAATATTCAGGCTGCCATCAGCCCAGAGGTGCAGATTGGCATATTCACGAGCCATAAGCCACAACCCGTTATTATTGATATACACACAGTCCGGCTGCAGTTCATTCCAGAGAGCAAACATTTTGTCGAAATATGCCAGCTGGCTTTCCTTAACAATACGCGGGGTCGCAAAGGCAAATTCTTTACCTGCTCTGCGCGCCAGCTGTGCTACTGCGCGGTAATCCTCTTCACTGATAAACTTACTGCTGAAACTGTCACCGCCGAATAATATTCTGTCAGCACCGGCATTGAGCGCCGCTTCTGCTTTTGCCACCGTATCACAGTGTACGGTAAGCAGGCTATGCCTGCTGCGGCTGCCCTTTTCCTTCGGCAATAGCTGCACACCGGCAAGTGTGCGCTGCCCACGTGCCGGCGCAAAAGCCTCCAGGCGCGCCGCATCAAGCATTTCGGCAGCTCTGCGTCTGGCTTCGTTCATCTCACTCATCGGCACCATGACATTTTCATCATGCTCAAAGGTAAGGCTGTTCAAGCAGTATTCGGTAGTTCCCAGTCTGTCAATCTGCCTGCGTACCGTATCATCAGTCAGGGCACGTTTCATGGCAGGCTCAACAATAAATTCCGTTTCACCGTAACCAACATTGCCTTCGTCATCAGTAAGCATAACCTTCATTGTTTCACCCAGTTTTGCCGTCACTACAGCATCAACAGGAATCCTGCGCTTTGCATCGCTGCCGAAAAACTGCTGCGCATAGCTCATCAGGGCATTATCCAATGTTCTGAATACCCTGTCATTAAGACGTACACCGTTAGGAACATCAATAGTTACCTGCTCACCGGGATAGCCGATAGTAGCGTCCTGTCCGTTCTTTTTCATCTCACTGACAGTTGTTCCCACACGTCCGCCAACAGTAACCCAAAATTCCAAACCATCTCCCAGATGCAGCTCTTTTTCCAGCTTGATAACAGCCTTGTTTTTGGCTTTATCAAGTCTGGTCACACGACCGATTAACACACCTCTGTTATTAGGCCGTCTATCGCTCATCATCTTCCTGCCGGGACGTTCTGTAAGATAAGCTGTAGTAAAATCACGGTTAAAAATCTGTTCAATATTTGCATAATCCTGCTGCGGCACCTTATAGTCGCCTGCAAGATACGCATCAATAGCCCGACGATAAGCGTCTACCACCACGGCAACATATTCAGGCCGTTTCATCCTGCCTTCGATTTTATAGGACACAACTCCAGTTTCTATAAGCTGCGGCAAAATGCTCAAAGTATTCATATCTTTAGGGCTCAGCAAATACTGTCCCGCATCTTTTCCAGCCAGCATATCGTCGCCGGCACTGTTCACAAGTTTATAAGGCAGCCGGCAGGGCTGGGCACAACGCCCACGGTTGCCGCTGCGTCCGCCAATCAGACTGCTCATCAGACATTGCCCGGAATAGCAGACACACAATGCTCCGTGAATAAATGTTTCTATTTCTGTACCGACAGCGCAGGCTGCCTTAATTTCCTCCAGACTTAGCTCGCGCGCCAGTACAGTACGTTCCAGACCAGCATGCACAGCAAATTTTACGCCGCCGCTGTTAGTCACCGTCATCTGCGTACTGGCATGTAACGGCAATTCCGGCACAATCTGCCTTGCCAGACGAATAACGCCCAAATCCTGTACGATAATACCGTCTACACCAACATTATTTAAAAACAGCAGATAATCAGCCAGCTCCTGCAGCTCGCTGTCATCTACCAGCGTATTGACAGTAATATACAGGCGCACACGATGCATATGGGCAAAATAAACTGCTCTTGTCATTTCTTCCCGGTCAAAATTGCTTGCATACTGGCGTGCGCCAAAAGCCTTGCCGCCCATGTAGACAGCATCAGCCCCGGCATTTACCGCTGCTTCCAAAGCTTCCCAGCTCCCGGCAGGCGCCAGCAGTTCTATTCTTTGTGTTCTTTCCATACAATAATCCTCTGTATTAGCGTTCTTTAGCTACAGCAAGCAGTCTGTCATAGTCTTTCCGCAGACGGTACAACTCGCCAGCAAGGTCAAGCGCTGTCCATACAGCCAGCCTGCCTGTATCAGTAATCTGTTTCTGCTCTGCCAGCTGCTGCATTTTTCTGTCAACCAGCTCTGCAACTGCCATTACATCACCTTGCGAAGCTTCAGTCCGCAGCATATATGTTTCGTTGTAAATTTTTACTGAAACAGCGGTCTTTTCCATAATTACTCCTTGATTACCACCTTAAACGAAAAACTGTTGACAGCCTGTTTTTCCCAGGGACGTTTATATTCCAGCGTCACTGTACATTCACCAGGCTCCTGTGCAGTAAGTACCATGATTTCCGTTCCCGGAGTGCCAACACGATTATCAGTGCTGTGCGGCATAATAAAAGAGCTGCCTACTTTTTGAATACGGCTCTCAGCCGCTTTATCCAGCTTTACCTCCCAACGATAACCGCTGGAAGGATTAGAGTCCAGCTTCAAAGCCATCAGACTGCCGGATGGCACGGTCAGCACCTTATCCGCAGCATTCTGCGTCAGGCGGGCAATCTGCAGCAATCTTCCGGCATCGCCGATACGCATATATGGCATCAGGCGACCATAGCCGATAAAGCTGTCATATTCGCTCTTACCGGCAGCACGCAGATACAAGCCTCTTTCCGCAAACAGAATATCACTGCTGCCATTCAGTAACGCCTTAAATTCATCAGTTTCAGTATAAAAATCGCCGAGAGTAAATTCTCTGCCGCTGGTAAGGTCGATATTCACACCCTGATATGCTGTGCGGCCATTATTTTCGGCTTTTAACAATACTCCTACCAGACTGGGACGGTTCAGTTTTACTTCATAAGACAGCTTTCCCTGGCCGCCTACATCCTGCAACAGCTTTTTAGCCTTATCCTGCAGGATATTATTAGCCTGTTTTTCCAGTGTCACATCATTACTGCCGTCAATATAAGGAAGGGTTCCTTCTGCCCTGCCAAAAGATACGGGCGCAGATAATACTGTTGTCTGCTGGTCGGCAAAAACAGGCACACAAATCATCATCCAAAGCAAAACTGTCAGAATAAATTTCATAACCGGCCTCCTCACTGTTATCTTACAGAGATTTTATATATTCCACTGCCTTACGCATTCTTGCAAGAGTTTTTTCCTTGCCTAAAAGTACCATAACATCGAACATACCAGGGCTGACAGTACGTCCTGTAAGTGCCAGACGGGTGGGATGGATAACCTTGCCCAATGCCAGTCCGTTATCCTCCGCAATCCTGTTATAAACAGCCTCAGTGCTGGCAAGGTCAAATACTTCGTCAGCTTCCAGTGCCGCAATACATTTTTCCAGCAGCTCAGCAGCTTCCGGCTTAAAGTGTTTAGCTACGCCTTTTTCGTCATAAGCTTCTATATTCTTAAAGAAATATACTGCAGCATCTGCAACTTCCTGCAGTGTCTTAACACGTACACGTACAGTATCAACCAGTTTGGCAAAATACTCTTTGTTTTCTGCCAGCCATTCTTTAGTTACCAGGCCGTCTTTCAGGAAGAAAGTCTCTGCTTCCGGCAGAATTTTCTCAAGAGGTAATTCGGATAAGTACTGACCGTTCATCCAGGTCAGCTTTTTAGTATCATATACCGCAGCCTTTTTGGACATCTGCTCAAGTTCAAATAATTTTACGGTTTCTTCCAAAGTAAAGATTTCTCTTTCATCGCCGGGACCCCAGCCAAGCAGGGTAAGATAGTTAACAATAGCTTCCGGCAGATAGCCCTGCGCACGGAATTCTTCAACAGAGGTTGCACCGTGACGCTTGCTGAGCTTGGAACGGTCAGGAGCCAGAATCATCGGCATATGGCCGAATTTAGGCGGTTCAAAACCCAGTGCTTCATAAATAAGCAGCTGCTTAGGCGTATTGGACAGATGCTCCTCTGCGCGCAATACGTGAGTCATGCCCATCAGATGATCATCCACCACAACAGCAAAGTTATACGTAGGCATACCATTACTCTTCACGATAACAAAATCATCAAACTGATCCATATTAAAGGTAACATCGCCATGAATCAGATCATGTACGGTAATGCTGCCTTCTGTAGGAATCTTGATGCGCACGGAATAAGGCTCGCCGGCAGCAGCTCTTGCCCTGGCTTCTTCCGGATCAAGATCACGGCAGGTACGGCCATAACGGAACGGCTGTTTTGCCGCACGCTGTTTTTCACGCTCAGCTTCCAAATCAGCCGGAGTGCAGAAACAGTAATATGCTTTGCCCTCATCCAAAAGCTGCTGAGCATATTTGCTGTACAGCTCGCGTCGTTCAGACTGATAATACGGGCCGCAGTCGCCGCCAACTTCCGGACCTTCATCCCAGTTCAGACCCAGCCATTTCAGGCTGGTAAGAATCTGGCTGACGGAATCCTCTTTTAAACGCTCGGTATCGGTATCTTCGATACGCAAAATCAGCTTGCCTCCCATTTTACGGGCAAACAGCCAGTTAAACAGCGCCGTACGTGCACCACCAATATGTAAATACCCAGTAGGACTGGGAGCAAATCTTACTCTGACTTCTGACATTTTCTCGTCTCCTTAATTATCTAAAAATAAAAATTGTATATCAGAATAATTATACCCCCTAATAAAACAAACTGCAAACACACACTGCTAAAAAACGCAAAAAACACCGATAAATCACAAAGATTTATCGGTGTGAAAATCACTTCTTTTTATTTTGTCTTCTGTTGCTTCCGGTCTTGGGCGCCTTGCGCTTATCAGCCACCGCGTTGCGTCCGCGTTTAGGTACGCCGGCTTTTTTCTTTTTATTATTGGTGGCGGCAGTCACTCTTCTGGCAACAGTTTTGCCTTCCAGATTCTGCCTTTCCATAACAATGTTCAGTCTGGTTTCAATATTGCGCAACCACTTTACTTCTTCTGCCGTATAAAAGGTAACGGCAATGCCATCGTTGCCGGCACGACCTGTTCTGCCAATGCGGTGTACGTACCAGTCCACGTCATGGGGAATGTCATAATTCAGGACATGGGTTACGCCTTCTACATCAAGGCCTCTTGCTGCCAAATCGCTGGCTACGAGAATCTGTATTCTGGCATCGCGGAATGCCTTCATTACTGTTTTACGTTTAACGGCAGACATCTCTCCATGCAGCACATCTACATTATAACCCTGAGTACCCAGCCATTCTCCTACTTCCTTAGCCCGTTCCTTGCTCATGCAGAACACAATCATCAGATAAGGGTTGTAACGGTCAATTAAAGCAGCGGTTGCTCTGTTCTTGTATTCTTCCGTAGTCTTGATGCATATCTGCTTGATTTTTTCTACTACGGCTTCTTCCGGATTAATATCTATCAAAGCGCAGTTTTTGGTCAGCTTTTTGCCCAGCTTGCGCACTTCTTCAGAAAGAGTTGCAGAGCACAGCATGGTCTGATGCTCCGGCGCCGTCATGGAAATCAGCTCGGCAGCCTCGTCAATAAAGCCCTGCTTGAGCATCTCGTCCACTTCGTCCAGCACCAGATATTTGACACCGCCCAAAGATGTATTACCCTTCCTGATATGGTCTAACAGGCGACCCGGCGTGCCAATCAGCACATGACTTTTTCCCTCCAGCTTATTTTTCTGCAGTTCAAAGTCACGGCCGCCGGTAACAGCCAGCACCTTGATTTCGCTGTTACCGGTAATTTTTTTGAATTCACCGGCAATCTGCTGTGCCAGTTCACGGGTAGGCGTAATTACCAATGCCTGGACGTAAGGCTTTTTCACATCTATTTTTTCCGCCAGAGGTACTAAAAACGCAAGTGTCTTGCCAGTCCCTGTCTGCGCTCTGGCAATAACATCTCTGCCTGCAAACAAAGCAGGAATGGCCTGTTCCTGTACAGGCATAGGTTTTTTAATACCCATTTTATTAAGCTGTTCTACTGTATGAGCACATACATGCAGTGCTGCAAAGCCATTTGTCATCTTCATACCTCTTTTCTCTTATTGTTATTTGCCCTAAAACGAAAAAATCTCAATGCCACATGACATTGAGAACATTTATCCGTTGTATTGATGGTGCCGCGGACTCGAAGGTTGCTTAGCGGACACAAAAAAGTATTCACGATTACCAAACAAGAACTATACGCTTGTTAAGTATTCGATTATATCCTCAATGTTATGAAGCAAAGAAGCTTGTTCTTTAATTATTATAAAAAGTTTGTTTCTTGCAGCAGCAATTGCATTATAAGCTGATTCCTTCTGCAGATGCTCGTCTGCAGCAATCTGGTAGATACACTTTTCATCTACATACCAAGATAATAATATTCGCTCATCACGATTTTTCAATCCTGCGGCAGCAATTAGTCTTGCAACTGCTGGCTTGGACAAACTTGACAGCTTCTTTGCGAATGTCCTTCTGTCCATAGCATTGAAATTATACCATAAAAAAACAGGACGTGCAAAACGTCCTGCTTTTACCAGGTATATGTCGCCCAAACGGCAGCTTCCTTATCCCGCCAGTCATAATCTACCCGCGCGCCGATATACTGGCCTTTTTCTGTAATTCTACGTTTAATACCATAACTTATTCCAGAGATATGGCTGCTGCTTTCCTGATCCAGTTTTAGACTGACTTCATGCTGAATTTTTGGGGCCGCGTATATGTGATACTGTTTCAATTCAACCGGAGTATCATCCGGCAGCTTAGCCAAATCATCATCTGTAACAACCGGCGCAAAGTCGCTGCCGTTCAGCTGACGCTGCTGCTCCGCAACCTGTTTTACGGTACCGGCTGTAGCAGAAACGCTGCCTGCCGGTTTCGCATCCTGGATTTTATCCTGGATAATTTTACTCTGTTCATCCGAAAAACTAACACCAGAACCTGCAGCAGTTTGCTTAATCTGATCTGCGGTCTGCAGCTGTTCAGATTTAATGATTGGTGTTTTTTCTGCAGGTTTTAAGGCATTATAAATACAATAGCCAGCAATTCCGACAGCAATAGCAATAAGCATATACTTAAGTATCTTATATTTTCTTTCGACATTCATTGTATCCTCCGAAAAAAATCCCTAAGCCATATTTTTGACTTAGGGATTTACTTTTTTAGAACAAATCTTTGATGTAGCCAATCAGTTTGTCGATTCCGGCAATTGCCAAAATACCAACGCAGACATAGAGAAACCTTTTTCCGTATTTACCAAGCTTTTCAGTTAAGGTACGGTCTAATTCCTTGATCTTCTCAATTTCATCGGCATACTTTCCAAGATACTTGCGGATTTTTTCTTTCATTTCAGCACGTTCTTCATCACCCAGCAGCTCAACATCAACCTTCAGCTGTTCCATCGCAGCTTCGATATTTTTCAAATCTTGTTCGACTTTTTCTTTTGCAGTCATGTCATATTCTTCCTTTCTAATTTATTTATATAAAGATAAATAATCAGTAACGCCCCTTGCGATAGCTTTTGCTATCTCAGTTTGATTTAATTCGTTGCTCAAAAATTCTTCTTCAAAAATGTTGGTGATAAAAGCAATCTCAAACAAAACCGCCGGCATATTAGTGTTCTTCAGAACATAGAAACCAGCTTCTTTATCAACATCGCCATCAGAATAATCACCTCTTACATAAATATCCGGGAAAGTATCGTTGAACTGCTTCATAATGCAGTCGGCCAGTTTATCTGCATTAGTTTCTCCACAGCTCGTAAAGATTTCTGTACCATTAGCCTGCGGATTAGCTGCAGCATTACAATGCAGACTTATAAACAGATTAGCTCCACTGGCATTAGCAGCACTACAGATTTTTTCCAAGCTGTCGTCTTGCATGATTTCGACTTCAACACCTGCAGCCTCCAAATAATATTTTGTTTTTGCGCCAACATTTTTTACAACATCAGCTTCTTTTAAACCATTCTGTCCAATTGCTCCTGGATCAACACCGGGACAGTGTCCCGGATTAATAAATACTTTCATTGTTATTTCCTCCAATTCTTAAATGCTTCTTTCGCTTGCTGGATGCCGTTCAAACCCATAATGATGCATAACTCTGCTATCATCAGGTCACATAAATTATTGGGGATATCTCCATTTCTCCAAGTCAAAACTCCACCATAGATAAATGTGGCCAAAGTTATTACAACAACCGTACTGAGCTTTGCCTCGTCAACCGACAAGCCATCCTTCAAATCAAATTTTTCGCTTTTTTGTGTAACGATTGTCTCTTTAATTTCTGTTTCCATTCTTTCACCTTCCTATTGCGGCGGTTCATGAGGCATTTTACTTATTTTTTCATAAATAGTAGTTACTGCTCCGTTACCGCCCAAAGCATGATATGCGTTGTACATCATAGTTGCATTTTCCAGAGCATATAATCGAATAAACCCGTCCTTCTCGCCTTTATGATATATCCCATATATTCCGGTTCGAAGCAGACATTTGAGAGCTTCGTCACGTGCAGATGTTTTTTGCTTCTTATCAGAATACATGCTGTAGACATACTTAATAACGCCACACTGCAGTATCAGACTAATAATCGACCAAATTTGCTGTATATCAACATCCACCTTACCATCCCCCTTTTCACACTCCTGTAAAATAATTTTAAGGAGCGTGATAAATTGAAAAAAAGATTAAAACTTCCCAACGGCTTCGGCTCTGTCGTTTATTACGGTGACAGCAACAGACGTCAGCCATACGTTGTAAAAAAGACTATATCCGGCCGTCAAAAGATTATCGGTCAGTTTGCGACATATGCGGAGGGCCTCGCATTTCTCGTTGAATACAACAAAAATCCATCTTTATTCTCTCCTTCCCGTATTACATTTGCTGAAGTCTACGAACTTATGGCAGCAGAGCGTTTTCCAAAGCTGGCCAAAACAACCTGTGCCAATTATGTAGCTGCTTACAAACACTGCCAGCCTTTGTATAGAAAGAAGTTTTGTGAACTTAAAATCGGTGATTTGCAGAGTATAATTCGGAACATGTCCGCTGCCGGTACCGGCTACGCAAGTCAAAAGAAGTGCAGGCAGCTTCTGCATCACATGTACACATACGCAGTTAAGTACGAAATTATTCCACCAACCGCGGACATCAGCCAGTATATTGATATAGATCAGCGCGTTGTTGTCTATCCAAAAAAGCCTTTCAACACCCGTCAGATAAATCGAATTAAAGCTCTGGCCAACACCGATGAACCATTATCACCATGGGCCATGGCAGTGGTCATGATGATATATTCCGGTCCCCGCTCTGGTGAGTTTTTAGCTGTACTAAAATCTGACGTTAAGCTGCAGCAGCGATACTACATTATCCGTGAAAGTAAAACCGCTGCCGGCAGAAACAGAGCCGTACCGATTAGCAGAAAAGTTCTTCCCTACTTCCGGCACTGGATGGAACGTCCCGGTAAAACTTTAATTGCAGATGATAAAGGTCAAAAACTCACTTATCATAAATTCCGCAGCCTGTTTGATAAAGTGATGACTGCTACACGCTGCAAGCATACACCGCATGAGTGCCGTCACACCTGCGCTACCATGTTAGATAATGCCGGCGCCAACGAAACAGCTGTAAAACGTATTCTCGGCCACGCTTCGCAGGGCGTTACCAAAGGTGTTTATACCCACAAATCCCTCCACGAACTAAAGCGCGCTATAGACCTGATTTGACGGGTTTTCGTGTTGCTAACCAGTTATTATTAATTTACCTGGAATTCTCTGAAAATCCCCTGCAGTCTGGCTTTTCAGCGTTGCTTATGCGTTGCTTAGCTGTTCTATGTTATATAACAGCTGTGAAGCCTTTATTAATCAGTATTTGCAGGCTTTTCTGCCTCTTTTTCCTCAGCCAAAGCTTCAGCAACAGCAGTTCCGGGTACCGGTGTACTGCGAACACAGCCAGCATTAGTACACAAGCCGTTTTCAGCCATTTTATGACCGCATAAAAAGCATCTTTTGTTTTGCATTACAATTCACTCCTTTTTTGCTCATATTCAGACTTTAAAGCTGCCTTTTCTGCAACTAATTCTGCCTGTAATTCAGTATCGCCCTCAGCAGCAGCAATCAAAATCGCATTATTTACTTCGCTGATTTTTGCAGCGTATTCAGCATCAAGCGCTGCCAATTTTTCTTCAGCTGTGGGAACGTGCGGCGGTTTAGGAATATATTCCCCAGTTTTAGGATCGCGGATATATGGTCCGTCACCTACATTGCCTACCAGCATCTGATACTGTTCATAGGTTACTTCTTCGTATTCAGGGCCAAGTTCCGGGTCGAACACTTCGTTCTGATCCACAACAATCGGTTCTTCCTGCCCTTCTTCTAACGGAGCATAGACAGGAATATATTGAATATTAAGATTAGCGCCTTCGATATAGGCACCTCCGAAGCTTCCATCAGCTTCAAACTTTACAAATATACGGCTTTCGGCCGCAGATCTTGCAGGAGTATCATTCATCTTTATCATTCCTTTCTTTTCACAATGGGGATATAAGTCAGTAACTCGTGGTGGTACAACAACCATAACTTTTCCGATTACATTTAATAGCTTATGCTTTTCGGTAATTGGAGTTGACGCTGATTCTACTGGAGGTCAAGACAATTCAAGAGTTAATTCATCATCTATTAATTCTTTTGTCTGGTATAGCGGTGCTTCGTTAAAAGTAAATTTTATTGCTGCTGGTAAGTAACAATGGGGATTTGTAACAAGCTCTCATTATAGAATTGTTACGTTTCCTATACAATTTTCGTCGACTATCTATGCAGTACTATCCACGCATAGACTTGATAACACTCAAGGTAATTCAGGCGGTATGTTGGTGTACAATGCTCCGACAACAAGTCAAGTTAGATTGCAGTACTCATATGGTAGCGATAGTACTATGGGTTACTGGTTTGCTATCGGCAAGTAGAACAATGGGGTGTTTCCGATACATCATCAACAGTAATTTTGCCAATTACTTATTTAAAGCACTATGTTCCGATAGGCTGTGCCATTGGAAGTGATACAACATTTTCACTTAAAATAGTTGACTTAAATTCTTTTTTACGTCCTGGAGTTAAAGCAACTTACTGGTTAACTATTGGTCAGTGAACAATGGGGATATTATACAAAGACTGATAGTTCAAAAATCATGTTTCCTATAAATTTTACATTTAATTGTTATAGCGTAACTTTTGGCATTCATTATGATAACTCCCAATACAGTTATGACCAGTTAGTTAGTTATGATCG
>CASDXO010000009.1 GCA_949285135.1 uncultured Phascolarctobacterium sp.
ATTGATCGGTATGCTGATGCTTGGTAACCTGTTCAAAGAAGCAGGCTGCCTGGATCGTCTGTCCGACACTGCACAAAACGCACTGATGAACACCGTAACCATCATGCTGGCAACCGGTACTGGTCTGACCATGAAAGCTGAATCCTTCCTGAACTATCAGACCATCCTGATTATCGTACTCGGTCTGGTTGCATTCGCAGCTGGTACTCTGGCTGGCGTACTGTTCGGTAAACTGATGTGCATGGTAGACGGCGGCAAAACCAACCCGCTTATCGGTTCCGCAGGTGTATCCGCAGTTCCGATGGCTGCTCGTGTATCTCAAATCGTTGGTCAGAAAGCTAACCCGGCAAACTTCCTGCTCATGCATGCTATGGGCCCGAACGTTGCAGGCGTTATCGGTACCGCAGTTGCAGCTGGTACCATGCTGGCTATGATTGGTCCTGCAACCAAATAATTGCTTGCCACTCCCCTGAACAGGGTGCGAAATATCGCACCCTGTTTTTTATTATCTGGAATGTGTAAAATAAGCAGAAGGGGAAGGCATTGATAGAGATTTATGTCTTATTGTAAGTCCACAAAGGTTTAAAAGTGTATTTTGTAATAAAGTATAATGATTATGAAAATAAAAATTGTAACGAAAGCCGTTCAAGGTAGTATTTATCTTGTGTTTCACAGATAACAAGAGATATTTTTGTATATTGAACGGTAAATTAATACGTAAAAAAAAACATATCACAGCCTTTGTGTTGAAAATTAAATATATAAGTACTAAACATAAAGACAAAGTGTGCAGATAAAGTGTAAAAAATACAAAATTATCACTTTTTATTTTAGTAAAAGGGTGTTATAATAAATGTATCGGATTGAAAGAAAATACAGAGAGAAAATCCGGTCGTTCTTTAATATCTACATATTATACTGTTCCGATATATGGTGCTTCGGCATTGTATATAAATAAATATTATAAAGGAGGAACACAAAATGTCCCCAGCAGTAAAATGTCTCATTCTGTTGGCAGTAGTTGCTTTATTCTTTGTAACTGAACTTATCCCTCTGGCAATTACTGCAATGGCAGGCGCTATTGCGTGCGGCCTGCTTGGTCTGATTCCTGCTAAACAAGTATTCTCCGGTTTGTCTGACTCTACCGTAGTACTGTTCGCAGGTATGTTCGTCGTAGGTGGTGCAATGTTCTACACTGGCCTTGCACAAGCTATCGGCAACAAAGTAGTTAAAATGTGCGGTACTGGTGAAAACAGCCTGATGTTCGGCCTGATGGTCGTAGGTACCCTGCTTTCTTCCGTACTTTCCAACACCGGTACTGCAGCTTGCTTACTCCCGGTTGCACTGGGTGTATGCGCAGCAGCTAAGATCCCTGCTTCCCGTCAATTAATGCCTTTGGCATTTGCTTGCGGTTGGGGCGGTATCATCACCATGGTTGGTACCCCGCCTAACATTATCGCAACCGGCGCTATGAAAGCAGCAGGTCTGACTGATACCTTTACTTTCTTCGAATTCGCTTGGATTGGTATTCCTCTTTCCGTAGCAGGTATGCTGTACATGATGTTCCTGGGCAAATATCTGCTTCCGAAAGCTGAACTTGATGCTGATCAGGAAATTGAACAGGAAATCGAAGCTAACGAAACTTCCAGCAGCAAAATGGTCGTTTCTGGCGTTATCCTGCTTGCAGTAGTATTCGTAATGGCAATCGGTATCCCTGGCGTAACCCTCGAAATGGCAGCAGTTATCGGTGCTCTGGTTTGCGTACTGACTGGTTGCTTAACTGAAAAACAGGCTTATGCTTCCATCGACTGGGTAACCATCTTCCTGTTTGCTGGTATGATGCCTGTATCTTCCGCAATGGATAAATCCGGCGCTGGCAAATTGATTGCTGACTGGACTGTTAGCCTGATGGGCGGTTCTCCGTCTCCGATGGTTGTAACTGCAGTACTGTTCATCCTGTCCTGCGGTCTGACCCAGTTCATGTCCAACACCGCATCCGCAGCTCTGCTGTGCCCGATCGGTATTGCAATCTCTAAAAACCTCGGTGCTGACCCGAAAGCAGTACTTATGGCAATTGCAGTTGCAGCTTCCTGCGCATTTGCATCTCCGGTAGGTACTCCTCCGAACACCCTGGTTCTTGGCCCTGGCAATTACAAATTCATGGATTATGTAAAAGCTGGTACTGGTTTGATTATCGTTTGCTTCGTAGTATCTCTGGTAATCATTCCTATCGTATGGCCTTTCTTCCCCGGCAAATAATTTGACGGTTGTAAGTTAAAGAGCTTATTAATAGGCGTAACGTATGTTACGCCTATTTTTTTATCTGTGCGAATAAGCGGCTTGCTATACATGAGGCAGAGAAAACACAAATAATAAATAGGTAGAAAAATGGAAAAAATACTCATAAAATATTGCATAAAAATACAGGGACATATACTGTAAACTGAGAAGAAAAAATTAAGAAAAATATTGAAATAAATGTGAAACTGTGCTAAACTTAACAACAGCAGATATTAAGTAAATAAAGTAAGTGGATTAAGTAAGTAAAGTAAGCAAGAAAAAACTTTAATATTAGCTTATATCCACCGAGAAATTCATAAAAACACCTGCGACTACATAAAAATGACTTTCTGCTTTGCTTACTTGATATTGAAGTGCCACAGGGATGGCAAATAATATTTTAAGGAGGATTATAATGTCCCAAGCAGTAAAATGTCTCATTATGTTGGCAGTAATTGCGATTTTCTTTGTTACTGAACTCATTCCTCTCGCAGTTACCGCTATGGCAGGCGCAATCGCCAGCGGCCTGTTAGGCTTTATCCCCGCAAAACAGGTATTCTCCGGTCTCTCCAATTCCACTGTAGTATTGTTCGCAGGTATGTTCGTTGTAGGTGCTTCCATGTTCTACACCGGTCTGGCTCAGAAAATCGGCGGCGTTGTAGTTAAAATGTGCGGCACCGGCGAAAACAGCCTGATGTTCGGCCTCATGCTCGTAGGCACCGTTCTTTCCGCAGTTCTTTCCAACACCGGTACTGCAGCCTGCCTGCTCCCGGTTGCACTGGGTATCTGCGCTGCTGCTAAGATTCCTGCATCCCGTCAGCTTATGCCTTTGGCTTTTGCCTGCGGTTGGGGCGGTATCATTACCATGGTTGGTACTCCGCCTAATATTATCGCAACCGGCGCTATGAAAGCAGCTGGTCTGACTGATACCTTTACTTTCTTTGAATTTGCCTGGATTGGTATTCCTGTATCTGTAGCAGGTATGCTGTACATGATGTTTGTCGGCAAATATCTGCTGCCTAATAAACAGCTGGATGCTAATCAGGAAATCGAACAGGAAGTTGAAGCAAATGAATATTCTGCTTCCAAACAGGTTGTTTCCGGCGTTATCCTGCTGCTGGTTGTTCTGACCATGGCAATCGGTGTTCCCGGCGTATCCCTGGAAATGGCAGCTATCATCGGTGCTCTGGTTTGCGTACTGACCGGCTGCTTAACTGAAAAACAGGCATATGCTTCCATCGACTGGGTAACCATCTTCCTGTTTGCTGGTATGATGCCTGTATCTACCGCTATGGATAAAACCGGTGCCGGCGCTCTGATCGCTGAATGGACCGTAGGCATGATGGGCGGCTCTCCGTCTCCGCTGGTTGTTACCGCAGTACTGTTCATCCTGTCCTGCGCACTGACCCAGTTCATGTCCAACACCGCATCTGCAGCTCTGCTGTGCCCGATCGGTATCGCAATTTCTCAAAGCCTGGGCGCTGACCCGAAAGCAGTACTGATGGCAATCGCAGTAGCAGCTTCCTGCGCATTCGCATCTCCGGTAGGTACTCCTCCGAACACCTTGGTACTGGGACCTGGCGGCTACAAATTCATGGACTATGTAAAAGCCGGTACCGGTCTCGTAATCGTATGCTTTGTGGTATCTCTCGTAGTTATCCCGATGGTATGGCCGTTCTTCCCCGCTAAATAAATAAACCTTGCAGAAAAAGCATCGGAAAATTTTTTCCGGTGCTTTTTTGTTATTACGGACATAGAAAAAACATAAATATCTGGTAAGATAATTTTGACCGGAAAAGGAGTAATGTTTATAATAAAGGTAAAAAGTATCACATATGTAAATGAGGGATCGATATGATGAAGTTTGTGAAGAAGAACAAATACGCTCTTATCTTATGTGCGTTTATCGCTTTGAGCAGCTACGGCGGCTATCAGTATTATCTGAGCACAACCCAGACGGAAGAAACCGTTAAGACGGCAGTAGTGGAGCAGGGAACACTGGTAGAGACCGTATCAGCAACAGGCAGTCTCAGTGCCGTAGATAATGTTGATATCAGCTCCAAGATTACCGGCAGGATCGTAGAAGTGCTGGTAGTAGAAAACCAGCATGTTAATGCCGGTGATATTCTGGTAAAGCTGGATGATGTGTCCCTGCGGGCGACCATGAATCAGATGAAGGCCAAGCTGGATTATGCTGAGGCAAACTATATACGTTATAAGGATCTGGTAAGCCGTGGCGCTGTATCGCAGGCTGATTATGATAATATGTATGCTGAATATCTGGTGGCTAAGTCTAATTACGAAAAGGCGGCCTCCGATGTGCAGGATACTATCATTACAACTCCTATTGACGGTTACATTATCGGTGAACCTACACCTGTAGGTCAGACCATCAGCTCCGGTATCAGCGAGCCGCAGGTAATCATGTCTGTGGCAACACTGGATGACATGCAGATTGAAACAATGGTAGATGAATCTGATATTGGTCTGGTAAAAGTGGGGCAGAATGTAAAATTTACGGTAGATGCTTTTCCGGAAGAAACCTTTACCGGTAAGGTAAGGTTAATTTCCAGAGCAGCAGAAACGGAAAATAATGTTATTTACTATAAAGTATATGTAGATGTTGATGATGCCAAGGGTAAACTGCTGCCGACCATGACGGCGCGCACGGATATTATCATCGACAGTGCAGAAAATGTGCTGATGATACCGCTGAACTGTCTGAACCGTGACGGTAAGCGTACCTATGTAAGCATTTATGATGCAAAGACCAGGACAAGCCGCGACGTGGATGTTAAGGCTGGTCTGAGCAATGACAACGAAATCGCGGTAACAAGCTCCGAGCTCAAGGCTGGCGATGTGGTACTTGCTAAAAAGGCAGTAGCTAAACAGACCGGCACTAACGCAAGGGTTCCGGGCATCCGCTAAAGGAAGTGAGCATATGACGGCGGTAATCGAATTAAAAGATATTATGAAGACCTATGTCATGGGCGATAGCGTTGTACATGCACTGGATCATGTATTTGTACAGATAGGCCGCGGGGAGTTTACCTCCATTATGGGGCCTTCAGGCAGCGGCAAATCGACGATGATGAATATTTTGGGCTGTCTGGACAGACCTACTTCCGGCGAGTATTATCTGGACGGCAAGGAAATTGCCGGTTATGATGACGATGAGCTGGCTCATACCCGTAATGCCAAGATAGGCTTTGTATTTCAGAACTTTAACCTGCTGCCCAAACTGACGGCACAGGCCAATGTGGCTCTGCCGCTGATTTATGCAGGTGTGGACGAGGAAGAACGCATGGAACGGGCGAAAAAAGCGCTGGAAGCCGTAGGTCTGGGCGAGCGTATTGAGCATAAGCCTACGGAAATGAGCGGCGGCCAGCGCCAGCGTGTGGCTATCGCCAGGGCACTGGTCAACAATCCGGCCATTATTATGGCCGACGAACCTACAGGTAATCTGGATACCAAATCCAGCTATGAGATTATGGATATTTTTAAGGCCATGAATGAAAGCGGCAAAACCGTAGTCATGGTTACCCATGAACCGGATATTGCCGAGCAGACCAAACGCATTCTGGTGATGCGCGACGGCAAAATCGTAAGTGATGAATGGAGGTAGGAAGTATGCTGAACGAATCCATTAAAATGGCCATCGACGGTATGGTTTCCAATAAGCTGCGTACCTTCCTGACCCTGCTGGGCATCATCATCGGTGTCGGTGCCGTTATCGCCATGGTGGGACTGGGCTTCGGCGTAAAGGAAAACATTCGTGAGAATATTTCCAAGCTGGGCAGCAATCTGCTCATCATCACCTCCGGCGGACGCACAGCCTCCGGTGCCAGACTGGCAGCCGGTGAAGGTGCACGTCTGACTTACGAGGATGCACAGGCTATTGAAAATCAGGTGGATGGCATTGCCAATGTATCTGCCAGTGTCAGCAGCAGTTACCAGCTGGTTATGGGTAATCAGAACTGGACTTCCCGTGTGGAAGGTACAACGCCCAGCAATTTTATCATGCAGAATTATGATATTGAAGACGGACGAGCCTTCACTGAGCGTGACCTTAACAGCCGTGCCAGAGTATGCGTTATCGGGCCAACGGTTGTGAACAGCCTGTTCCCGGAAGGAAATCCGGTAGGCAAAATCATGCGCATCAATAAAGCGCCTTTCCAGGTAATAGGTGTGCTCAAGAGCAAAGGGCAATCCGGCGGCGGTACCGACCAGGATGATATTGTTTTTATTCCGCTGACTACGGCACAGAACAGAATGATGGGTATTACCCACGTGCAGCGCATTACTGTACAGGCAGAAAGTGAAAATGTCATTAACGATGTGCAGGCAGAAGTAGAACAGGTGTTGCGGCAGCGGCATAAAATCAAGGAAGGCGATTATGACGACTTTACGGTAGGAAATATGGCTGCTGTTATGGATACCATGATGGAGACGGCTAACAGCATTACCATGCTGCTGGGCTGCATTGCGGCTATCAGCCTTTTGGTAGGCGGTATCGGCATTATGAATATTATGCTGGTATCAGTTACTGAGCGTACCCGTGAAATAGGTATCAGAAAAGCGCTGGGAGCTACCTATGACAACATCCTGCTGCAGTTTTTGATTGAAGCCATGGTTATCGGTATCGTAGGCGGTTTCTTTGGTGTGGTTCTCGGCGTGGGTGCTTCTTATGCCATCAGCTATTTTGCCGGCTGGACAACGGTGGTTTCCTGGTGGGCAGTAGTTATTGCGGTGGTCTTCTCCGTCGGCATCGGCCTTTTCTTCGGTATCTATCCGGCCAGAAAGGCGGCGCTGCTTGATCCTATCGACGCACTGCGCTATGAATAAATCGGAGGATGGATGATGAAAAAAACGCAGACTCCGCCAAAACATAAAACTCAATGGTATGAATATGTGCAGGCCTTCTTGGATTATCTGAGAAGGCCTAAAACTGTTTTTGATTTCAAGGACAGACTTAAAGCCCTGCTTTTGCTGGCGCTTATAATTATTATCCTGCAGATGGTTGTAGAAAAGCTTTCTGATTGATATAATTAAATGATAAGATAATCAATTAGGAGGCTGCAGTGGAGAAGAAGAAGCTGGGAATCTTGGGCGGAACCTTCGATCCCGTCCACAACGGGCACATATATTCGGCGCAGGCAGTATATGAACAGCTGCAGCCGGAAAAAATAATTTTTATTCCCGCCTTTATCCCACCTCACAAGGTAGGGCAGGATTTTGCTCCTGCGGCAGACCGTTACAATATGACGGTACTGGCTACGCGGGACTATCCTTATTTTGAGGTTTCGGATATGGAGCTGCGTCGCAGCGGTATTTCCTATACTTTGGATACCGTCAGAGAGCTGCAGCAAATATATCCGGAATATGAACTGTATTTTCTGATTGGTGCTGATACCATACCGCAGCTGCAGACCTGGCACAAAATTGACGAGCTGCTGCAGCTGGTTACCTTCGTGGCAGCCAAACGCCCGGGTTACCGGCAGGTGCTTGACCGTGCCTGCAGCAGTCTGGGTGTTATTGCCCGGGAAAAGATCGTGCTGGTAGATACGCCGGAATACGAGGTTTCCTCGACGGACATCAGGCAGAAAATCAGAAGCGGTGCAAGCCTGCAGGGATTGGTACCTGCACCTGTGGAGCAGTACATCCGGGAACACCGGCTATATTTATTTACAGATGAGGGACATAACTATGCTGAAGATTGAAGAAATGAAACGGATTTTAAAAGCGTCGCTGCCGCTGAAACGTTACAAACATTCGGTGGCAGTATATGAAACGGCACTGGAACTGGCTTCTGTGCATGGACTCGATATGCAGAAGGTGGGCATTTCTGCCCTGCTCCATGACTGCGGGCGCGAAGTTCCGGGCAGAGAAAGTCTGGATATGGCAGCCAAACTGGGCATAGAAGCAGATGAAACAGAAAAAAATCAGCCTATCTTGCTCCATGCCAAACTCGGAGTTTATTATGCGCAGCATAAATACGGTGTCACTGATAAAGAAATCCTGGACGGTATTTTGTACCATACTACCGGTGCAGCCGATATGACGCCGCTGGCCATGGCAGTCTACCTGGCTGATCTGCTGGAGCCGACCCGTGATTTTCCGGGTATCAACAAAATGCGGCAGCTGGCAAAAGAGGATATGGAAAAAGCCATGATGTGCGCTTATGGTCAGACTATCCGCTATCTGCTGGAATATGATCTTCTGATTCATCCCAACTGCATTTATGGTTATAATCAGCTGGCAGGCAAATTTAAAAACAGGGACAGATGCGGAGCGATTAAAGGTTAATGGAAGATAATAAATTACAGCGTCCGGTTCATAAAAAACGCAAGCTGCGCTGGGGCAGGCTGGTATTCCTGCTGATTTTGCTGTCGGCTTTTTGCACGGCAGCCTTCTGGGGCAGTGTCTGGGTATATGATAATCTTATTAACCCGCCTCAGGCTAAGATAATCGGTGCAGATGAAAAAATAGTCAACGACGAAAAACTGAACGAAAGAATCAATATCCTGCTTCTGGGTATAGATGACGGCGACAGTGAAGCTGCGGAAAGTGAGCCCAAGCGAACAGATGCCGTGCTGCTGGCCAGCTTCGACCCGGCTACCAATCAGGTGGCGGTACTGTCCATTCCTCGTGATACCAGGGTAGTGCTGCCCGGGCATCGCGATCCGGATAAGATTAATGCTGCTTATGCCTATGGCGGTGTAGTCATGGCCAAGCAGACAGTAGCCAACCTGCTGCGGGTGCCCATCCATTATTATGTACTGGCCAACTGGCAGGGATTTATCGACATCGTCAACCTGATTGGCGGCGTAGATATTTATGTTGATAACGATATGTATTATGAAGACCCATACGCCAATCTGGTTATTGACATCAAGCACGGCTATCAGCATATGGACGGCGAGACAGCAGGCAAGTATGTACGCTTCCGTAAAGATGAGCTGGGCGATATAGGCCGCGTGCAGCGGCAGCAGAAATTTATGCGGGCAGCGGCAGAGCAGATGTTCTCCATCCAGAATGTGGCGCAGATCAGTAATCTGCTGGCTACGCTGGATAAACATGTGGAAACTGACTTAAATACTCTGACCATGCTCAAGGCAGCAAACAGCTTTAAAATCTTTGGTGATGATAAGATTAAGAGTGGTATGCTGTACGGGCATTTTGACGATGCAACCGGCATCAGTTACTGGGCTACGGACAGAGCATCCGTTAATAAATCGCTGGATGAACTGGGGATTCCCTATATGAAGGATGACGATACGGTTCAGACAGACGGCGATACAGAACATGACGATATAACAGAAACAACTTTGTAATTATAACTATGGAGGTTGATGTAATGACTACTAAGGAAATGGCAATGAAGATAGCTGCTTTCGCTAATGATAAAAAAGCTGCGGACATCCTGCTGCTGAACATGGAGGGATTGTCTCCTGTTACTGATTATTTTGTAATCTGCAGTGCTTCCAACAATATTCTGGTGAAGGCTATTGCCGATAATATCGAGGACAAAATGGCAGAACTGGGCGTTTATCCTGCCCATAAGGAAGGCTATGCTGACGGGCGCTGGATACTTTTGGATTACGGCGATATTGTTGCGCATATCTTCCTGGAAGAAGAACGCGATTTCTATAATATTGAACAGCTGTGGGCTGATGCACCTTCCGAAGCCTTTACGGAGACAGAAGCATGAGTGAGCAGCAAAAGCAGGTAAAATACCGTGCCGGCGACGTGGTAACCCTCAAGGTAGCACGCACCGGCGAAATGGGTGCATTCCTTGACGCCGGTACCGGCGATACCGGTGATGATATTCTGCTGCATAAGCTGCAGCAGACTGCACCGGTACAGATAGGCGATCAGGTGAAAGTTTATCTGTATCTTGACCCTAACAAACGCCTGACTGCCAGCATGAAGCTGCCCAAGATGCGTGAAGGACAGCTGGGATATGTGCGCGTGCTCAGCGTTACCCGTGACGGTGGCTTTGTCGATATCGGTGCGGAGCGCGGCGTCTTTCTGCCTTACAGCCAGATGCGCGGTCATGTAAGTCCGGACCAGCTGGTCTGGGTTAAGCTGTACCGCGATAAAAGCGGTCGCCCTGCTGTAACCATGCGCGTGGAAGAAGATATGGTACGAGCTTCCAAGCCGGCAGAGGGTGTAAAAGTTGGCGATAAGGTTACTGGTACCATTTATAATATTCTGCCGGAAGGCTTCTTTATTTTCACCAATCAGCGCTTTCTTGCTTTCCTGCACCGCAGCGAGGTTCCGGGCGGCAGGCTTGATTTCGGGCAGGAGGTAACCGGACGCATTACCTATATCCGTCAGGACGGCAGACTGAATATTTCTCTGCGCCTGCAGAAGGAAAATGCCCTGATTGCAGATGCCGAAGAAATTTATAATTATCTGGTAAAACGCAGCGGCAGGATGCCTTACTGCGACAGCACGCCGCTGGAAATTATCAAGCAGAAATTTGGCATCAGCAAGGCGGCCTTTAAGCGTGCCCTCGGTCATCTGATGAAAGAAGGACGTATCTATCAGGAGGACGGCTGGACCTATCTGAAAGAAGACAGCAAAAAATAGCGTAGCCTTTCTATATGTATCATCTCCGGGTGATACATATATTTTTTAGGAGGATAAATGGATATTTTTGTAATGCTGACAGCTTGCGTAGTATTTCTGGCATCTTTTTTTGCCACCGTTTCCGGTTTTGGTTTTGCCCTGGTAGCTACGCCGCTTTTGTCGCTCTTTATGGATGCGAAAGAAGCCGTGGTACTGGTACTGCTGGCAGGCTTTGTTCTGCGTATTATTACGATGGTCAGAAACAGCACCGCTTTTGAGTGGGATACGGTGCTGCTGGTTACTGCAGGCAGTCTTATCGGTATTATTCCGGGCAGCGTGGCACTGAAAATAATTCATATTGAACAGCTGGAAATCTTCCTGGGTGTTATTCTGCTGGCGGCAACATTTCTTATGGGGCGCAGGATTGAGTTTGAGATAACCAATAAGACGCTGGGCAGACTGACGGCAGGCATACTCAGTGGTTTTTTCGGTTCGGCGACCAGTGTCAGCGGGCCGCCTTTAGTTTTGTATTTTCTTAATGAGAATATGGAAAAGGACCTGATGCGTGCCAATATGATCTGGTGTTTTGGCCTTAATGGCACGCTGATGCTGATAGGCAGCTATCTGGCAGGTACCTTGCAGTATGTAGCCATGGAGCCGCTTAATTTGTTGTACAGTCTGGCTGCGCTTTTGCTTGGCTGGTGGCTGGGTGAGCAGCTTTTTTATAAACTTAATCAGCATCTTTTTCGGCGTTTGTCGCTGCTTATTGTCTGTGCCGGCGCAGTAGGCATGCTGTACAGCGGAATAAAAGAGCTGTTAATGTAAAATTATTTACAATTAAAAGTGTAAAATTTTTGTGCTGCTTAAAATACAATGTTTTTGTTGACGGGAAAATATAAAAGCGGTAAAATTGGCGTAATCAAGTTTTGATGCTTAATTATTTATCTTACAGGTGAGTAAAATGGAATCTATGTTGAAGAAAACTGCAATTGAATACGGCTTTTATTTTGCACCGGTCTTTAGCTTTTACTTTAGCACCGGATTTTTTGCATGCCAGAATTCATACAGCAGTTCAATCGTAAATAGATGCCTTCCGGGTGGTATTTGAGATATCATCATTAACTTGCGTTTTATAGCGGGCTCTCTTACGAGGGTCCGCTTTTATTATGTACGGTAAGATAGATAATTACTGATAGACTTACATCATGTATTTATAAAGGAGAGGTAAAAATGGTCATAGTATTCAAACCGGGTGCACCGGAGGATGTCAAAACAAAAATAAAGGTCAATCTGGAACAGCAGGGCTTCCAAATTAACGAGATTAACGGTCTTAACATGACCATCTTCGGTATCATTGGCGATACCAGCACGCTGGATATCAATCTGCTGCGTGTCAACGACTGTGTAGATAAGGTAATGCGTGTACAGGAACCTTTCAAACGTGCCAACCGTATGTTCCATCCCGAGGACAGCGTCGTGGATGTGTGCGGCATACCGGTAGGCGGACGCAAGATACAGGTTATTGCAGGGCCCTGCTCCGTAGAAAGTGCCGAGCAGGTTATCCAGGTGGCAAAATCCGTCAAGCTGGGCGGTGCCAGCATGCTGCGCGGCGGCGCTTTCAAGCCCCGTACTTCCCCATACTCGTTCCAGGGTTTGAAAGAACTGGGCCTTGACTATCTGAAGGCTGCCAAAGAAGAAACCGGACTGCCCATAGTTACGGAGATTATGTCTGCTGATAAGATTGAACGCTTCGTTGAGGATGTTGACCTTATTCAGGTAGGTGCACGCAATATGCAGAACTTCGAGCTGCTCAAGGAGCTGGGCAAAACACGTAAGCCCATCCTGCTCAAACGTGGCCTGTCTGCAACTGTTGAAGAATGGATTATGTCTGCCGAATACATTATGGCTGGCGGCAATGACAATGTTATCCTGTGTGAACGCGGTATCCGTACTTTTGAAACCTATACCCGCAATACTTTGGATTTGAGCGCTATTCCGGCAGTGAAAAAGCTCAGCCATCTGCCGGTTGTTGTAGACCCCAGTCATGCTGCAGGCATGTGGTGGATGGTAGAGCCGCTGGCCAAGGCTGCAGTGGCAGTAGGTGCGGACGGTCTGCTCATCGAGGTGCACAACGATCCTGAACATGCACTGTGCGATGGTGCACAGAGCCTGAAACCGGAGCGTTTTGCTCATCTGATGGGTGAACTGAAAGGCATTGCGCAGATTGTAGGACGTGATTTATAAGCTGAGGCCGGTATGGCAATCATATATTGAGTTATAATAAGTAGTATGGAAGTATGGCAGACGAGGTGGAAAAATGACTGAGGGGTTTTGTAATACGGAGTGGCAGAAATTGTGTTTTGCCGTAGTCGGCATCGGCCTTATCGGAGGTTCTTACGTTAAAGCATTAAGAAAGCTCAGGGTTAGGCGCATTATCGGTATCGACAGAGATGAAGCGGTGCTGCGGCAGGCAACGGAGCAGGGACTGGTAGATGTGGCTCTGACGGGCGGTGACAGAACTTTGAAAGAAGCAGATGTGATTATCTGCGCTCTGTATCCTGATGCAGTGGAAAGCTTTGTTAAAGAAAACGTAGGCTTTTTCAAGCCGGACGTTTTGTTGACAGATGTTGCCGGCGTGAAAGGCAGTTTGCCCGAAAGAGTGCAGGCGCTGCTGGCGCCCGGAATGGAATTTATTTCCGGCCATCCTATGGCGGGCAGGCAGAGCAGCGGCTTTGCCATGTCAGATGCGGCAATTTTTCAGGGGGCCAATTATATCGTGGTGCCTGATACTCACAATACGGAAGCTGCTGCCTGCTGGCTGGAGCAGCTGGCGCTGGCGTTGGGCTGCCGTCATACAGTGCGGGTTACGCCTGCTGAGCATGACAGCATCATTGCCTACACCAGCAATCTGCCTCACGCGGCAGCGGTGGCACTGATTAACAGCCAGTCCTACAGCGACAAGACTCCTTATTTTGTAGCTGGAAGTTTCCGTGATGCAACGCGCGTAGCAGATATTAATCCGGATTTATGGACGCTGCTGTTTTTAAGCAATAAGGAAGCTGTGGCCGATAAGATAGACGAATATATCCGGCAGCTGGAGCTGTGGCGCGATGCCTTGCGCAGCAGTGACGGACAGCAGCTGCGGGAAATGATGTGCAGTGCTGCTGCACGCAGAAAGGAACTGTACTGATGAGGAAGATTCATGTTGATTTGGGACCTAAGGCCTATGATATAGAGATTGCTGCCGGACTTTTGCCGCAGGCTGGCGGCAGGGTGCGCGCGCTGCTGCCGAAAGCAAGGCAGGCGGTTATCGTTACCGACAGCAACGTAGGGCTGTTATATGGTGATATTCTGCAGCAGAGCCTGCAGGCAGCAGGGCTTAAGGCGGCGCAGATAGTTATTCCGGCCGGGGAGCAGAGCAAGAATATGCAGATGCTGGCTTCCGTGCTGGAGCAGACGGCGCAGCTGGGTCTTACCCGCAGTGATGTGCTGATTGCTTTAGGCGGCGGCGTAACCGGCGATTTGGGTGGTTTTGCAGCTGCCAGCTATATGCGCGGGATTGCTTTCGTGCAGGTTCCGACTTCGCTGCTGGCGCAGATTGACAGCAGTGTAGGCGGCAAGGTGGCTGTAGATCTGGCGGCAGGCAAGAATCTGGCCGGAGCCTTTTATCAGCCGAAAGCTGTCTATATCGACCCGCAGCTTTTACAGACGCTGCCGGTACGCTTTTTGCATGACGGACTGGCTGAAGCGATTAAATACGGCTGCATCAGTGATGCCAGGTTGTTCGCCGCTTTGGAAGCCTGTGCGGATGATGCCCGGCTTTTGGCTGCAGCAGAAGATATTATTGCTGACTGCTGCGCTATTAAAGCCCGCATTGTAGAACAGGACGAATTTGACACCGGATTGCGTATGCTGCTGAATTTTGGGCATACGTTGGGGCACGCTGTTGAACAGCATTACGGCTACAGCGGCTATACCCACGGTGAGGGCGTGGCCATCGGCATGTATCAGCTGACGCTGCGCACAGAGTCGATGGGTTTAACGGAGCAGGGAACAGCAGCACGGCTTGCCGGACTGCTGACAAAATACAGTCTGCCGCTTACTGCAGATGCACCGCGGCAGGAGCTGCTGCAGGTTATGGGCAGAGATAAAAAGAAAGAGGGCAGTGCAATTACTTTGGTAATATTGGATAAGATAGGCAGCGGTAAGCTGCTGAAAATAGACTGGCAGCAGCTGCCGGAGTATTTGGGGTAGATTATGGATAAGGTACGGATTGCACCGACGAAATTTAACGGACAGATACATATTCCTTCATCTAAAAGCATGGGGCACCGAGAGATCATCTGCGCGGGATTGGCGGACGGAACGAGCGTTATCGACAATATCAGCATGTCAAAGGATATTGAAGCCACCTGCCGCTGCCTGCAGGCGTTAGGTGTGCGGATAGAAAATGTTGCCAGCCGTTTTGCCGGACGCACGGCGCTGCGCATTACGGGCAGCGGTAAACTGATGCCGGTAAGCAGCGGTGCTGACTGCGGCGAGTCTGGCTCCACCTTGCGCTTTATCATCCCGCTGGCGGCGCTGACGGGTACACCTTTTACGCTGACGGGGCATGGTCGGCTGGTGAGCCGACCGCTGCAGGCGTATTACGATATTTTCGATAGGCAACAATTTAACTATGCAACGGAAAACGGACAGCTGCCTTTAACTGTAAACGGCAGGCTGCAGCCGGGGCATTATCAGCTGCCGGGAGATGTGAGCAGTCAGTATGTCAGCGGACTGCTGTTTGCTCTGCCGCTGCTGGAGGGAGATTCCATGCTGGAAATAACTTCGCCGCTGGAATCTGCATCTTATGTAAATCTGACTTTGAGCTGTCTGGCCAAGTACGGCATTAAGATAGAAAATGACGGTCACAGACTGTATAAAATACCGGGGTTGCAGCAGTATCAGCCGCAAAACAGCAACGTAGAAGGTGACTGGTCGCAGGCTGCCTTCTGGCTGGTAGCAGGAGCTTTAGGCAAGCAGGTGAGCAGCATGGGTCTTGCTGCTGATTCTTTGCAGGGTGACAGAGCTGTGCTGGAAATAATAGGCCGGATGGGGGCAAAGCTTACAAAGGAAACTGACGGGGTAACGGCTGCGCAAAGCGCAGCAGCAGGCTGCCTTATTGATGCGGCCGACTGCCCCGATATTATTCCCGTACTGACGGTGCTGGCAGCGGTAAGCGCTGGTACGACCAGGATTATCAATGCAGCGCGGCTGCGCATTAAGGAATGCGACCGTCTGGCTGCCATAACCAGTGAATTAAATAAGCTGGGAGCAAAAATTACAGAACTGCCGGACGGACTTATTATTGAAGGCTGTGAGCAGGGACTGCGGGGCGGAGCTCAGGTTGATGCCTGGAACGACCACCGCATTGCCATGAGTCTGGCAGTGGCAGCAGCAGCCTGCGCCGAGCCTTTTATCCTGACGGGGGCGGCCAGCGTAGCTAAATCCTATCCTGATTTCTGGCAGGATTATGCACAGGCAGGCGGCAAAGTGGAGGTGCTGGCATGAGCGGTATTTTCGGTATAAATATCAAAATGAGTATTTTTGGCGAATCACACGGCGCGTCCATCGGTCTGGTTATTGACGGACTGCCGCCGGGACTTGCCCTTGACACGGAGCTTATTGCCCGGGAAATGGCCCGGCGCGCTCCGGGAAAAAATAACCTTTCCACACCGCGTAAGGAAGCGGATAATTTCCAAATCCAAAGCGGCTTTTTTAACGGCTATACCACAGGTACGCCGCTGTGTGCAATTATTGCCAACAGCGACCAGCATTCCAAAGACTACAGCATCCTGAAAGATAAGATGCGCCCGGGACATGCTGATTATGCCGGTTATGTTCACTATCAGGGCTACAATGACTACCGTGGCGGCGGACATTTTTCCGGCAGGCTCACGGCACCGCTGGTTTTTATGGGTGCAGTGGCCAAACAGGCCCTGGCGCAGCAGGGAATTACCGTAGGTGCACATATCCTGCAGATTGCCGATATTAAAGAAGAACATTTCAATCCCATGGGGATTGATGATATAATACTTACAAAGCTGAGTGAAAAAACATTCTGCGTGCTTGACGATGCAGCTGGCGAAAAGATGCAGCAGCGCATTTTGGCAGCAAAGGCAGAGCTTAACAGCGTAGGCGGCGTGGTGGAAGCTATTGTACAGCACCTGCCCGCAGGTATCGGTGCTCCATATTTTGATTCACTGGAAAGCAGGCTCAGTCATGCGCTGTTTTCCGTGCCCGCAGTTAAAGGGGTGGAATTTGGTGACGGCTTTGCCCTGGCAGAGCTGACAGGTGCCGAGGCTAACGACCAGCTGCATTATGCAGAGGGCAGGGTAACTGCCTGCAGCAATCATAACGGTGGTATTACCGGTGGTATCAGTAACGGCATGCCAGTGATATTCCGGACAGCTATCAAGCCAACGCCGTCCATAGCCAGAAAGCAGCAAACGATAAGCCTGCTGCAGCAGTGCGATACGGAACTGGAGATTACAGGCAGGCACGATCCCTGCATTGTGCAAAGAGCGGTACCGGTTATCGAGGCAGTGACCGCCTGGACGGTATGGGATTTATTACTGGAAGCTAAAAAATGGGAGAGATAACAGTGAGTGAATTGGATTTGGGAGCCATCAGGCAGCAGATTGATAAAGTGGACCGTGAGCTGGCGCAGGCTTTAGAAGCAAGGCTGCAGCTGGTCATGCAGGTAGCGGCTTATAAAAAGAGCAAGGGACTGCCGGTGAAGGACGCTGCGCGCGAAGCGCAGGTTATCAGCAAAGTGCAGGGACTGCTGACCAATGAGCAGTATGCGCCGGCGGTAGGCAGCATTATGCGCTCTGTTATTGATGCGGCCTGCGAGCTGGAAGAAGCGGCACTGACAGCAGCAGAAAATAAAGTGCTGCAGATTGGCTGCTTTGGAGTACCGGGCTCCTTTACCCATCAGGCACTGGAAGAATATTTTGCCGGACGCAGTTACGAGCGGCAGCATTTTAATCATTTTGAGGAAGTAGTCAGCGCCGTGAGCAGCGGCAGGCTGGATTACGGCGTGCTGCCCATCGAAAATTCTTCTACCGGCGGTATTACCGAGGTTTACGACCTGTTGCGCAAGTACGACTGCAACATCGTGGGCGAGCGTTGCGTGCGGATTGAGCAAAACCTATTAGGTTGCAGCGGCGCCACTCTGCAGAGCATTACCAGGGTATATTCACATCCGCAGGGCTTTGCGCAGAGCAAGGAGTTTTTCCGCGATTATCCTGATATGCAGCAGATACCTTATTTCAGCACATCCAAAAGCGCAGAAAAGGTGGCTGCCGAGCAGGATGTTACTATAGGTGCGGTAGCCGGACGCAAGGCGGCAGAGCTGTACGGGCTCAAGGTACTGGCGCCGGCCATCAACTATAACTCCAACAATTTTACCCGCTTTGTCATTATTGCCCGCCAGATGGAAAAAGATGCGGCGGCGGATAAAATTACGCTGATAACGGCTGTCAAGCACGAAGCAGGCTCGTTGTATAAGCTGCTGGGCTATTTCTATCACAGCGGCCTGAATCTGATGAATCTGGAGTCGCGGCCTATGGACGGCAAGTCCTGGGAGTATTTCTTCTACATCGATGTTACCGGCAGCCTGCAGGATAATGCGGTGAAGGATGCGCTGGACGAGGTACGCAAAAACTGTACCTATCTGAAGATACTGGGCAATTATAAAGCGGATTGCCGAAAGGAATGAGCAGTATGCAGTACGGACTTTTAGGCGGCAAACTGGGACACAGCCTGTCGCCCAAAATACATGAACTATTTTTCCGCTATACGGGTAAGAATGGTAGCTATGCTTTACTGGAAACGCCGGAAGCTGAACTGCCGGAACGGCTGCTCCAGCTGCGCAATGAAGGGTATGCCGGCTGCAATGTAACCATCCCTCACAAGGTGGCGGTTATGCCGCTGCTGGACGGTGTGGCAGAAGAGGCTGCTGCCATTGGTGCAGTCAATACCATTTATTTTACAGAGCAGGGAGCTTTTGGCTATAATACCGACTATTTTGGTTTCGGCAGGATGCTTGCCTATAACGGTATCGGTGTTGCCGGCAAAACAGCAGTTGTCCTGGGCAGCGGCGGTGCTGCCAGAGCCGTAGTCAGCTACTTAAAGAACCAGCAGGTAGCAGAGCTGTATCTGGTAACGCGCTCGCCCCGGCAGGTTGATAAATATTTTTATCAGATAGCGCCGCAGCTGCGTGTTATCAGCTATGAAGAGCTGGCGCAGCTCAGCGGCAGGTTACTGGTAAACTGTACGCCGGTGGGCATGTATCCCGCCGTGGAGGCAAGTCCTGTTAGCAGTGAGGTTTCTGCTGCATTTGACGCTTCTGTTGACCTTATCTACAATCCGGCACAGACGCTGTTTCTGCAGCAGGCGCAAGGTGCAGGCAAACAGGCTGTCAACGGACTTTTTATGCTGGTGGCGCAGGCAGTAGCGGCGCAGGAAATCTGGCAGCAGGAAAGCTACGGCAGTGAACTGATAGAAAAAATTATGACTGAGCTGGAGAATTGCTTATGAAGAAGAATCTTGTACTGATAGGAATGCCGGGCTGCGGCAAATCGACTTTTGGGCAGGTACTGGCCAAAGAGCTGAAACGGGACTTTTATGATGCTGACCAGGTGCTTGAGGAGCGGGAGAAAATGTCCATTAAGGACTTTTTCAAAATCGGCGAGGATGCCTTTCGGGAAGCAGAGACCAGAACTATTGCCTATCTGTCCGAGCTGGAGGGCGTTGTCATCGCTACCGGCGGAGGCGTAGTTACAAGGCAGGAGAATATTGAGCTGCTGCGTAAAAAAGGCGTACTGCTCTTTATCGACCGCCGTCCGGAAAATATTATTCGCTGCATTCACGATGATCACCGCCCGCTTCTGGCAGATGACAAGCTGAAAATCTTCCGGCTGTATGAACAGCGCCGTGACCTGTATAAAAAATATGCTGACTACATTATCGGCAATAACGGTAAGCCTGACGATGCTATTGCGGGAATAGTAAATTATGCCAGAAGGGAAGGCCTGATATGAAAAAAATACTGGTACTGAACGGCCCCAATATTAATATGCTGGGCATCAGAGAGAAAAATATTTATGGGCATAATGATTATGCCAGTCTGTGTGCACTTATCAAGACGGCTGCAGCAAGGCTGGGCGTACAGGTGGAGCTGCTGCAGAGCAATTACGAGGGCGATATTGTAACAGCCATTCAGCAGGCGTATGGTGTGTATGACGGCATCATTATCAATCCGGCTGCTTTTACCCATTACAGCGTGGCTATTTTAGACGCGTTGAAAGCAGTAAATATTCCGACCATCGAGGTGCATATCAGCAACATTCATACCAGAGAAGAATTCCGGCATAAATCCGTGACAGTGGCAGGCTGCACCGGACAGATCTGCGGACTTGGTTTTACCGGCTATATCCTGGCATTGGAAGCGCTGACGGTTTACAGTGAAGAATAAAAGAAAAAAGGCGTATGCAGTAGTGAAACTGCATACGCCTTTTGGTTATTTTCAGCCTAATTTTTTCAAAGTCATCTTTACCAGGAAGTCAACACCGTTTTGCAGGCCGTCGGTGTTAAAGTGCATATTGGGGTCGTGCAGGCCGGGTTCTGCGCCTACGCCTACGCCGATATAAGCGGATTTAAGTTTAGGATAGGTTTTTGCATAGTAGTGGAAATCTTCGCCGCCGGGGTTATTGAGCTCAGGAGCCAGTTTGTCTTCACCAACAACTTCTTTGATGCATTCTGCTGCTTCAGCAGTCAGTTCTTCATCCAGCATGGCAGCGGGAATGATGCTGTCTGGCAGGATTACTTCTGCAGCAGCACCGTAAGCGGCTGCTACGTTTTCCGCTACGCGGCGGAGTTTATCCAGCAGCAGAGTCATATCTTCATTGGTTTGCGAACGGATATCGAAAGTAACCTCTGCGGTATCGGGGATGATGTTGGTAGCAACGCCGCCGCCTTTGATAATAGTCGGTTTGCAGGACCAGGCAACGTTAGGATTAATCTTGATTGCAGCAACGGAGGTGATAATGGCTGCTGCCGCTTCAATAGCGTTGATGCCCAGATGCGGACGGGAACCGTGGCAGTTTTGTCCTTTTACAACTACTTTGGCAAAGGTGCTGGAGGAATGTTTAACGGCAGGAGAAAGGGTGCCGAAAGGAATATCCTGAATGGGACGGATATGCAGGCCCAGCATGATGTCGACATCTTCAATGGCACCGGTTTTGATAACAGACAGCGCGCCGTTTAATACTTCTTCACCCTGCTGGAACAGGATGCGCAGAGTACCGCGTTTGATTTTGCCGTACAGTTCGGAGGCTGCTGCCAGTACCATGGAGCAGTGAGAATCGTGTCCGCAGGCATGAATATTTTTATGTTCGCCGTTGATGACGAAAGGCAGAGCATCCATATCGGCGCGCAGCATCAGCACGGGGCCGGGTTCGCTGCCTTTGATTTCACCAATAACACCGGTGCCGCCTACATTGCGGGTAACTTTATAACCTATTTTTTCCAGAGCATCTGCCAGATAGGCAGAGGTTTTGAATTCCTGAAAACCAACTTCAGGAATCTGATGCAGATCCTGATAGATTTCTTTTACATTCAATACTGTCATAGAAGATAACCTCCTTCATATATTTTATGGTAGAGAAAAGTGGCAGTCATGTCTGCCGCCGGACTGCAGTCATTAGGTGCTGCTTACTCCGGGTTTAAATATATGAGAATTTTATCACATACTATACAATAATTCAAGGACAAAGTAGCATATAAGAATATAGTAAATAAAAAATATTGACAATATTTTTGAAAAACAATATAATTTATACAACCAGTGTAACAGTCTGGATTTTTGAGTTATATTGTTGGAGGGTAAGATGAAAGAGGAAAAAGACGTAAAACAACAGGAAACAACGCCGGAATTTAATCCTGAGCAATGGAAAGCAGGCCCCAAGGCCTTTATTGCGTTAATAGTTGCAGTCCTGTTCTTTTCGGGATTAATGGTAAAATTCCCTGATATGAAATGGCTGGCTGCTTTTGACTTTACTACTTTGGTAGGTAACTTTGGTGTTATGAAGAATATCGGCAAGGATACCTTTGTCGGCAGCGGCGGCCTTGGTGCAAGAGGCGGCTTCATGTTCGCACTGTCTCTGGTGCCCAGCGTTATGTTTGCTATCGGCTGTATCGAAGTACTGGATCATTACGGTGCAATCAGAGCAGCACAAAGACTGCTGACTCCGCTGCTGAAACCGTTACTGGGCCTGCCCGGTCTGACCGGTCTGGCACTGATTACCGACCTGCAGAGCACGGATGCCGGTGCTGCATTAACTAAGGAATTATACGATAATAAGCTGATTAATAAGAAAGAATTGACCGTCATGGGCTCCTGGCAGTATTCCGGCGCAGGCCTGATCAACAACTACTTTATGATTGGTTCTGCCGTATTTTCCTATCTGACCGTACCTTTGCTGCTGCCGCTGATTTTGATGTTCGTTTTCAAATTTATCGGCGCAATTTATGTACGTATCATCCTGAATACTGTTTACAAGGAGGATTTCAAGAATGAGCAATAATGCCCAGAGTAAACATCAGACAAATAATCCTTTCGATATATTCATCATCGGTGCCCGTAAGGGTTTCAACGTAGCTATCAATAATTTGGTACCGAACATCCTGATGGCTTATGCTGTAGCCCAGGTATTGCAGATTATGGGCGTTATGAAATTTTTGGGCGAAGTATTCGGCCCGGCCATGGTTGTATTTGGTCTGCCTGGCGAAGCTGTTACCGTTATCCTGACTGCCTGGTTATCCAGCTCCGCTGCTGTAGGTCTTGCAGCTAACATGGCAGCTAACGGACTGCTGGATGCGCATGCTATTACCGTGCTGATGCCCTGCTTCTTCCTGCTGGGTGCACAGCTGCAATACATGGGACGTCTGCTGGGCGTTGCCGACGTACCTAAGAAATACTGGCCGCTGCTTATGTCTGCCAGCTTCCTCAACGCCATCTGCGCTATGCTGCTGATGAACTGGGTTTTTGCCAGATAAAATTTTCCCGGATACTTTGGTGTCCGGGATTTTTTTGCTTAAAAGACAGATGTACTGTAAATAAAGACAGGCAGACGGTAAAAAAATTTATGGCACTGCCGTACCTGTAACGAAGATTACATTAAAAAGGTGTTGACTTGCCGGTCAGCAGGTTTTCCAGAATTTTTGAAAAAAAGTTGAAGAAAATATTAGCATACGCTATTATATGTATATGTAACAATATTACCAATAAAGGAGTGTGAAAAATGAGTAACTTTTTAAGTAGCCTGCCTATGCGTCTGCTGTTGGGCGTTGTCCTGGGTATAGGAGTGGGGCTTTATGCGGATGAATCATTGATGCAGGTGATACTTACATGTAAAAGCCTCCTTGGATATCTGATTACATTCTGCGTACCGCTGATTATCATCGGCTTTATTGCGCCTTCCATTACCAGACTGGGTCAGAATGCCAGCGTCATGCTGCGTGTGGCTATCACCCTTGCCTATATTTCTTCTATCGGTGCGGCCTTTTTCTCCACCGCCGCAGGCTATACCATTATTCCGTATCTGAATATCACCCCGACTGTCGAAGGGCTCAAAGAGCTGCCCAAGCTGCTTTTTGATTTGAAAATCGATCCGATTATGAGCGTTATGAGCGCATTGGTCTTCTCCGTGCTCATTGGTCTGGCTGCTGCCTGGACCAAGGCAGTTACTGTAACCTCTTTTCTGGAAGAATTCCAGCAGATTGTACTGTCCATTGTTACCAAGGTAGTTATCCCGCTGCTGCCAGTCTTTATCGGCTGCACCTTCTGCGGGCTGTCCTATGAAGGCACCATCACCAAACAGTTGCCTGTCTTTTTGCTGGTAGTAGTTATCGTTATGGTTGGTCATTACATCTGGCTGGCATTACTTTATCTGCTGGCTGGTGCTTATGCCAAGGCTAACCCTATGGAAATACTCAGGCATTACGGTCCGGCGTATATTACTGCGGTAGGCACCATGTCTTCGGCAGCAACGCTGGCAGTGGCGCTGGAATGTGCTTTAAAAGCCAAGGTGCTGCGCCGTGACCTGGTTAATTTCGGTATCCCGCTGTTTGCCAATATTCATCTGTGTGGCAGCGTGCTGACAGAAGTTTTCTTTGTCATGGTTGTTTCTCAGGTACTGTACGGTACTTTGCCGGCTTTTGGTACCATGGTGCTGTTCTGCCTGCTGTTGGGTATTTTTGCCATAGGTGCGCCCGGTGTGCCCGGCGGTACGGTTATGGCTTCCCTTGGTCTGATTATCAGCGTACTGGGCTTTGATGCTACCGGTACGGCGCTGATGCTGACTATCTTCGCGCTGCAGGACAGTTTCGGTACTGCCTGCAACGTTACCGGCGACGGTGCACTTACCCTGTTCCTGACCGGCTATGCGAAAAAGCATGCGGTGGAAGAAGTGGAAAATATTCATATACTGTAATTATCAACAGCATGGTAAAAGCGGACGCTTTGGCGTCCGCTTTTTTGCTGTTTTTAAGCGACGGTTTTCCATTTAAAACTCCTATAATTGTTTAAAATTTTTATACATTGCAAAGCAGAAAAAAGCAAGATTTCAGATAAAATAAAGAATCTTTCTCTATGTTATTAGAGAAAGATTTTTTTTGCAGCGGCATGTTTTTTATGGATATCGTCACAGTCAGAGAGCTGCATACGGCAGTGCTGGTGCAGGTGCCGCTTGAAGGGACTTTGATGCAATAAGCAAAGACAGATGTCAGTGACATGCTGTAATGACTGTTTATGTATTTTCTGTTTGTACTAAGCTGTCTTATGTATAGTGCAGGAGAAAAGAACATAAATTATAAATTTATAGAGCCTTTTAGTTAAAAGCGAGGTGAAAGATATGGATTATGACGGGCACTCTGAAAAGTATAAATTAATACGAGGCACGGATATTCCATGTCTTTCAGGGGTATCTGCGCCTCAGTAAAATGAGGAGGCAGAACAGATGAATAAGAAAAAAGATTACATTACTGCTGAAAAGACTTTAATGAGGGAGGAACACAAAAAGCGCATACAGGAAGCCGCTACCAATACGGTCAGAGATGTGCTGCAGAACATGCGCACTGCGCTAAGCGGACTTGATTCAGATGCTGTTGAAGAGAGTCGTAACAGGTATGGCAATAATAAAGTTACGCGTGAAAAGAAAAAATCTCTGCTGCAAAGATTAACTGGTGCATTTATTAATCCATTTACAGCTATTTTATTTTGTCTGGCTGTTGTATCAATATTAACAGATATGGTTTTTCCATATTTATCATTATTTGGCAGCAGTCCGGAGGATTTTGACTGGCTGACAGCAGTTATTATTTTAACCATGGTAATTATTTCGGGTACTTTGCGTTTTAGTCAGGAGTCAAGAAGTGGCAATGCGGCAGAAAAACTGATGTCCATGATTACGACAACCTGCACTGTTACCCGTAAAGGACAGGGCAAAACAGAAATACCCATCGATGATTTGGTGACAGGCGATATTGTTCATTTAGCGGCAGGCGATATGATTCCGGCTGATATAAGAATTTTGGAAGCTAAAGATTTATTTATCAGCCAGTCTGGACTTACCGGAGAAAGTGAGCCGGTAGAAAAAATTTCCCAAACCAATTTGCCGCAGGAAAGTATTATTGATTATACCAATATCGCCTTTATGGGCAGCAATGTAATTTCCGGCAGTGCTGTGGCTGTGGTAGTATGCGTGGGTGATTATACCTTATTTGGCTCTATGGCAGCATCTGTTGCCGGCGAAAGCGTTGAAACAAGTTTTTCCAAGGGTGTGAATGCTGTTTCCTGGGTATTGATTCGTTTTATGTTTGTTATGGTACCATTGGTATTTTTGATTAATGGCATTACTAAAGGGAACTGGACCCAGGCGTTTTTATTTGGCATTTCTGTTGCTGTAGGACTGACCCCGGAAATGCTGCCGATGATTGTTACAACCTGTCTTGCCAAAGGTGCTGTATCTATGAGCAAAAAGCAAACGATCGTCAAGAACCTGAATTCCATTCAGAATTTTGGTGCTATTGATGTTCTTTGTACGGATAAAACGGGTACTCTTACTCAGGATAAGGTAGTGCTGGAATATCATCTCAATGTTAATGGAGAGGACGATCTCAGAGTATTACGGCATGCGTATTTAAACAGCTATTTTCAGACAGGATATAAAAATCTGATGGATCTGGCTATCATTTGCAAAACAGAAGAAGTGGAAGCAGCAGACCCGCGTTTGCCTGATTTATCGGAAAACTATACAAAGGTAGATGAAATACCGTTTGATTTTAAGCGCAGACGGCTGACTACGGTAGTACAGGATAAAACAGGCAAAACACAGATGGTTACCAAAGGTGCTGTAGAAGAAATGCTTTCTGTCTGTACTTTTGCTGAGTATGATGGCGGTGTAAAGCTTTTAACTGATGAGATTAGAAATAAAATTCTGACCACGGTAGATAATTTAAATGAAAAAGGTTTCCGAGTACTGGCCATTGCTCAGAAAAATAATCCTTCACCGGTAAATGTTTTTACAGTTGATGATGAATGTGAAATGATTTTAATGGGCTATCTGGCTTTTTTAGATCCACCAAAAGAATCTGCTGCGGATGCCGTTAAAGCGTTAAAGCATTATGGAGTGGTGACAAAAATTCTTACCGGCGACAACGATAAAGTGACGCGCACCATTTGCAAACAAGTAGGATTGGAAGTACATAATATGCTGCTGGGGTCGGAAATAGAAAAAATGAGTGATACAGAGTTGGCACAAGCTGTGGAATATACCGATGTTTTTGCTAAACTGGCACCGGAGCAAAAGTCGCGGGTTGTAACCGTATTAAGAGGCTGCGGACACGTTGTCGGTTTTATGGGTGATGGCATTAATGATGCGGCTGCCATGAAAGCTTCTGATATTGGTATTTCGGTAGATACTGCAGTTGATGTGGCCAAAGAGTCTGCGGATATTATCCTGCTGGAAAAAGACTTGATGGTTTTGGAGCAAGGAATCATTGAGGGGCGTAAAACATATGCCAATATGCTGAAATATATCAAAATGACTGCATCCTCTAATTTTGGCAATGTCTTTTCTGTGCTGGCAGCTTCGGCATTGTTGCCTTTTTTGCCCATGATGAGTGTGCATTTAATTTTTCTGAACTTAATCTATGATTTATCCTGTACTGCAATTCCGTGGGATAATGTAGATGAAGAGTTTATTGCTCGGCCACGTAAATGGGACGCTTCCAGTGTTGGCAGTTTTATGCTTTGGCTTGGGCCTACAAGTTCTGTATTTGATTTTACGACCTATATTTTTATGTACTTTGTTTTTTGTCCGGTATTTGTATCAGGTGGTATTTTATACAATGACTTGCCAAAATATTTTAGCGATATGCAGTTAATGAAACTGCAGGCTGAATATATGGGAATGTTTCAGGCGGGATGGTTTGTTGAATCCATGTGGAGCCAGACGCTTGTTATCCATATGATCAGAACTGCCAAATTGCCGTTTATTCAAAGTCGTGCTTCCGCGTCTTTAACCCTGCTGACTCTTTTAGGGAGTGTTCTTCTGACAATAATTCCTTTTACACCCTTAGGAGAAATACTGGGCTTTGTGGCTTTGCCATCAGCTTACTTTGCTTATCTTATACCCTGCATTTTGTTGTATATGCTGTTAGCTACCAGCTTAAAGAAAGCTTATGTAAGACATTATGGTAAATTACTCTGAAGAGGGGGAGAAATGTATGAACTGGAATGATATTTTTATGTGTGTGTTTGGCAGACTTTCCTTCTGTGGTCTTGATATGGGTTTTTGGGTTTCTCTTGCGGCAGTAACAGTGATAGTTATTGTTATGCATCTGGTATTTTGGGGGCTTAAGTCAAAAAAGTATTAGTTGGGCTGCCAGTTTACTTAAGATTAATACATATCTTTACGTAATAATATGCCACAGAAAGAAAAAATATCCCTGTACTGTAATGATAAACAGCATAGTAAAAGCGGACGCAGAAGCGTCCGCTTTTTTGCATATTTTACTTATATTTATGTTTTGCTTAATCTGTATTTAAAATAAACATAGTACATTATAGTCATAGCCATTAAAAAATTTTTTTCTATCTTTTGGTGGGCCTGCAGGGCAGGTCTTTTTTTGTTTTTAGATTTTAAGTAAAATATGATTCTTTTTGTAGGTAAGCAAGCCGTCTTTCTGCATCTTGGAAAGTTCATTGCTCATGGTACTGCGGTCTACATTGAGATAATCAGCTAATTGCTGACGGTTGTAGGGCAAAAGAAAAGAATTGCTGCCGGAACTTCTGGCACATTCAGAGAAATAGGACATTAACCTTCCCCGGATTGATTTGGAGCCGGTGTGTAAAATTCTTTGCGACAGCTGCAGACTTTTAGTGGCGCAGACAGTAAGCAGATTGCGTACAAGCTTGGTATGTACTGGACAGGCATTAGTACAGGTTGTTAAAATGCGTCTGGCGTTGATAAATAATATACAGGTATCTTCTGCCGCAGCCACTGTTACCAGCAGCGGCTGTCCGGGGATGCAGGCGTATACTTCAGCAAAGACGGCGCCGGGAGCAGCATTGCCTAAAATGCTGGTATTACCCCATATGTCACTGTTAGAAATCAGAACCATGCCGGATAGTACGATACCGATATTTTCAGTCACATTGCCGTCAGAAAGAATAATTTCTCCTTTTTTATAATTACGTTTAAAAGCATTCAGACATTCTAACAATGTCTTTATTTCTTCTTCCTGCAGACCACGGAATAACTGGGTATCAGCTAAATTCATCTTTTTTCTCCTTTTGTTGTTATAACAACGGATTTATGGGTTTAATTATAGTATGGTAAAGGCAGAAACACAAGCGAAAGGGTGATTAGAGTGATCAGGAAGATTATCCGGATAGATGATAATAAATGTAACGGTTGTGGTGCGTGTGCAGCTGCCTGCCATGAAGGTGCCATCGGCATGATAGAGGGCAAAGCCAGACTTTTGCGTGACGATTACTGTGACGGGTTGGGTGACTGCCTGCCGGTGTGTCCGACAGGAGCCATTTCTTTTGTAGAGCGTGAGGCTGCTGCCTATGATGAACATGCTGTACAGGCAAATATGCAAAAACGCCGACAGCTTAATGCTGCTGGAGGCTGCCCCGGCAGCAGGATGCAGCGCCTGCAGCCTGTGCAGCAAGTTGCCTCTTCTGGTACAGTGCAGGCTGCATCGCAGTTAGGACAATGGCCCTGCCAGATTAAACTGGTTCCGGTTAATGCGCCTTATTTTGCCGGTGCCAAACTGCTGATTGCCGCTGACTGCAGCGCCTATGCCTATGCCAGAATGCACGATGAATTTATGCGCGGCAAAATTACGCTGATTGGCTGTCCTAAACTTGATAATACAGATTACAGCGATAAGCTGACGCAAATTATCCAAAATAATGATATCAGGAGTGTGACTATTGTCAGGATGGAAGTTCCCTGCTGCGGCGGTCTGGAAATGGCGGCAAAAAAAGCTTTGCAGGCCAGCGGTAAGTTTATTCCCTGGCAGGTTGTCACTATCTCGGTTGACGGAAAAATTTTAGAGTAAAATTTACTGCAATGTAAGGAGGACAAATATATGGAACAAAAAATGTTTTGCTATCAGTGTCAGGAAACAGCCGGGTGCAAAGGCTGCACGGTTTCCGGCGTCTGCGGTAAAAAGCCGGAGGTTGCGGCCATGCAGGATTTACTGGTCTATGTTACCAAAGGACTGGCTGCCGTTACCACTGCCCTGCGGCAGGAGGGCAGGCCGGTAACGGCTGAGATAAATCATCTGATTACCTTAAATCTGTTTACCACGATTACCAATGCGAATTTTGACCAGGAGAGCATCGAGGCAAGAATCCAGGCTACGCTGACAGCGAAACAGGCACTGCTGGTACAGGTGCAGGCCCCGGACGGTTTGCCCGAAGCTGCGCGCTGGGACGGTACCGGCGACTGGGCGGCAAAAGCTGCTGCCGTAGGCGTTCTTGCAACTGCTGATGAAGATATTCGTTCTCTGCGTGAGCTCATTACTTATGGGCTTAAAGGTCTGGCGGCATATTCCAAACACGCCAACGTACTGTTAAAGGACGATGAAGCCATAGACGCCTTTTTGCAGAAAGCATTGGCAGCGACTTTGGATGATAGTCTCGGTGCGGAAGATTTGTTTGCATTAGCCTTGGAAACGGGCAAATATGGCGTAGCCAGCATGGCTATGCTGGATAAAGCTAATACGGACGCTTATGGAAACCCGGAAATTACTCAGGTTAATATTGGTGCAGGGCAGAATCCCGGCATCTTAGTATCCGGCCATGATTTGCGCGATCTGGCAATGCTGCTGGAACAGACCCAGGGAACAGGCGTCGATGTCTATACTCATTCTGAAATGCTGCCTGCCCATTATTATCCGGCTTTTAAAAAATATCCTAATTTTGTCGGCAATTATGGCAATGCCTGGTGGAAGCAAAAGGAAGAATTTGAAGCTTTTCATGGGCCAATCCTGATGACGACCAACTGTATCGTGCCGCCTAAAGACAGTTATAAAGACAGGCTGTATACCACAGGGGCGGCGGGCTTCCCAGGCTGCACCCACATTCCTGGAGAAATAGGCGGACAGAAAGACTTTTCCGTAATCATTGAACACGCTAAAAAATGTGCGGCACCGGCTGAGCTGGAAACAGGAACCATTATCGGCGGTTTTGCTCATGCGCAGGTACTGGCTTTGGCAGATAAAGTTGTCGAAGCTGTTAAAAGCGGTGCTATCAAAAAATTTGTCGTCATGGCCGGCTGTGACGGACGTGCTAAAAGTCGTGAATACTATACTGAATTTGCAAAGTCTCTGCCGCAGGATACCGTAATCCTTACAGCAGGCTGCGCCAAATATAAATACAACAAGCTTGCTTTAGGCGATATCAATGGCATTCCGCGTGTTTTGGATGCCGGTCAATGCAACGATTCCTATTCTTTGGCAGTCATTGCTTTAAAGCTTAAAGAAGTTTTTGGACTGCAGGATATTAACGACCTGCCGATTATTTATAATATTGCCTGGTATGAACAGAAAGCAGTTATTGTATTACTGGCGTTGCTGTATCTTGGCGTGAAAAATATTCATTTAGGGCCAACGCTGCCGGCTTTCCTCAGCCCTAATGTAGCAAAAGTGCTGGTTGAGAAATTTGGCATTGCCGGTATTGGTACCGTAGAAGATGACATGGCTATCTTTTTTAACGATAACAAATAAATAATTTCAGGAAACTTTCCCTGTTTTTACAGAGTGGGAAACAGGTAAAACCTCCTTTATTTTTTAAGTATGAAAAAGTAAGGGAGGTTTTATTGCATTTCTTTAGTTAAAAATAATTTGAATTCATATTTAACGGGCATTTTTAGGTATTACTTTTATGGGAGAAATGTGAATTATGTATCTTGGGAGTAGGGAAATGTAAAAATTTAGTACCTTTTGCCAAACCATGCAGGGATTTGCTGATATTGATAGTATTTATAATTATCAATACTATAGTTTTTCTGCAAAATATATACGGTAAAAGAAGGTAAAAGATAATGTTGGGTAAAGGTAATTTCTGGAAGATTCTCAGTATAATGTTCCTGCTGGTAGCGGTTATCGGTGCCGGTATGGGTATCAGGAATATGGCAGCCATTCGTCCGGCTTCGGATTATGAGGATAAAGGAGTATATGAATTTATTCCCTACAGAGTATTGCCTGCTCAAAGAGAAAATACCGGCGCTGTGGGCAGGCAAAGGCGTCTGCATCCTACCAAAACGGTTTATGTCCTGCACTATAAAGCACAGGGTCATTCATCATACAGATATAAACTTGATACTGCAGGGGAATATACGGCCAGACAAATGCTGGCAGAGAAAAAGAGCGTTGCACGCAGGGTACTGGCAATCAGGTCGACTAACAGATATATAACTGTGGAGCCTGAACTGACAGCAGAAACATATACCCGTAACCAGCAATATAAATATATCTGGATAATTGGCTGCTCGCTGCTTTATATAATTTATTTTGCAGTTTACGGAAGAAAACGGTTAGGCTTTTGAATTTTGCTTGATATTGTCGGGGAAATATGTTAAATGAGAAATTTTTTTGAACATATTTTGCAGACGGACAATATCTGCTATAATCCTGATGGATATAAAGTGTAAAGGAGTGTCATCATGGCCTTGTTAGAACAGATTTTAGAAGAAAATGCAAAATTTGTGGCAGGCTTGCCGGAAAGTTACCTGCATCGCAATGAAGGAGTCAGCAAATATCCGGCCAAGCAGCTGGCAATTTATACTTGCATGGATACACGTCTGGTAGATTTTTTAGAACCTGCCATGGGCATTTCACGCGGTGAGGCAAAGATTATTAAGGCGGCAGGCAATATGATTACCGGGCCGTTTGATGAGGTTATCCGCAGCCTGATGGTAGCAGTTTACGAACTGGGGGTAACCGAGATTATGGTCGTAGGCCACGAGGACTGCGGTATGCAGCATTCTACTTCCGAGTCGCTGAAGGCACGGATGCTGGCGCGTGGTATTAAGCCGGAAGCCATTGCCGCTGTGGAAGGAGAATTTGCCAGCTGGGTAGATGCTTTTCACCATCCACGTGAAAATGTGGCTAAAACAGTAGAGGCTATCAGGAATAATCCGCTGCTGCCGGAGGATGTAAAGGTACATGGACTGATATTCTGTCCGGAAAGCGGCAGACTGGAAGTAGTCGTACGCGGCTAAAAACAGGGGAAAATACCATGAAAAAAATAATTTATTTGATATGTTCTGTGTTATTGGCTCTGAGTTTTGTGACGGCAGGTTTTGCTGCTTCTGTAACAGACAATGAGCATGGAATTTTAAAGCTGGACAGGAAAAATAGTGCTGCTTTACCGGATAATTTTCGTACTTCTGATGATGCTTTTATCCATACACTGCCCGGAGGGCATCTGCCGTCTCGGGAGGGAATGGAGAAGCTGCATATTTCCGGCAGTCAGGCTTTTTCAGAGCAGCAGTATCTGACTGTTTTGCAGCATATACCTGCAGCGCCGGATAAGATATACGACATTGACCTGCGCGGGGAAAGCCACGGTTATATTAACGGCAATGCCGTAAGCTGGTATAAGCCTGATGACTGGGGCAACAAGGGGCGCGCCTACAACGAGATTGTCAGCAGCGAGCGGCAGATGCTGGCAGAGATAGCGGAACTGCCTTTTATTAATGTTGGTGTGTTGGGGGACGATAAAAAAATTGTGCCGGACAAGTATTATACATGGCCTGTGGAAAGTGCGCTGACAGAGCAGCAAATGACTGCTAAATGCGGCACCCGCTATCTGCGCCTGACTTTGACGGACCATCTTACGCCAAAACATTTGGAAGTAGACAGATTTATCCGTTTTTATAAGACTGTACCCGAAGATGCCTGGCTGCATTTTCACTGCTTTGCCGGCAAGGGACGCACAACGACTTTTATGGTTATGTACGATATGCTGAAAAATGCTGACAGGGTAAGCTTTGACGATATCGTTCTGCGCCAGTATGCCATAGGCGGCATTGATCTTGAGGCTTATGACCCGGCGAAGCCACTCTGGCGTCAGCAGGCAGTAAGCGACAGAATTGAGTTTCTGAAAAATTTTTATCGCTATGTACAGGAAAATCCTGCCCTGGAAAAATCCTGGACACGCTGGTGCAAGGAAAACAATCTGCCGCTGGCAACAGAATAATGAGTTTATTTTGCTGGAAAATAAAAAACCTGCACATTTTGTGCAGGTTTTTGTTATGTTGATCAGATTTTTATTTAAGCAGTTCCTGTGCTACCAGATGACCCATTTCGGAGGTAGAAACTTTTTTCAGACCTTCTGCGTATAAGTCGGGAGTACGGTAGCCCTGTTCCATAACAGCATCTACAGCCGCTTCGATAGCGTCTGCTGCGGCAGCCTGATCCAGAGAGTAGCGCAGCATCATAGCGGCGCTGAGAATGGTTGCCAGCGGATTGGCAATACCCTGGCCGGCAATGTCGGGAGCGCTGCCGTGGATAGGTTCGTACATGCCTGCGCCGTCACCAAGGCTGGCGCTGGGCAGCAGGCCGATGCTGCCGGCAATGGTGCTGGCTTCATCGCTGAGGATGTCGCCAAAGATGTTGTTGGTCAGGATAACGTCGAACTGACGGGGATTGAGGATAAGCTGCATGGCGCAGTTATCTACATAAAAATGATTCAATTCGATTTCGGGATATTCCTTAGCCTGCATCTCAGTAACGATTTTGCGCCACATACGGCTGGAACCAAGGACGTTGGCCTTATCTACGCTGGTTACCTTGCCGCGGCGTTTTTTAGCTGCTTCAAAGGCAAAGCGGGCGATGCGTTCAACTTCGGGACGGGTGTAGAGCTCTACGTCGCTGGCTTCTTCCACGCCCTGTTCATTAAGGTGTGCTTCGTTATGCTGACCAAAGTAGATGCCGCCGGTCAGTTCGCGCACGATTAAAAGGTCTGCACCTTCAGCTTTTTCTGTTTTAAGCGGAGAAAGATGTGCAGTGAAGCGTGATACGCTCATGGGGCGCAGATTGCAGTACAGGCCGAGGGCTTTACGGATGCCCAGCAGGCCTTTTTCCGGACGGATGTCAGGAGCAACATTATCCCATTTGGGACCGCCTACAGCACCAAGCAGTACAGCGTCGGCAGCTTTGGCGGAAGCAACGGTGGCTTCTGGCAGGGGCACGCCGGTAGCGTCGATAGCGCAGCCGCCGATGAGCTGTTTATCATATTCTATCTGCAGGTTAAATTTTTTTGCAGCAGCGTCTAATACTTCTACTGCAGCATCGACGATTTCCACACCGATACCGTCGCCGGGAAGTAAGGTTATCTTCATTATTTGTTTTCTCCTTTAATATAGTTAATAAGTCCGCCGCAGTCGGCAATTTTCTGAATAAATTCCGGCAGGGGTTTAGTATGGATGGTAATACCTTTATTGATGATTTTGATTTCGCCCTTGCTCATATCTACTTCCAGCTGGTCGCCGGCTTCGATTTTTTCTACTTCGCTGCCGATTTCCAGTACCGGCAGGCCGATATTGATGGCATTGCGGTAGAAAATGCGGGCAAAGCTGTCGGCAATCAGGCATTTGATGCCTTTTTCCTTAATAACTACGGGAGCGTGTTCACGGCTGGAACCGCAGCCGAAATTTTTGCCGGCTACCATATAATCGCCGGGCTGTACGTTAGGAGCAAAGGAGGTATCAATATCCTCCATGGCGTGTTCGGAAAGTTCTTTAAAATCGGCAATATTAAGATATCTTGCCGGGATGATTACGTCGGTGTCTACATGATCGCCGTAGCGCCAAACCTTACTCATTTCATTACCTCCTCGGGGCTGGTGATATAGCCGGTAACGGCACTTGCTGCCGCAGTATAGGGACTGGCCAGATAAACTTCGCTGTCTACATGGCCCATACGGCCGCGGAAATTACGGTTAGTGGTAGATACTGCGCGTTCACCTGCTGCCAGGATGCCCATATAGCCGCCCAGACAGGGGCCGCAGGTAGGAGTGGAAACGGCTGCGCCGGCTTCGATAAAGGTGTCGATATAGCCGAGGCGCATAGCTTCTTTATAAATTTCCTGGGTGGCAGGAATAACAATCATGCGGACATGGTCGCATACCTTGCGCCCATGCATGATTTCAGCAGCCTGAGCCAAATCTTCCAGACGGCCGTTGGTGCAGGAGCCGATAACAACCTGGTCGATTTTAATGTCGCGGCCTTCAGCAGCCGGATGGGTATTTTCCGGCAGGTGGGGATAGGATACAACAGGCACCAGTTTATCCAGTTCGATAGTGATTGCGCGGGCATAAACTGCGTCTGCGTCAGCAGTTACAGCTTCCCAGCTGCGGTCAGTAACGCGTTCTTTAAGATAGGCTTCGGTTTTTTCGTCTACCGGGAAAATGCCGTTTTTAGCGCCTGCTTCGATAGCCATATTGCAGATGGTAAAACGGTCAGCCATGGTCAGCTCACTGATGCCGTCGCCGCAGAATTCCAGAGACTGATAGCGGGCACCGTCCACACCAATCATACCGATGAGGGTGAGGATGATGTCTTTGCCTTTAACGAAACGGGGCAGCTTGCCGGTAAGGGTTACCTTAATAGCTTGCGGTACCTTGAACCAGGTTGTGCCGCTGGCCATAGCTGCACCGATATCGGTCTGACCCATGCCGGTGCTGAGTGCATTAAGCGCGCCATAGGTGCAGGTGTGAGAGTCGGCACCGATGATGATTTCGCCGGGAGCAGCAAGACCGCTGTCAGGCAGCAGGGCATGTTCGATGCCCATACGGCCTACTTCAAAATAGTTTTTAATCTCATGCTTGCGGGCAAAGTCACGCATACGTTTGCACATGGTTGCAGATTTAATGTCTTTACAGGGAGAGAAATGGTCGGGTACCAGAGCGATTTTGTTTTTATCAAAAACGGGACGCCCGATTTTTTCAAATTCGTTAATGGCCGGGGGGCCGGTGATGTCGTTTGCCAAAACCATATCCACCTGGGAAACGAGCAGGTCTCCGGCGCTGACGCAGTCGCGGCCGGCATGTTTAGCAAGGATTTTTTCTGTCATTGTCATTCCCATAAACTGATTCCTCCAAATAAATATAATAAAATAAAAGTTAATCTTATTGCGGCAGGCGAACAATAAAAAAGCCCCTACCTGCGCTTGCAGATAGGGGCGAAAATCGCGGTACCACCCTAAAATTTCTCTTCATTTTTCCGAATAGCTGATTCGGCGGCATAACGCTGCCTCTGCGTCTGCTTCTAAAGGGCTGTGCCCGGCTCAAAGCAGCTGCTTGCGGGTGAGTTTCTTCATCTGTCCTGTAACGGCTTGCACCTGATGCCGTCTCTCTGTAAGCAGGGGCAGATAAATCTGTCCGTTCATTGCATTTTCTTTGGTATTTTGTTTTGTGAACACGTTTGTGTACTTTTTACATTATGACAACACAATGGTAAGTTGTCAAGCGGTAAAAAGGCAAAATGATAAGAAAAAACATACCTGTGTTTATATACTGGATTTTGCCCAATACAGATAAACATCACTGCTGCCGGTGTAATAAAAGTTACTCTTTTGCAGGACACGGACAGAGGCGGTATTGTCTTTGGCGGTAACGGCAGTAATCAGGCGTACGGAAGGCAGCGCCAGCGCAGTGTCAGTAAGCAGCTGTACAGCTTCCGTCATATAGCCGTGACTGCGGAACCTGCTGCCGATGCCGTAACCGATTTCGACAGCTCCGTCTGTATTGGGACTGCCTTTAAAGGCGATATTGCCGATGCTGATTTTTTGCTTCGGCATAGTCAGCAGCCACAGAGTGTGAAAGAAAGGCTGCTGGCGTGAGGCAAGAAATTTGAGATAGCGCTGCTGCAGAGCAGTGCGAAAAGCACCTTCTACCGGGCGACCCTGATACTGCAGGTCAAGTTCCTGTTCCAGCTGCGCCTGCTGATAGATAAACTTATAGTATTGCGGCAATGTCAGCGGCAGCAGGGTAAGATGGGTACCTGTAAGCGGTTGTGGCTGCAGCATGAGGGCACCTTCTTTCGTTTATTTTCTGCCTATATTATAACATAGAAGTATTTAGCGTAAATTAGCAGTTAATTTGTATGGCAGGTATTGAACAGAAGCCTTTAAACACGCTATAATAATGATAAGTATAGGTATTTTTAAGACTATCAGAATCAAGGATTATAGGAGAAATAAAAATGTTTATTGACAGAGCAAGAATTTATGTAGAAGCAGGTGACGGCGGCGACGGTATGAGCAGCTTCCGCAGAGAAAAATTTGTGGAAAAAGGCGGCCCTAACGGCGGCAACGGCGGCCGCGGCGGTGACGTGGTACTGATTGCCGATAAGAATCTGAATACGCTGATTGATTTCCGTTATAAGAGAAAATATGTGGCCAAGCGCGGCGGACAGGGCGGTACTAAAAACTGTACCGGCGTCAGAGCCGATACGGTGTATGTAAAAGTGCCCATGGGCACGCTGGTACGTGACGATGTCACCGGCGCAGTCATGGCCGATCTGACCGAGGATGGACAGCAGTACGTGGCAGCTAAAGGCGGCCGCGGAGGTAAGGGTAATGCCTGCTATGTTACCAGTACCAACCGTGCACCGACCTTTGCGGAAAAAGGCGAGCCGGGCGAAAACCGCTGGCTGAAACTGGAACTGAAGCTTTTGGCTGATGTGGGCCTTGTAGGCTATCCCAGCGTGGGCAAGTCCAGTATTATTGCTCAGGTAAGCGCAGCCCGTCCGGAAATTGCGGCTTATCACTTTACCACTCTGACTCCGGTATTGGGTGTGGTACGTATTGATGAAGAACGCAGCTTTGTGCTGGCAGACATTCCCGGCCTGATTGAAGGTGCTCACGAAGGTGTTGGCCTTGGTCATGACTTTTTGCGTCATGTAGAACGTACCAAGGTGCTGCTGCATATTGTGGACGTAGCAGGTGTGGACGGACGCGATCCGGTAGACGATTTTGAAAAAATCAATATTGAGCTGGCCAAGCACAGTGAACGCCTGGCACGCCGTAAACAGCTGGTAGTTGCCAATAAGATGGATCTGCCGGAAGCAGAAGAAAATTTTGCCCGTCTGAAAGCTCATGTAGAGGCTAAAGGTTATGAAATCGTGAAGGCTTCTGCGGCAACCGGCGAAGGATTGCGTGAGCTGATGTTCAAGGCCTATGAGCTGTTGGGGCAGTATGTGCCTGAAGAAGACGAGGAAGAGCTGAGCCGCTTTGATGAAATAGACCCGGACAGCTTTGAAATTGTAGAAGGCGTGGATACAGATTACGAAGTACGCGGCAAGAATATTGAGCGTCTTGTTGCCATGACTAATTTTGACAACGACGAAGCCCTGTACCGCTTCCAGCTGATCTGGAAACGTCTGGGCATCGATGAGGCGCTGAAAGAAAAGGGCGTGGAAGAAGGTCAGTCCGTGCGTATCCGCGATATGGTATTTGAGTATAAAGAAAACAATTAAGCTGCAACAGGAAAATTTACCGATATGATGAGGGGATGAGGTTATGAGCTGGGAAAGAGAGGCTTTGAAGGCCGCTAAAAGGATAGTAGTCAAGGTTGGTACCAGTACAATTACTTATGGCAACGGCAAGCGCAATTTCAGTCAGATTGACAGACTGGCACGTGAACTGTCTGATTTGCAGAATCAGGGCAAGGAAATGATACTGGTAACTTCCGGTGCTGTAGCCGTGGGTGTAGACCGTCTGGGACTGGCAAAAAAGCCGGATACCATACCGGGCAAGCAGGCGGCAGCGGCAGTGGGGCAGGGCGTACTGATGCATACCTACGAAAAGCTTTTTGCCGATTACGGGCAGGTAGTGGCGCAGGTACTGCTTACTAAAACCGAATCTCTGGACAGACATCGCTATACCAATTCCCGCAATACCTTTATGGAGCTTTTGCGGCAGCGGGTTATCCCCATCGTCAATGAAAATGACGTAGTGGCACTGGATGAGCTGAAAATAGGCGATAACGACAATATGTCGGCGCTGGTAGCGGGCATTGTCGATGCCGACCTGGTCATCATCCTGTCTGATGTGGACGGCCTGTATACCGCCAATCCGCAGACTCATCCTGATGCTAAGCTGGTGCATACGGTAACGGAGATTACGCCGGAGATAGAAGAAAGCGCCGGCGGCGCCGGTACCCTGCGCGGTACGGGCGGTATGGCGACCAAGATTCAGGCGGCTAAAGCAGCTACCAGCAGCGGTATCAGTCTTGTCATTGCCAGCGGCACGGAGAAAAACGCTGTGCCCCGTATTGTAGCAGGCGAAGAAATCGGCACGTTGTTCGTCAGCCGTGAAAACAGGCTGCAGTTCCGTAAACGCTGGCTGGCTTTCGGGGCACGCATCATGGGCAGCATCGTCGTGGACGAGGGCTGCTGTAAAGCGTTGCATAAAGCAGGGGGCTGCAGCATTTTGCCTGCCGGTATTACCGGCGTGGAAGGCAGCTTTGAAGCCGGCAGCACTGTCAGCGTTAAGGACGCGCAGGGGCATGAGCTGGCTCGCGGTCTGGTACATTACAGCTCAGAAGAGCTGGCTAAAATCAAGGGCTGCCGCTCCGGAGAAATAGAAGAACTTTTAGGTCATAAGAATTTTGACGAGGTTATCCACAGAGACGATTTGGTTATCTTGTGAGGGGGATGGATATGGAAACTTATGAACTGGTAAAGACGAAAGCGACAGCAGCAAAAAAAGCTGCGGCAGAACTGGCCGTAACCGGTACGGCTGTAAAAAATAAGGCGCTCGTGGCAATGGCGCAGGCTTTGCTGGACAGACAGCAGGAAATACTGCAGGCTAATGCCGAAGATATGCGTCAGGCGGCAGACAAAGGTATGAAGGCTTCCATGCTGGACAGGTTAAAGCTGACAGAGCAGCGCATAGCTTCCATGGCCGAAGGACTGGAACAGGTTGCGGTGCTGCCCGATCCTGTGGGCACCGTTGTGGGCGGCAGCCGTCTGGCTAACGGGATGACGGTTACCAAGGTACGGGTGCCGCTGGGCGTTATCGGTATCATCTACGAAGCGCGTCCCAATGTTACTGCCGATGCTGCCGGTCTGTGCCTGAAATCCGGTAATGCCGTTATTCTTAAAGGCGGCAGCGAGGCCATGCAGTCTAACAAGGTTATTGCTTCTGTTCTGTCTGAAGCAGCTGAAAAGGCAGGCATTCCACAGGGCGCAGTGCAGTTTATCGACACCAGCGACCGTCAGGCGGTAACCGACCTGATTCATATGAACGGACTGGTGGATGTAGTTATACCCCGCGGCGGGGCAGGCCTGATTAAGGCTGTAGTAATGAACGCTACGGTGCCGGTTATTGAAACAGGCGCCGGTGTGTGCCATACTTTTGTAGATGCTTCTGCCGATGTGCAGATGGCAATGGATATCGCCTACAATGCCAAGGTGCAGCGTCCGTCCGTGTGCAACGCCATGGAAACGCTGCTGGTACATAAAGATATTGCCGGCAAGTTTTTGCCGCCCATGCTGGAAAAATATTTTGCAGCAGGCGTGGAAATCCGCGGCGATGAACGTGTACAGGCTTTCAGCGGCCAGGTGCTTCCTGCTGTGGAAGAGGACTGGAGCACGGAATACGGCGACCTGCGGCTTTCCGTCAAAGTTGTCGACAGCCTCCAGGAGGCGCTGGCACATATTGCCGCGTACAGCACGGGACACAGCGAATGCATCGTTACTTCCGATTATGCTAACGCGCGCCAGTTTCAGCTGCGCGTGGATGCGGCAGCGGTATATGTAAACGCGTCGACCAGGTTTACCGACGGTTTTGAATTCGGTTTCGGAGCAGAAATAGGCATCAGCACGCAGAAACTGCATGCCAGAGGACCGATGGCACTGCCGGAGCTGACCAGTACCAAGTATCTGATCGACGGCAGCGGTCAGGTGCGTGGCTGACGGATAATGCAGTAAAACAGGCGGAAGATTATTCCGCCTGTTTTTTTGTGCCGTTTTCAGCAGAATATTTTTCTTAAAAATTGCGATTTTCTTCATAATTTGTATTTAAGAAACTATATGCTTTACCGGGAAAATTTGATATAATAAATAAGATTTATAAGGGAAAGTGTTTTCCTATAATTATACAGAGAAATTTGGAGGGACTATTTTGGAAGAGTTGTATCGAGAAGAATCATCTACCAGCGGCGACAGAAAAGTTGTAGCGATTATTGCATTGCTGGTTATCGGCGTGCTGTTCAGTTATGAAGGGTATGGCTATTATACTACCGGCAGGATTGACGCACTGGGCTGGGGCATGAATATCTGTTTTCTGCTTTTATGGATCTGGCGCGTTTCTTTCCACTATACTCTGATTCTGTACCGGGATCACCGGCTGGAAGTAATCAGTCATGGCTGGGGAATTCGCCGCAGCTACATTGTTGACCTGACCCGTACGGAAAGCTTTACCAACAGATATGTTAAAAGTTTTTTCCGTAAGACCAAGATCAGCCACTATATTCATCGTTACAGCTCTCTGGACTCCAATCCGCAGCGTCTGCTGGTATTTACAGAAGGCAGAAAGAACAAGCTGGCAGGTCTTTTGTTTAAGGCCAGCGACCAGTTTGTACACCATCTGCGTAAACAGATGCCGGACAAATATATTGAATTATAATTTTGACAGGTTGATTTGAGGAGGACGAAATGGAAGAAGCAATTGCACATGTAGAGCCTGTACTGGTCTGCAGCAGAATTATTCAGGTATTTGTATTAGCATTCTTATATATATTCCTGGTAGCCAAGGTCATCGGACCGGAAAGAAAAGAACAATGGTTCAGACGCCGTACTAAATATACTTTCTTTAACAGACGCGGTATCTTTGGCGAATACATCAATTTCGGCTATCCCGTCTGCTGGCAGGGCATTCTCGTATTCATCGCTATCTATGGCGTTATCTTCGGTATCGGCTACTGGTATATTTTCAATTTAGCATATTAAGAGAGGTTCAGGTATGACTGATATAAAGGGTATTGTAATTAAAAGACAGGGTGAAAGAGCAGAGGTCAAAGTAGATAAGACCAGAAGCACTGGCAGTAATCTGCCCAAATATCTTGACTGCTGGAATCCTGTCAATGCCAAAGCCGGAGAGGTTGTCGGCGTGGAGTATCAGGAGCTGGACAAACGTAAGGCACAGATGATTATGTACGGCCTGCCCGTACTGGGACTTTTGGCCGGTGCAGCTTTTGGCAACAGTCTGGCTATCTTTTTTCATATGGACAGACTGTATTTCATTGCCGGCGGTATAGTTCTGTGGCTGCTGGTGGCAATAAATTATGCGCGTATTTTCAAACGCGATGCCATGCGCCAGGGCAAACAGCCGGTTATTGTGGAAATAGAAGTTCAGAAAATGGTTATCGATATGAGCGATAATCCGGGAAAATAACAGGAGTGTATTATGCGGGTAATCCTTGCTTCATCTTCTCCCAGAAGGTTGCAGCTGCTGCAGCAGATTGGCATGGAAGCCGAAGTACGTCCGGCAGATTTTAATGAGCTGGACGGGAACGACAGACAGGCGGAAGAAGTAGTGCTGGCAAATGCCACAGGTAAATGTCAGACAGTTGCCGGCAGTTACGGAGATGCTGTTCCGGTTGTCGCAGCAGACACGGTTGTTGTACTGGACGGCCAGATTTTAGGCAAACCAAGGAATGCTGCGGATGCCGTGCGGATGCTGACGGAGCTGTCCGGCAGGACGCACAGAGTGATGACTGGCATTGCAGTACGCTTCCAGGGCAGGCTGCTGTCAGAAGTATGTGAGACAGAAGTGGTTTTTCGCACTCTTACAGACGCTGAAATATCTGCTTATGTGGCGACGAGAGAGCCTTTGGATAAGGCAGGAGCTTACGGCATTCAGGGTAAGGGTGCTGTTTTTGTAGAAAAAATCAATGGCTGTTATAATAACGTTGTGGGCTTGCCACTCACCCGTTTGCATTTAATGCTGGCAAAATTAGGAGTGGACGGCAGTGCCGTTAAAGACAATCAAGAAAATACCGCTGTGTGACAGGCCCAGGGAAAAAATGGCTGCCTGCGGTGCCCGTGGGCTGACAGACGCAGAACTGATTGCAATATTGCTGCGTACAGGGACCACGGAGAAATCGGCATTGGACATTGCCGGAGAAATGACTGCCGATGGCGGTCTGTATAACCGTCTGGCAGGAATCACACGGCTCAGTGAGCTTATGCACATCAAAGGGCTGGGGCAGGCTAAAGCGGCCACAGTATTGGCTGCATTGGAAATAGGCAGACGTCTTGCGTCGGCCAGACCGCTGGAAAGAGTCCATATTGGCAGCCCGCAGGAGGGCGCTGATTTTTTGATGCCGCGGCTGCGCTATGCGACACGGGAACAGTTTATTGCCGTCATGCTCAACAGTAAGAACAGAGTTATCGCTACGGAGATTATTTCCGAGGGAACGCTGACGGCTTCGGTTGTACACGCACGAGAGGTATTTGCACCGGCTTTGCTGCATCATGCTGCTGCCGTTATTGTGGCACATAATCATCCTTCCGGCGATCCCCGTCCGAGCAATGAGGACAGACAGGTCACGGATATGCTGGCTGCTTCCGGTAAGGTGCTGGGTATACCGCTGCTTGATCATCTTATTATTGGTGACGGTGAGTATTATAGTTTTCAGGAATATGGAGCATTATAGTTTTAGGAGGACAATAAGGAAATGAAGTTTACTTTCCCTAATATAGGTTTTTTTAACAATATGTCCGATGATATGGGTATAGATCTGGGCACTGCCAATACGCTGGTGCACTGTAAAGATAAAGGCATTATCATTCGCGAACCGTCCGTAGTGGCTGTAGAGAAAGATACTAATGAAGTACTGGCTATCGGTGCGGAAGCCAAGAGGATGATTGGCCGTACACCGGGCAATATCGTAGCCATCCGTCCCATGAAGGACGGGGTTATTGCTGACTACGAAATTACCCAGTCCATGCTGAAGCATTTCATTAAGAAGGCTATGGGCAACAGAAGTTTTGTACGTCCGCGTATCCTGGTTGGTGTTCCTTCCGGTGTTACCGAGGTGGAGAAACGTGCCGTTATCGATGCTACGATTGAAGCAGGTGCACGTGAGGCTTATCTGATTGAGGAACCCATGGCAGCGGCTATCGGGGCAGGTCTGCCTGTGCAGGAAGCTACCGGCAGCATGGTTGTCGATATCGGCGGTGGTACCTGTGAAGTTGCCGTTATTTCTCTGGGCGGTATCGTAGTAAGTAAAAGTACCCGTACCGGCGGTGATTCTATTGATGCGGCCATTGTGCGTTATATTCGCAAGTCCTTTAATCTTCTGATTGGCGAGCGTACTGCGGAAAGCATTAAAATTGAAATCGGTACCGCTATGCCTGTTGAAAATCCTGATACCATGGAAGTACGTGGCCGTGACCTGGTCAGCGGTCTGCCGAAAAATATTATCATTGATGCCAACCATATCTGTGAAGCGGTGGAAGAACCGGTCAGCAGTATTGTTGATGCTGTGCGCAATACACTGGAGCGTACTCCGCCTGAACTGTCTGCAGATATTATGGACAGAGGCATCGTGATGACGGGCGGATCTTCCATGCTGCGCAATCTTGACCGTCTTATCTCCCGTGAAACAGGTATGCCCGTTTATGTATCTGACGAGGCGCTGAACTGCGTTGCGCTGGGGACCGGTATTGCTGTAGAAAATGTTGATGTGTATAAAAAAGGATTTATGACTTCCAAATAAAATAGTGTAGGGCAAAAGCATGAGTAAGAAAACTATGCTCTGCATGCTGTTTGTGCTGACAGTCTTTTCCATGCTGATACTGGCTGTGGCAGGAAAAAGCCGTTTTCCGCTGATTAACAGGGCGGTGGCAGTAGTGCTGCTGCCTGCAGAAAGCGGTATTACGGCTGTGGGCCATCTGGGTGACAGTATTCGTGGATACTGGCGCTCTTTAACGGTCTTGCAGGAAGAAAATGAAGAACTGAAAAGAGATAATGCTGAGCTGCGTAATGCCAATATTGCCATGGCCTCTATCTATGCAGAAAATCAGCAGCTGCGTCAGTTGTTGCAGTATAAAGAGCAGCATAAGTCACAGACTACGGTGCCGGGTAAGGTTATTGCCAGAAATTTCGGCGATCTGCGCGACAGTCTCTATATTAATATAGGGGCTGATATGGGCTTGCAGCGTGAAATGGCTGTAGTCAATAATGAAGGATTTATCGGCATTATCGACGAGGTGTATGACGATTACGCCAGAGTACTGCTGATAACTTCGTCTAAATGCAGGATTGGCGGCCGTGTGCTGCGCAACGATTCGCGTGCTGTAGGTGTTACCTGTGGGCGCAGCTCTGCCGGTGACAGCCTTATTATGGAGCATATCTTCCGTGAGGCCAGCATCCGCAAAGGCGACGTTATTGTAACCAGCGGTTACAGCGGCAGCCATCCGGAAAATATCCTGATTGGCAAGGTTACCGATGTAAGCGTAGACAGCGTGGGCCTGCTGCAGCAGGCGGAAGTAACACCGGCAGCTGATATTGCCGATGTAGAACAGGTGCTGGTAATAACTTCTTTTACACCGCAGCCTAAAATTGATATTAATAGTGTTGAACAGGGAGGACAGGCAAAATGAGGAGACTGATTTGGCCCGTCCTATTTCTGTTCTTATTACTGCTGCAGGGGTCGCTGTCTGTATTTTACACAGGCTGGCTGGCGGTCGATTTGCCTTTGCTGGCTGTCTACAGTTATGCACTGCTGCGCGGTGAAAATTTTGGCGCTTTTACCGGCGTCTGTGTGGGGCTGCTGCAGGATGCCATGACCGTAGGTTTTTTTGGTTTTCACATCCTGACCCGTGGTGCTGTAGGCTATCTGGTGGGCATGACCAAGGAAAAGGTATTCAAAGAGGGCAGCTCCTATCACATTGTCCTTATCGGACTGTGCAGCCTGCTCATCAGGTTCTGCTACTGGTGGCTGGAGCTTATCAGGGCAGACTGGCACTGGGATATACTGCCAGGTTTTCTGTGGGATACACTGGGGTATTGCCTGGGAAATATGCTGCTGGTAGTGCCGATGTATTACATAGTTAAGAAAATGTACGACTGGATAAAGAAAGAGGATATTTCTTACTGACAGAAAGGGGTAAGCCATGCTTAATAAACATCATATGGAACGTCTGCATATAATGTTCGTTATCTGCCTGGTACTGTTTGCTGTACTTATCGGGCGCATGGCCTATCTGCAGCTGTGGCGCGGAGATTATTATTCGCAGCAGGCAGACGGCAACCGTCTGCGGCAGTCGAAAATTATCGCGCCCCGCGGCCTTATTGTTGACAGTGAGGGACGCGAGCTGGTAAACAATCTGCCTGGGTATGCAGTGGCGCTGCAAAAACAGAGCAGTTACGACCCGATAATGCTGCAAAAGCTGAGTGAACTGCTGAATATTCCTCTTGCAGATATTAATAAACAGATTCAGGAAAGTAAGAATTATTATGAGCCTATCCGGCTGAAAAGCAATCTGTCGCCTGAGCTGGTGACCAAGATAGAGGAAAACCGCAGAGATATGCCGGACGTGCTGCTGGAGGTGCAGCCCATCCGCAACTATCTCTATAAGGAATTTGCCGTGCATGCGCTTGGTTATGTGGGCGAGGTAAGTGCCTATGAGATAGAGCAGGGTCTCTTCAAGGACGTTACGCAGGGCAGTATTGTCGGTAAGGCTGGGCTGGAAAAAAGCTATGACAAATATCTGCGCGGTGAAGATGGCGCATTTATGGAGGAAGTGGATGTTGCCGGTAATGTGGTCAAACATTTTGATACCGTACAGCCTGTACCGGGCAAGAATTTAAAGCTGACCATTAATTATGACCTGCAGATGACACTGGAAAAATTTATTGACCAGCATCTTGCGTATCTGCGCAGCTCAGGTCTTGCTCCTAATGCGAGGGCTGCTGCTGTTGTGGCTATTGACCCGCGTAATGGTGCCGTACGCGCCATGGTCAGCCGTCCTGGTTATGACCCAAATCTTTTTGTACAGGGTATTTCTTTCGATGACTGGAATAAAATCAATGATGACCCCAATTATCCTATGAATAATAAAGTCATTACCGGTGAATATCCACCTGGTTCTACTTTTAAGATTGTTACGGGCAGCGCGGCTTTTGAATTAAATAAAGTACGGCTGGACGAAATGATATATGACGGTGGTTTTCATCCCCTTGTACCCACCATGGGTAATGCTGAAGGCGAGGTGCTTGGCTGGCTGAGCTTTATCAAGGCGCTGGCCATGTCGGATAACGTATATTTTTACGAGCTGGGTTATCGTGTCGGTATCGATAATATTGCCAAATATGCCGGTATTTATGGCTTTGGGCAACCCACGGGAATTGACCTTGTTGGTGAAAGTACGGGACTGGTGGCATCCAAAAAAGTTAAATGGGATATCTGGCATGAAGACTGGCGTTTAGGTGATACTTTCAATGCAGCTATCGGACAGGGCTTCAATCTGGCAACTCCCATGCAGCTTGCTGTAATGCTCAGCTGTGTGGCTAACGGCGGTATACGGTATCAGCCGTATCTGGTAGACAGTATTTTGAATGCTGACGGCAGCAGGTACATGACGCCGGAAAGAGCAGCAGGAAAACATATAGATATTTCTCAACGAACACTTGACTATATGCAGCAGGGTATGAGTGCCACGACTCAGGAGGGCGGTACCGCTTCTTACTTCCAGTCGCTGCCGCGCAAGGTAGCCGGTAAGACCGGTACGGCAGAAAACTCTCATGGACGTGACCACGGTTTGTTTGTTGCTTACGGACCGGTGGAAAATCCTGAACTGGTAGTTGTCGCTATCGTGGAGCAGGGTGGTTTTGGTACATCTGCCGCAGGCCCTATTGTTTATAAGGTTTTTGAAGAGCATTTCCGTGAAGAAGGGCTGCTGCCCCCGGAAAATGCACAGGACAGTAAAAAAGACTGAGAAAGGAATGCCATGGATTTAAAACGCATTTTAAGAAATCTGGACTGGTGGCTTATTGGGGCAGTACTGCTGCTCATGGGCAGCGGCCTGCTTCTCATTGACAGTGCTACCCATTCGTTTGCTGTAAGCACGGGTAAGGCCTGGCATGTAGAAAGACAGGGCATTTTTATGATTATAGCTCTGCTTTTGGCGGCGTTTTCCTTGCGCTTTGATTACCGGATTTTAAAAAATTATGCTACCCAGCTCTACATAGCCAATATTATCCTGCTGGTAGCGGTAATGGCCTTCGGCATTTCGCAGCTGGGAGCGCAGCGCTGGATTCAGATTGGTTCTTTTTCCTTTCAGCCCAGTGAGTTTGCCAAGGTATTTCTGATTATCTGTCTGGCGTCTTTTATGGAAAAACGTATTGAATGGCTGGAAACCTTTAAAGATTATCTGCCAGTGTTTGCGTATATTCTGCTGCCGTTCGTGCTGGTTATGAAGCAGCCGGATCTTGGAACATCGCTGACCTTCATTGCTATTTTATTGGGAATGATTTTTGTCAGCGGCTTTAAATTTAACTGGTTTGCCAAACTGGGAGTTTTATTTGTTGCCATGCTGCCGGTATTCTGGATGATTTTGAAGGATTATCAGAAAAACCGTATCCGTGTTTTTTTAAATCCGGAGCTTGATCCTTTCGGCAGCGGCTATCATGTTATCCAGTCAAAAATTGCTATCGGCAGCGGCGGATTGTTAGGTAAGGGCTGGCTGGCAGGAACTCAGAGCCAGCTTAATTTTCTGCCGGAAAATCACACTGACTTTATTTTTGCCGTAGTGGGAGAAGAATTTGGCTTTATAGGCGCGGCCTTTATTATTCTGCTGTATCTGATTATTATCTGGCGCGGTATTACTATTGCGCTTAATGCAGAAGATGATTTCGGTACGCTTCTGGCCGTGGGCGTAACTTCCATGTTTATGTTCCACATTATGGTAAATATTGGCATGACAGCCGGCATCATGCCGGTAACAGGCGTGCCGCTGCCGTTTTTAAGCTACGGAGTCAGCTCGCTGATAACTAATGTAGCGCTGGTAGCCATCTTACTTAATATCAAGCTGCGCGACCGCAAGCTGCAGTTCTAAGGAGGAAATATGGATAAAGACCTTACCATTGATATATTAAGCAGTGTACAAAAGCCTGCCCGCTATACAGGCGGTGAATTTGGCAGTATTGTTAAAAGTGCCGAAGAAACGGAAGTAACCATAGCTTTAGCTTTTCCTGATGTTTACGAAGTAGGTATGAGCTATCTCGGTTTTAAGATTCTGTATCATCTTCTTAATAAAGAACAGGGTGTAGCGGCAGAACGTGTTTACGCGCCCTGGATTGATATGGAAGCCAAAATGCGCGAGCATAATATTTTGCTGCGTACACTGGAAACAGATAAGGCGCTGAAAGAATGTGATTTTGCGGGTTTTACGCTGCAATACGAGCTTTCTTATACCAATATCCTCAATATGCTTGATCTGGGCGGAGTACCGCTGTTAAGTGCTGAGCGCGGCGAGGATGATCCTTTTGTTATCGTAGGCGGACCGTGTGTCTATAATCCTGAACCGCTGGCTGATTTTGTTGATTTTGCCATTATCGGCGAAGGCGAAGAAATCATGGTAGAGCTGATGGATTCCTACAAGGCATGGAAAAAGGCTGGCAGACCGGGAGGCCGTCAGGGCTTTCTGCAGGAAGCTGTAAAGCTGCAGGGAATTTATGTACCGTCATTTTACGAAACTGAATATAACGAAGACGGCACTGTAGCTGCAGTGCGTCCGCTGACAGATAAGGCGCCGGCAGCGGTGCAGAAACGCGTAGTAAAAGACCTTAATACTGTTGATTTTCCGACTGCACCGATTGTACCTTTTGGTGAAATAGTGCATGACCGTATTATGCTGGAGGTATTCCGTGGCTGCAGCCGTGGCTGCCGTTTTTGCCATGCGGGCATGGTCTATCGTCCGGTACGCGAACGTAAACCGGAAGTGCTGAAAGAGCTGGCGCGCAAGCTGGTGGATAATACAGGTTATAACGAAATCTCGCTGGTATCTTTGAGTACGGCGGATTATTCCTGTCTGGCACCGCTGATTCACGATTTGATTCATGAATTTAAAGAGGAAAAAGTAAGCGTTTCACTGCCGTCGCTGCGTATTGACAGTTTCAGTGTGGATATTGCCAAGGAAGTGCAGGCAGTGCGCAAAAGCGGTCTGACCTTTGCCCCCGAAGCAGGCAGTCAGAAGATGCGCGATATTATCAATAAGGGAGTGACGGAAGACGATTTGATGAATGCCGTGGGTGCGGCTTTTGCCTCCGGCTGGAGCAGCGTCAAGCTGTACTTTATGATTGGTCTGCCCGGTGAAACAGATGAGGACGTACTGGCTATTGCTGACCTTGCCAAAAAGGTGCAGTATAAATATTATCAGGTAACCGGTAAGCGCGGTGCCAAGGTTACTGTCAGTGCTTCTTCCTTTGTTCCCAAACCTTATACGGCTTTCCAGTGGTTTGGTCAGAACGATTTGGAAACTTTGCGCCGTAAACAGTTCCTTTTGAAAGATGCGCTGAAAGTAAAAAATATCACCTTCCAGTATCATGATGCCAAAACCGGCATTATTGAAGCAGTCTTTGCCCGTGGAGACCGTCGTCTGGGCAAGGCGTTGCTTCTGGCATGGCAGAAAGGCGCACGTTTTGACGGCTGGAGCGACTGCTTCTCCTTTGAGCGCTGGCAGGAAGCCGTAGCGGAAGCAGGTCTTGATATTGATTTTTATGCTGCCCGTGAGCGCGGCATGGAAGAAGTTTTCCCATGGGAGCATATTCAGCCGGCTGTAGACCGCAGATTCCTGCGTCGTGAGTGGGAAAAAGCACAGGCGCAGCAGCTCACCCATGACTGCCGTCGCAGCAGCTGTACCGGCTGTGGTGTCTGCCAGAAGCTGGGTGTAGATATTATTGACTGGGGACGGGGTGAAGCATAATGAAATTGCGCATGCAGATTACCAAAGAAAAAGATATTCGTTTTATTTCACATCTGGAATATATACGTACCATAGAGCGCGCAATTCGTCGTGCCAGGATTCCGGCAGCATATTCAGAGGGTTTTAATCCCCATATGAAATTTTCGCTGGCTTCTGCCTTAGGCGTAGGTGTCGTAAGTTACGCGGAGTTTGTGGAAATTGAACTGGCAGAGCCTATGGAAGTGAAAGCAGCGGCTGTGGCACTGAGTAAAGCATTGCCGCGCGGCATCAAGGTACTGGCTGCTGATGCAGTTGATACTCATCATGCTGCGTTGATGGCGCAGGCTGGCGGAGCAAGCTACAGGGTGACAGTACCATATGAAGGTGATGTAGGTGCGGCAGTAGAAGCATTTAATACATCAGAACAACTGCTGTTTAAAAAGGCGGCTCCCAAACGCAAGGAAAAGTTTAAAGAAATAGATGTTAAATTCTATATTCCGCAGCTGGCGGTGCAGCAGCAGGATGGACAGACTGTCTTCACTTTTGACTGTAAAATTACTCCTGATGGCAGTATGAAGGCTGTGGATCTGCTCAATGCGCTGAATGAGCATTACGCTTTGCAGCTACCGGTAGAAAAGGCAGATATTGAGCGTTTATCCTTATACAGGCTGGATAAAAAAGGCAAGAAATGTTCCATGCTGGAAGCCGATGCTGTACTTATGTGAATTTAATCAAAAAGACTTCAGAAAATATTTTCTGAAGTCTTTTTTTATTTCATTTATTATGTGTTGCAGGTAAATATTTTTGCATAAGATTGGAAAACAAGTAAATCATTTGCAAATAACTGTTTCAGATAAGAAATATTTGAAATTATAGCATAATAGAGAGTATTTTTTGATAGTATTAATAAGAAAATAGAAAAAGAAAACTTATAATCTTAAAGATTAAATAAGAAAAAATATTGACAAAGAAGAAAAACAAAGGTAAAATTTGCAATATAGTAATTAATACAAATAAAATATAAGTTGCATTTAAATTCAGGCGTAGTATTACTTAAAAGTTAAACAGGTGAAAATCCTGTACGGTCCCGCCGCTGTAATGCCACAATATACTTTAGTCAGTGACAAGTTTAGTCTGCTAAAGAGGGCAAAGTCAGTCAGACTGCCTGAAAAAGCTTTTAATTTCTGCGAGCGACGGAAAAAGCCGGTAAGACAGTAAGAGGTATATAGATTTGGCGCTTTTTCGCTTAGCAGCGGAAAGGCGCTTTTTATATCTGATTTAAAATTTTACCAGCGTACTTTGCAGTGCTCAGTAAAATTTTAAAAATAAATAAGTGAGGTGTGCCAATGATAACGTGGAAGAAAAGACTTTTGACAGCATCTGTCCTGTGTACGGTTGCCAGTGCCGGTTTTGTTATGAATGCCTGGGCAGCGCAGCAAGGTGCTGATTGTGATGAAGTGCTGGATAATGTACATTTGGCAGAAGTTATTGTTAATGGTGAACGTTATATTGCCGGTGAGTATGTGAAGGCGACGAACTATAAGGGCATTTTGGGGCAACAGGATGCGATGACGACACCTTTAAGCGTAACGACGATTTCAGAAAAAGCGGTAAAAGATTTCATATCTTCTACGGAGGGGCTGAGTTCACTGCTGAGCTTGGTGCCATCAGTGCAGAAAACCTATGATGCCGCTGTTGACGTAATCAATATCCGTGGTTTCCAGGATGACGGCAGAGCTTTTCTGATTAACGGGATTCCTGGTATGCAGGCCATGACACGGCAATCAACCAACTATATTGATTCTGTCGATATTATTGAAGGGCCGTCTACCGGTATTACCGGATCTTCTATTGAAGCAAAGGGCGGCGGTACAGTTAATATTAACAGCAAAAAAGCCGGTGATGAACCTGTCAGCAGGATAGGTCTGAAATATCATGCCAAAGGATCCCATGAAGAAACCGTTGATGTGGGCAGCAGATTCGGTGCAGACAGGCAGTACGGTATCCGTATCAATGCTTATAATACTGATGGTGAACGCGCTATTGAAAACTGGGATCTGAAGCAGAGAAATATCTATCTCAATTTAGACCAGCATTCTGAACACAGTAACAGTAATTTCCTCATAGGCTATACATATACTGACAGTCAGGGCAGACCATATGGCCTGGCGGTCAGCAGAAATTATGTCGGCAGCAGTTTGCCTTCTGCTCCGGATGGAGAGACTAATTTTAATCCTTACTGGCGCAGAGATAAGAATACCAATTTGGTCATGACGTTTAATCATGAACAAAAATTGGGCGAGCATCTGAGTGCGTTCTTTAATGCCGGCCATTTTAAACAGGACTGGTATTACTATACTGGTTTTGATAAGACGCTGCTGAATGAAAAGGGTGATTTTACTGCCGTATCTGACAATTATTCGCTGCTGGAAAAAAGAGATTATGCCCAGATAGGGCTGCGAGGCGATTTTACAACAGGTAATCTGAAACATCATTATGCTGCAGGAGTGGACAGACAATGGCATTATTACGGCGGTGCCAGAGACTATCAGGAAGAAGATGGCTGGAGCGGCAATATTTATCATCCTGATACCGGCAGCTGGGCTCCACCCTCATTTGCTCAGTCCGACGCATATTATGGCAGTAAAGCCAGAATCAGTGGCTGGTCTGTGATGGACAGTATTTTTACCGAAAATGAAAAACTGAACATTCTTCTGGGCTTAAACGGTAAGCGTATTAAGGAAGATGATTATGATGTGGATGGGTCCCACAGTGGCAGTGCCGGTAATTATTATGCCGTATCACCTTCGTACGGTATTAACTATGCTTTTACACCGGCTGTGGCAGTGTTTGCCAATCATACGGAAGAATTTGTGGAAGGCGAGGTAGTTGGCCCTAATTATACTAATAAAGGTGCGACTTTAAGTCCTTATAAGACCAAACAGAATGAACTGGGCGTGAAAGTTAAGACCGGAGACTTTTTCCATAAATTAAGCTATTTTGATATTCGTAAGGCCAATGGTGTGGATCGTTTTAATGACGATGGCACCAAGACTCGTGTTACAGACGGTGAACGCAGGCATAAAGGTCTTGAATACACTGCTGCCGGCAAGCTGCACGATAAGTGGAATCTGATTGGCGGTGTGATGTACCTGGATGCAACACAGCATACCGGCCTTAATCAGGATGGTTCGCCTAAAGCTTCGGACGGCAAACGTCCTAACGGCATTCCGGCCTGGACAGGAAACCTGGGTGTGGAATATCAGGCGGATGATGCTGTGTCCGGACTGCTGCGTGCTAATTATGTAGGTTCCAGCTATGTACTGGATGAGAAATACAGTGTTCCGGGCTATTTTACGATTGATGCCGGCATGAAATATAAAACGGCACTCAACGGTACGCCGGTAACAGTAAATGCCATGTGTTACAATCTGACGAATAAAAAATATTGGAGTGCTGCAGGCAATACATTAAATCTTGGCGGTCCCAGAACGGTAATGGTATCGGCAGAATTTGATATTTAAGCATCTGACAGGGTGTATGTCAGAAGACAATGATGAGAAAAATTAGTATCTTACTGACGGCAGGTATATTTCTCCTGATAATTTTTATCGGCTGCAGGCAGAAAGCCATATATCACAGACCTGTCAGACAGGATGATAATTATCAGCCGCATTATATTGAAAATGTGGTGGTGGATGATTACCATGTGACAGGTACAAACAGGCAGTACTTTCAGGCTGCGCCGCAAAGAGCGGTAGTAGTCGGAGAAACTTTGCTGGAAACCTTTGTGGCACTGGGAATTGACGACAGTATTTTGCTGGCAGCAGGGTATGAGGGAACTTCTTTCAGACCGGAAGCACAATATGCTGACGGCTACGCCAAACTTTCAGTGCAGCGGGGTCTGCGTTTAAACAAAGAAACGGTACTGGCAATGTGTCCGGATTTCATTGCATGCGGACAGGTAGTTTTTACGGCTGATGCTCTGAGCAGTACGGAGTTTTGGAATGAACGCAATATTAATACTTATTGCTCGGTAAATGCCAATTCTCCTACCAGCAGCAGGCAGCGCGAAACGTTGGAAGGCGAATATGCATTTTTGCTGGGGTTAGGTAAGATTTACGGACGGGAAGAGCTTGCGGGTGGATTAGTTGCTGCCATGGAACGTGATTTGCAGCAACTGCAGCAGGCGGCGCAGGGAAGACGCAGGCCACGGGTACTGATAGTAGAAGACCTGGGGGGAACTCTGGTCAGTTATGGCCGCAACAAACTGGCCGGAAATATTTGCAGCAGGCTGCATGGTATTGTAGAAGAAAGCGATGCAACTATCGGTCTGGAAGATATACTGCGTATTGACCCTGATGTACTGTTTGCAGTAACAAGTGACGGTGAGCCGGAACAGGCTGCTGAACACTTTCGGCAGCTGCCGGCATTGCGCCATTGCCGATGCGTAAAAAATAACCAGGTGTATGGTATTGCCTTAAGTTATACCTATAACAGCGCGGTAAAGACTGGTGCAGGTATTCGACGTTTGGCAGGTGGTATGTACCCTGATTTGTATAAGGAGCTTGACAAGAGAGATTTATGACGACCAGACGGAAATTTTTGCTACCCTTTTTATGTTTGCTGCTGCTTATTTCTGTGCCTGCTGCTGCGGCTTTCGGCAGTGTGAAAATAAGCCTACTGGAAGTAGGCAGGATAATCTGCAGCCCGTTGAACCTGAATACGGAAGCTGTCAATTTGGTGCACAGTGACATTATTTGGCTGCTGCGGCTGCCGCGTATTATTTTAGCAGCATGTATTGGCGGGGGACTTTCTGTTTGTGGTGTTGTCATGCAGGCACTGGTCAGAAATCCTCTGGCTGACCCGTATATACTGGGCATTTCTTCAGGAGCGTCTCTGGGAGCGACACTGGCGATTTTGCTGGGGGCCGGGTCTGTCTTTGGTGCGTACAGTACAGGAATGGCTGCCGCCGCAGGCGCTTTTGCCGCTGCTTTGGGAGTGCTGCTGCTGGCAAATACGGGAGGCAGAGCCGGGTCGGTAAAACTGCTGCTGGCAGGTATGGCAATGAGCGCCTTATGTTCAGCGTTTGTCAGTTTCGTGGTGTATTGTGCTCATGATAAAGATGGCATACAGACGGTTACCTACTGGCTTATGGGAAGTCTGGCAAATGCCCGGTGGCAGAGTCTGGCGGTTATCTGTCCTCTGTTTATGGCAGGCAGCATATTTTTTACGCTGCAGAGCAGAATTTTAAATTTGATGCTTGTTGGTGATGAGACTGCCATTACCCTGGGGACAGACCTGCAAAGATACAGAAAGCTTTATCTTATTATAGTCGCAGTAATTGTTGGTTTTGCTGTTTATGCTGCAGGAATAATTGGTTTTGTAGGACTGGTTATCCCCCATATATTTCGTACGCTGATAGGAACGGAGCATAAAATGCTGATAATTGCGGCAACTTTAGGCGGAGCGGTGTTTCTCATCTGGGCAGATGTTTTATGCCGAATCATCCTGCCCGGTGCAGAACTGCCCATCGGTGTTTTGGTGTCGCTTATTGGTGCTCCCTGTTTCATTTATCTGATGCTGCGGCGAAATTATGATTTTGGAGGCAACTGAAATGGAAATACTGACTGAGGCGGTGAAAATGTTTGCCGGCGGCAGGGAGATTTTACATGGCATTGACTTTGAACTGCGTGATAAAGAGTTTGTGGGTCTGGTAGGACCGAATGGCAGTGGTAAAAGTACGTTTCTGAAATGTTTGTACAGGGTGCAGCGGCCAACCTCCGGTAAAGTGTATTTTAACGGTCAGGATCTTGATGAGCTTTCTTATCGTGAAACGGCGCTGCAGCTGGCAGTAGTGGCGCAGTACAATGTTTGCAGCTTTGATTTTTCTGTGCTGGAAATAGTGCTTATGGGTCGTTCGCCATATAAAAATGTATTGGAAAGAGATAATGCTTCTGATATACACATAGCTAAGCAGGCTCTGGCTACAGTAGGACTGGAGCATTTGGCTGAGCGCAGATTTCAGACGCTGTCCGGCGGTGAGCAGCAGCGAGTAATTCTGGCAAGGGCTTTAACGCAGCAGCCTGAGTGTCTGGTGCTGGATGAGCCGACCAATCATCTGGATATCAAATATCAGCTGCAGGTAATGGATATAGTCAAAAGGCTGGAATTAACTGTAGTTGCAGCCATCCACGATTTAAACATTGCTGCTATGTACTGTGACCGCCTGATAGTACTGTATGAAGGTGCCGTTGTACGGATGGGGACACCGGCTGAAGTACTGACAGAAGATTTTATCCGGGAAATTTATGGTGTACAAAGTACTGTCAGCACGTGTTCTGACGGGCAGATTCATATCAGATATAAGGCAGGGATGCAGCTGTGACAAAAATAGGCTTGCTGACATGCCTGCGTTCCAATGATGTATGCCCCAGGGTTGGGTGTTTGCAGGCGTTGGCTGCAAGAGAGGATTATTTTTCCGTATATGCAGCTCAGAAGATTAAGCTGGCGGCAGTCTGGACATGTCAGGGCTGCGATAACCTGGTGCTGGGTGATGAAAGTGCCCGGGCTGAAAAACTGCAGTGTGTACTGCAGTCCGGTATACAGGCAGTGCATATAGGATGCTGCTGTAAACGGGACGGCGTCTGGTGCCCTGAAATCAGAAATATTGCCTGCATTTTGGAGCAACATGGCATAAAAGTAATCTGGGGTACACATAAATAAATTTTATGTACTGAACAGTCAGGACGATAAAAGCAGGTCAGCTTAATAATGAAGCATGACTGCAGTAAAAATTAAATAAGATAACATTTCAGATGTAGCAATACTTAATAGATAAACAGGTGAAAAGCCTGTGCGGTCCCGCCGCTGTAATGCAGAGAAAGTCTTAATTATGTCACTGGGATAACCGGGAAGGCAAGACGGACGATGAAGCAAAGCCAGAAGAACTGTCTGAAATGATGCTGGGTGTTTCTGCGAAAGACGGAAAAGGCAAGAGAAATAGTATGAAGGCGCTTTTTTGCATGTTTGCAGAAAGGCGCTGATTTTTTTGCCTGAATATTGCTGAATAGCAATGCATAGTGAAAGTAAAACATAAGAGAGGTGCGCAAATGGCAATTTTAGGAAAAAAGGCTTTTATTGCATCTGTTTGTTGTGCAATTGCCGGTGCAGGTTTTGTGATAAATGTTCATGCTGCAGAACAGAATGCAGCAGATAAGGTTATGCAGCATAATTTGGAAGGTATTATTGTTGAAGGTAATGCAGACGTACTGCCGGGAGGGTTTTTAAGCAATAAGACGAAGGTTGGTATTTTTGGTGATAAAAACATTATGGATGTTCCATATTCTGAAATGAGCATGACATCTAAAAGTTTGGCAGTTTTTGATGATCCAAGTCAGCCGTTGGCGAATGTGTTGCAAAATAATCCTTCTATCAGAGTAAGCTCCAGTTCACCAATGTATACTGATTTTAGTATGCGTGGAATAAATATGAATGGTAACCATATGATGCTTAATGGCATACCAAGCTTATTTTATCAATTTACAACACCGCCTTCCCATATAATTGACAGAATTGATATTACATCTGGTCCTAACGCGGGAGTAAATGGTGTAAGCATGTCAAATAATGGTACGAATAGTGGTTCTACAGCAGCTCCGGGAACGATTAATATCATAAGTAAGAAAGCAGAAGCAACACCTGTAACAAGATATACTCAGACATTTTCAGGCAGAGGTAATTATGGCGAGTACATAGATGTTGGAAGAAGATTTGGCAAAGATAAGGAATGGGGCGTGCGCTTAAATACAGAATATATGCAGGGAGGACTATCCTTGCCAGGTGCGGAAAAGAATGCGAAAAATATTTTTGTGAATATAGATCATCATAATGAACGCAGTAATACTAACTTGTTGGCCGGGTATTTTGACTTACGTGTCAATGGCGGGCAAAGGTGGTTCCAGTTTAAACCGTCGGCAGATTATAAAAGTCAGGCGTTGCCTGCAGTTCCTGATTCAAAGAATAATTATGATTTTGATGGCACTACCAAATATGTGCATGGCTACATTATGACATTAAATCATGAACAAAAAATTACGGATGACTGGTCATGGTTTGCCAATTTTGGACAGTCCAGAAGAAGCGGCAATAAAGATAATCAGGGTTCTGCAATAAAATTTGATCAAGATGGCAATTTTGTCAGCAATAGATTTAATCAGCAAAATGAGGCTGGAAAAAATGTTTATGCACAATTAGGTGTAAAAGGTAATTTTGATACTGGAAAATTAAAACATAATGTTTCTTTTGCAGCTGACAGATCATGGGCAAGATATTGGAATAATGCAAAATCATACAGTCCAGGCAGCAGTGGTATTACCGGGAATCTGTATGAAGGAATAATATTTCCGGATGACTATAAATTACAAAGTTTTGGAGCGGCTAAGCCGGAATGGGAAGAAACTAATGTCGGAATTACTTTAGGAGATAATCTGGAATACGGAAAATTGCAGGTATTGCTGGCAGCTTCGCGCAAACACGAAGATTTTAATAATTTAAAAGGAAAGGTAAAGCATACCAATAATAATATCCTGCCAACTTATGGCATCAGTTATAAGCCGGTAGATAATTTGGCTGTATATGCCGGACATACTGAAAGTTTTTCCAGAGGATTAGTTGTATCCGGTGAATATGCTGGCGATAAAAACAATAATAAAAAATATAAATATGTCAATGATGGTGCTACCTTGGAACCGGTGAAAAGTAAACAAAATGAAGTTGGCATTAAATATGCAAATGCCGGCCTTTTAACTACTTTAAGTTATTTTGCTATTGATGAAGCCAACAGAATAGATTCTGTGGCCGGACTTAGTGTAGATGGAGATACCTTATACAAAAAAGTTCAGGACGGCAAGAACAGTTATAAGGGTTTGGAGCTTACCGTCAATGGTAAAATAGCAGAAAAGTGGAATACCACAGGTGGTTTGCTTTATCTGGATGCGCAAAGAGAACATACTAAAAATGGATCAAAAGATGGTATGTTTGTTACCGGTGTATCCAGATGGAGCAGTGTAGTTGGTTTGGAGTACAAACCAAGTGATGACTGGGGTATAGTTGGCAGAGCGGTATGGAATGATAAAGCTTTTGTTGAGGATACAAGCGGTAAAGGTAAATATGAAATTCCGTCACATCTTACCTTTGATTTGGGAGTAAATTATAAAACACAAGTCAATGCAATGCCGGTAAAATTCAGTGCAATGTGCTATAACGTAACTAACAGAGATTACTGGATGGGAAGAGGCGGCAGTTCGACTTTCGGCTTATCAATGCCAAGAACATTTATGTTATCAGCTGCTTTCGATATTTAGTTAGAATTTGCAGGAGAGAGCCTCGGCTCTCTCCTGTGTTCATAAAAATATACCTGAAGCATTCATTGCATCAGCTATCAGGATATTTTGAAATCATCTGTATACTGGGAGAACTATATGTTGCAGGAAAACTATCGCAGAACAAGGTACAAAAAATGTGTTTTAATCTTAGCTGCATTTATATTTACTTTAATATCAGGCTATATTTTTACTACTGTTGGCATGAAACAGGTGCATATCTGGCAAGTATTCACTGCACTTGAGAAATTTTTTTCTGGAACCATTAATACTGGTTCTGACGAGGCTGTAAATAAAATTATTCTTTTGCTCAGATTACCCAGAATATTAATGGCTGTTTTAGCCGGTATCGGACTGGCTGTTGCAGGAGCAGTAATGCAGTCTGTAACAAGAAATTATTTAGTCAGCCCTTTTACTTTGGGCATATCTGCAGCTGCAGCTTTTGGAGCATCACTTTGTATTGTTTTTGGTACTGGCATGTTTTTTCAAAGTGATTTTGGAATTATTTTTTGTGCCTTTATTTCTGCATGTATCTGCGGGCTGATTGTTTATGGCGTTGCTCAAAAGACCGGTCTGAAGCCAAGTTCTATAGTATTGGTCGGTATAGCGTTAAATTATCTGTTTAGCGCCATGACTGCGACCATCGAATTTTTTGCCAAAGAACATAAGCTGGAAGCTGTTGTACAATGGACTTTTGGTTCATTTAATCGGGCTGACTGGGATTATATTTTGATAACACTGGCTATCGTAGCTTGTGGTATATATATAATGATGTATTATTGCCTGCCACTGAATGCCATAGCTGGGAACGATGATGAAATGGTAAAAAGTTTTGGGGTAAATCCGGAAAAAGTAAGGTCTGTATGTGGCATCATATCAGTATTAATTACCTCTGCAATAATAAGTTTTACTGGTGTTATTGGTTTTGTAGGGCTTATCGCACCACATATGGCGCGCATTATCATTGGCAATGATCATAGATTTTATATTTTATTTTCAGGGATTATTGGTGCAATGCTTTTACTGGTGTCGGACACAATAGGTAAATTTATTTTATATCCAGTAAATATTCCTGTTGGGATTATTATTTCTTTCCTGGGGGTTCCATTGTTCATACACTTGATTCTTACAAAAAGGAATGGTTTGGAATAGTGAGAAAAATTATTTCTGCTTGCTTGTTTTTACTGATATTTCTTATCTGTGGGTGCAGTAATAACGAAGCAAAGATTAATAAAGAAGTTAAAATCAAAGACAGTATTGGAAGAAATATTGAGATAACATTACCCTTGTCAAAAGTAGTTGTGGCAAACGGTTATAATGCAGAACTGATTAATGCCATAGGAGCATTGGATGCGGTAATTGGTGTTGATTACAGGATTTTTCAGGATCAGGAGGAGTACAAGGGTAAATTTACTTATGATCAGGTTATAGGCAAAAGTCAGCAAGAGCTGAACTATGAAAAAATTATTGAATTAGCTCCGCAGGCAGTAATTTTAACAGGAAATGGCAGATGGGAAGAAGCAGAAAGAAAACTGTCCGGATTTGGGATAAAGGTTATCGTCATTAACAGTTATTATACTGATGAATTTTTTGATAACTGTAAATTGATGGGCAGGCTCTTTGGCAGGGAAAAGCGTGCTGAAGAAATATGCCGATATTTTCAAAAACAGTTGCAATATGTGCAGGATAATGTAAAAAACGCTCCGTTAAGAACTGTTTATTTTGAATATCGCAGGGAGGGCAATACTACTGTTCCGGGTGATTATTTTTATAATATGATTAAATATTCGGGAGCAAAAAATATTTTTGAAGATGCCAAAAGTGTTTCGGTAAACAGTGAAAGTATTATCCTGAGAAATCCTGCTTATATTGTCAAAGTAGGCGAGAATAACATTTCGGCTAAATACATACCTCCTACAGAAACCGAAATGCAGGCAAGAAAGCAGGAAATAGTCAGCCGTGCCGGATGGGATAGCATAGATGCAGTAAGAAATAACCGTATTCTGCTTCTGTCGCATTTTTTGCACGGAGGAGCTTCTAAAATAATCGGTACTATGTATATCGCAAAATTTATTTATCCTGAGTATTTGCCGGATTTGTACCCGGAAGAGGTTTTTAACAAATGGCTGCAATATCAAGGGTTAGATTATCTTGAAGGGCATACATATCCTAAATTTCAGTTAAGAGACAGGTGAGATAAATGAGTCTGAAAGTTACGAATCTTTCCTTTGGATATGACAAGAAGCGAAGGATACTAAGTGATATTTCCCTGGAAATACCGCAAGGAGAAATATTAGGAATTCTGGGGCCTAATGGAACTGGTAAGACTACTTTTATTAAATGTCTTAACAATATCCATACGCCGGATGTGGGTGCAGTAAGCTATAACGGGCAATGTATAACAGATTTACGGCAGAAGGAAATTGCAAAAATTATTGCTTATGTACCTCAATATATAAATAATGTTTTTACAATGAATGTTATGGATACAGTTATGATGGGCAGGCTGCCCTATACTGTCAAGGATTACAGTCAGCAGGATGAGGAGATTGTGTTTTCTGTTATTAAAAAGATGCATCTGGAACAATTTGCTTTCAGAAATATTAAAGAGATAAGTGGTGGTGAAAGGCAAAGGGTATTTGTTGCCAGAGCTTTGGCTCAACAGCCAAAGATAATTATTTTAGATGAACCTACAAGTAGTTTGGATTTATATAATCAGCTATTTATTTTGCATACTCTGACTAAATTAGCTAAAAAGAATAATATAACAATAATTATGACAATTCATGATTTGAATTTAGCTTCCATGTTTTGTGATAAGATTTTGATGCTAAAAGATACACATATTTTTGCGTATGGAACTCCGGAGAGTATTATTACTGCAGAAAATATATATGCAATGTACAAAGTAAAAACTGAAATTACTGCACCAGAACATTATAAGCATATCAGACTGTTAAAAAATTTAAGTTAGATATCTTTTTACGATGGAACATATAATGTCAGCAGGCAGATTTTATATTTATTAAGTCAAATATGAATACTGAGCCATCAGTATCTTCATATATAAATATTATCAAGGAGGATAGAAACATGACTGAAGATTTTATCGGCAAAAACGGCAGACTGGAAGAAGAATTTGTTGCTGCTACAGATGCTAAACTGCATATGGTAGCATTTGAGAAAATGGAAATCAGGGCGGCCAGAGAAAAACCGTACCTTATGGAAGGCCTTGAAAAGCTGAAAACTATTATGGGCAAGGAGGATTTTGACAGATATATTAACAGTGCAGAAAATATCAATATCAGCGGTAACTCAATGCTGATACTGGTACCTGAGGAAAAAAAGCGAACAATATTGCTGGGAAGATGGCAGGCTGATATTAAAAATGCCTTCGGTATTGAAAATCTTCGTATTGTAGGCGGGGCACGCAGCGGGCTGGATGCTTATTGATAACATTTTGCATAACTGAAAATTGCAGGAAACACTGTCAGAAGATAAAAAATAAATGCCGGTCGGGAATTTAAGCCTGACCGGCATTGTCGTTTATTTAGCTGCAGTCATGATGGTGGCAGTACCGTTACTGAATTGTATCACTGTATTTTTAGGCAGCTGGAGTGCGCTGTTATCTGGCTGAGTCCAAAAAGCAGCTTCCTTCAGAACTCCTTCAATGACAAACCCTTCGGCGTTAAAGCTGATGGCAGTACCGGCTTTAAACGGGAGAAAACCGGATGCAAAGCCGTTGTTGTTTTGCTGCCAGCCTTCAGGGCGCAGCAGGTAATCGTTTTTGAGTGTGCCCGAGCACACGCGACCTTCAGAATAAAAGGTTAATACAGTATCTTCCTTAAAAGTTACAAAGCCATAGCTGTTTGGCTGCAGCTGAAAAGTAGCTGGTTCATTAAGTGTACCGCTCAGTACGCAGCCAGAAGTATCAAAAGTGACAGACGTATTGCCTTTGTATTCTATATGCCTGTAGGTAGGCAGCAGAATGCTGCTGCGATAAGGAACTGGCCGCAGAAAAGGAGGACCAAAGAGATTGGCCGTAGCAGCAAAATAATGGTCGTTGATTAGATAATGCCAGCCGGTAGGGCGCAGATAGGTGCTTTTATCCAAAACGCCAGTAATAACCTGGTTGGTATCATTTAAGCTTACCGTAGAGTTTTTCTTGAATTTTAGCTCACCGCGACTGACGCTCCAGCCCTGAGGTATCAAGGCCGTATCTTTTGTCAGAACGATGTCCTGTGCCTGTACGGCAGCATTAAATATTATTAGTGTAAATAGAGCGGAGAGCAAAAAATATTTCTTCATTTTTCTACCTCCTGAAAGGAGTACATGAAATCTTTATTCATTGTTGCGCCTTGCATCCTGCTGGCGCTGGATTTCGCGTGTTCTTTCCAGCTGGCTGTCAGCGGTACGGTCAATACGTCTTTCGGTACGCCTGTGGTTGATGGCAGTACGGCGGCTGGCAGGCGGCTGCTGCACGCGTACGGCAGGAGGTGCGGGTGTATGTACTGTGGGAGGAGCGGGCTGCTGCACAGAGGTTGCAGGAGCGCCAACATGGCCTGAAGCTGCAGGCGGAGCAGCATTTATGACAGCTGCCGGAAGCAGCAGTAACATTAGAATGGCAAATGCTTTTTTAAACATAAAATCATCTCCTTTATATATTTAGTATATCAGTAAATTTTGTCAAAATAATGGTATTTTACAAAATTGTCGGAGAAATTCTGCTGTGGAAATGATAAAATTAAAAGGCTGGAGGGAACAGGAAAATGAAAAAAATTGCTGTAATAAGATGTTTGCGTGTCAGTGCGTCCTGCACCGGCAGTGGCTGTTTGCGGGCGATGAATGAGAAAACTGGCGCATTTGCCTGCTATGAACAGGATGAACCGCTGCAGGCAGTTGCTTTTTGGACCTGCAATGGTTGTGGAGAGAATAAGCTGCCCAATCAGGAAGGCGTGCGCAAGAAGATTGAGCGCATGAAGAAACTGATGCCTGATGCTGTACATCTGAGTAATTGTACGATGCCTAAAGATGAAGCCGGCAACAGAAGGATGTGCCCCGTTATTGCTGATATTGCGGCAGAACTGGAAGCGGCGGGAATCAGGATTGTACACGGCACTCACTGAAAAACGAGCTGCAGAAAAACTGCAATTACTGGCAGAGTTGTTTTGCCAGTAGTTTTTTTTTGTGCTAAAATATAGTATCGAATATAAAAGCACTTATGCGAAAGGAGGCAGTAATGGCAGCAAAAATCATTATCGGCGTCAGTGAGGACGAAACCAGGATGGGACTGGTAGAAGACGGACGCCTGATGGAATATATGGTAGAGCGTGCACAGGATAACCATCTGGTAGGAAGCATTTACAAGGGCAGAGTCTGCAATGTGGTGCGTGGTATTCAGGCAGCTTTTGTCGATATTGGACTGGAACAGAATGCATTTTTGTACCTGGGTGATAAAATGGATATCACCGAAGGACAGAGCCTGCTGGTACAGATATCCAAGGATGCCCGCGGCACGAAGGGACCGACGGCTGTGCGTGAAATTACTCTGCCAGGCAAATATGTAGTGTTACTGCCCCACGCATCCTATATAGGCATATCCCGTAAGATTACGGATAAGGAAGAACGCGAGCGGCTCAACAGGGTATGCAGTGAGGCACGTCCGCAGGATATGGGCATTGTAGTCAGGACGGCTGCGGCAGGTGTCAGCAGTGAATTGCTGGCAGCAGATATTGCTGAGCTGGCGGCAGGCTGGAAAATACTTACGGCGCGGGAAAAGGTGGCTAAGGCACCGGCATTGCTGCGCCGGGAGCTGGATTTGCCGGTACGCATCGTGCGTGATTATCTGCGCAGTGATCTGACAGAAATCTGTATTGATAACCTGCAGGTTTATAAACGTGTGGAAGAGCTGCTGCAATGTATGCCTCAGGCACAAAATGTCAGACTGACATTATATCAGGGGCTGGAGGATATTTTTGGCTATAACCGGCTGGCAGAAGATATTGCGGCAATTTCAGACAGGCAGGTGCCGCTGCCCAGCGGTGGCTATCTTGTGATTGACTATACCGAGGCCATGACCGTTATCGATGTCAACAGCGGTAAGTTCAGCGGGCGCGAAAGTCTGGAAGAAACTATCATGGAAATAAATCGTCAGGCAGCTGCTGAAATAGCCCGCCAGCTGCGCCTGCGTGATATTGGCGGCATTATCGTAGTGGACTTTATTGACATGCATACAGAAGAACACAAGGCGGAAATCCTTGCAGCTCTGCAAAAATCCCTGAGCGGAGACAGGATGCATCCGCGGGTGCAGGAGATTACGCTGCTTAATTTAGTAGAGCTGACGCGTAAAAAGTCGCGGCAGAACCTGTCTTCTGTTTTGTATACGCCTTGCCCGGTCTGCAGCGGCAGCGGCAGGGTACAGAGCAGGGAAACGCTGGCCCTTGAAATTAAACGCCGGTTGCGCAGCCTGCTCAAGCGCAGCGGCAGTTCCAAAAATTTGCTGATAACGGCTAATCCCTGGCTGGCAGAGTGGCTGCGGCTTAAAGATTTGAAGCTGTGGGAGCGTGAGCTGGCCTGCAGTTTGAAAATAGAAGCTGATGCATCGCTGCAGGTGGAATCTTTTATGATTCTGGATAATAATGTTGTTGACAAATAATTTTATGCAGGGTAAAATATACCAGTATGGACTGTGAGTAGTCCGTCCCCAACCGCGCAGAGAGGTTCCGTAAACTCTGACAGCAGAGTACCGTATTTGGCGAGTCTATCATAAGGGAGGTGCAATAGATGTACGCAATTATCAAAACCGGCGGTAAACAATACCGTGTAAGCGAAGGCGAAACCCTGCAAGTTGAAAAACTGGACGCAGAAGTTGGCGCTGAAGTTGTTTTTGAAGACGTTCTCACCGTTGTAAACGATGCTGATGTTAAAATCGGCACTCCGGTTGTAGCTGGTGCGAAAGTTGTAGCTAAAGTTGTTGAACACGGCAAAGCTGACAAAATCTTCGTTTTCAAATACAAAGCAAAATCCAACTACCGTAAACGTCAAGGTCATCGTCAACCGTTCACTACTGTTGAAATCGCTAAAATCGAAGCTTAACAGCAATGATTACTGTTGATTTGTACAGGAACGAACAGGGCCTTATTACAGGGTATCAGGTCAGCGGTCACGCCGGCTACGCAGAGGCAGGACAGGATATTATCTGCAGTGCCGTATCTGCTCTTACTCAGGCTCCTGTGATGGGACTGGAACGATATTTGAAATTAAAGCCGTCATATACGTTCAATGAAGATGACGGTATATTGAAGGTAGCATTGAACAGTGCACCTGGCGAACTTACCCAGGCAATACTGGAGACCATGTTATGTGGTCTGGAGTCCATTGCCCGGCAGTGTCCGCAATATGTTCGGATTAAAGAGCATAGGAGGTGAAAGTAATGTTTGAAATTATTCTGCAGCTTCATGCACATAAAAAAGGTACCGGTAGCTCCCACAACGGTCGTGATTCCAACGCTCAGCGTCTGGGTACCAAAGCTCACGACAGCCAGCTGGTAACCGCAGGCAGCATCATCGTACGTCAACGCGGTACTAAATTCCATCCCGGCAACAACGTAGGTATGGGTAAAGATTACACCATCTACGCTAAAGTTGAAGGCCGTGTAAAATTTGAACGCAAAGGCCGTGATAAACGCCAAATCAGCGTATATCCGGTTGCTGAAGAAGCAGCTATGTAATAGCGCATAGACCCCGCATCTTGTGATGCGGGGTTTATTTTTTAGATAATACAAAGAATTAAAATATAAAAAAATCAGCATCTGTTTTGTAGATGCTGATTTTTTTATACATAGAATTTTAGTTAATGAAAATTTTTTCATATATGTCGTATAAGAATGTAAAAGATAAAATTAACATATTAGACACATATTGCAGAAGACTACTTAAAGTGATATAATTAAAATATTAGTTTTACATATAATATAATTATATGTAACCAAAAACTTTAAGGAGATGATTAAAGTGTCTGGTGTTTTGAAAAGAAAAGTTCTATGTTCTTTGCTGGCGGCGAGTGTTTTTGGCGTATTGTATAATCCAAGTGCTGATGCAGCTGTTGTCAACGGCGCCAATCTGCAGTCTGGTGAAGACGGTGTTATTACCATAACAGATAAGGATTTGATTGATGCCGGCAGTAAAAAATTTATTTTTGGACAAGGAGATAATATTAAATTTGTAACTACAGGTGATGTAAATAAATTAGTTAAAGATTTACAAACTGCTGTTAATCTTCCCGGTAAAAAAGAAAAGCTTGCGGGTATCAGAAGGGCATTAGCAGATAATGCAGTTGTAGGAGTTATTGGTGGCGAAGGGCAATTGGATACCGGTGTAACTGGTTTACTTAAAAATGATCTCATTAATGGTTTGTTAAACGGTAAAGGGCTGCCGATTGATAAGATTATCAAACTGGATACGACGCAAGGTACAGCAAACTTCAGTAAAGATGGGTCTACTAATATTGTTGCAGGAGATGCTGATGCTTCGCCTGTTATTATTGGCGTTTTCGGGGGAGATTTATCTGTTAATACTGGATTAAATGGAAAGATTTTTGACGGATGGCTTGGTAAGTTTGCAGCACAACCAACTAATATTGTTCGTAATGGTGATACTAATACAGCTGTTAATAATGGTAATGTGTTAGGCGGTGTCGGTGGCAGTACAGCAGTTGCAGTCGGGAATATTAATGGTGAATTCAGTGCCACAAAAAATATTATGGGCTTTCCGGTTACAGTCAGGATGCCCTTTGATTTTAAAGGGCAGACAACAACTACGGTTAATGGGGATGCGAATCTCAATATTACTGATGGTGCCAATGTTGCAGGCTGGGCAAATGGAGGTTTGGCAGTAGGGATTGGCGGCGAGGCAACTTCTGTTGTTACAGGCAGCAGTAATATCAATATTAATTCCAATGTAAAAACTGATGGAGCATTAGATGGTATTACCACTTTTATTTCTGGTGGTGGTGCGGCATTAACTACTATTGGCGGTAAAGCTAAAACTGAAGCAGGCGATGTCAATATTGCCATTCATAACGGCTTGAGTGCAGGTATCATCGGCAGCGGTATTGCCGGAACGATTGATGCTGCCGGATTGCTGGGCAAGGGGAATGATGCAGGTTATTCTGATATTACCGATGAACAGTTGGAAAAATTATTAGGGCTTAAAAGTGGTATACCTAAAGGAACAATTGTTATAAATGGTGCTATTGAAGGCGGTGAAGCTACTGCTAAAACTGGTGATACTCATTTGGTTTTGACCGGGAATACTACTGCGGCCGGGGTAATGGGCGGCGGCCTTGCTATAGCAAGCCATACTTATACAAATCGGGATAATACTGATGGCAGTACAGAAAACAATGGTACTCCTGGCGGTTTCTCCATAGCGAAGGCCGAAACAGGGAAATCACACATTGTTGTTAATTTAGAAGGGAAACATGATATTGTCGAACTGTTTAAAGGTGTTGGCGGACTGAAAAAGGTTTTCAGTAATTTGGCTGCAGGTCAGGAAATGGCGGCTATCGGCTCTCTTAAAGATGCTTTGGCAAAGGCTGACGGGCAAAGCTCTGTCGTGCTTTTATCAGGCGGAGGTATGGCAGTCGCTCATGGTGATTCCAACAGCAGTGCAGTAACAAGTACTGCCGGAGCAGATATTGAACTGGTAGATGGTTATGCTACAGGTATATTTGGCGGCTCCATTGCACTTGCTGATAATAACGCTAAAGCTGAAGCTGATATGACTAATGATATTAATATCTCTATTCGCAAGGATATGGAAACTGTAGGTGTATTTGGTAATGGTCTGGCTTATTTTACCGGCAGTACAGCCGGCGGGCAAGATAACCTTACCGGTATGGCCAGTGTAGCGGCTACCAATACTAATATCAATATTACAGGGATGGCAGATGGCGTTATTGGTGGCGGTATTGCAATTGATGACGGTCAGGCTGACACAACAAACGCTTCTGTACATACTAATGGAAAAGCAACGGTAAGTGTTCTCAATGGAGCAGAAGTATATAAACTGAATTTTGCACCTTTAATAGCGCTGGCGGGTAAGAAGACTGATGATCGTATAAATCTTGCTTCTTATGTAACAGCCGTTAAAGCTGCAGCAGAAGATGTGGCTATTTCCGGCGGCGGTGTTGCTGTTGGAGGCGGTGCTGAAAGCTATGTCAAAAACGCTGAAATCAATATTGCTGGCGGTACAGTAAATGGCGATATCATCGGCGGTGGTGTTGCCGTATATGGACATGCAGAAAATGATGGTGCAGCATATGGCTCACATGTGGAAAACAGTACGATCAATCTTTATGGCGGCACTGTTCAAGGTAATGTATATGCCGGCGGTTCTGTATCTGCGATAACTGCTGGCGGTAATGGTTACGATAAGGCACAGGCCCGGGTAGATAAGGCTACTGTGAATTTGGCGGGAACTGTGGTGAAAGGTACGCTCAGAGGGCAGGGAAAAAGTGGTAAGACTGATGATGCTGCGGGTCACAGCACTTTGAATGTGATGGGCGAGAATACTTTGGCTGCTGTTGATGGTGTAAATAAAATCAGCGGCTTTAACAAGATTAATTTTGTGGAAAACAGTGTAACAACGGTACAGGGATTAACTGCCGGTAATAACACTGCTTTCATTGATGGCAGCAAAGGTACTATCTCCGTTGCTGACAGTGCAAGACTGAATATCAGTGAACTGGCTAAAGATGGTGAGAAAGTTTATTATATTGCCGGTAATTATGCTGTAGACAGTTCCCTTTGGAATCGTGATCAGTTAGCTTATGACAGAACCAAAGGTTATGCTTCTGTTTCTGAAAAAAATGGTAAATATGAAGTAAGTTACAAAGAATTGAAACAGCTTGAAGGAAAAGAAAAAGAAGAAGCTGTTGATGCAGCAGCAAGCAGTTTTGGCAGATTTGGCAGAAGTGCCCGTGGCATAATTGAGGGTATGCTTATAAATGCTGATAAAACCAATAAAGGCGCAGCAGAGCTGTTCAGCGATTTAACTGCTGCTGATAATCAGGACAGAGCACAGCAAGGGCTTTATACCGGCCTGATGATTGGTGAGGACAGCGGTGTAACAAGTAATGCTGTCGCAATGGCACAGGATTTTGCGGATAATGCTTTCATGCGTCTGTCGCTTGTCCAGAACGATGTTAATAGTGATGAAAAGGGCAGCGTATGGGCTAAATTTCTTCATAACAGGCACAAAGTAGAGAAAATGAACAGCTCTGCCGGTACGTTAACTTCCAGCAGCAGTTATGATGGTGTAATGGTTGGTACAGAATTTGCTAAGAAAGGCAATCTGCAGGCAGGTATTGCCTTTGCTTATGGCGAAGGCGACGGTAGCGGCCTGACTACCAGAAATGATTTTGATATGTGGGGTATCAGCCTGTATAGCAGCGTGAAAAATGCTGACAGTAATATTATCGGCGATATTGGTTTCAGTAAGAGTAGCAACAAAATTACTTCCAGCGTACTGGATGAAAAATTTAACAGTGAGAGAGACTTAAATATCTTCACTATAGGTGTTCGCGCTGAAAAGGTTTATACTAATGGTAATACTAAAATCGTTCCTTATACTGGATTGCGTTATATGAGTGTCGGTGCTGATTCCTATTCTACTTCCTATAAATCAGGTGATGCCTTCCGTTACGATGCAGATCGCCAGAATACCTGGACTATGCCTTTAGGTGTGAGTTTAAGGAATGAAACAGTTACTGAAAGCGGCTGGAGCATTATGCCAAAATTGGATGTAGCCTATATCTTGTCTTTTGGTGATACGGATAATAATGTGACTGTGAACACAGGCAGTGGTAATAGCGTTCTCAGTTATGATGTGATGGATAGCGGCAGCTGGCTTGCTTCTGCAGGGATTGCTGCCGGTAAGGGTGACTGGTCCTATTGTGTAAGCTATACCTACCAGAAAGGCAGCCATGCGGAGAATAACAAATGGTTTGCTAATATAAATTACAGTTTCTGATAATAAAATGTTTTTAATATGCAGTACGCAATATCGGGTCCAATGGGCCCGATATTGTTTTAATGCATTGCCATAAGTGCTAAAGAAGCATTTTATCATATCATAATTAGGTGATATTTATGAAGTATATGGAAGACAGAGTTTGTGCAAATGTAGGCAGTAATATCAAAAAGATTCGTGTGCAGCGAGGCATTTCTCAAATTAAACTGGCTAAATGTGTTGGAATTTCACAAACGCATATGAGCAATATTGAAAACGGTCATACCGGCATCAGTCTCTGGACTGCTGTAAAGATAAGCCGGGTACTGGAATGCAGTATTGATCAAATAGTGGATGATATGCAAAATAAAAACGATAAAAATAAGGCAAATAACGTGATAATAGATTTTGAGATGTTGATAGATGCATTGAAACTGATAGCACTTAAAAATACTTTATACTGATTTAAATACAGCGCTTATGGATTTAAAGATATAGTATCTGTTTTCAATGGAAACAGACTTGAGATATGCTTATTTTCAGTTAAAAAATATATACAATTCTTTCACAGAAAAAATCTGTCCGGTGTGCTAAACTTTATTTAAACAATAATAGATTTATGCGAAAGGGCTGAAATATATGTTAGAGATAGGTACGAAGGCGCCTGCTTTTACATTGCAGGACAAAAATGGTAATGAAGTAAGCCTGAGAGATTTTCTGGGCAGAAAAGTAGTGTTGTATTTTTATCCTAAAGATTCCACGCCCGGATGTACACGCCAGGCACAGGCCTTTAGAGATGCTTTTGCTGAATATGAAGCACTGGGTGCGGTTATTATCGGTATCAGTAAGGACAGTGTCAGGTCTCATGCTAATTTTGCTGCTAAAAATGAACTGCCTTTCCTGCTTCTGTCCGACCCGGAGCTGCAGGCTATTCAGGCCTATGACGTATGGCAGGAGAAGAAGCTGTACGGCAAGGTGAGTATGGGTGTGGTACGTTCTACATATGTGATTGACGAGCAGGGAGTAATAGAGGCTGCCTGGACCAAGGTTAAACCGGAAGCTAATGTTGCGGATGTTCTCGGATATCTGCGGGAAGGATGCAGTTGTGGAGAATAAGACAATCTTTCTGCCTTATGCCTCTGTTCTGGCTGCCGCCTATTATCTTCTGCCGTTATTGATGCAAGATACAGGCTCTGCAATGTTCATTTTACTGGCCTGTATGCCGCTGATTGTTTTTGTCAGCAGTTTTCTCTGCTGTCGCAGACACAGGTTTCAATGGGTAATGATTGTTTTGACGGTTGTCCTTTTCCTGCCCAGTATATATTTTTATTTTAATACTACAGCACTCGGCTACAGCGTCTTTTATGCCATAGTATCGGCTGCAGGCTGTTTTGCCGGAGAGTTCCTCAGCTAAAAATAAAAGCAGTTTGGAAATTTTTCCAAACTGCTTTTTCATTTGGTTTAACGAGCCAGACGGTAGATATTTTCCATATCTACCAAAGTAAGCTGTTTTACTGCGCCGATGGTGCGGGTGTTATTAAAGCTGCATTTATAGGCAAGTTCCTTAATCTGTTCTTCAGTAAGTTCGATACCGGCTTCGCTGATAGAAGTTGGCATACCAATGCTGCGGAAGAAGTCTTCCAGTGCAGCAATGCCTTCCAGTGCGGTTGCCTGCGGGTTACGGAAATTATTGGGCACCCCCATGACGTTGACAGCAAACTGAACAAAGCGAGGCAGGTTATTTAGATACACATAACGCGCCCAGGTACCCCATACAGCTGCCAGACCGGCTCCGTGGGCAATATCAAAAATACCGCTCAGTTCATGTTCCAGCTGATGGCAGGACCAGTCGCCAAAGCTGCGGTCGCCGGTTGTATCGTTGTGGGAAAGCGTGCCGCACCACATGATTTCAGCCCGTGCATCATAGTTTTGAGGATCACTGAGAGCTATTTTCACATTGCGCATTACATTACGCATCAGCTGTTCGCTAATTCTGTCGATGATGTCCAGCTGGCAGGTTGTCGCAGCAGTGAAATAACGTTCCATACTGTGAACGATGATGTCCGTACAGCCGCTGGCTGTCTGATAAGCCGGCAGGGTGTAGGTAAGTTCCGGATTCATAACGGCAAATTTACAGAAGGAGTATTCGGACTGCAGGTTGCGTTTAAGCCAGCCTTCTTCATTGGTAACTACGGAAGAGGTACTCATCTCGCTGCCTGCTGCCGCGATGGTCAGTACGGCACCGACAGGTGCGCAGCCGACAGGACGTTTTTTGCCCATATAGTAGTCCCAGAGCTCTCCGTCATTTACCAGTCCGTAGCCGATGCCTTTGGCACTGTCAATAACACTGCCGCCGCCTACAGCCAGGATAAAATCCACACCTTCTTTGCGGCACAGTGCGACGCCTTCTTTGATTTTAGACAGACGCGGATTAGGAACCACGCCGCCAAGCTGTACATATTCTAAGCCTGCTTCACGCAAACTGTCGCAGATACGATCCAGCAGGCCGGATTTTTTAGCGCTGCTGCCGCCAAAATGTATTAATACTTTATGTGCGCCCCATGCTTTGCATAAAGAGCCTACCTGTTTTTCTGTATCCTTACCAAAAACGACCTGGGTAGGTGCATGAAATTTGAAAAAATCCATTATACTGCCTCCTGTCTAAATATAGTAGAATTTTATATTTCAATTTTAGCATGGCAAATATTGCTTGTAAATATCAGCTGCGGTTTGATATAATACATATTAATAGAGGATTATTATTTAATATAGGAGTGATGGGTATGAAATATTTGCTTGCTTTTCTTATTGTTGCCGGAGGCATTTTCTTTTTTCTGCAAAATGGCAGCACGAAAGAACTGGTACAGTATGCTGAACTGGAACAAAAAATTGCTGCTCAGGCCGATTTTATCCTTCTGGATGTAAGGACACCGGAGGAATATCAGGAAGGGCATATTCCGGGAGCAGTACTGCTGCCTTATGATAAGATAGCGATTCAGGCAGCTGTTGTCCTGCCGGACAAGGAAAAAGAAATTATTGTTTACTGCCGCAGCGGCCGCCGCAGTGCCATTGCTGCAGAAACGCTTGGCAAACTTGGCTATATGAAGGTTGCTGATTTTGGCGGTATCAGCCGCTGGCAGGGGCAGCTGGAAAAATAAGTTCTGGTAAAGGAGTATTGGTATGTATTATGCAGCCTGTTTCGGTGATTCTCTGATACAGGGATTTCCTTTCGGCGCGCGTTATTCGTGGACTGCGGCTGCAGAGGAAGCAGGAAGACTGCGTTTGCTGAATTACGGATTATGCGGTGACTGCTGTGATGATATTCTGCAGCGTCTGCAAAATACAGTACTGCCTGAATATGTGCGTCATATTATTTTTTTGGGTGGCGCTAATGATTTGCTGCAGATGCGTCCGCAGAAATTTATTTTGGCTGATCTGGACAGGACATGCCGCTGGTGTGAGGAAAAAGGTTACAGGCTTTGTATCGTATTGCCGTTAATCAGCAGTGAGCCGGAGCTCAACATACATCTTGAAAAGCTGAAAAGCAGTATTCAGGAGAGTTTTGCCAAGCGCGTTTTTCTGCTTGATTTGCAGCAGCCTTTAGGGCTTACTCAAAAGCAGCGTAAGCAGTCGTATCTGGATGGAGTGCATCCGACAGCTGCTGCATATAGGGCCATGGGCATTTATGCCGAACCGCTGCTGGAGCAGTGGCTGCGCTCGGAAACAGTTTAAAACAGCCAGATGACAGGTAAATAAAAAACGCAACAGAAGAATGTTTCTGTTGCGTTTTTTTGATTATGGTTTTGTTTTTATACCTAAAAGCTGCGGGGGAATCTGCGCCAGCATAATAGCGGCAAACACCAGCAGACAGCCAAAAATCTCGCGCATAGTCAGCAGCTGCTGGAGAAAGAGCCAGCCACTTAGTACGGCAAAAACAGATTCCAGACTAAGCAGGATGGTAGCCAATACTACATTAACGCGCGCCTGTCCGACAATCTGCAGGGTATAGGCAATGCCGCTGGACATGATGCCGGCGTAACAGATAGGCAAAAAAGCCTGTTCAACCTGGGTTATGGTAGGCTGCTCAAAAATAAACATCAGTATGAGATTGGTAACGGCGCAGGTAGCAAACTGGAAAAAGGAGAGACGGACGCCGTCTACACCATGGGCGAAATGTTCTACACTCAGAATATGCACGGCAAAGAAAAAGGCACTGCCAAGGATGAACATGTCACCTTTATTGATGGAGAAACTTTCATTCAGACAGATAAAATACATGCCTATGCAGGCGATAAGTACACTGGTCCACTGCAGAATGTTGACAGTGCGTCCGAAAATAAAACGACCTAAAAGCGGAACGATGACTATGTAAAGAGAGGTAATGAAGCCTCCCTTGCCGACAGAGGTATACATCATGCCGGTTTGCTGAAACAGAGAGTCTATGGTAAGTACCAGCCCGCAGATAATGCCGCCATGCCAGAGCTTTTTACGTTCGGCAGGGTCAGCGGTGCCCCAGAAGCCGTCTTTGCGTCCGTTGACGCGGTCGAAGATGAAGATGGCTGGCAGCAGAAATAAAGTAGCAAGAATACTGCGGGAACCGTTGAAAGTCATAGGCCCCATAATCTGGCCGCCAAGACTTTGGGCAATAAAGGCAGTACCCCAGATAAAGGAACACAGCGTCAGCATGAAAATGCCGCTGGTAGTTGTCGTTTGCTGTTCGTTCATATTGATATGCTCCTGATAAAATAGTGTAACGGAATTTATTATAGCATCTTTTTTCGGATGTACAAGGCAAAGATACTGGAAAAAAGAATAAGTGACTGTTTTTGTTGTCTTTTTTTCGGAAAGTTATTCTGGGACTGGACTGCCGGTGTAAAGCATTTTTAAAATTTACGCCAGAAAAAACAAGAGTGCAACAGGACAAAAAAGTCAAGACCTTTTTCAAGAAAATAACTCAATATATTGTGTAGAAAAGCTTTGACATGCTGGATATATTGTGTTAGAATTTTAACTGCAATACAAGTGGCTGCGCTGCAGTACCTGTGAAATGATAAAGAGCAAATAACATTTGGCGAAAGCTTGCAATAGTAACTAAGGTGGGAGGCAAGGAAAATGAAAGTTATCAAACGCGATGGCACGACTGTTGATTTTGACGGCAGTAAGATAGTTATTGCTATTCAGAAGGCCAATGCGGCTGTTGAACCGGAAGACAGAATAGCTGAAGAAAAAATACAGGAGATTGCTCATACCGTTCAGGAAAAGAACAGGATGCGTTTATTGGTAGAAGATATACAGGATATGGTGGAACACAGTCTGATGGATGCAGGCAAGTTCGAGCTGGCAAAGCAGTATATCATTTACCGCTATCAGCGTGCTCTGGTGCGTAAGGCTAATACCACTGATGAGTCCATCCTGTCTTTGATTCGTAACAGCAATAAGGATGTTATGGAAGAAAACTCCAATAAGAATGCGACTATGGCTGCTACCCAGCGCGACCTTATTGCCGGCGAAGTTTCCAAGGATCTGACTAAGCGTCTGATTCTGCCGGAAAAGATTTCTAAAGCCCACGAAGAAGGCGTACTGCATTTCCACGATGCAGATTATTTTGTACAGCCTATCTTCAACTGCTGCCTGATTAATATCGGCGATATGCTGGATAACGGTACCGTAATGAACGGCAAGATGATTGAAAGCCCCAAAAGCTTCCAGGTTGCCTGCACGGTTATGACTCAGATTATTGCTTCCGTTGCTTCCAGCCAGTATGGCGGTCAATCTGTCGATATTTGTCATCTGGGCAAATATCTGCGTCGCAGTTACGAAAAGTTTAAACATAATATCAGTGAAACTGCAGGCGGCAATATGGATGAAGCAACGCTGGAAAAACTGGTGCAGGAACGTCTGCGTTACGAGCTGCAGAGCGGTGTTCAGACCATTCAGTATCAAATTAATACTTTGATGACTACCAACGGTCAGTCTCCGTTTGTTACTTTATTCCTGAACCTGCGTGAAGATGACGAATATGTTAAAGAAAATGCTATGATTATTGAAGAAATCCTTCGTCAGCGTCTGCAGGGTATTAAAAATGATAAAGGCGTCTATGTAACGCCTGCATTCCCCAAACTGGTATATGTACTGGATGAGCACAATTGCCTGAAAGGCGGTAAATACGACTATATTACCCGTCTGGCAGTAAAATGCAGTGCTAAGCGTATGTATCCTGACTATATCAGTGCCAAAAAGATGCGTGAAAATTACGAAGGTAATGTTTTCTCTCCCATGGGCTGCCGCAGCTTCCTGGCACCGTGGAAAGATGAAAACGGCAACTATAAGTTTGAAGGTCGCTTTAATCAGGGCGTTGTTTCCATCAACCTGCCGCAGATTGGCATTATCGCTCAGGGTGATGAAAAGAAATTCTGGGAGCTGCTGGATGAAAGACTGGAGCTTTGCTATGAAGCACTGATGTGCCGTCATAATGCACTTAAAGGTATCCGCAGCGATGTAAGCCCTGTTCACTGGCAGTATGGTGCTATTGCCCGTCTGGGTAAGGGCGAGACCATCGACAAATTCCTGGAAGGCGGTTATTCTACTATTTCTCTGGGATATATCGGTTTGTATGAAGTAACCAAGCTGATGAAAGGCGTAAGCCATACCGATCCGAAAGGGGAAGAATTTGCTGTACGCGTTATGGAAAGATTGCGCGGTGCATGCGATAAATGGAAAGCTGCTACCAACATCGGCTTTGCTTTGTATGGTACTCCGGCAGAAAGCCTGTGCTATCGTTTTGCTCGTATTGATAAGGAAAGATTTGGCAGCATTGCCGATGTTACCGATAAGGGTTACTATACCAATTCTTATCATGTAGATGTACGCGAACATATCGATGCTTTCAAAAAATTTGCTTTTGAAAGCCAGTTCCAGAAAATTTCCTCCGGCGGTTCCATCTCCTATGTGGAAATTCCCAATATGCGTCATAATACAGAAGCATTGGAAGATGTTGTCCGCTTTATCTATGACAATATTCAGTATGCAGAGTTCAATACCAAGTCTGACTACTGCCATGTTTGCGGTTTTGATGGCGAAATTATCATTAATGATGATAATGAATGGGAATGCCCTGTTTGCCATAATAAGGACCATAACCTGATGAATGTAACCCGTCGTACCTGCGGTTATCTGGGTGAGAACTTCTGGAATGTGGGCAAGACCAAAGAAATTAAGGCCCGCGTGCTGCATTTATAAGAGGTGGCCTGTATGAAATATGCAACCATCAAGGAAATAGATGTTGCCAATGGTCCCGGCATCCGTGTATCGTTGTTTGTCAGCGGCTGCACGCATCATTGCAAAGGGTGTTTCAATCCGGAAACCTGGAATTTTAACTATGGTGATGATTTTACCTCCGAAGTAGAAGACCGGATTATAGAAGCTATGAAACCGGCATATATTAAAGGGTTGTCGCTTTTGGGCGGTGAGCCTTTCGAGCCGCAGAATCAGGAGGCGCTGCTTCCTTTTCTGCGTCGGGTAAAGGCTGCTTATCCGGATAAAACTGTCTGGTGTTACAGCGGTTATGATTTTGAAAAGGATATGTTGACCGGCAATCTTGGCCCCTGGGAGATTACCCATGAAATGCTTACGCTTATAGACGTGCTGGTAGACGGCGAATTTGTTCTGGAAAAGAAGAATCCCAACCTGCGGTTTCGTGGCAGCGAAAACCAGCGGGTTATCCGTGTGGCGGATTCGCTCAGCAGTGATACGGTTGTGCTGTGGGATGATAATGAAGGGCTGCTGCCCGATTGAACAAGTAAATAGACTAACTAAAAAAGCTCAGTCCGTCAGGACTGAGCTTTTTCAGTTATTGTTTATTTATCGTCAAAAAGCTTTTTGAAAATTGTAGTCTGCATATCGTCGATAATGTCAAGTTTTTCTCTGTTATAAACACCTTGATAACCGCAGCGTTCACAGGTAAAGTAACCGTTGTCATCATGGTCTGCCACAGGGGTAATCTTATGATCTTTTTCCCAGCAGCAGGGACAGATTGCAGCCTGTTTGTCAGTATAGAAATAGTAATCGTGTTCGTCGTTGGAACGCTGAATATTTCTGTCCAGCTTATAGAAGTTCAGCTCCGAACGTATTTCGGTAATATCTTTCTTTAATGCTTCAATTTCTGCCTGTAAATCTTCAATTGTTGCACTCATGTATCTCAGTCCTTTCTGTAGTGTAAATCATTATATCAGCCTGTTGAAAACAGGCGGCAAGCCAGTTACCAGCTGCGGGAGGAACCCCCGCCGCCACCGCTGCCACCGCCGAAGCCGCCGCGTCCACCACCGAAACCGCCGCCACCACCGCGGCCGCGCAAAAACATCAAGAGCAGCATTTGGGTGATAACACCGCCTAAAAATACATTATCAATAATAAGCAGTATCACTATGCCGGCTCCAAGCAGCAGCTTCAGCCAGAGAGGATATTCCTGATTATCACTGTCTGCCGGCTGTTGGGTACGGTTTGCAGCAGAACTGAGTGTTTCAAGCTGTATGCCGGCATCCCTGGCAATGATAGCTGCTGTTGTTGCATAGCCGTTTACTATACCGGCAGCGTAATTGCCTTTGCGGAAATAAGGCAGCATGGCCTGCTCCTGAATACGGCCTGTCAGACCATCAGTCAGCAGCCCTTCAAGGCCATAACCTACTTCGATGCGTGAGCGACGATCCTGTACAGCAACGACGATTAAAGCGCCGTTATTTTTTTTCCGGCTGCCGATACCCCAGTTGCGCAGTATAGCCAGTGCATAGTCTTCGATAGACTGACCTTCCAGCGATTTAACAGTTACCACGGCAAGCTGTGCGGTCGTTCTGGCATCCAGTTCCTGTCCAATGCCGAGCAGTCTGCGTCTGTCGTCTGCAGAAAGCACATTGGCGTAGTCCTGAACATAAATGCCGTCAGCGGCCGTCGGTTTGGGTGGTATCTGAGGCGCTGCTGCAGCACAGGCAGCAAAGAAGCACTGCAATAATAATATGAAATAAATTAGCCAGCGTTTCATAAAATATACTCCGTCAAAGTTTATGGGCCGTTAAAAGACGTGGCCGCACTATGCGTTAAAATTTAACCTGAGGTACTTTTTGCGCACCTTCGTCCGCTTTAAAGAAATCTTTGGGAGTAAAACCGAATATACCTGCATAGAAAGCAGTAGGGATACTTTTTATTTTAGCATTATAGGCCTGCACAGTATTGTTGTAATCCATACGGGCAACGGCAATACGGTTTTCAGTACCTGCCAGTTCGTCCTGAAGCTGGATAAAATTAGCGCTTGATTTCAGTTCAGGATAATTTTCGGCTACCATCAGCAGGCGGGATAAGGCAGTATTCAGCTCGCTGTTGGCTGCATTGGTTTCCGCTACGGTTTTGGCACCGCCAAGTTTGGCTCTTGCATCCGCTACAGCAGTAAAGACCTCTGTTTCATGGCTGGCAAAGCCCTTTACGGTATTAACCAGATTGGGTATAAGGTCATTACGACGCTGCAGCTGGTTTTCTACCTGGGCCCAGTTGCTGTTGACCTTTTCATTAAGGCTTACCAGACCGTTGTAGCTGCTGACAAACATACCGCCAATAATTACCACTATGGCAATAATAATCATCAAAGTTTTGTTCATGTTAAAAAATCCTCCATTAATAATATAATATGAACTTACTCTTATTGTACGAAAAGAGAAGAAGTGTGTCAAATGTCAAAAAGTCAAATGTGTTATAGAGGTGCAAATTTTCTGTGAATTTTTTTGTCAAGCGCAGCTGCAGGTATTTTCATATTTATTTCACTTGTAAAAAGTCGAAAAGTCAAATATAATAATGATACAAATGACTGTTTAAGTAAAATACAGGTCTGTCTGACGCAGGCCACAGGTTTAAGGTGGTAATATTATGAAGAATCTTGCTGATGCAATAGAAGAATTTATTATCAGAGAACTGCTGCAGGACAGCGAGGACAGTCTGCTGGTGCAGCGCAACGAACTGGCAGAACGTCTTTCCTGTGCGCCCTCACAGATAAGCTATGTACTGAGTACGCGTTTTACACCTGAACGTGGCTACATGGTGGAATCACGCAGGGGCAGCGGCGGGTTTGTGCGCATTGTGCGTGTTGTACCGCAACAGGAAAAGGTTAAGCGGGAGCTTGCTGCAGCTGAACTTGTGCAGCATTTTGCTGCGCAGAGACTGATAACGCAGCGTGAACGTAAATTATTGGAATACATGCTGGAAATTATTGATGCCAGTGAAGCGAAAAAGAAAAAAGTGCTGCAGCAGGCCATGATGCGCCTTAGCAGTACAGGACAGGGGTGAGATTATGTTATGTGAAAATTGTCATAAAAAACAGGCTATCATGCACGTTGTCTGCCTGATTGGCAGTAAGCAGATAGATAAATGGCTGTGCGCTGACTGCGCCAAAGATTATATGCCATTTGGAACCGGTGAAATGCCGTTGACGCCGGAAGCAGCCAAAAATTTTCTGGAAGGGCTCCTGAAACCGAAGAAAAGGGAAACTAAGGACGGCTTTTCGCTGCGTGCTGCTAAAATACTGGAGCTTGCTGCCGGTAAGGCACTTGATATGGGCTGTGAACATATCGGTACGGAACACATCCTCTGGGGGATGCTCAATGTAGAAAACTGTCTGGCAAAACGTATTCTGGCAGGCTTTGACGTAGATGCTGCTGCCGTGATTAAGGAACTGGAAGGCTGGCTGGACAGAGGCTCAAGGAAAGAGGGCGTGCCGCAGTACAGCCCACGGGCCAAGATTGCACTTGCTAAAGCAGGTGACGCAGCCAAAGAGGCAGGACAGGAATTTGTCGGCAGCCAGCAGCTGCTGTTAGGCTTGCTGGAAGCAGGCGACGGTATTGCCTGCAAAGTATTAAATAAATTTGATGTTACCTATGAAAAAGTCAGTGAAGTAGTGCAGGCCTTTAATGAGCACAATAAAGCTGTGCCCGGAGGTAAGGGCGGCAATGTCAGAATGGAAGAAAAACCGGCAGATATCTTGGAAGTGCTGGGAGAATTTGGTCGTAATCTGAATGAAGCTGCACGTCTGGGTAAGAGCGATCCGGTTATCGGACGAGAAAAAGAAGTGGAACGGGTTATCCAGATTCTGTGTCGCCGGACGAAGAATAATCCTGTCATTATTGGTGAAGCGGGCGTAGGCAAAACAGCTATTGCCGAAGCCCTGGCGCAGAAGATTGTCAAAGGCGAGGTACCGGAATTTTTACAGGAAAAAATTATTTTCTCACTGGAAATAGGTATGCTGGTGGCAGGAGCAAAATATCGCGGTGAATTTGAAGAAAGGCTCAAAGAGATTCTGGAGCTGATTCGCAATGATCGCCGTATCATCCTTTTTATTGATGAGCTGCATACCATTATCGGTGCCGGCAGTGCTGAAGGCAGCATAGACGCTGCCAATCTTGTCAAGCCGGCTCTGGCGCGCGGTGAACTGCAGGTGATTGGGGCAACGACCGTTGCCGAATACAGAAAGCATATTGAAAAGGATGCGGCTTTGGAGCGCCGTTTCCAGCCTGTTATGGTAGATATTCCTTCTGCAGCCGACAGTGAAAAAATGCTGCTGGGGTTGCGCCGCCGTTATGAAAAATTTCACGGCCTGCGTATTGAGGATGCAGCTGTAAAAGCCGCGGTAGAACTGTCCGACCGGTATATTACCGACCGTAATCTGCCTGATAAGGCCATTGATTTAATGGATGAGGCATGTGCCCGTCTGCGCATCTGCCTGTATAAGAATTCTCTGCCTGCCAGAAAGCTGCAGGAGGAACTGGAATATACACGTCTGGAAAAAGAAGAAGCAGCAGAAAAGCAGGATTATGAAAATGCTGCCAGACTGCGTGACAGGGAAGAAGAACTGCAGCAGCTGCTGACAAAAGCTCTGGCAGAGGCAGCAAAAGATTTTGCCGTAACTGCTGAGGATGTAGCAGAGGTAGTTTCTTCCTGGACAGGTATTCCCCTGCAGAAAATTACTGAAGGAGAAGGCAGCAGACTGCTGCATCTGGAGGAAGCACTGCACAAACGCGTCATCGGGCAGCATGAAGCTGTCAGTGCTGTCAGTCGTGCCGTACGTCGTGCCCGGGCAGGTTTTAAGGATAAGAATCGACCGGTAGGCTCCTTCCTGTTTTTGGGACCTACCGGCGTAGGCAAGACAGAACTTGCCAAGGCTTTGGCTCAGCATTTATTTGGCGATGAACGGGCCATGCTGCGTTTTGATATGAGCGAGTATATGGAAAAGCATACTACGGCTCGTTTAATCGGCGCACCTCCCGGCTATGTTGGCTATGATGAAGGCGGGCAGCTGACTGATGCCGTCAAACGCAAACCTTACTGCGTAATTTTGCTGGACGAAATCGAAAAGGCCCATCCGGATGTGTTTAATCTGTTGCTGCAGATTATGGAGGACGGGCGTCTGACGGATGGACAGGGACGCACAGTGGATTTCAGAAATGCTGTTATCATCATGACCAGCAATGCCGGTGCCCGTAAGCTGAACATGGCCAGTCCGCTCGGTTTTGCGTCCGACAGTTCTGCAGAGCTGAAAGGACGTAAGGAACAGGTGCTGGCGGAAATTAAAAATATTTTCCGTCCGGAATTTTTAAACCGCGTAGATGAAATACTTGTGTTTGATCCGTTAGGCAGCAAGGAACTGGAAGCTATTGCTGATAATCTGGTGGCAGAGCTGAATGAACGTATGCGTCATAACAGTCTCAATATCGAGCTTGCACCGTCGGCTCGCCAGCTGCTGCTGCGGGAGGGTACGGACCTTAAATATGGTGCCCGTCCGCTGCGCCGCGCTTTGCGCAAATTACTGGAAGACCCGGTAAGCGATCTGTATCTGGGCGGTAAGTTCAGTGCCGGTGATAAAATTATCGCTGAAGCTGCTGCAGACGGTAAAAGCATGACGTTCCACAAAGCTGTCGAAGCAGGTCATTTCCTGCTGGAAATGCCTGTCGATACTGCTGCGGAACCGGTGGCTGCTGCTAAAGGAGACTGTCATGGCCAAAAATAAATATCGTTTTGTCTGCCAAAGCTGCGGCTATATTACGGCGAAATGGCTGGGACGCTGCCCGGAATGCGGCGGCTGGGACACTTTTGCCGAGGAGGCGGAAAGCCCTGTGAAAACTAAAAGCTATCTACCGGAAAATGCAGGCAAGGTAAAACCAAAACCGCTTGCCAGTATTGCCGGCAGCAGCGTAAAGCGGATGGCTACCGGCATACGTGAATTTGACCGTGTACTTGGCGGTGGCCTGGTGCCTGGCAGTTTAGTGCTTTTGGGCGGTACTCCCGGTATTGGCAAGTCCACTATCTTGCTTGATGCTGGCCTGCGCTTCAGCAGGCAGGGCATCAGGGTGCTTTATGTAAGCGGAGAAGAATCAGAAGAACAGACTGCCATGCGCGCTGCACGGCTGGGAGGCAGCAAGGATACGCTGCTCATTATGACTGCTACTGATCTGGATGCAGTACTGCTGCAGGCTAAAGAGGCAGCACCGCAGATTCTGATTATAGATTCCATTCAGACCATGTATAATTCCGAGCTGCCAACGGCTGCCGGCAGCGTAGGGCAGGTACGTGAATGTACCGCGAAATTATTGCAGTTTGCCAAAACTACCGGCATAGCCGTCATGCTTATAGGGCATGTTACCAAAGACGGCAATATTGCCGGGCCGCGCTTATTAGAGCATATGGTGGATGTTGTGCTGCAGTTTGAAGGAGATCGGTCTTATTCTTTCCGCGTACTGCGCGCGCTGAAAAACCGTTTTGGCAGTACCAGTGAAAGTGGCATTTTTTCTATGGAAGAAGGCGGACTTCAGGAAGTGGCTAATCCGGCCGGACTCTTTCTGGAAGACCGTAACGGCGAGGCGGCAGGAAGCGTTATCGGCGTCTGTATGGAAGGAAACAGGCCGCTGATGGTAGAATTTCAGGCGCTGGTTTCCAGAACTCCTTACGGAATGCCGCGCCGTACTGCTGTCGGTTTTGATTATAATCGTGTCAACATGCTGCTTGCTATTCTGGAAAAAAGGCTGGGACTTGATTTTGGTGCTTTTGATGCCTATGTCAATGTTGTAGGCGGTATGCGTGTTGGAGAACCGGCGGCTGATCTTGCTGTAGCTGCTGCTTTGGTTTCCAGTTATCGCAACAGACCTGTGGCTAAAGACGTGCTTGTTTTTGGCGAGATAGGACTTACAGGAGAAATACGCCGCGTCAGTGCTCCGGAAAGGCGTATTGCCGACGGCATCAATCTTGGTTTTAAAAAATTTATCGTTCCTGCAGGCAGGCTGCAGAATGCTTATGCCGGTGTGCAGATTGTACAGGTGAAATCCCTGGAGCAGGCGCTGCAGTATATTTTAGATTAACGTATATTTTACCTGCTTTTCATTTAAAATTCATTTTTACGAGGTATCATATGGGTACAACCTGATAACAGAAGGGGTATTTCATATGATAATGACTAAAAATCTTAAAATTTCTGCAGCGGCACTGCTTGCGGCAGTTATTATAGGTATGGGTATGTTCGGCGGCGCTGCCGATTCTGCTGCGTCCTCCCCGTGGCGGCAGATAAGCAACTGCATCTGGCAGGTTTTGGAATTTGCTGCTGCCGAACAACCTCACCATCAGTAAAATAAATGATGCAGGTATTATAAAAGAAAAAAGCGTCGGTATATACCGGCGCTTTTTGTTTATTTTAAATTTAAAAAAACAAAAAAGCACTGCATAACTTTGCAGTGCTTTAAGTTCAATGGTGGCCCCGGCAGGATTCGAACCTGCGACCTTTTGATTCGTAGTCAAACGCTCTATCCAGCTGAGCTACGGAGTCATGACGTAGTATATGATAATAGCTTTTAAAGAGTTTGTCAATAGCTTGGAAAAAATAAATTTTATTTTCTGGATGGATGTAATAAACAGTTTAGACATCCCAGAACAACAAAGTGTAAAGAAAAAATGATGTAAAAGTAAAACTGTAAACTAAATATTGACTTTAGGTATAACAGAAGCATATAATTATACTACTGTTAAAAATTTTTATTTATTGTGTTGTGTGGAGGGGATTTTAAGTGTCTGTTTCTCTGGCTGTTTTGATTTTATACATCATTGCATTATTTGCTATCAGCTGGTATGCCAAAAAGCGCAGTGAAGGAAGTAATGAAAATTATGCGCTGGCAGGCAGAAAACTGTCTGCGCCGTTAATCGGGGTAACAATTATTGGTCTTGCGGTAGGCGGTGCGTCTACCATAGGTGTTTCCGAGCATGCTTTCAGGGTGGGTCTGAGTGCCGGCTGGTATACGATTGCCTGGGCTCTTGGCGCTATTGTTATGGGTCTTTTTATGGCAAAGAAATATCGTGAGCAGAATATTACTACTATTTCTGAACTTATTGAAAGACATCACGGTACAAATGCGGTTATTCTTGGAGTATTCTGTCAGATAGTTATTCAGCTGGTCATCATTTCCCTGCAGTATATCGCAGGCGGCAGCATCCTGCATGCCATTATGCCGGATGTATTCGATTTTAAGACCGGTATGCTGGTAAGTGCCGTAACTTTCATCGGCATTACCTTTATCGGCGGTATGTGGTCGGCTTCTCTGTCAAATGTGCTGAACATCATTCTTATTTACGGCGGTATTCTTGTTGCTACGGTTGTACAGTTTAATAAAATCGGCAGCATGGATACACTGGCAGCGGCGTTGCCTGCCAATGTGCCCTGGTTCAGTTTTATCGACGGTGTAGGAGCTGTTACTATCACCAGCTGGGTTGTAACGCTGATAACAGTTAATTTATCCCTGCAAAGTATTTTGCAGATTTCTTTGGGTGCCAAAGATGCGCAGACTGCCAAAAAAGGCTTTGTCTGGGGCGGTATTATTATGATTCCCGTTGGTGTGCTGGCTGCGTTTCTGGGCATCTGTGCCAAGGCTATGTATCCTGATGCTCAGGCTGCGCTGGCTTTGCCGCAGGTTATTGTCGGTCTGCCGCCGCTGCTGGCAGGTATAACTCTGGCTGCTTTATGGGCTGCCGATGTTTCTACAGCCTGCAATTTGTTGTTAAGCGCCGGAACACTGTTTTCCAGCGATATTTACAAAAGATTTATCAATCCAGCATGCAGCGAGAGCCGTCAGCTCTTAATGACACGTTTGTGCGTAATGATCAGCGGACTTTTGACGCTGGGGCTTGCCATGAGCGTTTCAAGCATACTGGGAACCATCATGATCGGCCTGTCACTGACGGCTGCTTTCAGTGTCATAGTTATCATCGCGCTGTTCTTCCCGCAGTATACCTCCAAGGCTGCAGGTTTCTGGACATTGCTGGCAGGCTTTGTCATGCTGGTCCTGTGGCAGGTTGCTCCGCAGGTGCGATTGTTTAATAATGTTATCTATATGGAATGGCTGGTATGCCTGGCGGCCTATGCTATTACAGCTATAGTGAGCCCCGCCAAAAAGGAAGCTGCAGATTTGCAGAAAGCCTGAAAAATATTTGTCCGTACTCCGCTATGAGTACGGACATTTTTTATTTACATTAATCAACAGGCAAATAATAAGATTAATTTAATTACATATTAAAAAGTAAAGGCAAAATCACTTCTTTTTCAGTGTATTTATATGGTGGAATTACAGGCAAAAATGTTTATATGAAACACAAGGATGGGTGTAAAAAAAGAAGCGCATAAAAAGGGCTTATAAGTCGCTAAAAAAATTATAAAAAAGTGTTGACATGGGATGTTATGGATGTTACAATATACCAGTACTACGGGTGAGCTATGCTCCGAAGAAGGAGGCAACAAATGAGTCTGGAAGCTTTAATTCAGGCAGAAAAACGGGCTGTTGGTGTTAAACAGACGGAAAAATCTGTCGTGAAGAATAATGCCGCCAAGGTTTACGTGGCAGCTGACGCAGATGAACGCGTTACCGACAATCTGTTGGAGTTATGCCGTGAGAAAAACGTTGAAGTTGTCAGCGTTGAAAGCATGAGTGAGTTGGGCAAGGCCTGCGGCATTCATGTAAAGGCAGCCGCCGCTGCGGTACTTAAAGCTTGATAAGGGCTTGACGCAAGTCAGGTTTTTATAATCATTAAAATCTAATTGTTTGGAAAGGAGGTGCCGATATGCCTACAATTAACCAGTTAGTACGTAAAGGCAGAGAAGTTTTGAAATCCAAATCCACTGCTCCGGCATTGAAAGAATGCCCGCAAAAACGTGGTGTTTGCACCAGGGTTTACACTACTACCCCGAAAAAACCTAACTCTGCACTTCGTAAAGTAGCTCGTGTACGTTTGACTAACGGCATCGAAGTTACTGCTTACATCCCGGGTATCGGTCACAATCTTCAGGAACACAGTGTTGTTCTTATCAGAGGCGGAAGGGTAAAAGACCTTCCGGGCGTGCGTTACCACATCATTCGCGGTGCTCTTGATACTGCAGGCGTTGCTAACCGCAACCAGTCTCGCTCCAAATACGGCGCGAAACGTGCAAAAGCTGCTAAAAAGTAATTGAGTAAAACGACGAATGAAAATTTGAGGAGGGAAACACATGCCGAGAAAAGGCCCTGTAACTAAAAGAGACGTACTGCCGGATCCGGTGTACGGTTCTAAACTTTTAACAAGATTTATTAACAAAATCATGCTCGATGGCAAAAAAGGCGTAGCTGAACGCATCGTGTATGATGCTTTTGACCTGGTTCGTGCAAAAACCGGTAAAGATCCTTTGGAAGTATTCGACGCTGCTATGCAAAATGTAATGCCGCTTCTGGAAGTACGTGCTCGCCGTGTAGGCGGTGCTAACTACCAGGTTCCGGTGGAAGTACGCGCTGACCGTAAAACCACCCTGGGTATTCGCTGGCTGGTAAACTACTCTCGCCTGCGTGGTGAAAGAACCATGTGCGAACGTGTAGCTGGTGAAATCATGGACGCAGCAAACGCAACCGGCGCAGCTGTTAAGAAACGTGAAGATACCCACAAAATGGCAGAAGCAAATAAAGCATTTGCTCATTACCGCTGGTAATGGCCTGTCTCAGTTGAATTATTGAGGAGGATTTAAGAAGTGGGCAGACAATTTCCGCTTGAGAAAACTAGAAACATCGGCATCATGGCTCACATCGATGCTGGTAAAACCACTACAACCGAACGTATTCTGTTCTATACCGGCAGAGTTCATAAAATCGGTGAAACCCATGATGGCGGCGCTACCATGGACTGGATGGTTCAGGAACAGGAACGTGGTATTACCATTACTTCCGCTGCAACCACCTGCCAATGGGATGGCCACCGCATCAACATCATCGATACTCCGGGCCACGTTGACTTCACTGTAGAAGTTGAACGTTCCCTGCGTGTACTCGACGGTTCTGTTGCAGTATTCTGTGCTAAAGGCGGCGTTGAACCTCAGTCTGAAACCGTATGGCGTCAGGCTGATAAATATCATGTACCGCGTATGGCATATGTAAACAAAATGGATATCACCGGCGCTAACTTCTACAACGTAGTGCAAATGATGAAAGATCGTCTGGGTGCCAACGCAGTACCCATTCAACTGCCTATCGGTTTTGAAGATACCTTTGAAGGTATGATCGATCTGATCAAAATGAAAGCTATCGTTTACGGCGATGCGCTGGGCAAAGACGAAGAATTTGTTGAAATTCCTGCAGATATGCAGGAGAAAGCAGAAGAATATCGTGCACAACTGGTTGAAGCTGTTGCTGAAAGCGATGACGAACTCATGATGAAATATCTGGAAGGCGAAGAGCTGACCGAAGAAGAAATCATGGCCGGCATCCGCAAACAAACCATTGCCTGCAAGATGACTCCTGTATGCTGCGGTTCTTCTTATAAAAACAAAGGCGTACAGCCTTTGCTGGACGCAGTAGTTGCATTCATGCCTGCTCCGACCGATATTCCGCCTATCAAAGGCGTTAATCCTGAAACCGGTGAAGAAGATGAACGTCCTTCCAGCGATGAAGCTCCGTTCTCCGCACTGGCATTCAAAATCATGACCGACCCGTTTGTAGGTAAACTCGCATTCTTCCGCGTTTACTCCGGCACTCTGACCGCTGGTTCTTATGTATATAACTCTACCAAAGGTAAGAGAGAACGTATCGGCCGTATCCTGCAAATGCATGCTAACCACCGTGAAGAAATCGAAATGGTTTACTCCGGCGATATCGCAGCAGCTGTAGGTCTGAAAGACACCACTACCGGTGATACTCTCTGCGACGAGAAAAACGAAATTATCCTTGAATCCATGGTATTCCCGGATCCTGTTATTTCCGTAGCAGTTGAACCTAAAACTAAAGCAGACCAGGAAAAAATGGGTATTGCTTTGCAGAAACTTGCTGAAGAAGATCCGACCTTCCGCGTACACACTGATGCAGAAACTTCTCAAACCATTATTTCCGGTATGGGCGAGCTTCACCTGGACATCATTGTTGACCGTCTGCTCCGCGAATTCAAAGTAGGCTGCACTGTTGGTAATCCGCAGGTTGCTTATCGTGAAACCATCCGCAAAGCAGTTAAGTCCGAAGGTAAATTCGTTCGTCAGTCCGGTGGTAAAGGCCAATACGGTCATTGCTGGCTGGAAATTACTCCGCGTGAACCTGGCGAAGGCTTCCTGTTTGAAAACAAAGTCGTTGGCGGCGCTATTCCTAAAGAATACATCGCTCCTATCGAAGCTGGTGTCAAAGAGGCTATGGAAAACGGCGTAGTTGCTGGTTATCCGATGGTTGACATCGCTGTTACCGTATACGACGGTTCTTACCATGAAGTCGACTCTTCTGAAATGGCGTTCAAGATTGCTGGTTCCATGGGCTTCAGAGCTGGTGCTCAAAAAGCTGATCCGGTTATCCTCGAACCTTACATGAAAGTTGAAGTTACCGTTCCTGAAGAATACATGGGCGACGTAATCGGCGATATCAACTCCCGCCGTGGCCGCATCGAAGGTATGGAAGCACGTAACGGCGCTCAAGTTATTAATGCTTTCGTTCCGCTGGCTGAAATGTTCGGTTATGCAACCGACCTGCGCAGCAAAACTCAGGGCCGTGGCAACTACTCTATGGAAGTTGACCATTACGAAGACGTGCCCAGAAATATTGCTGAAGCAATTATCGCTAAAAACAAAGGCACTCAAGCCTAAGTTTTCACAAACACTTTAAGGAGGCAATTCACAAATGGCAAAAGCTAAATATGAAAGAACTAAACCCCATCTGAATATCGGTACCATCGGTCACGTTGACCATGGCAAGACCACTCTGACAGCAGCAATCACCAAAGTGCTGGCAGAAAAAGGCGGCGCA
>CASDXO010000010.1 GCA_949285135.1 uncultured Phascolarctobacterium sp.
ATGGTAATGAAGGAACCTGGTGTGACGTAGGCTTTGGCTTTGCAGCAGCAATGAGCAAGAACAGCTACGCATATCTGGACTTTGAAAAATCCTTTGGCAATGACTTTGATGACACCTATCAGATCAATGCCGGTTTACAGTTCAGTTTCTAAAATTTAAACATAAAGTAATTGTTGTATAATTTAATGCAAAGCACCTCTGCTTTTTTAAGCGGGGGTGTTTTGTTTTTTAAACATTTAAAACAAATAGTATTTAATTTCATTAACCGATGTTCACGAAATTAAGGCTATGTTCGCGCTGAGAGGATAGTCACTAACGAATGTTTATGATATTATTAAATAAATATTGGCGCAGGACTTTATACTAATTAAATGGCGTTTAATAAATTGTATGGATGCAAAGAAAGGATGAGCAGAATGGAAACTTTGGATTTTGTAAAAGTTGGTAATAATATCAAACTGATGCGTGTACAGCATAATATGAGCCAGATTGAGCTGGCAGGACTGCTGGGAATTTCTCAGACTCACATGAGCAACATCGAACGCGGCCGCGGTCAGGTAACTCTGTGTCAGGTGCACAAGATTTCTCAGATTTTTGACTGCAGCCTGGATGAAGTGGTAAAAGGCGAGGACAGTGTATATCATAAGAAAGATGACAGCATACTGCCCGAAAATATTAATGTGAACGATCTGCTGGCACTGCTGAAATTACTGCACAATCAGAAAAATTAAAAATAATTAAAAAAAGCTGTTGACAAAGCATTGCAAGTGTAATATAATCAATATCGTTCCTGATGCGGAAATAGCTCAGTGGTAGAGCACCTCCTTGCCAAGGAGGGGGTCGCGAGTTCGAATCTCGTTTTCCGCTCCAACTGAAATTTTGCCCTACAGACTGCGTCTGTAGGGCTTTTTAGTATTGTCAAGCAAGCCTCGTTGTGATATGATATTATGAGCGATTTATGTCAGCATAAATCTGCCTTGATAGGGAAGGCTGACACTTTAATCCGATATACTATTTTTACCCACATAAATTTAAGGGAGGATTTTATTAATGAACGTAACTGTTGAAAGAGTAGAAAATGAAGCAACTTTGAAAATCACCGCTCCGGCTGCTGCCGTAAACGACGGCTTCAAAAAAGCTGTAGCCAAGATTGCCAACAGCGTGAATATTCCGGGCTTCCGTAAAGGCAAAGCTCCCCGCAACATTATTGAAATGCACTACGGCAAGGAAGCTGTAAAACAGGAAGCTTTTGAAATCGTAGCCAACAAAGCTTATACCGATGCTCTGGACCAGGAAAAACTGATCCCCGTATCTGACCCGAAAGTAGAAGAATCTACTTTTGAAGAAGGCAAAGATATGGAACTGACCATTAAAGTAACCCTGAAACCGGAACCGGAACTGGGCGAATATAAAGGCCTGCATGTAGAAAAAGAAGCAGTGGAAGTAACTGACGAAGCTGTGGAAGACGCTGTCAACGAACTGCGTAAACGCAATGCCAAAATGGTAGCAGCAGAAGACGACGCTGTTATCGAAAAAGGCGACTTTGCCATCATCGACTTTGCCGGCACTGTTGACGGCGAAGCATTCAGCGGCGGCGAAGGCAAGGGCTATCCTCTGGAAGTTGGCTCCAACTCCTTCATCCCCGGCTTTGAAGATCAGCTGGTTGGCCTGAAAAAAGGCGACTCCACCGATGTTGAAGTAACCTTCCCGGAAGAATACTTCGTTAAAGAACTGGCTGGCAAGGAAGCTATTTTCAAAGTAAACATTCAGGACGTAAAACGCCGCGAACTGCCGGAACTGACCGACGAATATGTTGCTGCCAACAGCGACTTCAAAACTGTAGACGAACTGCGTGCCAACTACAAAGAACGCATGCAAAAGAGCGCTGAAGAAAACGCAAAAGTTGCATATGAACGCGCTCTGGTAGACCTGGCTGTAGCCAACGCTAAATTCACCGTTCCGGAAATCATGATTGAAGACCGCATCAGCCAGATGGTTGACGAAATGAAAATGAGCCTGGAAAGCCGTAAAATGACCATGGAAATGTACATGCAGTACACCGGTATGGATATGGCTAAAATCCGTGAAAACCAACGTCCCGTTGCTGAAGAAAACGTTAAGACCGACCTGGTTCTGGACGCTATTGCCAAAGCTGAAAACATTCAGGTTGACATGGCTGACGTTGACGCTGAAATCGCTGCTATCGCTTCTCAGCATGGCGCTTCCGTTGACGAAGTTAAGAAAATTATCCGCAACAACGGCACCATGGGCCTGCTGCTGGCAAACATCCTGCGCCGCAAAGCAGCTCATGTTGTTATCGACAGCGCAAAATAATAACGTTTTCGGCAGCAAAGGAGTGTGACAAGTATGAATTACGTGCCTATCGTTGTTGAACAGTCCAGCCGCGGCGAACGTTCCTATGATATTTATTCCCGTCTTTTAAAAGACCGCATCGTTTTTGTGACCGGGCCCATTGATGACAATATGGCCAATGTTGTCATCGCTCAGCTGCTGTTCCTGGAGTCCGAAGACCCGGATAAGGATATCCATCTGTACATTAACAGCCCCGGCGGCAGTGTAAGCGCCGGTATGGCTATTTATGACACGATGCAGTATATCAAGCCTGATGTATCTACCATCTGCATGGGTATGGCTGCCAGCATGGCTTCCGTGCTGCTGGCTGCCGGTGCTCCCGGCAAGCGTTTTGCGCTGCCCTATTCCCGTGTTATGATTCATCAGCCGCTGGGCGGAGCTCAGGGACAGGCTACCGAGATTGAAATCCACGCCCGTGAAATCCTGCGCATCCGCGAGGAGATGAACGGCGTACTGGCTAAGCATACCGGCCAGAGCAAGGAAAAGATTGCCGCCGATACCGAGCGCGATCATTATCTGACCAGCCATGAGGCCAAGGAATACGGGCTGATTGATCAGGTGCTGGAACGCAGCCGTAAAGCTTAACAGTTATCTATTTTAAGGAGATTATATAATATGAATTTTGACGAAGGGCATGATAACAACCTTACCTGCTCTTTCTGCGGCAAGCGAGAAGGCCAGGTGCGCAGGCTGATTGCCGGTCGCGGCGTCTATATCTGCGACGAGTGCATCGAGTTCTGCAAGGAAATGCTGGACGAGGACTACCAGAAGACCGTTGCCGAAAGCATGCCGGCCGCCGCTGATTTGCCCAAGCCAAAAGACATCAAGGCTGTTTTGGATGAATATGTAATCGGCCAGGACGAAGCTAAAAAGACTTTGTCCGTTGCTGTTTACAACCATTATAAACGCATTAACTACGAGCTGCAGAACCTGGAAGAAAAACGCAACGTGGAGCTGCAGAAATCCAATATCCTCATGCTGGGGCCTACCGGCAGCGGCAAGACGCTGCTGGCGCAGACTCTTGCCAAAATCCTGCAGGTGCCTTTTGCCATCGCCGACGCTACTACGCTTACCGAAGCAGGTTATGTGGGCGAGGATGTGGAGAATATCCTGCTCAAGCTGATTCAGAATGCTGATTATGATATTGAAGCTGCACAGCGCGGCATTATCTACATCGACGAAATCGACAAGATTTCCCGCAAGTCAGAAAATGTTTCCATCACCCGCGACGTATCGGGTGAGGGCGTGCAGCAGGCTCTTTTAAAAATCCTTGAAGGCACCGTAGCCAGCGTACCGCCTAAAGGCGGCCGCAAACATCCGCATCAGGAGTTTATCCAGATAGACACTACCAACATCCTGTTTATCTGCGGCGGCGCGTTTGCCGGACTGGAAAATATCATCAATGCCCGTATCGGCAAAAAGAATCTGGGCTTTGGCGCCGATATCCGCAAAAAAGCGGAAATCGACAACAACGCTGTTTTCAGCAAGGTACTGCCCGAGGATTTGATGAAATTCGGCCTGATACCGGAATTTGCCGGTCGTCTGCCGGTCGTGGTAACACTGGATTCGCTGGATAAGGCAGCGCTGGTGCGCATCCTTAAAGAGCCGCGCAATGCGCTGATTAAACAGTACCAGCATTTCCTGGCCATGGACGATGTGGCGCTGGAATTTGAGGACGCGGCGCTTGACGCCATCGCCGAGGAGGCGCTGAAACGCAATGCCGGTGCCCGCGGACTGCGCGCCATTATCGAGGAAATAATGCGTAATGTTATGTATGACGTACCTTCCCGCGACGATGTGAAAAAGTGCATCGTTACCGAAGCAACCGTGCGTCAGCATGAAGATCCGCAGATGCTTGCGGAATAACAAATAAAGATCAGGGGGAAGGGCGTTGCCTTTCTCCCTTTTGTTTCTTGTAAAGGAGGTACAAGCTTGTCTGATAATATTATTACACTGCCGCTGCTGCCTTTGCGCGGAATGCTGATTTTTCCGGGCATGCTGGTAAACCTTGATATCGGCAGGGATAAATCCATCCATGCCGTAGAAAGTGCGGCAGCCGGCAATAAACAGCTGCTGCTGACTACCCAGAAGGATGCCGTGGTAACCGATGTGCAGATTGCCGACCTGTATACCTGCGGCGTGCTGGCAGAAATCAAGCAGCTGCTCAAGCTGCCCAACGGTGCAGTGCGCATCCTGGTAGAAGGTCTGGAACGTGTGCGTCTTGATTCCATCACCGTTACCGAAGGTGAGGAGGCTCAGTTTGTCGGCAGCGGCGAGCTGATCCGCTCCGAGCTGACAGAAGATAACGAAATCGAAGCTCTGCGCCGTATGCTGATTGAAACCTTTGAAAACTGGGTACTGCTGACGAAAAAGGTCAGCAGCGAAGTACTGCTTACCTTTAAGGCGCAGCCTGATCCGGGCCGTGTTGCCGATATGATTGCCGGCTACCTGTCCGTAAGCATCGAGGAAAAGCAGCGCCTTTTGGAAGCCTTCGACGTTAAAGAGCGCATGCATTCTCTGTATGTGCTGCTCAGCCAGGAACTGGAAATAGCCGGACTGGAAAAGAACATTGCCGCCGAAGTACGCCGCCAGATTGAAAAAAATCAGCGCGACTACTATCTGCGCGAACAGCTCAAGGCTATTAACAAGGAGCTGGGCGAAGGCGATGAGCTGAAGGCAGAGATTGACGAATACAAAAAACAGATGGAAGAGCTGAGTCTGCCGGAAGAAGTAAGCGGCAAGATTAACAAGGAGCTGGACCGTCTGTATAAGATGCCGCCCATGGCGGCAGAAAGCGCTGTTATCCGCAGCTATCTGGATGCGCTGCTGGCGCTGCCCTGGGGCAAGTTTACCCAGGATAATTTTGACCTGAAGCACGCTGCCGAGGTGCTGGACAAAGACCACTACGGCCTGAAAAAGGTTAAGGAGCGTATCCTCGAATATCTGGCGGTGCGCGCTCTGACCCGCGACACCAAAGGACCCATCCTGTGTCTGGTAGGGCCGCCGGGTGTGGGCAAGACCTCACTGGCACACAGCGTTGCCGACGCTATCGGCCGCCGCTTTACCCGCATCTCGCTGGGCGGCATCCGTGACGAAGCTGAAATCCGTGGGCACCGCCGCACCTATATCGGCGCCATGCCCGGACGCATTATCCACGGTATGCAGAGCTGCGGCTGCATGAACCCGGTCTTTTTGCTGGACGAGGTGGATAAGATGACCTCTGATTTCCGCGGCGACCCGGCTTCCGCATTGCTGGAAGCACTGGATCCGGAGCAGAACGATTCGTTCAGCGACCATTTTATTGAATTTCCCTTTGATTTATCCAATGTCTTCTGGATTGTAACTGCCAACACCGTGGAAACCATTCCGCCGGCGCTGTTGGACAGGATGGAGGTTATCCAGCTTTCCAGCTATACGGAGGATGAAAAGGTTAAGATTGCCGAACTGCACCTGCTGCCGAAAGAGCTGAAGCAGCACGGACTGGAAGAACGGCATATTACTCTGAGCGACAGTGCTCTGCGCCGCATTATCCGCGAATACACCCGCGAAGCAGGCGTGCGTAATCTGGAGCGCAAGATTGCCGGCGTCTGCCGCAAGATTGCCCATAAGATTGTCACCGGTAAGAGCGCTGCTGCCAAAATCAGCAGCTCCAATCTGGAAAAATATCTGGGCAAGCCGCTGATTCTGGAAGACGACATCAGTATTGCTGCCGAGGCTGGCTGCTGCACGGGTCTGGCCTGGACCAGTGTGGGCGGCGAGCTGCTCAAGGTAGAAGTGCTGGTGTACAAGGGCAAGGGCAGCCTGACGCTGACCGGCCAGCTGGGTGATGTAATGAAGGAATCGGCACAGGCTGGTTATACCTACATCCGCAGCCGCGCAGGCGACCTGGGGCTGCCGGAAAACTTCTACGAAACAGAAGATTTGCACATCCACCTGCCCGAAGGCGCTATTCCCAAAGACGGACCTTCTGCCGGCATTACCATGGTGACGGCTATGGTATCGGCACTGACCGGACGGCGTGTGAAAGCCGGTCTTGCCATGACCGGCGAGATTACGCTTTCCGGCAGAGTACTGCCCGTAGGCGGCATTAAGGAAAAGGTGCTGGCGGCTCACCGCTACGGCGTCAAGACCGTGCTGCTGCCCCGGCGCAACCTGCAGGATCTGGAAGAAATTCCCGATAATGTACGCCGTCAGATGAAGTTTATTGCTGTAAAACATATGGACGAAGTGTTGCAACTGGCATTGGAGGACAAAAATGACTAAAGGCTGCTGGGATATTATCCGTTCCAAATATGTGGCGTCTGCCGTCAAGGCAGAGCAGTATCCGACCCCCGCGCTTATTGAAACGGCTTTCATCGGCCGCAGCAACGTGGGTAAATCCTCACTTATCAATTCTTTGTGCCGCCGCAACGGGCTGGCACGTGTCAGCGCCACTCCGGGCAAGACCCAGACCATCAACTTTTATGAGCTGGAAGCCAAACGGGTGGACGAAGGTATCGACGAAAGAGCACATTTCTATCTGGTTGACCTGCCCGGCTACGGCTTTGCCCGTACCAACCGCAACAATAAGGAGCAGTGGTCCGGCTTTATCAGCAAATACCTGTCCGGCAGCGATAATCTGGCGCTGGTCTGCCAGCTGATCGACATCCGCCACAAGCCCATGGACAGCGATCTGGAATGCTATCACTGGCTGCTGGGCTGCGGGCTCAAGGTGCAGGTAGTGCTTACCAAGTCAGATAAACTGTCAAAAAATGCGGCCATGGCGCAAAAAGCCCTGTTTAAGCGGGAAATGGGTCTGACCGAAGACCAGATTATGATTTACAGTTCTTCCCAGCACACCATGCGCGGCGAGCTGATTGCCCGCATTATGGGTACGCTGGAAGAATATGCTCAATAGAATACTGCTGTTTGTTACTGCTGCCTGCCTGGGCAGCCTGCTGGTGCGGATGCATCTGCCCATACCATATTTGCTGGGAGGAATGGTTACGGCAGTGCTGTGCAAGGCCTTTGCCCATAATGTTGCGGTAAGCTGGCCCCGCAGCTGGCGCGCCTGCGGCTTGATGGTAGCGGGCTACGGCATCGGCGCAACCTTTAATAACGATGCCTGGCATAATTTTCTGGATGAGACGGCGGGCGTGGTGGAAGCCAATGTTATTGCCATCGGTGTCAGCATCCTGCTGGCGTGGCTTATGGCACGCTGGACAAAAGTAAACCTGCAAAGCTGCGTCATGGGTATGATGCCCGGCGGCATTACGCTGATGATGCTGCTGACTGAGCAGGATAAACGTACCGACCCCAATGTGGTCATGGTCATGCAGGTTATCCGCCTTATCGGTGTCATTGTGTCTGTGCCGCTGCTGGTCATTACCCTGCTTGATGCCCATATTGTGGGCAGCACGGTGGAGATGCCCAATCACGGCGGCATTCACTGGCTGGTGTTTCTGCCCCTTTCGGTACTGGGCGGCTATCTGGCTAAAAAGCTGCACCTGCCCACGCCTAAATTTTTGGGCACTATTCTGCTGACGGCAATTTTTTCCATTGCCGCCGGTGATCTGCAGCCAGTGCCCGGCTGGCTGATGGCTCCGGCACAGCTCAGTATCGGCCTGTATATGGGCATGCTGCTGGATGCGGAAAAACTGGCAAAGACTAAAGCCATCCTGCCGCTGACCGTTATCGGCACCATGATTCTGGTAGCAGTCAGCATTGCGGTTGCCTATCTGCTGTCGGCACGGTACGGATTCAGCCTGATTACTGCCTTTCTGGCCATGGCTCCCGGCGGTATTGCCGAAATGGCGCTGGCCGGCATGAGTATGGGCGAGGATGTTTCCATTATCCTTACGTATCAGCTGGTGCGGGTGCTGGCCATCAATATTTGTGTGCCGCCGCTGCTGACGTGGTACTTTGGCAGGCATACAGCTGCATAAAATTTTTCCCGGACAGAAAAAATTTTCACTGTCCGGGTTATTTTTTTGCTGATAATTTGCTGCAGAGCAAGGCTTACTGCGCTTTTTGCGGCAATCGGGACAAAATAAGTCCATAGTGGACAAAAACGTCATAACATGCTATACTTTAGCTAACGTAAAATTCAGGTTAAATTTTTTCAGAGGAGGAACGCATCATGACGTTTGATAAATTTGTCAAAGCATTGTATCAGATGAACTTTTATTTTATTCATTAATAATTTCACGGAGAGGAAAAATGGACAGCAACTGGATAAAGTAAAGGCGCTTACGGCAGAATGCAGGTAAGCGCCTTTACTTTATCCAGCTGTTTTAATGTATAAAGATTTTCTAATAGTACATTGTATCCTGAAAATAATTTCGAGAAATTTATAGCAAAAGTATTGACAAGCTTATTGATACATTGTACAATTAGTACAACAAATCAATATTTCGTGCAGAAAGTTGTTTGGTGTAAATCCAAAGAGGTCCCGCCGCTGTAACAGGTTTCCTGAATCCAGCAGAGCTTACTGTACAGGCATTTGCTTGACCTGCGAGTGACAGGAAAGATGTTATCACAAAGATTCTGTTTATGTGAGAGTGGCAGAATCCCACATGTTGCATTAACCGTTTCTCGTTAGAGAAACGGTTTTTTTGTTGCAGCAGGCCGAAATATTGATTTATTTTAAGCATATGCAAACCGGACATTTGCATTTCGATCATCCTGCTCATTCTTTATACTTATTTACAATCCTCCATACGTTAGCGTGCTGCAGGGGTGCAGCAATGCCAATAAAAAAGCAGACATCAGGTGTCTGCTTTTTTATTTTTATATGAAGATTTTCTGTACCAGCAGCATGTAAAAAACGGTACTGACGCCGATTGTTACAAGCGCATTGCGCAGCACAAGCTGCAGGGCAATTAAAAGGGCGATGGCCAGAGCTTCCGGCAGGCCGTGCGTGCCGCTAAGAAGCTGCACATCCTTTAAGGAATAAATGACCAGCATGCCCATAACGGCAGGCGGCAGCAGCCTGCCTAAAAAGAGCACCAGGGGCGGCGTCTTTTTATGAGCAGGGAAAAGCAGAAAGGGCAGAAAGCGCGTCGCCATGGTGCCCAGCACTGCTGCGGCGATAGTGATGATTTGCTGGGTAAGCGTCATTTGTTCTTCCCTCCCCGATAGTAAAAGCAGATAAACAGTGCGGCAATCAGCAGCATGGACGGCAAAAGAAAGTCCCGGGCTCCAAACAGTGCCAGACACGCCGCTGAGATTACAAGACCGGCCAGTGCCGGCTGGTGGTTATCGCTGTTGTGCCACTGGCTGATAAAGATAGTGATAAAGAGCGCCGCCAGCACGAAGTCCAGACCTTTGGTATTAAAGGATACGCTGCTGCCGAGCACTCCTCCCAAAGTGGCACCTGTTACCCAGTACAGCTGGTTGAGGGCGGTGACAAAGAGCATGAACCAGCCTTTGTCGATACCGGGCGGAATGGCTGCCGAACAGTTAATGGAAAACGACTCGTCGCACATGCCGAAGATAAGGTAGGGCTTCTTCCAGCCCATGCCTTTAAAGCGTTCCAGCATGGAGATGCCGTAGAACAGATGGCGGGAATTAATCATCAGCGCCATCAGGAAAGCGCCAACGGGGTCGAAGGCAGAAAGCAGCAGCCCGACAGTAACAAATTCCATGGAGCCGGCGAAGATTAACAGACTCATAAAGAAGGGGTACCAGACGGAAAAGCCCTTGCTGACTGTGAGTACGCCGTAGGACATGCCCAAAAATAAAAACGCCGCACAGATTGGCAGCGTCAAAGGAAAGGCGGCGGCAAAGGCCGCCCTGTATTTATTCATCATAACACCTGCGCTTTGTAGTAATAATAATATTCTACAGAGAGCAGTTTTGTTTGTCAAACAGCTATTTCTGCTCCGCACCGGGCCGCAGTTCCGGCGGCAGGACGGGGCAGAGGTCGTGGTGTTTTTCGCTTACCGGGTTGACGTGAACCATACAGTGCTTAACCAGCGGAAAGTTAGCTTCGATAGCTGCATGAACCGTTTCGGCGATGCGGTGGGCGGCCAGCAGGGTAAGATTATCCTTAACGCTGATTTCCACGTCCACATAGATGCGGCTGCCGAACATGCGGGTATACAGGCTGTCCACGTGTTCTACGCCGGGCACCTTTTCTACCAGCGCTTCCAGACGGCTGCTGGTTTCTGCGTCGCAGCTGCGGTCAACCATCTTGTTCATGGCGTCGGCAAATACTTCGTAGGCTGCATATAAAATCATGGCGCAGATGATGATGCTGGCTACCGGGTCCAGGATAGGATAGCCCATACGCGCACCCAGGATGCCCACAAAGCTGCCTACGGAAGAAAGGGCGTCGCTGCGGTGATGCCAGGCATCGGCCATCAGGGCACCGGAATTGATTTTATCGGCAGCCCGCTTGGTGTACCAGAACATGGCTTCCTTAACTACGATGGAGATTACGGCTGCCCACAGGGCCATCTGTCCGGGTACTGCCAGGTCGGCGGCATCGGCGTACAGCACCTTCTGCACACCGCTGTAGCCTATGCCCAGTGCTACCAGCGTCAGCATTACTGCCAGAATGATGGCAGCCACACATTCCAGACGTTCATGTCCGTACTGGTGCTCGTCATCGGAAGCCTTGTTGGAAAAACGTACACCCGCCATTACGATAAGTGTACTGAAAACGTCGGAAGCCGAATGGATGCCGTCAGAAATCATGGCCGCGGAATGAGCGATGATGCCGGCTGCCAGCTTGCCCAGCGACAGCACCAGGTTGGCGATGATACTGTTGACGGACACCACCATGGCTATGCGTTCTTCTTCATTAACAAAATTCATCATAATCTGTAATCCTCCTCGTTCTTTGCGTCACAGGCAAAAGAAAAACGCCTGCGGAATAGTAGTATACTGTCCCGCAGACGTTCAGATTCAAAGTCTGCTGCCCTTAACGGGCCCGGCTGCAAAAAACCAGAGGTTTACCGCCTGATCAGATTGTACTGTAGTTACTATGCAGTGCAAAGAGATTATCTGTATTGTAAGATTAAGCAGCCTGTTTGTCAAGTTATTTCTTAACTGCGGTCGCGCAGGTATTTGAGTGCGCTCTGAGCTGCAATCGCACCGTCGTTGGTAGCTGTAACTACCTGACGCAGCACCTTGGCGCACACGTCGCCTGCGCCGTAGATGCCGGGCACGGCAGTGGACATATCGTCGTTGACGATAAGATAGCCCTGCTTGTCGGTAATGCCCAGTTCTCTGACAAAACCGGTAGCCGGATCGGCACCGATATAGGGGAAGATGCCGTGAACTTTATAAATCTCTTCCTCGCCGCTTTGAGTATTCAGTACGCGCATGCCTGCTACATGGTTGTTTTCAATCAGCACTTCCTGCGGCGTGCGGAAGGGCAGTACCCTGATTTTGGGGTTCTGCGCCACTTTTTCCTGAGTAATCAGCTCGGCGCTGTACTGGTCGCGACGGGCCAGAATGGTGATGTCCGAAGCAAATTCCGCCAGATAGAGGGATTCTTCAAAAGCAGCATTGCCTGCGCCTACGATGATGACGGGCTTGTTGCGGTAAAAGGCAGCGTCGCAGACTGCACAGAAGCTGATGCCGCGACCGATCATTTCTGTTTCACCGGGGATGTGCAGCGTACGTTCTACCGTGCCCGTAGCCACGATGACTGCCGGAGCGCGGAAAATTTTGCCGCCGGCGCAGGCTACGGTCTTAATATCGCCGGCACTGACGCTTTCTACGGTTTCGTACAGATAGTCCGTGCCCAGTGCCATGGCCTGTCCGTAAATATCGTAGGCCAGCTGGGAGCCGCTGACGTTTTGCCGTCCCGGCCAGTTTTCAATTTCAAAGGTCTTAATCAGCTTGCCTCCGGGAGCGTAAGATTCCAGTACCAGTGTTTTAAGACCGGCGCGGCGGGCATAGATGGCAGCAGTCAGACCGGCAGCACCGCCACCGATAATGATAAGGTCGTAATCCTGCTGCGGTGCACCTTCTACGGGCGGTTCGCTGCCCAGCAGTTTTTCCAGACGTGCCTGCAGGCGTTCACGCGGCAAAAAGCCGGAATAACGGGAAAGAATCTCGCCGTCTTTGATAAAGAACAGCGTCGGAATAATGGTAATGTCCAGTTCCTCCGTCAGCGCAGGCTCCTTGTCGATGTCGATTTTAACGATGTCGATTTTCTCGCCCATTTCCTTGTCAATGTCTTCAAGTACGTAGCTCAGCATCTTGCAGGGACCGCACCAGGTGGCGAAAAAATCTGCCAGAAAGGTTTTCTTTGCTGCCAGCATCTGTTTAAATTCACTGGCGGTGGGATAAAGTATAGCCATGTGTTTCACTTCCTTATATTGAGTTAAAAGTACCGCGCTTGGCGGTGATGAAATTTCTGCTACTATTATACAATAAATAATGATTTTTGTTTAGTGAAAATTGCAGAATAGTTTCCTGTTGATAGCAAGAAATATGGACGGAGAATTATTGAGCAGGAATAAGACCTGTGTTATACTAAAATAGTCAAAAATATATAAAGGAAAAATGATCAATATAACGTTTTCTTTATTAAGTAAGGGGATGTAAATATATGCGTAAAGATATTCTGGCGAAAAAAGTTATGTGCAGCGTGCTGGCGCTTGGTATGCTGTCTGCTGCTAATACAGCGCTGGCCAACAGCGGCGGTGAGCTGAGAATGTGGATAAAAGATGTACCTAATATAGGTGATCAGAAAATGCATGATTATATCGGCGTGTTAACAGATGGATACAATAATTTAGTTACTATTGATGACGGCACGGAAAACGGCAAAGCTATAAACTATGTTTACGGGACTTATATTGATAAAAGTGAGTATGCAGAGGCTTATAATAATAGGGTAATAGTTGAAGCGGGTACAATTGTAAATAATAGAAATTTTGAGGACGGCATAGTTTATGGCGCCTATCTGGAAAACGGCAGAGCTGAAAGCAACAGTGTCCTCGTCAGTGGTGGTAATGTTGAGGGGTTTGTTTATGGCGCCTGGGTTAATACTGGTACTGCCGAGAATAATGAAGTAATAATCGACGGCGGCATTGTTGGTGATAAAATTGAAGATATCGGGGGAGAAATATATGGAGCCCGGGTAGTGGATGGCAGTGCTCGTAATAACATCATTGTCATAAAATCGGGCAGTGTTTTTGCTGATAGCGTTGGTGCCTGGGTTACTTCCGGCTATGCTACTAATAACATCGCCATAATAAATGACGGACTATCCAACTGCGTGCAGGGAGCTTTTGTAGAAAAAGGAACTGCCGAAGCGAATGTGGCTGTGATGAATGGCGGAGAAGTTCATTTAGGCATACGCGGCGGTTACTCTCACACAGCTTCTAATAATAACATGGTGCTGGTGAACGATGGCTATATAGGTAACAGTGGTGGAGTTTCTTTAGTAAAAGATGGCGCAATAGGTGGTTTTGTAGATCTTAGTACGGGCGGTATCGCCAATTATAACAGTATCAGTGTTATTGACGGGACTATAAGTAATACGGGCGTCTATGGAGGATATATAATAGAAAGTGACGCTTATGACACGAACATTACAGATAATGGAGCAAAGACGATAGGCAACAGCGTCAGCATCAGCGGCGGAGAGATAGACGGCAATGTTTATGGAGGCTGTATTCAAGGCGGCGGCACTGTCAAAGATAACAGCATAGCTATTTCCGGCGGTACTGTTGAAGGTGATGTTTACGGCGGTTATGTTACCAGTAAAGGTACGATAAGCAATAATGTGATTACCCTGTCCGGCACGGCAAATGTAAGCAAGGCGAATTTGTACGGCGGGTATATAGAAGATGCTGACGGTACTGTCAGTGGTAACAAGCTCATTATTGATGGCTGGAGCGGCGCAGTAAACAGTTTGAACAAATTTGACAATATGGATTTTGAAAATATTGGCAAAGAAACGGGTGTAACAGTCAATGATGTGAAAAATACAAATGTAACAAATACAGTACTGAATATCAAATCTGTTAATCGAGACGAGAAGATTCAGGTTGGCGATGAAATAAAAATTACTTTGAGAGGGCTTGAAGCAGAAGATTTTGCTGACGTTAAAATTAGTGATAACGGTATTTTGCAGGGTGTAGCTACCGCAATCCAAGGTGATTTACAGGTAAATAAGAATGCTGTAACTGTTGATGTAACAAGTATTGAAGCTCACAGCCAGACTGCCATCACCACGGAAAGCAGAGCTGCGGCAGCAGCCTTCGTCAACCAGGGTGCGGCAGTAGTATCTGACAGCATCAGCAGCCTGCAGAACGCAGACGCGGGCATCAGTACCTTTGCCACCGTCAGCGGCAATAACAGCAAGTATGATACCGGCAGCTATGTGGACATTAATGGCTGGAACAGCATTATCGGTGTTGCCAATACCAAAGAAATAAATGCAGGCAAATTCAGCTACGGCGCTTTCTTTGAAAACGGCAGCGGCAACTACAACACCTATAACGATTTTAACGGCACCTCCTTCCGTGGCGACGGCAACGCAGTCTACAACGGCGGCGGCCTGCTCATGCGCTACGAACAGGAAAACGGCATCTACACCGAAGCATCTCTGCGGGCAGGCACGGCGAAGAACGAGGTCAGCAATGTACTGTCTGACGGCAGCGGTAATCTGCACGGTTACAAGACGGAAAACGCCTACTACGGCGCGCACATCGGCATTGGCAAAATCTTTAAGCTGGACAACGGCAAAGCGTGGGACGTTTACGGCAAATACTTCCACACCCACCACGAGGGCGACAGCGTGACGGTAGTGGGCGACGTCTTTGACTTCGATTCCGTCGACAGCGACAAGCTGCGCATCGGCGCGCGCTTCAGCGAGCAGCAGAGTGAGAAACTTGCCAGCTACTACGGTCTGGCGTGGGAATATGAATTCAGCGGCGACGCCGGCGGTACGGCTGCAGGACACGCTATGTACACCCCGTCCCTGGAGGGCAGCACGGTGATTGGCGAGATAGGCTTCCGCTATACGCCGGGCAAAGAATCGCCCTGGTACTTTGATGCCAACGTGAAAGGCTACGTGGGAAGGCAGGAAGGCATCAGCGGCAGCGTGCAGGCCGTGTACAGCTTTTAAATAAGAAATGTTAATTTTAAACCCCGCAGTGTCAGCAGACACGGCGGGGTTTTGCTGTAAAAATTTGCAGCTCGCTTTCAACTGGATTTGTTTTTTATAATAAAGTAAAAATGAAAAACCTACATTATTATATATGAATAAAGATTTGTCAATGTGCTGTATTAAGTGTCTTTACTATACAAACTATACCTGAGGATGTTACAATAAATATAGAAAATTTAGTAGCAGTATGTTGAAAGCTGATTGTTTTGCCAAAGTAACGGATTTTTAAATAATATGGGGGTGTTTTTTTATGAAAAGGCGTTTGAAGTATGGAGTTATGGCCAGTATCGTAGCTATTGGTATGCTGGGCACGACTGCTGCCTGGGCGGCAAACAGCGGGGGAAGCGTAATTCAAAATAATAATATATGGGCGTATGTTGGTACCAAAGCTCAGGGAAGTAATGTTCATGTGGATTCTGCATTTAATAATCCTGATGTTAAACAGATTATTGGTGGTCATGCGCAAAGTGGAAATGTAAGTTCTAATACCGTTAATATTGCTGGTGGTGATTTTACTGGTTTCACTATGATTACCGGCGGAGCGACAATGAGTGGTGGCGCTAATGCTAATACAGTAAATATTACTGGAGGGAAGATAACTTTAGATCCAGGAAGTGGATTTATTTCTGGTGGGTATAGCAACAGTGGTGATGTTAAGAATAATAAAGTCACTATTAGCGGAGGTACGATTGATGGTACAGTTTACGGTGGGTATATTGCACCGATGGCTGGGAAAGGAAACATTAGTGATAATACCGTAACAATAAGCGGTAGTGCTGATGTTTCGGAAGTATATTTTTACGGAGGACTTTTGACAAACGATATTAAGGTTACTAATAACAAACTGGTCATTGATAACTGGAGCGGCTCGGCACTGAAAGCAGAAAACTTCGACAGCATAGATTTTAAAAATATGCAATGGAAAGATGGCGGAACAGTTCTTACTCTTACCGAGGCTGAGGACGGAAGCCTGAAGAATACGAAAATTAATCTTCTCAGTCTGGCAGGCGGCGCAAAACCGGCTGTAAACCAAAGTATGTATATTATTAAAGGTGAGTCATATGGATTTCCTGCAGATTTAGGTATAAAGGAAGATAATGTTTATGTCAGCGAAGATTTCAGCGCCGGAGTGGCTTTGGTTGGTTCAGGCACAGTTAGTGTAGAATCTGACGGCAGTGCACTTAAATATACCATCAGCAGCCTGATGCAGAACTCGCAGACACATCTGGTAGCTCAAAATCATGCGGTAGCGGCAGCATTTGTCAATCAGGGGACTGACCTTATCTCCGACAGTCTGGACACTCTGAGTCGGGACGACAAATACGGCATTAAAACCTTTGCTGTCGTACATGGCAACCACAGCAAATACGATGTCAACAGCGATCTAAAAATCAATGGCTGGAGCGGCATCGTCGGTGTCGGCAGCGAAAAAGACATCGGCAACGGCGATTTCGGCTGGGGAGTATTCTTTGAGAACGGCAGCGGCACCTACAGAACGTATAACAGTTTCAACGGCGACTTCTTCCGCGGCGACGGTAATGTAGTCTACAACGGCGGCGGTATCGCAGCCCGTTTTGAGCAGGACAACGGCGTCTATACAGAAGGAAGCCTGAGAGCCGGCCTGCTGAAAAATGAAATGAAAGATGCATTGAGAGACGGAGCAGGCAACAGCTATGGCTATAAATCTGAAAGCACCTATTATGGAGCCCATATCGGCGTAGGAAAAGTAATCAGACTGGACGCAGCAAAAGACCTTGATATTTACGGTAAATTCTTCCACACCTATACAGATGGGGATACTTTCACTGTAGCCGGCGATAAATTTGACCTTGACAGCATAACCAGCGACAGGCTGAGGATTGGTGCAAGGCTGACGACGAATAAAGAAAACAAACTCAGCACCTATTACGGACTGGCATATGAATACGAATTTAACGGCGATGCCGACATGAGGGTAGAAAATATGAGTACGCCGCAGCAGAGCCTGAAAGGCAGCAGCTACATGGCGGAAATAGGCATGAACTACCAGCCGAGCAGTGATTCACCCTGGAGCTTTGACGTAAGTATGCGCGGCTACACAGGCCAGCGGGAAGGGTTCAGCGGTAATGTGCAGGCTGTATACAGCTTCTGAATAAAATAACGTGATTTAAAAAGCAGCCGGATTTCCGGCTGCTTTTGTGTTAGTAAAGCAGGTTTTTCCGGCTGCAACAAACGTAACAGACGTTAGCTTGATAAATATGAAAAAATTTTTTCAAAAGCTATAGATGAATAATTGCTCATATGTTATAATATAGCCAAAGAACAGAAAAGCAGATTGTCGTATCAACCATATGTGAATGTTTACTCATATGTTGTGACAACTGCTAAAAAATTTTACAGTATATATGAATAACTGCTCATATATAACAGGAGGTATGGAAGATGACAAGCACAAGGCATCTGCATCAGGAATGCAGACAGCACAGCCACCAGCTGCAGGAGGCACATGGCTGTACCAAGGCACATGGCGGCCACGCTCATGGCTGCTGTTGCGGTGAGGTACAGAGCGAGATGCATGTACTGCCGCCCGAAGCTGCTGCTGCCGGCAGTATTAGCCGCACCTATCTGCTGCATGGACTGGGCTGCGCCAACTGCGGCGCAAAGATTGAAAGAGCGGTGGGTCAGCTGCCGGAGGTAAAAACTGCCGTGCTGATCTTTGCTACCAAAAAACTGCAGCTGACGCTGCATGAAGATGTTAATCTGCTAACGGCTGTGCAGGCGGTGTGCGACAGCATTGAAGAAGGCATCCGCGTTGGTGAGCATACCGGCGGCGCTGCCGGAAAAAGTACTGCAAACGCAGAAGACAACCAGCAGGCTTTCCGTCGGCGTTCTCTGGCAGAGATTGTCTGCGGCGGCGTGCTGTTCATTGCTGCCGAATGGCTGGGCATAGTGCCTGAACAGTACCATCTGCCTGCGCTGCTTATTGCCTACATTGTTCTGGGCAGGCCCATTGTTGCTGCAGCGGTGCGCAGTCTGCTGAAAGGTCATGCCCTGGACGAAAACTTTCTCATGACAGTGGCAACACTGGGTGCCTTTGCCATCAACGCCTGGGAAGAAGCCGTAGGCGTCATGCTCTTTTACCGGGTGGGCGAATATTTTGAGGAGCTGGCAGTGGAAAAAAGCCGCAGCCAGATTATGGAAGCAGTGGATTTACGTCCGGAAACAGTCAATCTGCTGGCGGGCGATGATGTCGTAGTAATCGACGCTGCTGCTGCGCAGGCAGGCGACGTACTGCTGGTACGTGCAGGTGACCGCATTCCGCTGGACGGTGTTGTGGAAGAAGGCGAAAGCCTGCTGGATACTTCCGCTATTACAGGCGAACCGCTGCCTGTTGCCGTACATCGTGGCGATGCTGTAATGTCCGGCTGCGTGAATATCAGCGGCATGCTCAGACTGCGGGTGGAAAAAGTACTGGCGGAGTCCATGGTCTCCCGTATTCTGGTCTCCGTAGAAAAGGCTGCAGCCAGTAAGCCCCATATCGACCGGTTTATTACCCGCTTTGCCCGGGTTTACACTCCTGTGGTGGTAGGTATTGCGGCGCTGACGGCACTGGTGCCTTCGCTTTTGACGGGTAACTGGCAATACTGGGTTTATACGGCGCTGACCTTTCTGGTTATCAGCTGTCCCTGTGCGCTGGTGCTCAGCGTACCTCTGGCCTTTTTCAGCGGTATCGGCGCGGCTTCCAAGCGCGGCATATTGTTTAAAGGCGGCATCGTTATCGAGGCGTTAAAGAACGTGGCAGCAGTAGTGCTGGATAAAACGGGCACCGTTACCAAAGGCAAATTTGCGGTGCACAGTATTTTGCCGGCAGAAGGCATTACCGAGACCAGACTGCTGCAGCTGTGTGCCAGTGCCGAACAGGCCTCAGTGCATCCCATTGCCGTCAGCATTATTGAAGAAGCCCGCCGCCGCGGTCTGGAGCTGCATCAGCCGGAAGGCTTTCGTGAGATTGCGGGCGAGGGGCTGGCGGTAAGCTGTGGTACGGATAAACTGCTGTGCGGCAACAGAAAGCTGCTGCAGCGCTATGGAGTCAGCAATATTCCCGCTGAAGAAAGCGACTGCGGCAGCGAAGTACTGATTGCTGCTGACGGCACTTATCTGGGACGTATCTTGGTCAGTGATACTCTGAAAGAGGATGCGGTGGACGCAGTGCAAAAGCTGCGGCAGCAGAAATTAGCCGTAGTTATGCTTACCGGTGACAGCGAGCAGGAAGCGCAGGCCGTGGCAAAGCGGGCAGGCATCAGCGAAGCACACGGCAGGCTGCTGCCTCAGGATAAATTTACTCAGCTGCAGCGGCTGCGTGAAAAATATGGGCCTGTAATGTTTGTCGGCGACGGCATTAATGACGCACCGGTGCTGGCGGGTGCAGATGTTGGTGCAGCTATGGGCAGCGGCGCAGATGCAGCGATTGAAGCGGCCGATGTGGTTTTTATGAAATCGGAAATGCGTGCCGTGCCTCAGGCGGTGGATATTGCCCGCAGTACGGCGGCAGTGGCCTGGCAGAATGTGATTTTTGCTCTGGCAGTTAAGGCTGTTATCATGGCGGCTGGCGTTTTGGGCTATGCGTCCATGTGGGCGGCTGTCTTTGCCGACAGCGGCGTAGCGCTGCTGTGTGTGCTCAATTCTGTCAGACTTTTATATATGCATAAATAGGATCATGCTTTTTATGGCGCGGCATTTTTGCCGCGCCTTTTTACTTGCTGCCCGGCAATTAAGCATAAGCATACATATTTATCAGGTGAAGTATTACTAACTTTAAAAAAGAGTTAGCTAAAACTAAAATTTTCGTTGACAAAATAATCAGCGAATGCTATATTTTACATGAGTTACCAAATGCTAACTACAAGCTGAAAGGGCAGGAGAAATATATGAATTTAAACGATGCTTTGGAAGGCCGGGAGTATATCATCCGTGAAGTAGTTACCGGCGATGAAGAGGTAGATGCCTTTCTGCTGTCGTTGGGCTGCTACAGCGGCGAGCCGATTACCGTTATCTCGCATCTGAAAGGCGGCTGCATTATCTCCGTCAAGGATGGCAGATATACCATCGACAAAGAGCTGGCAGAAACAATCCTTATTTAAGATAAAGGGCTGATACAGCCTTTTATTTTTAACCCATAGTTAGCTTAAGCTAATTTTTAGCTGAAATATCAGGAGCAGGTATCTGAAGGAGGAGTTAGAATGAAAATTGCACTGACAGGCAATCCCAACAGCGGCAAGACGACCATGTATAACGCGCTGACGGGCAGACACGAGCGAGTAGGCAACTGGGCGGGCGTTACCGTCGATAAGAGAGAGGCTTATGTGGAAAAGAAATACTATGCGGGACCGGAAACACTGGTAGCAGTCGATTTGCCGGGCGCTTATTCCATGTCGCCTTTTACCTCGGAAGAAAGTATTACCAGCGGTTATGTGCGGCACGAAGCACCAGATGTTATTGTCAATATTGTGGACGCAACCAATCTGAGCCGCAGCCTGTTTTTTACCACGCAGCTTCTGGAGCTGGGCATTCCTGTGGTAGTGGCGCTGAACAAGTTCGATATCAACGATAAGAAAGAAACCCGCATCGACGTGGAAAAACTTTCTGCCAGACTGGGCTGTCCGGTCATCAAGACTGTGTCCACGGAAGGTGCGGGTCTGGCAGAGGTTGTCAGAGCTGCCGTTGCACAGCATGGTGCTGTTCAGAAAGCACCTTATGTGCAGGGCGATATCGACCTGCTGGATAAAGAAGTGGTAACAGAAGCCGACAGAAAGCGCTTCGCCTTTGTCAGCAGAATTGTGGCCGAGGTGGAAACGCGCAAGGTATTAACAAAAGAAAAGAACAGTCAGGACACTATTGATGCAGTACTGACCAATAAATTTCTGGGCATTCCTATTTTTGCCCTCATCATGTATTTTGTTTTTGATGTTTCTCAGGCCAGCTTCGGCCCCATGCTGGCAGATGTACTGGTAGGCTGGATTGAAGGTTTTCAGGAAATTGTAGCTGCCGCTGTGGAAAACAGCTCGCCGCTGCTGCAGGCACTGCTGGTTGACGGCATTATCGGTGGTGTAGGCGCAGTTGTAGGCTTTTTGCCTCTGGTTATGGTGATGTATTTCTTAATCGCCCTGCTGGAAGACTGCGGTTACATGGCCCGTGTCAGCGTAGTGCTGGACCCCATCTTCAAAAAAGTAGGTTTGTCCGGCAAATCTGTTATTCCCTTCGTAATTGCTACCGGCTGCGGCATTCCGGCCATTATGGCCTGCCGTACTATCCGCAACGAGCGTGAACGCCGGGCAACTGCCATGCTGGCAACCTTTATGCCCTGCGGCGCCAAACTGCCGGTTATTGCGCTCTTTACCGGCGTCTTCTTCCAGGAAAATGCCTGGATAGGCACATCCATGTACTTTATGGGCATTGCCCTGATCTTCTTCGGCGCGCTGCTGATTAATAAGATTGTAGGCTATAAGAGCAGACGTTCCTTCTTCATCATGGAGCTGCCGGAATATAAGCTGCCCAGCATTAAACGTGCCTTTATGGCCATGTGCTCCCGCGGCTGGGCGTACATCGTAAAAGCCAGCACCATCATCCTGCTGTGCAATACTGCCGTGCAGGTTATGCAGACCTTTAACTGGAATTTCGAGGTGGTGGAAGAAGGGCTGGAAAGCACTTCCATCCTGGCATCCATTGCCCATCCTTTCTCCCTGCTGCTGATTCCTTTGGGCTTTGGTGTATGGCAGCTGGCAGCGGCGGCTGTTACCGGCTTTATTGCCAAAGAAAATGTAGTAGGCACTCTGGCTGTTGTTTATGGTGTTACTAATTTTATTGACCCGGAAGAACTGGAACTGGTTGGCGGTGCCAGCGATGTTGCTGCCATGTTCGGACTTACGTCTGTGGCGGCACTGGCTTATCTGATGTTCAACCTGTTTACACCTCCCTGCTTTGCGGCACTGGGCGCTATGCGTTCCGAACTTGCCAGCACCAGGTGGCTGCTGGGCGCTATCGGATTGCAGCTGGGCGTAGGCTATACCATTGCTTTCGTAGTTTATCAGGCAGGTACGCTGCTGACAGAAGGCACTCTGGGAACAGGTTTTGTGCCTGGTCTGATTGTGGTAGCGTTAATTGCGGCCTATATTATGCATCTGATCCATCGTGCTGATAAAGAGGTGCAGAAGGAATACGCTCTGGGCGCTTCTTCCGCACGCTGAAAGCAGATTTACGGGGTTGATCTGTCAAAGGAGGACAGCAAATGAACGATATCATTGTTGCCGGCGTTATCATCGCCATCCTGCTGATGGCGGTCAGATATCTGCATAAGGCGAAGAAAAACGGCGTTAAATGTGTGGGCTGCCCGGCAGCAAAAGGCTGTGCGGCAGAATGCAAAGGAAATAGTAAGAAATAGTATTACACCTTTTTAGGCGAAAAAGGTGTAGCCAAAAACGCTTGCCGGCTCACCCGCCGTCTGCGGCATGGAGTACGCAGTTTACTCTTAGCATGAGATTGAGTAAGAAACATACGGAGGGATTGGGCTCAAAAGAATGAGTATGAACGATAAAGTATAAAAAGGTATTATAATAAATACAAAGCGAAACAGTGTATATGTTTTTCGCCTGAAAAAAGGTGTATTTCAAATATCTGCCCTTGACATTCCCCTGTACTGCTTGCTAATATATAAGGTATAGTAAAATATGGTAAAGGCTATGAAGGGGAGTCTTCCTGGAGGCGGAGCCCAAGAGAAGCGGCGGTTGGTGCAAGCCGTGCAAGGCGTCAGGATCTGTAGCCCCGGAGCAGTCCGGCTGAAACAGCAGTAGGCCGGAACGAGTCGCGCCCGTTACGCGCTTTGAGTGCTTCGCTTTGTGCGGAGAAAATAGGTGGTACCGCGATAATTCGTCCTGTTCGATTTGAACAGGACTTTTTTTATTTCAGTTTTGAGGAGGATTTGTAAATGAGTGAAGAACATAACATTCCCAAGGTTTATGACCCTGCTTCCGTAGAGAAGAAATGGTATAAATTCTGGGAAGAACACAGATATTTCCATGCGGAGGTTGAAGAAGGCAAGGATGCGTTCAGCATCGTTATCCCGCCTCCGAATATTACCGGCCAGCTGCACATGGGCCATGCTCTGGACAACACCCTGCAGGATATTTTAATCCGATGGCACCGTATGATGGGTCACAATACCCTGTGGATGCCCGGCTATGACCATGCAGGACTTGCTACTCAGATTAAAGTAGAAGAAGTAATTAAAAAAGAAGAAGGCAAAACCCGTTATGATCTGGGGCGCGAAGAATTCCTGAACCGCGTATGGCAGTGGAAGGAACAGTACGGCGACCGCATCATCAACCAGCTCAAATGCCTCGGCGTTTCCTGCGACTGGGAACGCAAACGTTTCACCATGGATGAAGGCTGCTCCAAAGCCGTACGCGAAGTATTCTGCTCTTTGTACGAAAAGGGCCTTATCTATAAAGGCACCCGTATTACCAACTGGTGCGTAAACTGCAACACCGCGCTGAGTGATATCGAAGTTGAACATAAAGACGATGCCGGCAACCTGTGGTATGTACGTTATCCGGTAGTGGAAGAAGAAGGTACCTATCTGACCATTGCTACCACCCGTCCGGAAACCATGCTGGGCGATACTGCTGTTGCCGTTAACCCGGAAGATCCCCGTTACGGACATCTGGTAGGCAAAACTCTGCGCCTGCCTTTAACCGACCGCGTTATTCCCATTATTGCCGACAGCTATGTTGACCTTGAATTCGGTACCGGCGCCGTTAAGATTACTCCGGCACACGACCCCAACGACTATGAAATGGGTATGCGTCATAAACTGCCCAGCATCGTCGTTATCGGCATGAACGGTCTGATGACTGAAGAAGCTGGCAAATATGCCGGTCAGGAACGTTATGAATGCCGTAAGAATATTGTTAATGATTTAAAAGAACAGGGTTACTTGGTAAAAATCGAAGAACATTCCCATGCAGTTGGTCACTGCCAGCGCTGCGGCAGCGTAGTAGAACCGCTTGTTTCTACCCAATGGTTTGTTAAGATGGAGCCTTTGGTAAAAGCTGCGGTAGACTGCGTAGAAGACGGCCGTACCCAGTTTGTACCGGAACGCTTCACCAAGACTTATACCGGCTGGATGGAAAATATCCGCGACTGGTGTATTTCCCGTCAGATCTGGTGGGGTCACCGTATCCCTGTCTGGTACTGCGATGACTGCGGAGAAATGTCTGCTTCCCGTACCGATTTAACTGTCTGCCCGAAATGCGGCAGCGCTCATATCCATCAGGATGAAGACGCACTGGATACCTGGTTCAGCAGCGCTCTGTGGCCGTTCTCTACTATGGGCTGGCCGGATAAGACGCCGCTTTTGAAACAGTTCTATCCTACCAGCGTGCTGGTAACCGGTTACGATATTATCTTCTTCTGGGTTGCCCGTATGCTGATTATGGGTATGGAATTCATGAAAGAAATTCCTTTCGAGAAAGTATTCATCCATGGTCTGGTACGCGACAGCCAGGGCCGCAAGATGTCCAAGTCTTTAGGCAACGGTATCGACCCGCTGGAAGTTATCGACCAGTACGGTGCTGATACTCTGCGCTTCATGCTCATTACCGGCAACACTCCGGGCAACGATATGCGTTTCTACTGGGAACGTGTGGAAGCTACCCGTAACTTTGCCAACAAGATCTGGAACGCTTCCCGCTTTGCCCTCATGAATATGGAAGGCTACGACCCCAAAGCAGAGCTGGCTCCGTACACGCTGGCAGATAAATGGATACTGTCCCGTCTGCAGCACACTGCACAGTCCGTTACCGATTTGCTGGGCAAATTCGAGCTGGGCGAAGCAGGCCGTCTGATTTACGACTTCATCTGGGGCGAGGTGTGCGACTGGTATATCGAGCTGGCTAAACCCAGACTGTATAATAAAGAAAATGCCGCAGAACGCGCTACTGCACAGCACGTTCTGGCGCAGGTACTTACCTCTGCCATGCAGCTGCTGCATCCTTACATGCCCTTCATCACCGAAGAAATCTATCAATGCCTGCCCCACGAAGCAGAAAGTATCATGATTTCCAAGTGGCCTGAAGCTGACGCTTCCTTAATGGATGACGAAGCAGAACGCCTGATGGGCGCAATTATGGAAAGCATTAAGGCTGTCCGCAACATGCGTGCGGAAGTAAATGTACCGCCCGGAAAGAAAGTTCCGGCTATCATGCTGGCTGCTGCCGATCTGAAAGACGGCATTATCGCCAACGAAAACTACGTACACCTGATGGGTGCTATCAGCGAACTGACCGTGCTGGATGAAAATGCGGCCAAACCGGAAAACGCCATGGCTGCCGTAGTAAGCGGTATTGAAGTATATCTGCCGCTGGCAGGCCTTATCGACGTGGAAAAAGAAAACCAGCGTCTGACCAAAGAGCTGGCAGCTATCGACAAAGAGCTGGCACGTGTTAACGGCAAGCTGGGCAACGCAGGCTTTTTGGCTAAAGCTCCTGCTGACGTTATCGAAAAAGAAAAAGCAAAAGCAGAAGAACTGAACGCGAAAAAGGCTTCTATCAACGAACGCCTGGAATATTTAAAGACCTTATAAACAGCACAATGAGCGGTGCGGCGCAGCCGTGCCGCTTTGCTGTATGATTACGGAGGAAACTATGAACTATACGGAAAGCCTGGCCTATCTGGAAGGCCTGGGCAAATTCGGCATCCAGCTGGGTATGGAGCGTATTGAAGGCCTCCTGCGCGAGCTGGGCAACCCGGAACAGAAAATCAAAACCGTGCATGTTACCGGCACCAACGGTAAAGGCTCCGTCAGCAGCATGATTACCAATATCCTGCTGGCAGCAGGCCTCAAGGCAGGCAAGTTTACCTCGCCCCACCTGGTAAAATATAACGAGCGCATCAGCGTCAACGGACAGGACATCAGCGACGAGGATTTTGCTACGGCGATTACCGCCGTTAAGGTTGCGGCAGACAGCATCGTTAAAAAGGGCGTATGTGACCAGCCCACTCAGTTTGAAATCCTTACGGCGGCAGCTTTTCTGCATTTTTATCTGCAGAAGGTAGATTATGCCGTTATCGAAGTAGGTTTAGGCGGTCTGTGGGATTCTACCAACGTTATTACGCCGGTGGTTTCCGTTATCACTAATGTGGCGCTGGACCATACCGACCGCTGCGGCGATACCGTGGCACGCATCGCCATGCAGAAGGCAGGCATTATCAAGGAAAAAGTGCCCCTTGTTACCGCCGCGGAAGGCGAAGAAGCGCTGGGCCCCATCGTTACTATGGCCATGTTTAAGGAAGCGCCGGTATATCTGTACGGTAAAGCCTTTTACGGTACCGAGGTAACCAGCTCCATGGAAGGGCAGAAGTTTACCCTGCATGCCGGCGACTACTATCATTCCGATTATGAAATCAAGCTGCCCGGTGAGCATCAGATTAAAAATACCAGTGTTGCTGTTGTAGCGGCCAAGCTGGTTTCCAAACAGGATGAACGCATTACAGAGCTGGCGCTGCACATCGGCGTAGCTAATACCCTGTGGCCGGGGCGACTGGAACGCATTCATCAAAATCCTGATATTATTCTGGATGGCGCACATAACCCTGACGGTGCCAGAGCGCTGCGCAAGGCTTTGGATAAATACTATCCCCAGCAGCCGGTGCAGTTTGTCTTTGGCATGATGGGCGATAAAGACATGAGCGGCGTTATCAAAGAGCTGATTACGGAAAAAGACACGGTGCATACGGTGCAGGTCAGCAACGGCAGCCGTGCGGCAACGGCAGAAACCCTTGCAGGTCTCGCTGGAACTAACGCTACGGCAGAAAATGATTTGCTGACGGCGTATAACAAGGCTGTAGCAGCTGCAGGCGATGGCGGCATTGTCTGTGTGTGCGGCAGTCTGTATCTGGTGGGCGAATTTAAAGCCCTGATGCTGCAGGAGAAGGAGCAATGTCATTAAAAGCGTGGGCGGATAAGCTCGATCAATATGTTTACTATCTGCTGCTCTTTACAGTAGCAGTTATTCCGCTGGAGCAGGAATTTACTGCCTGCTGCGTGGCTGTTACCTTTTTCTGCGCACTGCTTGCTTCCTTTGGCACAAGGCGCCGGGAAAACGTGCTGCATCCCTGGCAGCAGGCGCTTTTATATCTGCTTTTTGCCATTGGCTGGCTTTCGCTGCATTTTTCGGCAGATAAATTTCTTTCTTCCTTTAATTTTGTCTATGTGGGCGGACAGTATGCAGCGCTGATTTTCGTACTTTTGCGTTACGGCTGGCAAAAGCCCCAGCCCTTTGCGAAGGCTGCGCCGCCGCAGAATTTGTGGCAGCGTTTCAGCAGTCTGCCGCGACCCGTGCAGCTTATCGGCGCTTTTCTGACTGTTTCGATACTGGTCAGCAGCATCGGCCTGGGGCAGAAACTTTTGGGCGTGACGGCAGAAGGTATCTGGGTAGACCCGCAGGAATTTCCCGAGCTGAAAATCAGGGTATATTCTACTCTGGTTAATCCCAATATTCTGGCGGGGTATCTGGTGCTCGTTGTTGCCTACAGCGCGGCGCTGTTCAGCGTGTTTAAGGCTAAACGTGTACGGCTGGCACTTGTCATAACGTCCTTGCTGGCGGCTGGCTGCCTGCTTTATACCTATTCCCGCGGCAACTGGCTGGCATGTGCGGCAGTGCTGTTTGCCTTCTGCCTGCTTTTTTATCACAAGGCTTTTCTGCCTGTGCTGGGTGTAGGGGCACTGGGCCTGGCAGCAGGCGGACAGGCTGTGTGGCATCGGCTGGGCTCCATCTTAAACGGACAGGACACGTCTATGGCTTTGCGTATGGCTTATCTGCGCAGCACAAAATGGATTATTGAAGAATATCCTCTGGGCGTGGGATGGTACGGTTATCGCTTTGTCTATCCTACCTATAATTATTATCTGGCAGATACCAGCGTTATCATGTATCATTGCCACAACCTGTTTTTAAACGTACTGGCGGAGCTGGGATGGCACGGGCTGATTGTTTTTCTGGCGGTGTGGGGCATGTTCCTTTACCACGGCTGGAAGCTGGCGTTTAATAAAAAAGGCGCGTGGACAACGGCGCTGGGACGGGGCTATGTACTGGCCAGCGTAGGCATCGCCATCGGCGGACTGACGGACCATGTCTACTTTAATACCCAGATGGGGCTGTTCTTCTGGCTGTTGGGAATTGTGACCATGCTAAGTTATAAGCTGGATAAGTATGAAGTGAATAGATGAAAATGTAAAAACGACGTATAGAGATATACGTCGTTTTTTGTTTGGCTTTGAGAAAAATTCTCTGAGCATTTTTATTAAACTAAATATATAGTTATGTTTCGTATAAAAAGAACAGGAAGCAGCGTAGTTGCTTTCTGTTCTTTTCTTTTGAGAAGAAAGTGTAAAAAACATTACATCCCCGAACTGAAAGTGCAGCGTAGTGCACTTTCGGTTGCGGGGGGAGAAGGTTTGGTAAAATGGCACTGTGGATAAGTTGTGAAATTTTATGTTTTAAGGGAGGAATTATGATGAAAAATAAATTAGCCAATAAAATTTTAATCAGTATAGCAGTAGCAGGTGGCCTTGGATTATGCAGCTTTACTGATATAGCATCTGCTGCTGTTATTTATGAAACACAGTCTTCCCCTCATTCGGGTAAGTACTATACTGCTAATGACACTGCTGATGGTATTTTAGAAATTACAGGTGATATTCCGAGTGAAGTTAATGCAGGAATAGCAGGAAAATATATTGAAAATTTACAAAGCAATAATAATTATGCTGGGAATGCAGCAATTATTACCGGAGGAAATTTTACAATAAAAAATATAAGCGGTGTTACTATTTGTAACGGAACAGGTATGAGTTTAGATAATGTACAAGTCAGCGATAATCATGTTGTGATTGATAATACTAATAATAATATCAGTTTTGATAAAGATGAATTATACATTGTTGCTGGCGCACGTGAAGAAGACTATGCAAATATAAAAGCTAAATTATATGATAATTCAGTATATATAAATAATTTTTCAGGAAGTATAGATAACTTAACAGGTGCAATTGGTTATTATGTTCAAGATAATAGAACGGTAGTAGAGAATTCAAATATAAAAATTACATTTGTTGCTGTTTCAGGTGGATATGCAGGATTTGGAGAGAACGGAGACTTTGCCAATTCCAATATTGTAGAAATTATAAATTCTAAAATTGAAAATGACCACACTTGGACAGATCCAATAGGTATTGTAGGAGGATATACTATAAAAGGAGAAGCTAATGGAAATCAAGTGATCATTAGCGGTGACAATACTGTAATCAAGTCTGATGTTTATGGTGGCATAAGTTTCTATGGTACTGCTGATGATAATAGTATAATATTAAAAGATAATGCGAATTTGTCTGAGGCACAATTATTTGGCAGTGTAGCAAATCAAGTAAGCGGTAATAAGCTTATTATTGATGACTGGAGCGGACAAGATGTCCAAGGTGTGTATAATTTTAGTGATATTGATTTTCAGAATATCGAATGGAAAAGTGGTAATACTGTATTAAATATCACAAATAATATGGAACAACAGGTTCTGTCCAATACTAATTTAAATTGTGATAATTTAGTAATAAGCGGTGGTACACAGCTTAGAGAAAATGACAGTATGACCTTAATAGCAGGGCAGGACTTAGGTATCACAGCTGATAATGTAGCGGCTACGAGTAATTTTACTGCCGGGGTAACCATAGGAGGCACAGGACAGGCACTGGTTGCAGCCGATGGCGACAGCGTTACCTATACCTTGACATCAGTTAAACATTTAGATCAGATTGACCTCGTCGCTGAAAACCGCGCCGTAGCGGCAGCCTTTGTCAATCAGGGCACCGACCTTATCAGCGACAGTCTGGATGCTCTGAGTCGTGACGACAACTACGGCATCAAAACCTTTGCTGCTGTACATGGTAACCGCAGCAAATACGATGTTAACAGCGATTTGAAAATCAACGGCTGGAGCAGCATCGTCGGTGTCGGCAACGAAAAGAACATTGGCAACGGCGATTTCAGCTGGGGCGTATTCTACGAAAACGGCAGCGGCAACTACCGCACTTATAATGAATTCAACAACGAATTCTTCCGCGGCGACGGCAGCCTTGTCTACAACGGCGGGGGTATTGCGGCACGCTTTGAACAGGATAACGGGGTCTACACTGAAGGCAGCCTGCGTGCAGGTATGCTCAAGAGCGAAATGACCAACGCTTTAAAAGACGGTGCAGGCAACAGCTACGGTTATAAATCAGAAAGCACTTACTACGGAGCGCATATCGGCGTAGGCAAAGTTATCAGCTTAAACGAAGCTACCGACCTTGACGTTTACGGTAAATTCTTCCACACCTATACGGACGGCGACAGCTTCACTGTAGCAAATGACAAATTTGAATTTGACAGTATCACCAGCGACAGGCTGAGGATAGGCGCAAGGGTTACGACAAATAAGGAAAATAAATTCAGCACCTACTACGGACTGGCCTATGAATATGAGTTCAATGGTGATGCTGACATGAGGGCGCAGAACATGAGCGCGCCGGAGCAGAGCCTGCAGGGAAGCAGCTATATGGCGGAAATAGGTATGAACTACCAGCCGGACAGCGATTCTCCGTGGAGCTTTGATTTAAATATGCGCGGCTATGCAGGTGAGCGAGAAGGGTTCAGCGGCAGCGTGCAGGCAACCTATACATTCTAAATTTAAATAATATAAAATATTCTGTTCTGAACTAAAAACAGCCGGAATTTTTGTCCGGCTGTTTTTCTGTCTTATTAAGGCTGCCTGATGAGAATGATTTACTCTATTAGTGTTTTGGTAAGTTTATAGTGGGTGGGCTGCAGGCCGCTTTGCTGATAAAAGCGATGCGCCTCAGTACGTTTGCGGCTGCTGGCTACTTCCAGCCCGTAACAGTTTAACTGCTTAGCTGTCTTGGCAGCCTGTTCCATAAATTTACACCCTAAACCTTTGCCGCGACAGTGAGCGGCGACGATAAATTCCATAATCTCTGCCACAGGGGCGGCGTGGTGCAGCTGCCTTTCGATGCGCAGGTTCAGAAAACCGAGAATTTGACAGTTTTCTTCATATATATAGCTGTAATAACGTTTGTCTTTCTGCTGTTCCAAATAAATGCTTTTAAAGTCTTCATAGGGCAACATGGTATTTTCCAGCTGGCAAATCAGCTCATAAATCTGCTCGCAGTCTGCGGCGGTACTGAAACGAAACATAATCTTCCTCCTGCTGCCCATTATAGCATGTAACGGGCAGGACGAAGATAAAATGCAGGTAAAATCTTCAATCGGTTTGTTTTAATAGTTACACTATATAACAGTTAGTACATATCAGCTGCCTGCGGATTTTCTTTTTATTTACTTTGACAGCTATAAAAGGTAGAATAAAATTGTAGGAATATTTTGTTTTTTAGTCAGGGTAACTAAAGTGATATTTTATTTTAATGGGTGGGAGAAAATATGAATTTAAAAGATGTAAAGGAACTGCTGCGGGCCAGGGTACTGACAGGTGAAGAACTGCTGGATCGCGAGGTAGAGACCTGCTGCGGCAGTGATTTGATGAGCGATGTGCTGGCTTTTACCAAGAGACGCACGCTGCTGTGTACCGGTCTTACCAATCTGCAGGTAATTCGTACGGCAGATATGACTGACCTGTGTGCGCTGATTATCGTACGCGGGAAGATTCCGGGCGAGGAAATACTGGAAGCAGCCAGAGAAAACAGTCTGCCGGTGCTGGCAACCCAGCATACGCTGTTTGAGGCCTGCGGCATATTGTATCAGGCAGGTATCAAAGGATGTTCAAAGAAGGAAAATGACCATGAGTGAAAATAAATCTGTAAAAATGGAATTTGAGGTAGCAGGCGGCGATTTTGAACGTGCCGGCGAAGCATCGGCAAAAATAAAGCGGATGCTGCAGCGCCTGGGTATTGCCGCCGATATTGTGCGCCGCATTGCCATCGGCACCTACGAAGCGGAAATGAATGTCATCATCCACGCGGGCGGTGGCAAGGTAGCGGCAGAGGTGTTTACCGACGCTACAGAGATTACCGTTACCGATGGCGGACCCGGTATCCCCGATATTGACAAGGCTCTGCAGGAAGGCTGGTCTACAGCGCCGGAATATGCACGGCAGATGGGTTTTGGCGCCGGCATGGGCCTGCCCAATATGGTAAAATGTTCGGATAAGTTTGACATCCAGTCCGAGGTGGGCGTGGGGACAACTATTCGCATGAGGTTTGAACATATCAGTGAAGATTTATAGAATAAACTACGGAAAGAGGTGATACGATGGCTCCGACAGAATATTTTCATTCGGTAAAATTACAGCGTGACAAATGTCAGGGCTGCGTATCCTGCGTCAAAGTCTGTCCGACGGAGGCTATCCGTGTGCGGGCAGGCAAGGCGGAAATATTGAGTGACCGCTGCGTAGACTGCGGCAGCTGCGCCAGAAAATGTCCCTACCATGCTTACAGTGTGGCAATGGATACGCTGGAAGGACTGGGAAACTATTCATATAATATCGTGCTGCCTGCACCGTCGCTGTATGCTCAGTTTCCAGTTTCCGTGCCGGTGGAAGATATCTGGCAGGGACTGCACACGCTGGGATTTGACGAGATTTTTGATGTGTCGCTGGCTTCCGAGTATGTGGCGCGTGAGATAGAAAGTTATGTAAAAAGCGATACGGGCGGACGCAGACCGCTGATTTCCAGCACCTGTCCTGCCGTACTGCGCCTGATTCAGGTCAAGTTTCCCGAGCTGATTAAGCAGCTGGTACCGGTACTGGCTCCGGCAGAGGCAGCGGCAATTTATGTGCGGCGGGAGGCAGCGGCTAAGCATAACCTTGCTCCTGAGCAGATCGGAGTCTGGTTCATTTCTCCCTGTCCGTCCAAGGAAAGTAATATCCGTCAGTCAGTAGATATGAAGCAGTCGCAGCTGACAGGCAGCTTCAGTCTGGCTGATATTTACGGCAGGCTGCTGAAATGTCTGGGCGGTGAAGGTAAGCTCAATGTGCGTACAGGTTCTTCCTACGGGATGGGCTGGGGCGCATGCGGCGGTGAAGCGGCGTCTGCCGGACTGGAAAATGCGCTGGTCGTGGACGGTATCGACAATGTCTATGAAGTTTTGGAGCAGGTGTCCATGAACAAGATGCCTCAGCTGGACTATATCGAGTGCAGTGCCTGTCAGGGCGGCTGCATCGGCGGTATGCTGGCAGCAGAAAACAGATTTGTGGCCCTGAGCAATCTGCAGCAGCGCATCCGCAAGATGCGGGAGCATGAGCCTGCGGACAGGTTAAAAGCCATGGCTGACCATATGCAGCTGCAAGATTTTCCTAAATCGGCAGATTATCGCAAAAAAGTTGTGCCCCGTCCCATGATGCAGCTGGATGACGATATTATGGAAGCCATGAAGAAGTTCGAGCGCATGGAAGAAGTACTGCAGGATCTACCCGGTCTGGACTGCGGGGCGTGCGGTGCCCCCAGCTGCCAGTGTCTGGCAGAAGACATCGTACAGGGGAAAGCCCATATTACGGACTGTATTTTTAAACTGCGCAGCAGCGTACATAAACTGGCTCAGGGTATGCTGGAGCTGGCGCGTCAGGTGCCTATCTCCCACGAGCCCGAGCCTGTGCAGAATTTTGAGGAGGACGAAGAATGAAAGTCAAAGATATCATGGCAGCGCTGCCTTTAAAGCTGCTGACACCGGAAGCTGCTTTGGACGGCGAAATTGCAGGCGGCTATGCTTCTGATTTATTAAGCAATGTCATGGGGCAGGCTCAGCCAGGCATGGTGTGGGTTACCATGCAGGGGCATCAGAACGTGGCGGCAGTAGCGTCGCTGATTGGTGTAGCAGCAGTCATCGTGGCTGGAGATTCGCCGGTAGCGGAAGATACGCTGAGCAAGGCAGCCCTCAATGAAGTAGTTATTTTCTCCACGGAGCTGTCAGCTTTTGAAATTATCGGCAGGCTGTACGAGCTGGGAGTGGGCAAAGAGTAATGCGCAGCATTCTGGCAGATTTTCATATTCACACGCTGCTTTCGCCCTGTGCGGAAATCGAGATGACGCCACACCATATCGTCATGCGGGCGGCAGAGTTCGGTATCGGTGCCATAGCCATTACCGACCACAACGCCTCGGCGAATGCACTGGCAGCGGTAAAAGCCGGCGAGCGCTATGGGGTAAAGGTTTTTCCGGGTATGGAAGTGGAATGTCTGGAGGAAGCCCATATCGTAGTGCTGTTTGATACGCTTAAACAGCTTAACGCCTGGCAGCAGCTGGTGGATGGCAAAATGAACGGGCTGCGCAACAATGCGGAAAAGTTTGGCGGCCAGTTTGTGGTAGACGACGATGATAATTTCGTCCGCGAAGAAGAACGTCTGCTGCTGGCACCGCTGGAGCTGACAGCGGCAGAAGTTGTCCGTGAGGCTGAACATCTGGGCGGGATGAGTATTGCTGCCCATATCGACCGGCCTTCCTACAGCATCGTAGGGCAGCTCGGCTTTATTGAACCTGGTTTTGGTTTTGCGGCAGCAGAGATTTCGGCAGCAGGCTGGAGAAACGGGATGCAGAGCAGAATGCAGCGTCTGGCAGGCTACCTGCCTTTTGTTACCAGTTCCGATGCGCACAATATTATGGATTTTGTGCAGGGGCCGAAAAATATTGTTACCGTAGAGAACCTTACCATAGCAGAGCTGAAACTGGCGCTCAACCACAGCAGCGGCCGCAGCTGGAAAGCAGGCTGTTTTGCTGATTTTCAGGAGAAATAAGCTATACTAATTTACATAAAAGCAATAAACAGTGTTGAATATATAAAATAAAAATGCTATACTGATTTTAAATCTGTTACAATATTCAGGTAAAGGAGAATCACCATGAGCCTAATTAACCAAAAATGCAGCTGCTGCTGCGGCGAAAATCCTGAAAAAGTTCAGGTGGATGCAATCTTAGCTAAATATGAGGGCAAAAAAGGTTCCCTTATTCCGATTCTGCAGGAAGTGCAGAGCCTGTATAATTATCTGCCCAAGGATGTACTGGAATATGTGGCGTCGAAAACCGGCGTACCCATTTCCGAAATCTATGGTGTAGTAACTTTTTATTCCCTGTTTCATCTCAACCCCCGCGGACGCAACATCATTCGTGTCTGCCAGGGCACTGCCTGCCACGTACGCGGCGGCAAGCTGATCCTGCAGGCTCTGGAAAAAGAGCTGGGCATCAAGGCAGGGCACACTACGGAAGATTTGCGCTACACGCTGGAAACCGTTGCCTGCATCGGTGCGTGCGGACTTGCGCCCGTCATGCAGATTAACGACGATACTCATGGCCGTCTGACTCCGGATAAACTGCCGGCTATTTTAAAAAGGTATCAGTAAATCATGCGTGAGCTGTCATTGCATATATTGGATCTGGCACAAAATTCCATTGAGGCCGGAGCCAGAAATCTTATTGTGGCAATCAATGAGAATGAAAACGGCTTTTTCGTTTTCAGCATCGAGGATGACGGCAGAGGGATGAGCCCGGAGCTTTTGCGGCAGGTGCGCGATCCGTTTACGACTACCAGACTGAGCCGCAAGGTGGGCATGGGCATACCCTTTATTGATATGGTGACCCAGCAATGCGGAGGTCATCTGGAAATTACCTCGGAAAAAGGAAAAGGTACCAGGATTGCTGCTTATTTTGCCGCCGGCAACATTGATATGCCGCCTTTGGGCGATATTGCAGCCAGCGTCAGAGTACTTTTGGCCGGAGCGCCCTGGATAGATCTTGAGTTTATCTACTGCTGCGGTCAGGGAAGACTGGATTTTTCCACCTGTCAGGTGCGGGAGATACTCGGCGATGCTGCCGATTTTGCCAACCCGGAGATTTCCCTCTGGCTGGAAGAATACTTAAAACAGGAAATTGCCAAAGTAAAAGGTATGGAGGTTCAATAAATGAAAAGCTTGGAAGATTTGCATAAACTGCGTGAAAAACTGAAAGCGGACATCAAACTGCGCAAGGATGAAGGCACCAAGATCATCGTAGGTATGGGTACCTGCGGTATCGCTGCAGGCGCGCGCGAAGTGATGAGTGCTATTTTGGACGAACTGGCAGTACGCAAGCTGCTTAACGTGCAGGTGCAGCAGACCGGCTGCATCGGTATGTGCGAGAAGGAAGTGCTGGTAGACGTTATTCGTCCCGGCGAGCCCCGCATTACCTACGGCAAGGTTAAACCCGAGGATGTGAAAAAGATTATTGCCGAGCATGTGGTTAACGGCCGCATCGTGGAAGAACTCGTTGTCGGCAAGCTGGAACAGGAATAATTTTTTTGGAGGAGAGAATTATGCAGCATATCAGAGCTCATGTTTTGGTTTGTGGCGGCACGGGCTGTAAATCCGCAGGTTCTAAGGAGATCCAGCTCAGCTTTGCCAAATATCTGGAAGAATACGGCCTGCAGAACGAGGTCATGCTGGTTGAAACCGGCTGTCACGGCTTCTGCGAGCACGGGCCACTGGTTATCGTCTATCCGGAAGGCACTTTCTACTGCCATGTAAAACCGGAAGACGTCAAAGAGATTGTGGAAAATCATTTGTATAAAGGCCGCATCGTGGAACGTTTGCTGTATCGTGAGCCCCTGAGCCATGAACAGGTACCCAATTATTCGGAAATCGGCTTCTATAAAAAACAGCAGCGTCTGGTACTGGCCAACTGCGGCGCCATCAATCCGGAAATGATTGAGGAATATATCGCTGTTGGCGGTTATGAAGCTCTGGCCAAGGCAGTTACTACCATGACGCCGGAAGACGTTATCGACGAAGTGAAAAAATCCGGTCTGCGCGGACGCGGCGGCGGCGGTTTCCCGACGGGCATGAAATGGCAGTTTGCCAAAAATTCCGTCAGTGATAAAAAATACGTTATCTGTAATGCCGATGAAGGTGACCCGGGTGCGTTCATGGACCGCAGCGTGCTGGAAGGCGACCCGCACCGCGTACTGGAAGGTATGGCTATCTGCGGTTATGCTATCGGCGCCGATGAAGGCTATATTTATGTGCGTGCCGAATATCCGCTGGCTATTAAACGCCTGCGCACCGCTATTGAGCAGGCAGAAGCAATGGGCCTCCTGGGTGAGAATATTTTCGGCAGCGGTTTTAACTTTACCTTACATATTAAAGAAGGCGCAGGCGCATTCGTCTGCGGCGAAGAAACCGCCCTTATGGCTTCTATTGAAGGCAAGCGCGGCATGCCCCGTCCCCGTCCGCCGTTTCCGGCTGTTTCCGGTCTGTGGGGCAAACCGACTAATATCAATAATGTAGAAACCTTTGCCAACGTAGCCCAGATTATCGTCAACGGTGCCGACTGGTACTGTCAGTACGGTACGCAGGGCTCCAAGGGTACCAAGGTTTTCGCCCTTACCGGCAAAATTAACAACACCGGTCTGGCAGAAGTACCCATGGGTATTACCATGCGCGAGATTATCTACGACATCGGCGGCGGCATTACCAACGGCAAGAAATTCAAGGCCGTACAAATCGGCGGCCCGTCCGGCGGCTGTCTGCCGGAATCCATGCTGGATCTGCCGGTTGATTATGATTCCCTGATTGCTGCTGGTGCGATGATGGGCAGCGGCGGTCTGGTTGTTATGGATGAAGACACCTGCATGGTGGATGTTGCAAAATTCTTCCTGAACTTCACCCAGTCCGAATCCTGCGGTAAATGCACGCCGTGCCGCGAGGGCACCAAGCGCATGCTGGAGATTCTGACCCGCATTACCGAAGGACAGGGCAGGGAAGGCGATATTGAGCTGCTGGAAAATCTGGCCAAGAATATTAAGGAAACCGCTCTGTGCGGACTGGGACAGACTGCTCCTAATCCTGTACTGAGCACTTTGAAATATTTCCGCGACGAATACGAAGCACATATTAAGGAAAAACGCTGTCCGGCAGGCGTATGCGAAAAGCTGGCCAGCTACACCATTACCGATGCCTGCCGCGGCTGCGGACTGTGCGCCCGCAACTGCCCGGTACAGGCTATCAGCGGTAAGATTAAGGAAAAACACGTTATCAATCAGGATATCTGTATTAAATGTGGTGCCTGCATGGCTGCATGTCCGTTTAAGGCTATCACCAAGGGTTAAGGAGGAGCACGGACGATGACTATGGTAAATTTAACTATCAACGGCAAACAAATCCAGGCTCCGCAGGGAGCTACCATTCTGGAAGCTGCCCGTGCGGCCGGAGTATATATTCCGACTCTGTGCTATCATCCCGAGCTGCGTCCCGAAGGCGCCTGCCGTCTGTGCATGGTGGAAGCTTCCGGCGCACGTACGCTGGTTGCCTCCTGCGTTTATCCCGTCAGCGAGGGCATGGTGGTGAAAACTAACACGGACAAGGTACGTGAAGCGCGCAAAACCGTGGTGGAACTGCTTTTAGCCAACCATCCGAAAGATTGTCTGTGCTGCCAGAAGAGCGGTGACTGCGAGCTGCAGAAGATTGCTGCTGACCTGGGTCTGCGCAGGATTCGTTTTGAAGGCGGCGAGACCAAGGCCCACACCATCGACTGCAGTAATCCGTCGCTGGTACGCGACCAGGAAAAATGTATCCTCTGCGGCCGCTGCATCCGTATCTGCCGCGATGTACAAGGGATGAGCGTCTACAGCTTTGCGGGACGCGGCTTCAATACCATCGTTTCCACTGCTTTTGAGCATGACCTGAAAGACGCTGTCTGCACCTACTGCGGTCAGTGCGCAAGTGTCTGCCCGACCGGCGCTATTGTGGAAAAAGACGATACCGAACAGGTATGGAAAGCTATTAACGACCCCGACAAGGTGGTCATCGTGCAGACTGCTCCTTCCGTGCGCGTGGCACTGGGCGAGGAGCTGGGCATTCCGGCAGGCAGCATCGTTACCGGCAAGATGGTAGCAGCACTGCGCAGTCTGGGCTTTGACAAGGTCTTCGATACCAATTTTTCTGCCGACCTGACTATTATGGAAGAAGGGCACGAATTCATCGACCGTCTGCAAAACGGCGGCGTGCTGCCCATGATTACTTCCTGCAGTCCCGGCTGGGTAAATATGATCGAACTGAAATATCCTGAACTGCTGCCGCATCTTTCGACGGCGAAATCTCCGCAGCAGATGTTCGGCGCCGTAGCTAAAACCTATTATGCAGAAAAAGCCGGTATCGACCCGGCAAAGATTGTCAGCGTTTCCGTAATGCCCTGCACAGCTAAAAAAGCCGAAGCACAGCGTGAGGAAATGTGCGACAGCGGCTATCGTGATGTAGACATTGTTATTACTACACGTGAGCTGGGACGCATGATCCGCGAAGCCGGCATCGACTTTGTATCCCTGCCGGAAGAAAACTTTGATTCCCCGCTGGGTACCGGCACCGGTGCAGCGGTAATCTTTGGCAATACGGGCGGCGTTATGGAAGCTGCGCTGCGTACTGTGGCTGACGTTGTCAGCGGTGAGGATCTGCCCAAGATTGAGTACGACGAAGTTCGCGGCATGGAAGAAACCCGCGAAGCTGTGCTAACTATTGCCGGTAAGGAAATCAGGATTGCCGTTGTCAATACCCTGGGTTCAGCGCGCAAGATGCTGGAACGCATCAAAGCAGGTACTGCTGATTATCAGTTTATCGAAGTTATGGCCTGCCCGGGCGGCTGCATCGGCGGCGGCGGACAGCCTGTTCCTGTGAACCGCGAAATCAGGCAGATGCGCCGTGAGGCTCTGTTTGACTGCGACAGAATGAGTGAATTACGAAAATCGCATGAAAATCCTGAAATTAAGGCGCTTTATGATAATTGGCTGGGAAAACCTCTCGGAGAAAAAGCACATCATCTACTGCACACGCACTATTCAGCAAAAGTGCGTTAAAAATACTTAAATAACGGCACAAAAACCCCTTTCAAAATTATTTTGAAAGGGGTTTTTAATTGAATGTGTAAAGAAAATGCTTGATATGTTACAGTTTTATTGTTATTATAATAGACGTCAGAAGAAGTGAGATTGTAAAAAAATCTCAAAAACATTGAAGAAAGTGTGAAATATTTTTGCGCAATATGTTATAATTGTGTCAAAAATAAAAAATAATTTCATCAGAAAGCGTTTCGGCAGCAGGAGTTTTCTGGCTGATGTCGAATACATGTGGTAGAAAGGGTATGAGTGTGCGATTGCACCTGATATTCTTTGAAATCCGGTAAAATCTTATTTGTAACTTAATCAGCATTATGTGTGGGTTGGCGGCAAATAAGTTTTATTTATAAGGGAATCCCTTACTAATAAGAATGTCCTAATTATTAAGGAGGCAGGTAAACATGATCGATATTCAAGATCGCATTTGTGACGTAGTAGCTGGCAAAGTAATGTCTGCTGAAGCTGCTGCAGAATTCGTGAAAGATGGTGACAACGTAGGTACCAGCGGTTTTACTCCGTCCGGTTATCCGAAAGCTGTTCCTCTTGCTCTTGCTGAAAGAGGCAAGAAAGCTCCTTTCAAAATCAACGTATGGACTGGCGCATCCGTAGGTCCTGAAATGGATACCGCTATGACTGAAGCTGGTATCGTTGACCGTCGTATGCCTTATCAAACCAATGGCGATATGCGTAAAGCTATCAACAATGGCAGTGTAAAATATACCGACCTGCACCTGAGCCATGTTGCTCAGATGACCCGTTATGGTTTCATGGCAAACCGCCGCGACGTTGATGTTGCAATCGTCGAAGTTTGCAAAATCATCGACCTGGGTGAAGGCAAAGTAGGCCTGGTTCCTACCACTTCCATGGGCAACAGCTCTTCTTATGTACAGAGCGCTAAAAAAGTTATCGTTGAAGTTAACACCACTCAACCGGTAGCTCTGGAAGGCATGCATGACTCCTATGTTCCTCTGGATCCTCCGTGCCGCAAAGCTATCCCTGTTGAAAAACCGGAAGACATCATCGGCACTCCGTACATTCCGTGCGAAGTTGAAAAAATCGTTGCTGTAGTAGCTTGCGACATCACCGATAAAGTTCGTCCTCTCGGCGCAATCGACGAAGACGCTCAGAAAATGGGCAAAAACCTGGTTGAATTCTTCAAAGCTGAAGTTGCTGCAGGCCGTCTGCCGAAAAACCTGCTGCCGCTGCAATCCGGCGTAGGCTCTGTTGCTAACGCTGTTATCAACGGCCTTGTAAACTCCGACTTCGAAGATCTGACCGTTTACACCGAAGTTATTCAAGACGGTATGTTCGACCTGATCGACGCAGGCAAACTCCGTGTTTGCTCCGGTACCGCTCTGAGCCCGTCTCCTGAATGCCTCAAAAAATTCTATGAAAATGTAGAAAAATACAAAAAATACATCATTCTGCGTCCGCAGGAAGTTGCTAACAGCCCGGAAGTTGCTCGTCGTATCGGCGTAATCGCTATGAACACCGCTATCGAAGTAGATATCTATGGCAATGTTAACTCCACTCATATCTGCGGCACCAAACTGATGAATGGTATCGGCGGCAGCGGCGACTATGCTCGTAACGGCTTCCTGACCGTATTCTTCACCACTTCTCTTGCTAAAGGCGGCAAGATCAGCTCCGTTGTTCCGTTCTGCAGCCATGTAGACCACACCGAACATGACGTTGACGTTATCGTTTCCGAACGCGGTGTAGCTGACCTTCGTGGTCTGTCTCCGAAAGAACGCGCTCTGGTTATCATCGACAAGATTGCTAACCCGAAATATCAACCGATGCTCCTTGATTACTTCCACAGAGCATGCGAAGCTTGCGGCAACAGCCAAACCCCGCATATCCTCTCCGAAGCATTCGATTTCCATACCCGTTTCAATGAAACCGGCACCATGGAAAAATAATTCAAAAACACTTGAGAAGTTTTTGAAAATAGGTTAAACTATGTAATGTATTTGCCTGCAGATGCAAGTTCTGCAGGCAGATATAAATAAACTGTTGACGAAGCCTCAGGCTTTGCCATATACCGTCTACGACGGACACTCTCACCATTATTTCGGACCCGTCCAGTCCGAAATGTGCACAACAAATATTTAAGGAGGATTTGAGAATGGCATTTGAACAAATTAAAGCTGGTTTTGACAAGTATATGGCTGATGTAGAAGCTAAACTTGAAAAAGCCCCTGAACGTGCAAACCTTGCACCTAACAGACTGTACACCCCGATGGATCTTGGTGAAAACTTCGACTACATGGAAAAACTGGGCTTCCCTGGTGAATATCCTTACACCCGTGGCGTACAACCCACCATGTATCGTGGCCGTTTCTGGACCATGCGTATGTATGCTGGTTTCTCCACTGCTGAAGAATCCAACAAACGTTATCGTTACCTGTTAGCTAACGGCGGCAGCGGTCTGTCCTGCGCATTCGACCTTCCGACCCAAATCGGTTATGATTCCACTGACCCGATGTCCGAAGGCGAAGTTGGTAAAGTAGGCGTTGCTATCGACTCCCTGGCTGATATGGAAATCCTGTTCGACGGCATCCAACTCGACAAAGTTTCCACTTCCATGACCATCAACGCTCCTGCTTCCGTACTGCTCGCTATGTACATTGCAGTTGCTGAAAAACAAGGTGTTTCCGCTGACAAACTGCGCGGCACCATCCAAAACGATATCCTGAAAGAATACGCAGCTCGCGGCACCTACATTTTCCCGCCGAAACCGTCCATGCGTCTTATCACCAACATTTTTGAATATTGCTCCAAAAATGTTCCGCTGTGGAACACCATCTCCATCTCCGGTTACCACATCCGTGAAGCTGGTTCCACCGCTTCTCAAGAAATCGCATTCACCATTGCTGACGGTATCGCTTATGTAGAAGCTGCTATCAAAGCTGGTCTGGACGTTGACGCTTTCGCTGGCCGTCTGTCCTTCTTCTGGAATGCTCATAACAACGTACTCGAAGAAGTTGCTAAATTCCGCGCTTCCCGTCGTGTATGGGCTAAAGTTATGAAAGAACGTTTTGGCGCTAAGAAAGCTAAATCCATGATGCTGCGTGTACATACCCAAACCGCAGGTTCCATGCTGACTGCTCAACAACCGAACAACAACATCGTTCGTGTTGCTCTGCAAACTGCTGCTGCTGTAATGGGCGGTACTCAATCCCTCCACACCAACTCCAAAGACGAAGCATTGGCTCTGCCGACCACTGAATCCGTAACCATCGCTCTGCGTACTCAACAAATCGTTGCTTACGAATCCGGCCTGGCTGACACCATTGACCCGTTGGGTGGTTCCTACTATGTAGAAGCTTTGACCGACAAGATCGAAGCTGAAGCTTGGGAATACATTAAGAAAATTGACGAAATCGGTGGCGCTCCTGAAGCAATCGCTAAAGGCTACATCCAAAAAGAAATCCAAGATTCCGCTTACAAATGGCAAATGGAAATCGAAAAAGGCGACCGTATCATCGTTGGTGTTAACAAATTCCAACAAGAAGAAGAAGCTCCGAAAAACCTGCTCCGCGTAGACGGTTCCGTAGGTAAACTCCAAGCTGACAAAATCGCTGCTCTGAAAGCTCGTCGTGACAACGCTAAAGTTGAAGAAACTCTGGCTGCTCTGAAAGCTGCATGCGCTGACGAATCTGTAAACCTGATGCCTTACATCCTGGACGCAGTTCGTGCATATGCAACCGAAGGCGAAATCTGCGGCGTTATGAGAGAAGTATTCGGTGAATACCAACCTCATACCACTCTTTAATTTGTAAACATCTGACAATAATACGGAGGTAACTTATAATGGCTAACGTTAAAGTTTTAGTTGCTAAACCGGGTCTTGATGGTCATGACCGCGGTGCAAAAGTTGTAGCTCGTGCATTGCGCGACGCTGGTTTTGAAGTAATCTACACCGGTATCCGTCTGACTCCGGAACAAATCGCTGAAGCAGCTCTGCAAGACGACGTAAATGTTGTTGCTCTGTCCCTGCTCTCCGGCGCTCACAACACCCTTTTCCCGAAAGTAGTTGAACTGCTGAAAGAAAAAGGCCTGAACGACGTTCTGGTAATCGGCGGCGGCGTTATTCCTGACGCTGACATCCCCGGCCTGAAAGCTGCTGGCATTGCTGAAGTATTCACTCCTGGCACCCCGACCAGCAACATTGTTGACTTCATCAACGCTAACGTTAAATAATTTGATCGTTTTTTCCTGCAGGCCGGGCTTGTCCCGGCTTGCACTATAAAAATTATCCGATCAGACAAGGCGGTGTGAATTTTGAAGATTGTAGAAGATTTATTGAATCATTCTCGTCTTGCATTATCTAAGGCAATTACTGCCGTTGAAAATGAATATGACGATGCTGTCAAAATTATGACAGAAATCTATCCGCATACCGGTAACGCGTATGTAATTGGTATCACTGGCCCTCCGGGTGCTGGTAAAAGTACTCTGACTGATAAACTTGCAAAAGAATACCGTAAACGCGGTAAAACTGTCGGAATTGTAGCAATTGACCCTACAAGTCCGTATTCCGGCGGCGCTATCCTTGGCGACCGTATCAGAATGATGGATCTTACTGCCGATGAAGGAATCTTTGTTCGTTCCATGGCAACTCGTGGCAGCCTTGGCGGTCTGTCCCAAAAAGCAGGCGATGCTGTAAAACTTATGGATGCTTTCGGCATGGATGTAATTATCGTTGAAACCGTTGGCGTAGGCCAGTCTGAGGTTGATATTGTTAAAACCGCTGACACCACCATGGTTGTTGTAATCCCCGGTATGGGCGACGATATCCAGGCAATCAAAGCAGGTATACTTGAAATCGGTGACCTCTTTACGATTAACAAAGCAGATCGTGAAGGAACTGACAAGCTCAACATTGAGATTGAAATGATGTTAGAATTAAATCCCGAACATGTTGGCTGGCGTCCTCCGATCAACAGGACTGTTGCCAGCAAGGGTGAAGGTATAGAAGCTGTTGTTGATTCCATTGAAGCTCATAAAGCCTATCTGGAAGAAACCGGCAAACTCAGCGAGATCCGCAAGGCTCGTATTAAAAACGAAGTTACTGCGATGCTTAATGATCGCGTAAATCGCTACATCGACAAGAATGTAATTTCAACTGACGATTTTGACCAGCTTGTAATCAAGATGCAGAATCGTGACATTGAACCTTATTCTGTCGTTGATGATATTGTTGGTAAAGTTTTAAAATAAACCACCAAAATTTGATTCTTAGGAGGAATTTATTATGGCATTCAAAACTATTTGTGTTGACCATGTTGGTATTGCATGCGCTGACTTAGATGCAGCTACCAAAATTTACACCGAGGTTCTTGGTCTGCAAGTAACCAACCGTGAAGAAGTTAAAGAACAAGGCGTTGCAACCGTATTCATTCCCTGCGGCGAAACCCTGCTTGAACTCCTCGTTGATATTACCGAAAACAATGATGGCCCGATCGGCAAATACATTGCTAAAAACGGCCCTGGCATCCAACATATCGCTCTGCGCGTAGATGACATCAAAGCTGCTATTGCTGATATGGAAGCTGCTGGCGTTAAAATGATCGACAAAGTAGCTCGTAACGGTGCTGGCAACATGAAAATTGCTTTCGTTCATCCGAAATCTGCTGGCCTGCTGCTCGAACTCTGCCAACCGGCTGAAACCTACGTTGACTAATTTTTAGTTAGCCTTTGTAGGCTGTAGTAATATTATTATTACTCTGATACATCTTGTTGAAGCCGTACATGAGATACGGCTTCAACATATGTATATAAATTTTGTTCTCCCAATAATGATGGAGGTGTAAGATTTTGTCTACTCAAGAAAAAATTGAGAAAATGCTCAAAAAGTCCGAAGTAATTCTGGCTGCTGGCGGTGAAAAACGCGTAGCAAAACAACACGAAGCTGGTAAAATGACCGCTCGTGAAAGAATTGCTGCACTTCTCGACGAAGGTTCCTTCGTAGAACTGGATCGTTTCGTTCGTCATCGTTGCACCAACTTCGGTCAAGAAAAGAAAGAACTTCCGGGTGAAGGCGTAACCACCGGTTATGGCACCATCGACGGCCGTCTTGTTTATGTATTTGCACAGGACTTCACCGTTGAAGGCGGTTCTCTTGGCGAAATGCATGCTGCAAAAATCGTTAAAGTTCAACGTCTGGCACTGAAAATGGGTGCTCCGCTTGTTGGCCTGAACGATTCCGGCGGTGCTCGTATCCAGGAAGCTATCGACGCTCTGGCTGGTTATGGTAAGATCTTCTTCGAAAACACCATCGCTTCCGGTGTTGTTCCTCAGATCTCCGCTATCATGGGTCCTTCCGCTGGCGGCGCTGTATACAGCCCGGCACTGACCGACTTCATCTACATGGTAAAGAACACTTCCAAAATGTTCATTACCGGCCCTGCAGTAGTTAAATCCGTTACCGGTGAAGATGTAACCCAAGAACAACTGGGTGGCGCTATGACCCACAACAGCACTTCCGGTGTTGCTCACTTCGCTGCTGAAAACGATGAAGACTGCCTGCAACAAATCCGTTACCTGCTTTCCTTCCTGCCTTCCAATAACATGGAAACCGCTCCGATTGTTGAAACTGGTGACGACCCGATGCGTGTTGAAGAAAGCCTGAACACTCTGCTTCCGGACAACTCCAACCAAGCATATGATATGTATGACGTTATCAAAGCTATCGTAGATAACGGTGAATACTATGAATCCCAGAAATACTGGGCACAAAACATCATCACCTGCTTCGCTCGTATGGACGGCCAAACCGTTGGTATCATCGCTAACCAGCCGAAAGTTATGGCTGGCTGCCTGGACATCAACGCTTCCGATAAAGGCGCTCGTTTCATCCGCTTCTGCGACGCATTCAACATTCCTCTGCTGAACCTGGTTGACGTTCCTGGCTTCCTGCCTGGTTGCAACCAAGAATACGGCGGCATTATCCGTCATGGTGCTAAATTGCTGTATGCTTACTCTGAAGCTACTGTACCTAAAATCACCATGGTTACCCGTAAAGCTTACGGCGGTTCCTACCTGGCAATGTGCTCTCAAGACCTTGGCGCTGACCAAGTTATTGCTTGGCCGACTGCAGAAATCGCAGTTATGGGTCCTGCAGGCGCTGCTAACATCATCTTCAGAAACGATCCTGATGTTAAAGCTAAAACTGCTGAGTACATCGACAACTTTGCTACTCCGTATCAGGCAGCTATGCGCGGTATGGTTGACATGGTTATCGAACCGAAAAACTCTCGTCCCACCATCATCAACGCTCTGCAAATGCTCGAAAGCAAACGCGAAACCCGTCCGGCAAAACGCCACGGCAACATTCCTTTGTAATTCATTATCGGCAGTTGCTTAGTGCCTAATAATTTTAAAAGATGAGGTGAAATAAATGGGCCCTGTTACCACTAATCCGTGGTTGATCGCAGTAATTAACATGACTATCGTATTCGGTGTTCTTGCAGCACTGGGCGTACTCATGCACTTAATTCAAATGGTTGACCCGACTCAAAAAAAAACAGCTAAACCGGCAGTAGCTCCTACTCCGGCAGCAGCTCCTGCAGCAGCACCCGCAGCTGCTCCTGTTCAGGATGACAGCGAAATTATCGCAGTTATCGCAGCAGCAATCGCAGCAACCGGCTGCAGCGCAGATCAAATCGCTTGCGTACGTCGTCTGCCTAATGCAAGCTGGACTGTAAACGCTCGCGTAGAAGCTATCAGCGTTCGTAAAGAATGCTTCTAATTAATTATTGGTTCTAACTATTTATTAAAAACGAGATTTTAAGGAGGATTCATATCCATGAAAAAGTATACTATCACCGTTAATGGTACTGCATACGAAGTAGAAGTTGAAGAAATGGGCGGCGCTGCTGCTGCTGCTCCGAAAGCTGCTCCGAAAGCTGCTCCGGCTCCGGCTGCTGCACCTGCTCCGAAAGCTGCTCCGGCTCCGGCTCCGGCTCCGGCTGCTAAACCGGTTGCTGCTGGTTCTGCAACTGTTTCCGCTCCGATGCCTGGTAAAGTTCTCGAAGTTAAATGCAAAGCAGGCGACGCTGTTAAAGCTGGCGACGTTCTCCTGATCCTCGAAGCTATGAAAATGCAAAACGAAATCATGGCTCCGGCTGACGGCACCGTTTCCGACGTTCGCGTTTCCGCTGGTCAAACCGTTTCCACTGGCGACGTAATGATCGTTATGTAATTTTACTAACCGGTTAATAGTTCGCAATATTAACTGATTAGATGTTCTTTGGAGGGCCTCATTCGCAAGGGGCCTTCCACAAATTGAAAATTGGGAGGATATTAAATGGAAGCATTTGTAGTTGCTTTACAATCCGTGTGGAATGACAGTGGTTTCGCTGCATTTACCATGGGCAATGCAATCATGATGTTAGTTGGTTGCATTCTTCTCTATCTTGCTATTGGTAAAGGCTTCGAACCTTTGCTGCTTTCTCCGATCGCTTTCGGCTGCTTGCTGGCAAACGTTCCGAAAACCGGTTTTGAAGATACCCCGGGCGTTATGTCCGTAATCCTTTATGGTATTAACCATGAAGTATTCCCTCCGCTCATTTTCCTGGGCGTAGGTGCAATGACCGACTTTGGTCCGTTGATTGCTAACCCGAAAACCCTGCTCCTCGGTGCAGCTGCACAGGCAGGCGTATTCATCTCCCTGCTGGGCGCTATGATGCTGGGCTTCACCGTACAGGAAGCATCTGCAATCGGTATTATCGGTGGTGCTGACGGCCCGACCGCTATTTACCTGGCAGCAAAAATGGCTCCTAACCTGTTGGGTGCTATCGCAGTAGCAGCATATTCCTACATGTCCTTAGTACCGCTTATTCAACCTCCTATCATGAAACTGTTCACCACTGAAGCTGACCGTAAAATCGTTATGGAACAGCTGCGTCCGGTTTCTCACTTTGAAAAGGTTGTATTCCCGGTAGTAACTACTATCGTAATTTCCTTACTG
>CASDXO010000011.1 GCA_949285135.1 uncultured Phascolarctobacterium sp.
GCATGTAGAAGTAAAAGACGTGCTGATCGTTATGGAAGCAATGAAAATGAAACAACTGGTACCGAGCCCGGTAGCAGGCACCGTAAAAGAATATAAAGTACAACCCGGCGACCGCGTAAGTGCTGGCACTGTTGTTGCTATCGTTGAATAATTATTGAACTTAGCCTTTTGTTGTTTCGCTGCTCTGTTTCAGAGCAGCGATAATAAAAAATTGTACTTAAGGTGGTGTAAATATGGTTATTTATGGTGTTGCATTACTCGCATTCTGTTATTTGACAGGTATTTTTCTCGGTGACGTTCTTGGAGCAATGTTAGGAGTTAAAGCAAATGTAGGCGGTGTTGGTTTTGCTATGCTGCTCCTCATCATTCTCAGTAACAAAGGTATTGACAGCGGCTGGCTGGACAAAAAAAGCCAGGAAGGCATTGCTTTCTGGAGCGCAATGTATATTCCTATCGTAGTAGCTATGAGTTCTATTCAAAATGTTGTGGCAGCGCTGTCCGGCGGTGTCGTAGCAATATTGGGCGGTATTTTAGGCGTGGCTCTTGGCTTTGCTTTTATCCCCATTTTGAGCAGAAAGAAAGGCTGATTTGATTAGGAGGTGTACATTATGGATTTAACAGCAATGTTAAGTAAAGTATTGATTGGTAACGGACTGATAACTGCTTTTATCGTTATCGGTATTACAAATTTAATTGCCTACAAAATGGCTGGACTTACTAAAGGCCGTATCCATGGTTCTGCTGTAGCCATCTTTTTTGGTCTGATTCTGGCTTATATTGGCGGCGGCAGCAAAGGTTTGGCAACTATTCCTCTGTTTGCTGGCGTAGGTCTCATGGGTGGCGCAATGTTCCGTGATTTTGCAATTGTGTCAACTGCTTTTGGCGCAGACCTCAGAGAAATCAAAAAAGTAGGCGCTGTCGGCGTGCTTTCCCTGGTATTCGGACTTATTACTTCCTGGATTGCAGGCGTGGCTGTTGCCTATGCTCTGGGTTATCGTGATTCTGTCAGCCTGTGCACTATCGGCGCAGGTGTTGCTACCTTCGTCGTAGGCCCCGTAACTGGCGCAGCACTGGGTGCTTCTTCCGAAGTTATCGCTATCAGTATTGCGGCAGGCGTTGTAAAATCCGTATTGGTAATGATCCTGACCCCGTTCGTTGCTAAATGGGTAGGCTTGGATAATCCGCAGTCCGCAATGGTCTTTGGCGGTTTAATGGGTACTACTTCCGGCACTGCAGCTGGTATGGCGGCGGTAGATCCTAAACTTGTTCCGTATGCTGCAATGACTGCAACATTCTATACTGGTTCAGGCTGCCTGACTTTCCCGTCCATATTCTATTTCCTGACTAAAGCAATTTTTGGTTGATAACACAAGCAGAATTGAGGAGAAAGTTGGTTCTGTATAATGAAAAAGTGCGATATTTTACTGAAAAGAGTAGACAATAAAATAGATATGCCTGAAAGTTTTTATACATATCAGCTTTCTCCTTTTGATGCTGAACTTCGTAATGTAAGCAGATATCTGACCCAAGCCATTGTGCTTGAGGTTTGCACTCACCCCAAACCGGGATTAGTAACCCGCATGACTACGGGCTCTCATAATGATATGAGCATTATGACCTTTGCTATGAGTTCGGCGGTGCTCAGCAGAGCTTTTTATGAATTGCAGGATATAGGTATGGCGCATACGGGAGACGCCAAAGAGTTATTTGGCAAAGTGCGTGCCTATGGACGAAATGCAGAAAAGGAACTGCTGGCAGTAACGAAAGGCGTAAATACGCAGAGGGGAATTTTATTTGCCGGCGGCATTTTAAGCGCCGCGGCAGGATTTGCGATTAAATATGGCTTGGCAAAAACGCAGCTTGTAGATGTCGTAAAGATGATGACGAGTGGTTTAGTCCGTGGGGAACTGGAAACTGCAGAGGAAAAAACTGATCTTACTGCAGGAGAAAGGCTGTATCGCCGTTATGGTATTACAGGTATACGCGGAGAGGTAGAGAGTGGCTTTCCGAGTGTGCTGAATAAAGGACTGCCTGCTCTGCGCGAAGCCTTTGCTGGCGGAGCTGATTTAAACAGCGCTTTGGTACATACATTGATTGCACTGATGACTGTAGTGGAAGACAGTAATGTCCTGTGGCGGACAGATGTCGCAACTGCAGAAGAAGTTAAACAGACGGCTAAGCAGATTATGCTGCTGGGCAGCGTTTTTACAGATGCTGGCAAGAACGCACTCCAGGAAGCTGAGAAATATTTTGTACATAAAAGAATAAGCCCGGGTGGCAGCGCCGATTTATTATCGGTTACTATTGGATTGTATTTACTGGAAAATAAGGAATTCCCTGTCAATATATTTTAGGGACATTTTATATTGACAATATTCCTTGACATAAACACAAATGCTTTCTGTGGCATAGTAATGCTAAAAACCTCCAACAAGACACAACAAGGTTCGGCTTTATGCCGGACCTTGTTGTGTGTTTCAAAGGAAGTGGGATAATGTTAAATTTTGTAATACAGGCACTGGAAGGTATTTTTACTATTATTTTTATAGTCGGGATCGGTTATGTGCTAAGCAAAAAAGGCTGGTTTGACGAGCGAAGCAGCTCTCTTATCGCCAAACTGGTAACTACTGTTTCACTGCCGCTTTATATGGTTACCAGCCTGACTAAAAACTTTACGGCAGAAAGACTGGTTCAAATGGCGCCGGATATGTTGCTGCCGGTAGGCTCAATGCTGCTGGCTCTGCTGACAGGTAAGCTGGCTGCCAGATTGTTTAAAGTCCAGAAGGGACGCAGGGGAATTTTCTGTACTAATTATTTTATTGCTAATACCATGTTTATCGGCTTACCGGTAAATCTGGCTTTGTTTGGCGATCAGAGTATTCCTTCGGTAATGCTTTATTATATCGTGAACACAATTTTTTTCTGGACGTTGGGAGTGCATAATATTGTGGCAGATACGGAAAGCTCTCAAGCGAAGATTTTTTCTCCGGCAGTGCTGAAAAAGCTGTTGTCGCCGCCGCTGTTGGGCTTTTTTGTTGCCCTGCTGCTGATTTTGGCTGATATTAAGCTGCCAAGATTTTTGTTTAATAGTTTTCAGTATGTGGGTAATCTGACTACGCCAATGTCGCTGATATTTATCGGCATTGAGATAAGCCGTATTTCTCTGCGCAGTTTCAACTTTGAAAAGGATATTATCGGCGGTCTGTTTGGTAGATTTGTTATCTGTCCGATATGTGTACTGGCTTTGGTGCCTTTTATGACGGTTTCTGCTATGTCTGTTAAGGTATTTACCATGCAGGCTGCCATGCCAGCCATGACTCAGATGGCTATTGTGGCTAAGCAATATGGCGTCGACAGTCAGTATGCGGCGGCACTGAGCTTTATTACTATTTTATTTGGACTGCTTGTCATACCCGTGTATATGACCATAGTAAATATTTGTTTTTAAAGGAGCTGGCGTGTTATGAATGCTGAAGAAATTATTAGAAATATGTGGCAGGGCAATGCTTTTATGAATGTGCTGAAAATCCGGATTAAAGAAGTACACTGCGGCGGAGCTACTTTGGAGATGCCGATTGATATTGACATCCATACCAATCACTGGCTGGGTGTACATGGTGGCGCTATGGCGGCTTTAGCTGATTCTCTGACGGGGATTACCTGCGCGTCGGTGGGTAAGATGGCGCAGACGCTGAATATGAATATCAGCTATATAGGAAACGTTAAGGGGATGGGGAGTCTGATTGCTACAAGCAGAATTATTCATAAAGGTAAATCTACCATCAATATTGCTTCGGAAATTAGGGATGAAAGTGGTAATCTGATATGTAATATTACCAATATTATGTTTGTTGCAGGGGAATTTGAACAAATTCCTGCTAACTGGTGATTATAAGCGCATAAAAACAAAACCGCCTTATGGCGGTTTTATTTTTATTTTTGTTTCTTTTTCCAAAACGCTCTAAATTTATTAGCCAGTTCTTTCTGACTCAGCTTCTGCGGCCACAGCTCCTGCGTTTCGCTGCAGCGCATGGCGGCTGCGAGATGTTCATAAATTTCCGGATAACGCTGGTCAAGGGCTGCAATATGCTCTTTGACGTCTTGTCTGGTAGTATGGCCGTCGTAGGGGCAGGGGTTTTTTAAAGGCTGCAGCGCGAGCTTATCTACCAGCTGGCGGATTTCGTTTTCCCTGTAATATAAAAGAGGACGCAGCACAGTAAGTCCGGTGCGGCTGAGCGGAGTAACCGGCAGGAAGGTACGCAGCTGGCCGGAGGTGCAGAGGTTCATAAAGAAGGTTTCCACTGCATCATCGTGATGATGCGCCAGTGCTATCTTGTTAAAGCCAAGTTCCAGCGCGCGGCGGTTGGTAGCCGCTCTGCGAAAATATGCGCAGGTAAAGCAGGGACTGCTGCCCTTATGCTGCCAGGCTTCCATAACATTGACGTCGTCGCTGTAGTGTTCCAAGCCGTAACTACGGCAAAAGTCTTCCAGCTGCTGACGAGGAAAATCTGGGGCAAACATGGCGTTGACCGTATAACAGGCCAGCTCAAAAGGGATAGGAGAATATTTTTTAATTTCTGCCAGTGCGGCTGTGAGAAACATACTGTCCTTGCCGCCGCTGAGACCGATAAGGATTCTGTCGCCCGGCTGCAGCATATCAAATTCAATGATGGCGCGCCACAGCTTGCTGAGGTCATCAGCAGGAACAAAAGGGCGGCGGGAAATGTCTGTAGATACGGTATTTGCTGTCATGATTTACCTCGTCTGTCCATAAAATACAATGTATATTTATTATAGCATACAGGCAGGCGGAGACGAAAAGTTTTCTAAAGACGTCCGGTGAATGTGGTATAATATTTAAACAAATAAATTATAGAGCAGTGGTTTACATACATTGACGGAGGTTCTCAGATGAGTGATACATTACAGGGATTAAATACACAGCAGGCACTGGCAGTCCAGACTACGGACGGACCCATGCTGATTCTGGCAGGAGCCGGCAGCGGTAAGACCAAGGTGCTTACCTGCCGTATTGCGCATCTTCTGCAGCAGGGAGTTGCGCCCTACAGAATTTTGGCGATAACCTTTACCAATAAGGCAGCAGCCGAAATGCGTGAGCGTGTTGACCGTATGGCAGGCGCGGCGGCGAAGGATGTCTGGTTGTTTACTTTCCATGCTTTCTGTGCAAGATTGCTGCGCCGTGATATAGACAAGCTGGAAGGATATGGCAATAATTTCGCTATTTATGATACTTCTGACGCGCAAAACGTGGTCAAACAGGTGCTTAAAGAAATGAATCTGGATGAAAAACGTTTCCAGCCCGCCGGCATCTGCGCGCGTATCAGCAGTGCCAAAAATCAGCTGCTGTCGCCGCTGGACTATGCTAAAGCGGCCAACGATTTTTATGATGAAAAGGCGGCGCAGATTTATGCGCGTTATCAGGAAAAACTGCAGCAGAATAATGCCCTTGATTTTGACGATCTGCTGCTGGTTACTGTACGTTTGCTGCAGGAAAATGCAGAAGTACGGGAAAAATATCAGGATAAATTTCAGTATATCATGGTGGACGAGTATCAAGATACTAACCATGTGCAGTATCTGCTGACCAGGCTGCTGGCAGGCAAGCATCGTAATATCTGTGTGGTGGGCGATGCCGACCAGAGTATTTATGGCTGGCGCGGTGCTGACATTCAGAATATCCTGGATTTTGAAAAGGATTATCCTGACGCTAAATTGATTAAGCTGGAACAAAATTACCGTAGTACCCAGGTAATTTTAGATGCGGCTAATGCTGTTATTGAGAATAATACCGGGCGAAAGCCGAAAAATTTGTGGACTGATAATGGAACAGGACGTGAGATAACCTATTTTCAGGCCATGGACGAGCGTGACGAAGCACGTTTCGTTATTGAACAGCTGCAGCGTCTGCAGCGTGAAGAAGATATGCGTCTGGGCGATATGGCAGTTTTATACCGTACCAATACTCAGTCTCGTGTGTTCGAGGAAATGCTGATTAAGAGCGGCATCAGCTACAATATGGTAGGCGGCACAAAGTTCTATGAGCGTAAGGAAATCAAGGATATTCTGGCTTATCTGCGGGTTATTTTCAATCCCAATGATTCTTTGAGCCTGCTGCGTATTATCAATGTACCGCGACGCGGTATCGGCGATGCTACTTTGGGCAGACTGCAGTCGTATGCGGCGGAGAATAATCTGCATCTTTTTGAAGTTTTATCCAACGCTGCCGCCGTTCCGGGCCTCAACAGCCGTTTTGTCGGCAAGCTGGATGAACTGTCAGGTGTTATCTTTGAACTGATGGGTGAAGCAGAGGAAGTACCGGTAAAACAGCTTATTGAAGACGTTATGCAGAAGACCGGTTATCTGGAAGAGCTGCAGCTGAGTAAAAACATACAGGACCAGAGCCGTGTTGATAATCTGATGGAATTATTGTCCGTGGCGGAAGATTTTGCCAGGGGCGGAGAAGAAAATACTCTGGAAAACTTCCTGGCTAATGTGGCGCTGGTTTCCGATATCGACGATGCTGAGCTGGGCGAGGATGCAGTAACCTTGATGACGCTGCATTCTGCCAAAGGGTTGGAGTTCCCTGCAGTATTCCTTGCCGGTATGGAAGAAGGAATCTTCCCGCATGCGCGTACGCTGATGGATGAAGACGAGATAGAGGAAGAACGCCGCCTGTGCTATGTTGGCATTACCAGAGCTGAAAAATATCTGTTTATGAGTAATGCCAGGATGCGTACTATTTACGGGCATACGGTATCTTATCCGCCGTCCCGCTTTTTGCAGGAAGTGCCGCGCAATCTGCTGCACATCTATAAACGTCCGGTGTTGCAGCGCCAGACACCACGTGAGGAAAGACGCAGCGAAAGTCGCAGTACTTCAAACTGGTTCCTGCAGCCTAAAAGCAGCTTTATCCCTCAGGCAAACAGCAGCGGCAGCAGTTTTGCTGCGGGCGATAAAGTATCGCACAGCAAGTGGGGAACCGGTACTGTGGTAAGTGTTAAAAATACTGATGACGGACAGGAAGTTAAGGTTGCTTTTGCCGGGGCCGGCATACGCAGCCTGCTGACGAAATATGCCGTACTGAAAAAACTGTAGTACGACGGAGGAAAGGTTATGGAAGAAAAAAATAAACTGCTGGCGGAAGCTACCCGTCTGCGTACGGAAATCCGCCACCATGAATATCTGTATTATGTGCTGGATGCCCCTGAAATTACTGATGCTGAATATGACAGACTGATGGTGCGTCTGCGTGAGATAGAAAGCCAATGGCCGGAGGAAGTACCGGAGGATTCGCCGACGCAGCGTGTAGGCGGTAAAGTGTCGCCGGAATTTACCGAAGTACGTCATCTGACGCCGCTGTTGAGTTTAAGCAATGCTTTTTCTGAGGCGGAACTGCGCGCATTTGATGAACGTGTGCACAGTGGTCTGCCGGCAGGCAGTAAGGTAGAATATGTAATGGAGCCGAAAATTGACGGTCTGGCCTGCAGCCTGATTTATGAAAATGGCAGACTGGTGCGTGCCGCTACCCGCGGTGACGGTGTCGTGGGCGAAAACGTAACGGCTAATGTGCGCACCATCCGCAGCATCCCGCTGGTATTGACAGCACCTGAGGGGCAGGAACTGCCGGAGCTTTTAGACGTGCGTGGCGAGGTGTATATGCCGCGCCATGAATTTATGCGTCTGAATGAAGAACGTGCCGAAGCAGGCGAAAGCGAATTTGCCAATCCCCGTAATGCGGCGGCAGGCAGCCTGCGCCAGCTTGACCCACAGGTGACGGCCAAACGTTCGCTGAGCTTTTTTGCTTACTATGTGGGCGACGGTGCCAAAGAAAAACACAGCGATTCTTTAGCCATGCTGACAGGCTACGGTTTCAAGGTAAGTGAAAATTATCGGGTAGTAGGCAGTATTGATGAGGCTTTAGCTTATATCAGCGAGTTTAACGAAAAACGTGCTGGGCTGTCGTATGATACGGACGGGGCAGTAATCAAGGTTAACGCTGTGTATCAGCAGCGTATTTTAGGCGCTACCGGCAAGGACCCGCGATGGGCCATTGCTTTTAAATACCCGCCGGAGCAGGCGGAAACAACAATGGAAGATATCGTCTGGCGTGTAGGCCGTACCGGTGTCCTGACGCCGACGGCAGTGCTGACGCCGGTCAAACTGTCCGGCAGCACGGTCAGCAGGGCGACGCTGCATAACGTAGACTTTATCAAGGAAAAAGATATCCGTATCGGCGACCGTGTTGTTATCAATAAGGCCGGAGAAATTATTCCTGAAGTGCTGCGTGTTGCTGTAGAAAAACGCACCGGGGAAGAAAATCCCGTTGCAATACCGACGGTTTGCCCGGAATGCGGCTGGCAGGTAGAGAGGCCGGAAAATGAAGCGGCAATCCGCTGCACCAATCCTCACTGCCCTGCTCTGGGGCGCGAAGGGCTGATTCATTTTGTCAGCCGTGACGCTATGAATATCGATGGCTGCGGGCCGTCCGTTATCAATCAGCTGATGGATGCGGGACTGGTCAAAGATGCTGCTGATTTATATAATCTCACCAGAGATGATTTGGTGCAGCTGGAGCGCATGGGTGAAAAATCTGCCGATAACCTGCTGCAGGCTCTGGAAGCCAGCAAGGAAAACGAGATGGACAGACTGCTTTTTGCGCTGGGCATCCGTCATGTGGGAGCTAAAGTAGCGCGTCTTCTGGCGGCGGAATTCGGCAGTATGGAAAAACTTCTGACTGCAGAGCCTGAGCAGCTGGCTGCAATCCGCGACATCGGCAGCAAAATTGCCGAAAGCGTTGTTACCTGGCTGTCCGTACCGGCTAACCGTGATTTGCTGGAACGGTTGGCAGCGGCTGGTCTGAAAATGGATTTTACGCAGCAGGCTGCCGATACAACTAATCCTTTTTATGGCAAAACACTGGTATTTACCGGCACTTTGCCGACGCTGGGACGTGCGGAAGCAAAAACCATGGCTCAGGATGCAGGTGCCAAGGTGAGCGGCAGTGTCAGCAGGAAGACAGATTATGTGGTTGCCGGTGCAGAAGCCGGCAGTAAGCTGGAAAAAGCGCAACAGCTGGGCGTAGCTGTTATTGACGAAGCACAGTTTCTGCAAATGCTGCACGGCGCCGGTGAGGAGGCTGAATGATGAAGCGCTTGTTCTTTTTGATAATTATGCTGCTGATGCTGGCAGCAGCCAGTGTAAGTGCGGCTGAGCGGGAGGCAAGCTCGATTGATGCGATAGATCAGGGTGTGGCAGATACAGGAGAAACACATTTTGTTGCTACTGATGCCAAGATTACTGAATGTAAGCTGCCTTATACGGTAGCTGTGTTGCCTTATGCAGATGTTTCCGGTCTGGAAGGGCGCAGCCGGGAAATGGCAGTAGGCGCTGTTAAGGACAGCCTGAAAAAGAAATATCCCGGCAAAAAAACGAGTGTGACGAAAATCAGCGGCAGTAACGAAGTGCAGAAAGCGCTGCTGCAATATCCGTTTGAAAATCCCGAAGCGCCGCTGCTGGAGGAGCTGGTGGCAGTGGGAGAAGCCTGTGGTGCTGACAGGGTTATCTTTATCAGCCTGCTGCCTGTCAGAGAAAAAGAAACGGGCTTCATGGTTGTTGCCGGTACGCAGACTTACAGCGCCGTAGTGACTATGAAGCTGAAATGCGTAGATGTACAGGAAGAAAAGTTCCTGTATAATCAGAATGTGGAGGGCATAGGCTCTTCTACTTCCATCAATTTCTGGAAGATTGGCGAACCAAGCCGCGCCAAAGCAGTGAAGCGCGGCGTGGAAGACTGTATGCGCAACTTCCTTACTTCATTTGAATAAAAAGCAAAACATAAGGGAACGAGCAAGCTCGTTCCCTTTTTGCTGCCTCAATCAATCTCGATCAGCTCATATTTGTCGTTGCCCATTTTCAGTTCGCGCATGGCAGTCAGCTGGTGCAGACCATGACGGCTTTCAATACGTTCCACCAGGTCCTGGTTATGCACCTGGGCGTAAACCATGTCGATGCAGGCCTGGTCAACCGCCAGAATATCCGTAGAAGCGGCGATGCCGATATCGGGGATGGTTGGCTCTGCTGCAGCCGTACCGGCGCAGTCACAGTCTACGGACATACGGCGCATAACATTGATATAAACTATATGTTTGCCAAAAAAGTCGATAGTAGCTTTGGCTGATTCCGCCATGTTTTCCATGAGTAACTCTTTGGCAGGCCATACGTTCCAGTCTGCCGGAATATTATCCTTATCCACACCGTGCACCTGCGCCTTGCCGATGCGTCCATCGGCGCAGCCGATAGCAATGTTTTTCATAGAGCCGCCAAAACCGCCCATGGCGTGACCCTTAAAGTGAGTAAGTACAACCATGGAGTCGTAGTTGACGATGTTTTTGCCCATGGATACTTCTTTAAAATGCTTGCCGCCGCGTACAGGCAGCATAACGGTGCCGTCTTCGTCCATAATATCTACCGGGCAGAAAGTCCAGCCGTTAACCTGCAAGGTTTCACGGTGGGCTTTGGTTGTATAACGGTCGCCCTGATATAAGGTGTTAGTTTCTACAATGGCGCTGTTAGGTATTTGCTGCTGTAAAGCCCGTACCATCTCGCGCGGCAGGATATTAGGCCCGTGTTTTTCCCCCGTATGCAGTTTGATGGCTACCTTGCCGTAAATAGCTTCGTTAATTAAACTGTACAGCTTGAGCAGATGCTCCGCATCAATATGCCTGGTAAAATAAACCTTGGCGTGAGAGCTGCTGCCTGCCGAAGCTTTGGTAATTTTGGTGCTGCCGATGACTGGGGCTTGCGCAAATAGTTTATCCATGCTTATCATTCCTCCTGTGGCCAGTAAAGATGCAGCCACTCCTGTTGATTTAAGAAAGTCGCGTCTTTTCATTAAGCTCACCTTCTTGTTCTTAGTTATACTTAACCTGTTACAAAGAAAGTTTATGAAGCCAAGTGTCTATCTCGCTTTGAGCAGTTCTTGCCCTGTTGCCGGACAGACACAGGTATTCAGTAACATTGGCACCTGCTGCCAGTCTGCGCAGGTCGCGGTCGCAGTTTTGTACGCCACCGCCGCCGTGGGTGAAGAAAGGCGCTACTGTTTTACCATGCCAGCTGCAGCCGTCCATAAAGGTGGCCACAGGCATGGGCAGACTGCCCCACCAGTTGGGATAACCGATAAAGATAATGTCATATTTGCTGATGTCTGTGAGCCTGTTCCTGATAGCCGGACGGGCATTGCTTTGCTGTTCCTGCTTGGCCTTGTCAACGGTAGCAGAATAATTTTGTGAATAGGGTGTCTCAGGTACGATTTCATATATATCGCCGCCGGTACGGGCATGGATGGCTTCGGCTACGGCTTTAGTATTGCCGCTCCAGGAAAAATAAGCGATGAGAATTTTTTTGTTGTCAGTATTCATAGTTGGCTGAGCTCCTTGATCTGTATTGGTATTTGTCGTAACTGCAGTAGCTGCAGCAGACTGCTGACTGCTGCAGCCTAAGCAGACAGCGGCCAGTCCCATAAGGGAAAAAGCAGAAGATTTAAGAAAACTGCGTCTGTTCATGGTCTCTTCCTCCTTTATTAAAGCATTTGAGAAAAATAATACTGATTTCGTATAAAACGGCCATTGGTATGGCAAGCAGGCACTGGGTGATAATATCAGGGGTAGGGGTGATGACGGCGGCCAGGATAAAGGCTGCAAAGATAACATGCTTTCTGTATTTTGCGAGTGTGGCTGTGCGTACGATACCGCAGCATCCCAGCAGCAGTATTGCTATTGGAATATTGAAGATAAAGGCAAAGGGAGCTGTCAGCATCAGCATAAAGCCAAGATAGCTTTCCAGAGAAAGCAAAGGGGTGAGCCTATCTCCGGCAAAACTCAGAAAGAAAGCAAGGCCGCGCGGAAAAACAAAGAGATAGGCAAAGACCATGCCGCCGATACCCAAAAGCAGCATAACGGGCAGAGCCAGTAACAGGAAGCGACGCTCTTTATCAGTCAAGGCAGGACTGATAAAGCTGTAAATTTGCCGGAGGATAAACGGCAGTGCCAGTATCAGTCCGCAAAAAATAGTGAGCTTCATGTAGATAACAAAGGCTTCGGCCGGCTTCATGTAATACAGGTTGCCAGCGGCGGATGTCAGCAGACAGACGATGTCCTGAATAAAGCACAAACTGACAGCACTGCCTGCCAGCAAGGCGGCAAGACTTTTTAAAATACGGCTGCGCAGTTCCTGCAAATGGGCAGTAAGCGGCATATCCTTGTCAGGCGGTCCCTGGATAAGTTTAGCAAGCAGCATCCTGGTTGCCGGAACCTTGCGCTTTGTTTTCTGCTGCAGGCTGCTTAGGATCGGCAGCGTTGACCGCCTGTTTAAATTCATGCATGCTGCGTCCTAAAGCCTTGCCGACATCGGGCAGTTTGCCGGGTCCGAAAAAGATTAAGCCTATAACGAGGATGAGCAGAAGTTCAGGTAAACCGAGTCCAAACATGTTAATACCTCCTTATAAATTAAAAATATAATTTAGTGCTGTTTGCTGCGGTAAGCGCAGAAACTTAAAAAGAGCAGGGGAATGATAAGGCTGATACAGGAACCGCCGCAGTTGCCGCAGCTGCCTGTGCAGCCTGAAGCGGGAAGTTTATCGGATAAAACAGGGGCAGAGCTGATGCGAGACAGTATTTGGGGCAGCAAAACAGCTCCTGTAGCGCCGCAGCTGTACAGCAGTTTCTGTTTCTTCATAATTTACAGCTCCTTGGTGATATTGCTTTTGTAGCGGATTGCTTGCACAGGACATTGTGCCTGGCAGCAGCCGCAGACGATACAGCGGTTTGTGTCGATGACGGCCTTTCCCTGCTTCAGACTGATTGTGCGCATGGGGCAGCTGCGTGCGCATTTGCCGCAGCCGATGCAGGCAGGTTTATTTACTGTCATTTTAAATGGACTGGGCAGCAGCTGACCGATACGGTGCAAAAGAGAGCTGGCAGTTCCTACGGGACAGAGAAAATTGCAGTAACCGCGCCCACCTTTGGTAAACAGACCGAAGACGATATTGGCAATAAAGAAGACCGCCAGCAGTGAAAATGAGGTAAGAAGCAGTTGACTACTGTAGATGCTGATGATGAAAAGTTCAAAGGCATAGTAATTACAGTAGGCGCAGAAAGAAGCAAAGCCTGAGAAGGCTGACAGTAAAAAGCCGGCAAAAAAACCGTAGCGCAGTGTTGTTATGGGCACATATTTCTGCCAGTCTATCTGATATTTTTCCGGCAGCAGGCTGCCTAAAAATTCACTGAAAGCTCCGGCGGGGCAAAGCCTGCCGCAAAAAAACGGGCCGAACCAGAGAGAAACAAGTGCCAGCAGCAAACAGAAGCAAAGGGAAACAGGGCCGGCATATGCCCAGTCGCCGGTCAAGATGTTAGCCAGCGGGATACGCACGCAAGGCACATGAAGGGAATAAAAACCTGTTTCCTCAAATAAGGTGCCTGTCAGATTGTGAAACAGCATGAAGGGTTCGTAAAACAGTAGGAAACCTGTCAAATAGCCGATCAGACGTTGAATAATAAATTTACTTCGCGGCATAAAGCACCTCTCTTGTCAAATGTCGGTATCAGGTTAAATGTTAGTGATGCAATACGTTTTTTTATAAGCTGCGCCCCAGCGAATAAGCTGCCTCAGGGTAAATTGTTTTCAAAAGGGCTTCTCTTGTAGGACAGCCTGCGGCAAGAACTGTGCCTCTGTCCCGCCAGCGCATATAACCGGACAAAGTCGTATAGAATTTTTTCAGCGACCTCATGGTGAGCTCGTTATCGCTGCCTGCCGCGGCCAGCAGTACCGACTGTTTGCCGCTGATGCGGCCTGTACGGGAGTAAAATCTGTCGATAACCGTTTTAAGCTGGGCGGAAACATGGAAATAATAAACCGGAGAAACAAGGGCAATCAGGTCTGCCGCCGTAAGACGCACGATGAGCGTATTTTCAATATCATCCTTATGTACGCAGGGGCCGTTCATACCGCAGGCATCACAGCCGCTGCAGGGAGTGATTTTCTGAAAAGCGGCGTCGAAACGGAAAACGCTGTGGCCGGCTGACTGCGCTCCGGCAATGAATCTTTCTGCCAGTACGGAGGTGGTGCCGTCGCGGTGAGGACTTCCGGTCAGTACTACGATGTTCATGGTTGTTGCCTCCTTTAAAGACTCTGACCCAGCTGCAGGGCGTGCTGCGGGAACTGGGTGCGCTCTATGGCGCTGCGGCTGCCGCAGCCATAACCTAATATCATTCCCAGATCATGCCAGTGCATATATTCCACAAGGGACTGATAGTGGTCGGTAAGCGCGTCAAAAGTCCAGTCTGCACTGTTATAGGCTGTAGCCAGCAGCAGAGATTTTTTGTTATCCATACCGCGCTGGCGGGAGTACATCCTGTCAACTACGGTTTTCAGCTGTGCTGACATACCGTAATAATAAAGGGGTGTGACTAATGCTATAATATCCGCCTGCAGCAGCTGTGGCATCAGCAATTTGTCGATATCGTCATTTTGCACGCAGGCGCCGTTACGACTGCAGGCGTTGCAGGCCTGACAGGGATGGATGTCGGCAAAGGCAGCGTTGAAGCGGAATACTGTATGTCCTTTGGACTGAGCGCCCTGAATCAGGTTGTCTGCCAGCAGGGCAGAAGTTCCGTTGCGATGCGGACTGCCGGTTATAACGACGATTTTCAGCTGCTGACCGGCAGCTGAGGGCGCTGCTTCACTCACAGGTGCCGCAGCAGGAGTGCTTTTGCTCAGCAGGTTCATGCCGATACCGCTGGCAAACAGCGTACCGAAACCGGCGACAGAAACTTTGATGAAATCACGTCTGTTCATAATAACCTCCTTGCGTGGTCAGACTTCTATTTGTTGGTATGTGTATCTTCATGCAGCATGGAACGTGAAGCCTCATAGACGCGCCGCCAGAATTCTCTGCTGGACTGAGCTTCCGGTACGGCGCTTTCAAAAGCGTGGTAAAGTCCGGGTTCCACATAGAGAGTGACATCGTTGCCTGCTTCAATCAGCTTATTGGCGTAATCAATATCTTCGTTGACGAATAAATCAAGTCCGCCTACGTAAATCAGCGCAGGAGGCAGGTTGTCCAGATCTTCAGCCATGGAGGGCGAGAAATAAGGCAGCATATCGCTGCTGATATGTTGGCCGCCGCGCAGTTTTTCCCAGGCAAAAACATTGGTTGGCCTGTTCCAGCAGATGTGGCCGTCACAGGGACTGTTATAGGGTGACTGCTCCGTGCCCGTGCGATAGTCCAGCATGGGATAAATCAGTACCTGTCCGCACAGGGGGATAGCGTCATGGCTGCGGTTGTACAGAGCAAGGCTTGCCGCCAGTCCGCCGCCGGCACTGTCTCCCATCAGCATGATTTTGCTGCCGTCAAGCTTGAGCTGCTCCGCATTTTGTCTGATATATTTAAGGCCGGTGTAAGCATCCTCCAAAGCGGCGGGGAAGGGGGCTTCTGTAGAAAGACGGTAGCAGGGAGTGATGACTGCTGCTCCTGTTTTATCAGCCAGCTGCTGATAGCGTTCAGTATTGTCAAGCGCTTTACGGAACAGAAAGCCGCCGCCGTGGGTGTAATAGATAACCGGCACAGCGCCTGGCGCAGTCTGCTGTGGTCTGTAGATATACAGGTTTATTGCAGGGGCGGTTTCCGTTGCCGGTACAACGGCCGTTTCTCTGCCGGTTGCCGTTGATTGCTGCATGGCCGTAGCCGCAGCCAGATCTGCATCGGAGGTATAATTGAACATAAAGGTTTCTGCGGCCTGTCTGTAGGGTTGCTGCACTTTATCCAGACAGGGAATTTCCGCTGCTGCCGCTATTCCTGTAAGAGTGCAAAACAGCACAAACGAGGTGAGTAATTTTTTCATATCAGATACCTGCCTTTACGAAAATTGTTGCCGCTCAGATTGATGCTTGGCGGCTTGCTGAGGAAAACTTATACCAGACAGTAATAACAGATAAAAACAAAAGGCATACAGTTTATCTGTATGCCTTAATTATAAAAATATATGAAATTGATGTCTAATACCTATTTTAAAGCATCTTTTATGCTTAAAAAGCATCTGGAGAACTCAATGAATTTCTGTACGGTGATGCTGGTAGTGGCACTGCTGCGCCAGGCAAGAAACACCTTAGTGTTAATCGGCGGCTGTAGCGGCTTGAAACAGAAAAGTTTATCATCAGGAAGAGAAGTTTTGACTGTGATAGCGTAACAATTCATATGTTCCACCAAAGGAAAGATATTACCCTGCAGGTTGCAGGTACCAATGAGTTTGATTTTGGAAATATTACCGCTGAGCCAGTTGAGAATAAGACTGTGCAGCTGCAGCCGTGTGGGCAGCAGTAACGGCCTGTTTTCCAAATCGGCGGCGGAGACAGATTCTTTGCCTGCCAGCTCGGCATCTGTGCGCATCAATATGCCCATTTCTTCCTGCTGCGGCAGAGTAAGGAAACTGTAATTGAGCATATCAATAGGCTCCTGCAGCAAAGCTATATCAATCAGACCTTTCTCTGTTTTCTGATGAATAATGTCAGTGGTGCCTGTAAACAGTTCAAATGTTACATTGGGGTACTTCTGCTGAAAAGCGTGAATTATATCTGCCAGCAGATTGACGGAAGCAATTTCACCGGCACCGAAGCAGATGTTACCGCTCAGATTGGTTTCCTGATCTTTGATGTCATGTTCAGTTTTTTCGACTAAATCAACAATATCTGCTGCACGTTGTGCCAGAAAGCTGCCTGCCGGAGTCAGAGTAAACTTGCGCTGGCTGCGGTCAAACAGTTTGACGCCTAAATCTTCTTCCAGCTGCATCAGCTGGCGGCTGAGAGTAGGCTGGGTAATATGCAGCATGTCGGCTGCTTTGGTGATGCTGCGTTCACGGACAACGGTAAGAAAATAAATCAGGATACGAAAATTCACGGCGCTGTCCTCCTTATTTTTTAGTTTTGGTGTTTAAAATATTATTCCAGATAGGCGGCAGTGATAATGCCTGTATAGTATGTATGCCAGTCGCTGCTGCCGTACCATTTCTGCGCCAGCTCCCGGTCGAAAGCAGCAGGCTGCATAGTGTTTTTATCAGCAATTTTGCATTCTATCTGCAGGCCGCAGCCCTTGATGACGGGCACATCAACAGTCTGGGCCGGTGCTGCGGTAAGTTTGGCAGCGGTAAATTTGTCCAGGTCGCGTCCGGACTTGGTGCCGCATAAACCAAGCGCTTTGGCAAAGCCTTCGTTAACAGGGATGCTGACAGTAAAATGCGGATTTTGTTCGATAAGCTCATGGGTATAGCGGGATTTGCGTACCATAACGGTAAATACAGGACTGCCCCACATAAAGCCAAGTGCACCCCAGCCGATAGTCATGGTATTTTGTTTGCCGTCAGCGGCGGTGTTCAGAAAAGCTCCCTTAGACAAAGTTTTTAAAATTATTTCAGCATGTTCAAAAGCATTGATGCTCTGCATATAAATCACTCCTTTGATTTTAATTATAGAGTTTTCCGTAAGGGGCGCAAGTGAATTTTTTGTGCCGTTTTTAAAATGGTAAAAGGCAGCGTTTACTTGTTAAATTTAGTACACAGCGAGGGTTTTTGTGGTATAATAAAACAGGTTATTGGTAAAATTCATGAATTGATTTATAGGATGGTGAAAAAATGAAAGTATCTGCTGATGACGTTAAGTATATTGCACAGCTTTCCCGTTTGACCGTTCCCGAAACCGAAATGGAAAAATTCACGGAACAGTTCAACCAGATTCTTAACTATGCCGATATTCTGCAAAAAATCGATACTGCCGGTATTGAGCCTACCGCTCACGTACTGCCGGTAAGCAACGTACTGCGTGAGGATGTTGCCAAAGAAGGCGTTACCCATGAAGAAGCGCTGAGCAACGCTCCGGCTGTCCATAACGGCGGCTTTAAAGTACCGCGCGTAATCGAATAAGAAGGAGGCACTATTGTGGAATTATATAAACTTACTGCCCACGAGCTCCACGAAAAGCTCGTCAATAAAGAAGTAAGCTCCGTAGAACTCACCAATGCGCTGTATGAACGTATTGATGCAGTTGAAGATAAAGTAAACGCTTATGTAACCTTAGATAAGGAAAATGCTCTGGCGCAGGCTGCCAAAGTTGACGCCAAAATTGCTGCCGGTGAAGAAATTGCACCGCTGGCAGGCGTTCCGGGCGCTATTAAAGATAATATTTCTACTAAAGGACTGCGCACTACCTGCTCTTCCAAGATGTTGAGCAACCTTATTCCTATTTATGACGCACATGTTATCAAAAATTTGCGTGCCGATGAAACCATTTTCCTTGGCAAGACCAATATGGACGAATTTGCCATGGGCTCTACCACTGAAAGCTCTTTCTTTGGTGCAACCCATAATCCCTGGAATCTGGATCGTGTTCCCGGCGGCTCTTCCGGCGGCAGTGCTGCTGCCATTGCTGCAGGTGAAGCAATCTGGACTCTGGGCAGCGATACCGGCGGATCTATCCGTCAGCCGGCTTCCTTTAACGGCTGCGTAGGTATTAAACCGACCTATGGCCGCGTATCCCGTTATGGCTGCGTAGCATTCGCTTCTTCTCTGGACCAGATCGGGCCTATCACTAAAGACGTAACTGATGCTGCCCTCGTGCTCAACACCATCTGCGGTAAAGACGAACATGATTCTACTTCCCTGAACGTAGAAGTGCCTGACTTTACCAAAGCTCTGGTGGCTGATGTTAAAGGTCTGCGTATCGGTCTGCCGAAAGAATATTTCGGTGAAGGTCTTGACCCGAAGGTAAAGGCTGAAATTGAAAAAGCGGTAAAACAATACGAAGCCATGGGCGCTGAAATTGTCGAAGTTTCCCTGCCCCATACTGAATATGCCGTAATTACTTACTATATCATTGCTCCTGCAGAAGCATCTGCCAACCTGGCCCGCTTTGACGGTGTACGTTACGGCTACCGCAATACTGCTGCAACCTCCGCACCGGAAATGACCACCATGAGCCGTACCGAAGGCTTTGGCGCGGAAGTAAAACGCCGCATTATGCTGGGCACCTATGTACTGAGCAGCGGTTATTATGATGCTTACTACAAAAAAGCAATGCAGGTGCGTACTCTGATTCGCAAAGACTTTGAAGAAGCCTTCAAACAATGCGACGTACTTTTGACTCCGACTTCTCCTGTTGTGGCTTATCCTATCGACGGCAAGATGGATCCGCTGTCCATCTATCTGCTGGACGTAACTACTATCCCCGTCAACATGGCAGGTCTGCCGGGTATTTCCGTTCCCTGCGGCTTTGCAGACGGTATGCCCGTAGGTATGCAGCTGATTGGCAAGCCGCTGGATGAAGCAACTATTCTCCGTGCTGCTTATACCTTTGAACAGGCTAACGAATATCATAAAGTATTCGCACCGCTGGGAGGTAACAAATAATGACTAAATATATTACTGTCATCGGCCTGGAAGTCCATGCCGAACTGAAAACTAAATCTAAAGCATTCTGCTCCTGCTCTACTGCTTTCGGCAGCGCTCCCAACACTCATGTATGCCCGGTATGCCTTGGTATGCCCGGCGCTCTGCCCGTACTGAACAAACAGGTAGTAGAATTTGCTATCCGCGCAGGTCTGGCTTTGAACTGCGAAATCAAGAAATTTAATAAATTTGACCGTAAAAACTACTTCTATCCTGATCTGGCTAAAAACTACCAGATATCCCAGTTTGATAAACCTATCTGCGAACACGGTCATATCGACATCAATCTGAACGGCGAAGAAAAACGCATCGGCATTACCCGTATCCACATGGAAGAAGATGCCGGCAAGCTGGTACACAGCGGCGCTACCATCAGCACCTCTGATTCTTCTGCCGTAGACTACAACCGTGCAGGCGTACCGCTTATCGAGATTGTTTCCGAGCCTGATATGCGCAGCGCTGAAGAAGCACGCGCTTACATGGAAAACCTGAAAGCTATTTTGGAATACACCGATGTTTGCGACTGCAAGATGCAGGAAGGCAGCCTGCGCTGCGACGCTAACATTTCCATTATGCCGGAAGGTGCCAAAGAATTCGGTACCCGTGCCGAAATCAAAAACCTGAACTCCTTCCGCGCACTGGTACGCGCTATCGAATATGAAGTTGAACGTCAGAAAGAGATTCTGGAAGACGGCGGCCATATCGTACAGGAAACCCGTACCTGGGATGATGCAAATGGTGTAACCCTGTCCATGCGTTCCAAGGAAGAAGCTCACGATTATCGCTACTTCCCGGAACCTGACCTTGTTCCCGTACAGCTTGACGATGCCTGGATTGAACGTGTACGCAGCGAGCTGCCGGAACTGCCGGCACAGCGTCAGGCTCGTCTGGTGAAAGAACACGGCCTGCCGGAATACGATGCTTCTTTGATTGTAGCAACTAAAGCTATGGCAGAATACTTTGACGAAGCTGTTAAGACTGCCAAAGACAGCAAGGGCGTTTCCAACTGGATGCTGGGCGATGTTTCTGCCTATCTTAACAACGAAGGCATTACCATCAGCGAATTTAAGGTAACTCCGGCTCACCTGGCTGAACTGGTTAACCTGACTAAAGATGGCGTGCTTTCCAGTAAGCTGGCTAAAAAAGTATTTGCAGAAATGCTGAAAGAAGACAAAGCTCCGTCCGTTCTGGTCAAAGAGCTTGGTCTGGAACAGGTTAGCGACGAGGGCGCAATCCTGAAACTGGTTGAAGAAACCATTGCTGAAAATCCGCAGTCTGTGGCCGACTTTAAAGCAGGCAAGGATAAAGCTATCGGCTTCCTTGTAGGTCAGATTATGAAAAAATCCAGAGGCAAGGCTAACCCGGGCATGGTTCAAAAAATGCTGAAAGAAAAAATGCAATAAAATTATAAATAAAAAGAGCAACTCATTTGAGTTGCTCTTTTTATTTACTCTATGCAAGTATAAATTTTATTTGTAATTTTGAATATAAAAATCAAGCAAAGCTAATTGCGTTTCTGGATCTGAAAAATATTTGGGATAATTATTAAGTTCTTCCGCATTGCCTAAAAACATAATCCAATCGTCAATAGAAATGATATCTCTATTATCAAAAAGTTTTTTAGCTAGTTTTAATTCACTTTCAGAGGCGTTTATTAATTTATTCCATTCATTAAATCCAGCAAAGTATGCAATAACATTTTTAGCTTCTTCTAGTGTGACTTTTTCTTCATCTAAATCAAATGATACAATAATGTCATCAACATCAAAATATTTTGGATTATATTTATAATAAGTAAATCCATCTATATCATCGATGTAAGGTTGATGTGTTTCCCAATCTTCAAATAATCTGTGAGCCTGTAAATTAAAGTAACCAATAAAATAGGAATTATGATTTGAGTTATTAGAAATTATTTTTGTACTAAGAAGTTTTTTGGCTGATAATAATTTAGAATCAGATGCTGATATTAAATCGGTCCACTTGTTAAAGCCAGATAAACGTGCAATGATATGTTGTGCCTTTATAAGCGTAAAATCATTTTCCATGATTTTAAACTGTTTAACAATCTTATTAATATCAAAATAAATAGGCATATACTCAGAGTGTGCCTTATCATCAGTTTCGTTAATACTTTGTTTGAAATTTTTCCAGTCCCTAAAAAGATTTTTGGCTTGTAATTTAAAATAAGAAATATTATTCATAATATAATCTTCCTTTCTCATAGTTTATTATCATAAATTTTATTGTCCGTATTAAATTGATAATAAGCATAGAGTAAAGATTATATTATCAAAATGTTGGTTGATGAAATCTTTGCACGGACAGGCATGCGTACCAACTACACGACACCATTATAATATGTCGGTATAGGAAAAATAAGCTTTTCTCACAAAAACTTCATTTGTAATTTATCTCTGGATAGGATATGATTAAGGTACAATAAATCATAGCAGTGAGGTATAAATTATGTATAAACAATTTCAATTTAAAGGCAGCGGCTTTGGCTATTTCTGGCTGCTTATCTGGACAACGGTTATTTCTGTACTTACTTTTGGCCTGTATTTCCCGTGGGCGTATTCGGCACAGCAGCGCTGGATTTGCCGCAATACTTATGTTGAAGGCAGAAGACTGCGTTTTGAAGGGACAGGTATCGGCTTTTTCTTCCAGTGGCTGTTTATCATGGTACTTACTACGATTACTTTCGGTTTGTATGCGCCCTGGGGCTATTGCCAGTTCAAACGCTGGGAAACCGAGAATACTGTTTTTGACGATTAGGAGGCATTATGGCGGAATATATTATCGGTGCAGTGATAGTTGCAGCCGTTATTCTGGCTCTGCGCAGTCATTTTGGCAGCAAGTACGGTGACAGCGGCTGCTGCAGTGGCTGCAGCGGCTGCAGCCGTGCTGCTCAATGCGGCTTACATACTAAAGAAAACGTTGACAAATCAGATAAATAGCTATATGCTAAAGCTACGGTTTAAAGCATGAAAATACGAGTAAAAAAGCCGCTGCAGTAAAGTGTAGACGGTTTATTTTTTATTGCCGGCGGAGGTTAAGATTGTGCATATTGAACGTGGTGCCTGGGCAGAAATAAATTTGGATGCAGTAGCCCATAATGTCCAGGTGGCAAAGGCTAATTTAAAACCGACAACCAGGCTGTGCGCCGTAGTCAAGGCTGATGCCTATGGTCATGGTGCGGTGCGTGTAGCTCAGGAGGCTGCCCGTAACGGCGCAGATTTTCTGGCGGTAGCGCTGCTGCAGGAAGCAGTAAAACTGCGTGATGCAGGCATAGATATCCCCATCCTTATTTTAGGTACCATGCAGCCGGAAACAGCTGACATAGTTGTCAGATATGATATCAGCCATGCTGTCTTTGATGAAGAAAGACTGTATGCGCTTAATGAAGCTGCGCTGCGGCAGCATACCAGAGCGAAAATTCATCTGAAAATAGATACCGGCATGCACCGTATCGGTTTGCATGTAAGGGATACGGGACGTTTTGCCAAGCTGGCTGCATCTTTGCCAGGCATATATATCGAGGGTGTGTTCTCTCATTTTGCTACAGCGGATGCAGATGATAAGGAGTATGCTGCCTATCAGTTTGCCCGCTTTCAGGAAGCTTTGCGTCTGATTGAGGCAGAAGGCATCCATATACCTATCCGGCATATTGCCAACAGTGCGGCGCTGACCGAGCTGCAGGAATATCAGCTGGATATGGTGCGGCAGGGCATAACCCTGTATGGTTTGCATCCTGCGCATATGTCAGACTGCTATAAAGATTTTGAACCGGTAATGACGGTTAAGACCAAGGTGGCTTTTATTAAGGAGCTGCCCGCTGGTGAAACTATCGGCTATGGACGTACCTTTACCTTACAGCGTCCCAGTATTATTGCTACAGTGCCGCTTGGTTATGCTGACGGAATCAGCAGGCGGCTTTCCAATAAAGGTTATATGCTGATTAACGGTGAAAAAGCGCCGATTATCGGCAGAGTATGCATGGATCAGACGATGCTGGATATTACTGATATACCAGGGGTCAAGACCGGTGATGAAGTGCTGGTGTTTGGAGGGCATGATCTTCCCATGGAGCTTGTTGCCCAGTGGGCTGATACTATTTGCTATGAAATCGTCTGTGCCGTCAGCCCCAGAGTACCGCGCGAATATGTACGCGGCAATTAAATACGCTTTCCCTTATTTTATGACTGCCAATGGCTTTGTCCGGACGGCAGTCTTTTTTTATTTGGTGGAAGAATTGCGGAGAGCGGAAAAGTATTTAATAAAGAAATTGATGAAAGCTGCAGCAACGGCAGACTGATGATGCTTTTTGAGCCAGACCAATGCTCCTGTGGTAGTCAGTTCATTGTCTTCTATTTCGTAGGCAGTAAGTTTGGGACGTATTTCGCGTACTGCCGCTGACTGTGGTACGATAGCTGCCCCAAGACCTGCTTCTGTCCAGCCCAGCAGAGGGATGGTATCGTTGCTGCGGCAAAAATACTGGGGGCGGCAGCGGTGCTTGCGAAAAACATTAGTAAGCAGACTTTCGTATTTCTGATGCAGCAGCAAAGGGTAGGAGGCCAGTTCACTGATGGTGAGAGAATTTTTTCCCGGTGGCAGAGGATGGCTTTCGTTATTAAGGATGGCGACCAGTTTTTCTTCCGGCAGATTATAGCTGTCGAAAAAATTGCTGTTAAAAGGCATCCTGACAATGCCGAGCTCCAGAATGCCTTTTTCCAGCAGTTCGGTGATGCGGGTTGTGGCTTCGGTAACAAGCTGGAAATGTACCTGCGGGTATAATTTGTTAAATTCTTTGATTAAATTAGGCAGCAGCATATAATTGGCTGTGGAAACCGCCCCCATGTATAAGGTGCCGCTGATTCCCTGACCAACGCTGCGTACTTCCTGTAAGGAACGCTCCGTCAGGTTGAGGATTTCTCTGGCTCTGTGGGCGAGCAGCACGCCGGATTCAGTAAGCTGGAGATGTCGTCCGCTGCGGTCAAAAAGTTCAGTACCCAGTTCTGCCTCCAGCTGTTTTATCTGGCGGCTGAGCGGCGGCTGTGCCATATGCAGCAGATTGGCTGCCGCAGTGATATTGCCTGTTTCGGCTACAGTAAGAAAGTAACGCATTTGTTGTAAGTTCATAAAAACACCATACCTTTAAAGTATAAAAAATTACAAAAACAGTATTTGAAGTATATTGGTTAAGCCTATTATAATCATAATTAATAAAATGATATATCGTCAAGATGGCCAGAGTGAGAAATCTATACTGCAATATGAAGTCTGCTGCAAGAAGCAGAGTTAAATTATGAAGCAATATAAGCACTGATTATTGTTAGCAGATTTCAAATGTAATAAAATGCAGAAATTTTATGTAAAACAAAAACTTCCTGAGGAGATGATCTTATGCACTTAACGACGATTCAATTATTTTTTTTGCTAATAACCATGCTGCTTGGTTTACTGCCAGGCTTTTTGCGGGCCGGGAAAATTAAATCTGCTGATGAATATAGTGTTGGCGGAAGAAATGCTGGTATGGGAATGGTTGCGGGATGCATCATAAGTACTATAGTCGGCGGTGCTGCGACAGTAGGTACTGCGCAGATGGGCTTTCAAATAGGTCTTCCGGCCTGGTGGTTTACATTGGGCAGTGGTATTGCGTTTATTATTATGGCATATATCTATGCCAGACCGTTAAGAGAAAGTGGGTTGACAACTATCGCCCAATATATGGAAATAAAATACGGGCCTAAAGCCGGGATTTTGGCAGGTGTGTCTGCTTCTCTGGGTATTTTTTTCAGTATTGTGGCCAGTTCCTTAACAGCGATAAATTTAATTAGCGCAATATTCGACATTAATATTTTGTTATCCGTTTTTATTATTGTTGCTGTTGCAGGAGCAATGATATTTTTTGGCGGATTAAGCGGTTCCGGCTTGGCAGGCATTTTTAAAATCGGAATTATATTTATTACTATTTTTTTGGGTGGTGTATTAGCTTATGCTGATATGAATTATCTTGGCGGAATGAGGAATGTCATTGCTGATGATAAATGGTTCAGTTTGTTTGGACATGGGCTGCAGAATGGTTTAATAAATCTGCTGTCGATGATTATGGGCGTTGTATCTACGCAAAGTTATATACAGGCAGTTTTTTCTGCTAAAGATGCCGTAACCGCCAAACGAGGGTGTATTTTGGCTGCCATTGTAGTAATTCCGATCGGTTTACCGTCCGTTGTCATAGGTATGTTTATGTCGGTGCACCATCCGGAGATAAATCCTATTAATGCTTTGCCCATGTATCTGTTAAACTATTTGCCGGAAGCTCTTGGAGGCGTAGGAGTAGCGGCCTTACTTTTATCTGCGTTGGGTTCTATTGCCGGGTTGGCTTTTGGAGTTTCTACAATGTTGACTAACGGTGTCATACAGAAGCTTTTCAAAAATCTAAGCGATGAGCGACTGTTGAATATCAGCCGGTTAAATGTATTATTGGTTATTGTTGGTGCTGTACTTTTTACTTGTTACCATCTTGATTCGTCTGTCCTGGAATGGAATTTTTTGTCCATGGCTTTACGTGGCTGCGGTATTTTTCTGCCTTTAACTTTTGCTGTGCTGGTTACTAAAAAGTTTAATGCAGCAACAGGGTTTTATGCTATGCTGGCAGGAATCATAACAGACTGCCTTTGGAATAAATTGCAAATAGCCGCAGTTGATGCACTGCTTGTCAGTGTATGTGTCAGTTTGTTAATCTTTGTCCCGGAACTTATCAGAAATTTTCAAAATACAGCCATTGACAGTTTGAAAATTAGGGTAAACAGTAGTCGTAATTATGTGATTGATAAGGTACATAATGAGTTTAAAAAGTAAATTCATTTGCCCAAGTCATAATTCGAGAGAATATAAACATACTTTTAAAGTATGGAAGATAATAAAAACAGTATTTTAAGTATCGAGCTAACACTGCTATAATAATAAGCAGAAAAGGGAAACCCGTTAAGGCAAAAATAATGGAGGTGTCATTATGAGTGAGAAAATTTTGATTCCGATTGACAGTTCTGAAATGGCAGAAGAAATTTTAAAATATGGCGCAGGCCTGGCTGGTAAGTTAGGAGCAGAAATCTGCGTTATGCATGTAGTAGAGCCATTCAGTAAAAAAGCCACCGTGCTTTCTCAGTTTAAACAGACCATGATAGACCAGACTAATGAGCTGCTGAAAGCTGTAGGTGAAGAGGCTATTGAACAGGCAAAAGCCGTTATGAAGGACTCCGGTATCACAGTAAATTATGTGACTAAGCTGGGTTATCCGTCTGACGAGATTGTTAAGACCGCTCGCGAAGAGGGCTGCACGTTGATTGTTATCGGCTGCCGCGGTATGAATTCACTTGGTAAGCTGATGCTGGGCAGCGTAAGTTCCAAAGTAGCTCAGGATGCGCATATTCCTGTGCTGATTTTTAAAAAATAAAACTGCTGAGGAACACTGTTCCTGTTATTAAAAGAGTCGGAAAGTATCTGCCGTATATACGGCAGATATTTTTTATGCGCAAAATTTAGCATAACAGGGCTTTCTTGACTAAGTATAATGAAAATGGTATACTTTCAACAAGGAATGATTATCAATTACTTGGAGGAAATATATGGAACAGGAACAATGGAATGAATATGTGAAAAAAGTTGCTACCTGTCAGTGGCCTGTACCGTCAGGTATGATAAGTGATATGAATGACTGGCGCTGCCGTAGTATTGTTGGAAGAATGCTGCTGGTGCTGGATGATATTGAAGGCGCTATGGAAGTGCTGAGCACAGTTATTAAGGAAAAACCTGATGCAGACAATATTCCTGAGTATGGGCTCAGTGATGTAGAACATATGGTGCTATGCCTGCGTGATGTGGCAGAAATCGTCTGGACGCTGACACATACTGATCATGCACCGCTGATTTATCTGGACAGAGCTTACCGCTACTGCCGCAGCTTTAAGCACCCTTTCCACAGCGTTGCCAGAGGCGACATCTGGTGCCGTCGTCTGGAAATTATGCGTGAAAGCGGCAAGTTTGAACAGGCTGAGCAGGAAGCGCGTGAAATGCTGGATGCGGAAAAGGCTAATGACGGCATCAATCCGTATCAGTATTTTGCCGGTAAGTTTCTGGCGGAAAATGCCGCTGCTGCCGGTGATTATGAGCAGGCGGCAGGGCTTCTGGCGACGGCATTGCAGCATTACCCCCTCAATGAGCAGGGACATGCAGATATTGCTGCTGCCGCGGCTGAACCGGAAGCCAAAGTGCGCTATGAAAAATATCTGCAATGTACAAAAAATAAATACGCACCGTGGGAAGAGCTGCCGCCGGCAGTACTGAAACGGTAAGAAAGGACTGCTGCGGCAGTCTTTTTTTATTGTTGATTAAACAGGTGATTAAAAGATTTTGTTTGAAAAATTCAAAAAACTGATAAAATATACAATATTGAAGTAAAAATCCGTTGAAAGGACGTACATACGTGAAAAAACAACTACTTGCTTTAAGTGCGGCAGCAGTGCTGCTGGCACCTCAGATGGCAGGCGCAGAGGGGTTTGCCATTAACGAATGGAGTGCTGAAGGCGTGGCCATGGGTGGTGCGCGCATGTTTGCCGAGGACGATGCCGCCAATGTTGCCTATAATCCGGCATCCATTACCAAGGTGAAGGGCGAAGCTTTTAAACAGAGCGCCGTTTACATCAGCCCTCATGGCAAATATGATTTGTTTGACGATAAAGGTAGTAATTTTGAGTCAGGAAAGAATGTAGTGCATGCAGCCTGGGTACCGGGTGGCTACTATGTTAAGCAGCTCAATGATAAGGAATGGTTCGGCATCGGCGCTTATACCCGCTTCGGTATGATTTCCGAGTTTGAAAGAACCTCTACGGCAGCAACTAACGCCTTTTTCTCCAAGCTGGTGGGCGTGAGCGTTACGCCTACTTATGCCCGTAAATTTGATGATAAGTGGAGTGCTGCAGTAGGTGCGGATATAAACTACGTGGGATTAGATTTAGAGAAAAATTTAGATTTGGGTTTAGTAAATCCTGTATTAAATGGCTTAAAAGGGCCAACGCATCTTGAGGGCGAAAGTTATGCTTTGGGCTGGAATGCAGCAGTAAATTATACTTTTGATGAGAAAAACGAAATGGGTATAGTATACCGCAGCAAGATTACTCATTCCATGGAAGCAGATTTCAATGCTTATGGTGCATTAAATACCAAAACTGGCGCTTATGGTGAAGTAACACTGCCGGACAGCTGGAGCATCGGTTACAATCATAAATTTGATGATAGGACCCGCGTGGAATTAAATGGTACCTGGACGGGCTGGAGTTCCTATGATGCTTTAAATATTTATTTTGATAAACCTATTGCCGGTATAATTCCAGCAAGCTTAAATGCTAAAAACTGGTCGGACGGCTGGCGGTATGCCATCGGCGTAGAGCACAAGCTCAGCGAGAAATACAGTGTTATGGCAGGTTTTGCCTACGATGAATCGTCCATTCCCTATGACGGCGGCGACTTTATCGTACCTACAGGCAATCGTCGAACCTATTCCATCGGTGCACAGTATCACGACGATGACCAGACGCTGGCACTGACTTTAGGCTGGATGGATATCGGCAGCCTGAGCTTTGGCGGTCACCAAACAGATGGCTACAGCAGTGCACATACTTATGATAACTATGCAAAGATCTTTGGCATCAGCTATCAGCGTAATTTCTAAACTGGCAGTAATAAATTTACAGTACTGTCGCAGTCAGTGAAGAAAGCAAAATGTAAGATATAGTACATTTTTAGTTAAGCAGCGCCGTCGGCGCTGCTTTTTTACATAGGGCGGCAAGACAAATGCTGCTTTTTGTATTATAATTAGGAAGGATTTTTAAAACTGGCAGGAGAGAAAAATGGCTGTTATTTTTTATTTAAGCGGAACAGGCAACAGTTTATATGCTGCACAAAAAGCTCAGGCCGTGCTGCCGGACTGTCGTCTGGAAAATATTGGCTCTTATTTACAAAAGCCTTATCAGGTAGATGATAAAGTTGTCGGTATTGTTTGTCCGGTGTACTGCTTTGCTCTGCCGCCGGTAGTGGCGGACTTTGTACAACAGCTGCAGGCAGCGCCTGAATATTGCTTTGCCATAGTTACAATGGGGGCTAATGCAGGCTTTGCTTTAAAGCAGCTGCGGCAGCTGCTGGCGATTCAGGGAATAAAGCTGGATTATGCGCAGGATATTGCTATGCCGGATAATTTTTTTGCGGTACCGGAATTTGTCCGCAGCAGAATGCTGGCAGCGGCAGAGCCGAAGCTGGCGGCAGTTCAGCAGAAGTTGTCTGAACGTGTGCAGAATACGGAGTGCTGTCGAAGCGCATTTTTATGGGAACATGGCGGAACTGCTGTGGGCTGGAAATTTATCTGCAGCGTACTGCGGGCAGATAAACCGCAGGCTGATATGACGAAATGCATCGGCTGCGGCATCTGCGAGCGTATCTGCCCCATGGGGAACATTACCATGGAAGGCAGCAGGCCGGTGTTCGGCAGTAACTGCGCTGTCTGTCTGGGGTGTCTGCACTGGTGCCCTGTAAGTGCAGTTCATGCAGGCCGTAAGACGATAAATAAAAAAAGCAGGTATATAAATCCTAATGTTAGTATGGAAGAAATGGATAAGGTGGGAAAATAAATGAGAGAATATGCTTCTGTAAATCAAGAAATGCTGGCAGAACTGGAAGCTGTTCTGGGAGCAGAATATGTACTGACTGCTGCTGACAAGCTGGAGCAATACAAGACTGACGAGGAAACAGACCCCAGAATGTTTCATCTGCCGGAGGCTGTAGTGCTGCCGGGCAGCAGTGAGGAAGTAGCAGCAGTAGTGAAGCTGTGCAACAAGTATAATGTGCCGGTTACCGTGCGCGGCGGTGGTACCAGCCTGGCTGATGGTGCCATTCCTGTCTGCGGCGGTATTGTACTGCTGATGGAACGCATGAACAGGATTCTGGAAATGGATACTACGGCTATGTATATGGTGGTTGAAGCAGGCGTGCGCACAATAGATATTCAAAAGCGCGCTAATGAAGCAGGATTTTTATATGCGGGCGATCCCTGCAGTGCCGAAAGCTGCCAGATAGGCGGCAATCTGGCTACCAATGCGGGCGGCAACAAGGCTGTGCGCTACGGTGTTACCCGTAATCAGGTATACAGTCTGGAAGTTGTTACTCCTGTCGGCGAAATAGTTGAAGTAGGCGCACGGCTGAAAAAATGCTCTACCGGCTACTGCATGGAACAGCTTATCATGGGCAGTGAAGGTACGCTGGGCATTATTACCAAGGCAACGCTGAAACTGCAGCCGCTGCCGCCGTATCGTTTTGATTTGCTGGCCGTTTTTGATGATCCGGTCAAGGCACTGGATGTAGTGCCTAAGATTATGCAGGCCGGATTAAATCCTACCAGCATCGAATATATGGACAATTCCTATGTGCGCAGCACCGCAGATTATATTGAGTTTAAAGGCGCGCCTCATTACGAAGAAGGCATCTACGTTATTATTACGGTAGAAACCTTTACGGAAGATGAGCTTGACCTCAAAATGGAAAAGCTGGACGAGCTGTGTGAAGAAGCAGGTGCTGTAGACGTGCTGGAAGCTGACGACCGTATCTGGAGTATGCGTCGTAACTGTCAGGAATCAGTACGCCTGATCAGTCTGGTTTCTTTGACTGACGATGTGGTAGTGCCCGTAGATAAGATTGCCGAAACCATTAAATATATTATGAAGACCGGGGAAAAATATCCGTTCCCTGTTAAAATTAATGCTCATATTGGTGACGGCAACCTGCATATCGTATTGTGCAAATGCGATTTGTCTGACGAAGAATGGGAAAGCAATGTGGCTGCCTTCCATCAGGAAGTTTACAGCTATGCTTACAGTCAGGGCGGCCGTCTGGCTGGTGAGCACGGTATCGGTGCCAAGAAACTGGCCTATATGGAAACCTATACCCCGGCGGGTGAGCTGGATTTGATGCGTAAAATCAAGCTGGCCTGGGATCCCAAGCTGATCCTGAATCCGGGTAAGATATTCAATGCTTAAGCAGCATGGCAGAATTGTAGGAAGAAAGGATTGAATGAGAAATGACAAAGTATAAGCCTGTTACAGATGAGGTGCTGGAGGCTCTGCGTGCAGCAGTAGGAGCAGAAAATGTTAAGGTGGATGCCGAGACCCTCGACCGTTATAAGACTGATGAAGAAACTGACCCGCATTACCATCATCTGCCGGAAGTAGTAGTACTGCCGGGCAGTACTGAGGAAGTTGCTGCTGTGATGAAAATAGCCAATCAATATCTGGTGCCGGTAACTCCCCGCAGCGCCGGAACCAGCGTATCCTGTGGTGCTGTGCCTGTGTGCGGCGGTATTGTGCTGCTTTTGGAGCGTATGGATAAGATTGTCGAATTGAATGCTGATGCCATGTATATGGTGGTAGAAGCAGGTGCCCGTACGGTAGAAATCCAGCAGAAAGCTAATGAAGCAGGACTTTTATATGCAGGTGATCCCTGCAGCGCTGAAAGCTGCCTTATCGGCGGCAATATTGCCACCAACGCTGGCGGTAACAAGGCTGTCCGTTATGGTACTACCCGTCATCAGGTTTATTCCGTAGAAGTTGTAACGCCGACCGGCGAGATTGTAGAACTTGGCTCCCGTCTGAAAAAATGCTCTACCGGCTACTGTCTGGAGCAGCTGGTTATGGGCAGCGAGGGAACACTGGGTATCATCACCAAGGCAACCTTAAAGCTTTTGCCGCTGTGTCCGTATAAGATTGATATTTTAGCTATCTTTACCGATGTCAACAAAGCAGTTGACCTGGTTCCCAATCTGATTAAAGCCGGACTTAATCCCACCAGTGTAGAGTTTATGGATAATAATTTCGTGCGCGCAGCCAGTGACTATTCGGAAATCAGGCTGCCTCACTATGAAGATGGCAGCTATGTCATTGTGACTGTGGAAACTTTCAACGAAGACGAACTGGATATGAAAATGGAACAGCTGGATGAAATCTGCACCGCCAGTGGTGCTACTGATGTGCTGGAAGCTGACGAGCGTGTGTGGAAGATTCGCCGCAACTGCCTGGAAGCTACCCGCATCCTGTCTAAGGTAAGTACTTCTGACGATTTGGTTGTTCCTGTAGATAAAATTGCGGTCTGCATTGAACATCTGACCGAAGTGTCTAAAAATTACAGCTTTAAACTGTTCTGTCTGGCTCATGCCGGTGACGGCAACCTGCATTTCCAGATTCTGAAAGGTGATATGAGCGACGAACAGTGGGAAGATGAACTGCAGCGCTTCCATGCCGAAGCGTATGCCTACGTTTACAGTCTGGGCGGACGTCTGAGCGGCGAGCATGGTATTGGCGCCAAAAAGCTGCCCGCTATGGAAACCTACACTAACCCGGTAGAAATGGAAATCATGCGTGCTATTAAACGCGCTATGGATCCCAACAATATTTTGAATCCCGGTAAGGTATTTAATGCGTAACGGAGGGTGATACTATGAATAAATTATTGCGCATCCTGTTTGCGGCTGTTCTGTGCCTGAGTGTTTTGGCTCTCAGCGGCTGCGGTGGCGATAAAAAAGAAGAAAAAGCTGATTACAGCAAACCCGTCAAGGTAGGTGTAAATCCGGGGCCCCATGCGGAAATCATGGAAAATGTCCAGAAGCTGGCGGCTAAACAGGGACTGAAAATAGAAATCGTCGAGTTCAGCGATTTTGTTACTCCCAATACGGCACTGGCACAGGGCGATATTTGGGCTAACTGCTATCAGCATAAGCCGTTCCTTGATGCAACACTGAAAAAAGAACCAAGTTTCGATCTGGTAAGCGCTTTCCCGACAGCGTTATTCCCTATCAATGTTTATTCCAAAAAGATTAAACCAGGTCAGCCCATTCCTGACGGTGCAACTATTGCCATTCCCAACGATCCGTCTAACGGCAGCCGCGCCATATTGATGCTGGCAGAAAACGGCCTGATTAAAGTTAAGGATATCAAAAACATTGATACTACTTTACAGGATATTACAGAAAATCCGCATAACTTTAAATTTATTGAGCTGGAAGCAGCTGCTATCCCCCGCAGTCTGGAGGATGTAGACTGTGCAGCAATCAATACAACCTACGCGCTGGAAGCAGGCCTCAATCCGGCCAAAGATGCCATTGTCAGCGAAACTGCAGATTCTTTCTATGTAAATATTGTTGCTGTACGTAAAGGCACGCTGGATGACCCGCGTCTGGAACAGTTCAGAAAAGTTTATCAGTCTCCTGAAAATGCAAAATTTATCAGAGAACATTTCCCCGGCTCCGTATCTATCGGCTGGAAGGAATAGGAAGTGAAGATAATGCTGGCAGAACGTATTGAAGCAATCTGGCAGCAGCTGCATGCCATGCCGGAACCTGCTTTCTGTGAAGTAAGGACAGCAGCATTTCTGGCGCAGCGGCTGCGTCAGGCCGGGTATGAAGTACAGGAGCATGTAGGTATACATGACGGCAAACCGGCAACAGGTGTTGTCGGCGTGCTGGACAGCGGCAGACCGGGGCCTGTAGCGGCACTGCGTTCTGATATGGACTGCCTGATGTTCAGACAGGAAGACGGCAGTGAGCGCGGTATTCATGCCTGCGGCCATGACGCCCATATGGCCATGGTGCTGGCTGCGGCAGAAGACCTGGCAGCGCAGGGTATTGAACGCGGTAAGGTAAAGATTATCTTTCAGCCGGCGGAGGAAATCGGCAAGGGCGCGCTGTGTCTGCTGGAAGCGGGGGTGCTGGATGATGTGGATTATCTGTTTGGTATTCATTTGATGAGCAGTCAGATGGCCGGCAGCGGTCAGGCGATAGCAACAGTACGCTGGACGGCCTGCACCCTTATCAGAGCCGTGATAGAAGGTGTGCCTGCCCACGGCTCCAAGCCGCATTTAGGTGTAAACGCCATTGACGCGGGGGCAGCAGTAGTTAATGCGGTTAATGCGCTGCACACTGACCCGCTTTTGTGCGGTAATGTAAAAACTACCAGTTTTGTAGCCGGAGGAGGCTCGCTTAATTCTATCTGCGCCAAGGCGGAACTTGGCTTTGACCTGCGTTCTACTTCTAATGAAGAAATGGGGCAGCTGCGTCAGCGGGTTATGGATGTCATAACGGGGACTGCGGCTGTTTATGGGGCTAAGGCTTCAGCAGAAATCGTAGGTACCTGTCCGGCATCCAGTTTTGACAGCACTATGGCTGCGATTGCGCGCGAAGCTATTATTGCCGAGCTGGGACAGGAAGGACTTGTTGACAGTGCAGCCACTACGGTTGGCGAAGATTTCAATTTTTATGCCATGTATAAACCGCAGCTGCAGATAGGTTTTATCGGTTTGGGCTGTGATCTGCACCCGGGACTGCATGATCCGGATATGAGCTTTGTACATAACGATATGGTTCATGGCTGCCGCATTCTGCAGAAAATGCTCCGCAGAGTATTGGATAAATGATTTAGCTGAGCGACAAAGCATAAAAGGACGCCTGTGGCGTCCTTTCTTTATGTTCGGTATTTACAGAGAAAGCAGGGTATTATTTAGCTGTCACAGCAGGAATTTTCTGCTTTGCGGCGAAAGTAAACAGATAAATATATTTTTAAGGAGCAGATAGATGAGTACATTCGACAAGGTATTGCTGGCGACAGATTTGACGCCGCAATCCGATAATCTTACCGAGTGTCTGTTCAGCCTTTGCCCCGATACGGAAACGGAAGTGGTTCTGGCGCACGTTTTTGATGATGACGATGACGCCGACCCTGACGGTAGTAATTACAAAAAAGTTAGCAGCCGTTTGGAAGGGTATAAAAACGAACTGGAACAGGCAGGTTATGAAGAAATATCAGTGGTAACTCCTGTAGGGGAGCCTTTTGAGGCAATCAGCCGGGCAGGAGAGGAGGTCGATGCCGACCTGATTATGGTAGCCTCTCATGGCAAGGGGTTTATTAAGAGTGCCATCATGGGCAGTACGACCTTTGATTTGGCGCGCGCCGCCACACTGCCGCTGTTTATCAGTAAGGATGAAGAAGGCGTTAACGGCAGCAGATTGCTGCAGACGGTTATGATTCCTACGGACTTTTCCAGAAAATCCCTTTCGGCGCTGAATATAGTCCGCGGTTTGCGTGAATATGTGGGCAGGGTTGTTTTTGTGCATGTTATTGAGCGCAGCCGCAGCAAGCACGATTATAAGGAGCAATATGGCAATGCCCGTCTGCTGCTGCAGGAACTGGTAGATGAGATGCGGATTTTTGGTATTGATGCGGATTTTTGCATCGCCAGGGGTGCTGCGTCAAGAGAGATTGCGCATCTGGCAAGGCAGGAGCATATTACCATGATTATGATGACCAAGACCGGTGCAGGCCTTGTCAAGGGTCTGGTTATCGGCAGCACGTCCCAGAACGTAATTCTTAATTCTGACTGCTCGATACTGCTGCTTCCGGCAGAAGACAGTGGCGACGAGTAAAGTATAAAATATTTTACAAAAATAATAGAAAATGCTTGACGCATTATGTAAAAACCAGTATAATACTACTTGCAGTTGTGCTGACTGCAAGTACGTTATGTGCTGGCAAAATTGAACAATGTGATAGTTTTCAACCTGGAGAGATGACCGAGCGGTTGAAGGTGCACGCCTGGAAAGCGTGTGTACGGGAAACCGTACCGAGGGTTCGAATCCCTCTCTCTCCGCCACTTAAAAATTGCCGCACCAGCGGTTTTTTTATTTTATTTCTCTGTAGGACCGCAGATGCCGGGTCCTGCGCAATGGGAGCCTGTGAACCAGGTCAGGTCCGGAAGGAAGCAGCCTTAAGCGGATACTTTCATGTGCCGCAGGGGTGCCCGGTATTTACGGCCCTACAGGGAAGTAAGTGAACACAGACTGTTTTTGCAGCCTGTGTTTTTTTATACCCTAAAGCAGGATAATTTACTGATATTGCATTGAATATTGTCAAGCTGTCGTTATATAATATAGGCAGCGTTTGTAATTTTTTCGGCAAAGGAGCAGTTTATGGCATACGTAGCATTATACCGCCGCTGGCGTCCGCAGGACTTTGATGCACTGGTGGGCCAGCAGCCGGTCAAGACGGCTTTGAGCAATGCGCTGAGCAGTGGTCGCATTGCCCATGCGTATCTGTTTTCCGGCCCAAGAGGTACCGGCAAGACCAGTACGGCGCGTATACTGGCAAAAGCCCTGAACTGCGAGCAGGGGCCTACGCCGCATCCCTGCGGGCACTGCCTTAACTGTGAACGAATTGCAGCAGGTACTTCCATGGATGTATTTGAAATTGATGCTGCCTCCAATCGCGGTATCGAAGAAATAAAGTCGCTGCGCGAACAGCTGGCCTTTGCTCCGGTTAACGGCAGATACAAGATTTACATTATCGATGAAGTGCACATGCTGACTACGGAAGCTTTTAATGCACTGCTCAAAACCCTGGAAGAGCCGCCAGCTCATGTTATTTTTATTCTTGCTACTACAGACCCGCACCGGATTCCGGCGACTATTCACTCTCGCTGTCAGCGGTTTGATTTCCGGCGGGTAACGGTGGATGAGATTGCTGAGCATCTGGCGCTGGTAGCGGAAAAAAGCGGTATCCGGGCAGAAACAGAGGCGCTGCGGCTGATTGCCATTCAGGCAGAAGGCGGTATGCGCGATGCATTGAGCCTGCTGGATCAGTGCGGCGTTATGTCGCAGCAGGTAACAGTGCAGACAGTACGCGAAGTACTGGGTATTGTCGGCAGGGAGTCACTGCGTGAGCTGGTGCTGGGTATAGGCAAGCAGCAGGTGCCGCAGGTGCTGGAGCAGCTGAGCTTCCTGCTGGAACAGGGTAAGGATGTGAAACAGATTCTTACGGAACTGGCTGAATATCTGCGGGCTTTGCTGCTGTATCAGGCAGCGCCGTCCTATCAGGAGCCTTATCTTACTGATACGGCAGAAGAACTGGAAAAATGTGTACAGTTTTTCAGTCGCGACAGGATTATGGCTGCGCAGCAGCGACTGCATGAGGCGGTCAGCGAACTGCGCTGGACCATGCGGCCGCGCATTACGGCGGAGCTGTGTCTGTTTGATTTGTGCCGCATGGAGGGCAGTACTTTGGCGGCGCTGGCGGCAAGAGTAGAACTGCTGGAACAGAAGCTGCGTCAGCAGCCTGCTGTGCAGGTGCTGCCAAATGCATATGCTGATGTGCCGGAAACAATGCAGCCCTATGAAGCTACTGCCATGCCGCAGCCGGCTGCAGAGAAACTTCCTGAACCGGTGCAGCAGACAAATATTGTTGCAAAACCGGCTTCTGTACGGCAGAAGGAACCTGTCCGGCAGGAACAGCCGGAGCAGGAATATGGCGGCGACTGGGCAACAGGCGAAGAATATTGGAAAAAGGCGCTGGAGATACTGACAGCGGAGAAAAAAATCGCCATGGTGTCCTGCGCCCGCGGCGGACGGGTAGTAAGCTTTGCCAATGGGTTGCTGCAGGTGGCATTTAAAGCGAAATTTATCTGCGCACGAATGAATAAGGATGATTACAGACTGGTGTTTGAGGATGCGCTGCTCCGCACTTCCAGAGAAAAGATAAGACTGGAATGCATCGAAGCCGGCACAGCCGTAAAAACACCGCCGAAAAAGCAGGAAGCACCTGCTGTCGAGGAGCAGCCGCAGGTAGACATATCTACTGTAGCGCCTAATCTGCAGAAGGCCATGGCTGCTTTTGGCAAAAGTCTGTATGAATATAAAGAAAATGAATAGTAAACTTGCTGTTTAAAGGAGGAATATTAATTATGTTTAATGGTGGAATGGGCAATATGCAGGGAATGCTGAAAAAAGTGCAGAAAATGCAGGCTGATATGATGAAGATGCAGGAGGATTTGAAAAACCGCACAGTAGAAACTACTGTAGGCGGCGGTGCCGTAAGTGTTGTTGTCAGCGGCAAAAAGGAACTGAAATCTATTAAGATAGCTCCTTCTGCGGTAGATCCGGATGACGTAGAAATGCTGGAAGATCTGATTATCAGCGCTGTAAATGAAGGTATGCGCAAGGTTGATGAAATGACTGAAAAAGAAATGGGCAAAGTTACCGGCGGCATGAAACTGCCCGGCATGTTCTGATAATGGCAAGGATGATCAGGCCGCTGGCCAATCTGTATGAACAGCTGCGGCGGCTGCCGGGCATCGGCTCTAAGACAGCCATGCGTCTGGCGTATCATATCATTGACATGCCGGCCGAGGATGTGCGTCAGCTGGCGGCAGCGCTGAATGCAGCCAAGGAGAGCATCCATTACTGCCGCTGCTGTTATAATCTTACGGACGGTGAGCTGTGCGAAATCTGCAGTGATGCAGGCAGAGATCGCTTCACTATCTGTGTTGTGGAACAGCCGCAGGATATTGCGGCCATGGAGCGCAGCCGCGGTTATCATGGGCTCTATCATGTGCTGCACGGCGTCTTGTCGCCACTGGATGGTATCGGGCCGGAAAATCTGCGTATTCGCGAACTGTTTCAACGGCTGCAGTGTGAGTCGGTCGAAGAAATTATTATCGCTACCAATTCCGATGTGGAAGGGGAGGCTACGGCTGCTTATCTGGCACAGCTCTTAAAACCTGTTGGTATAAGGGTGAGCCGTATTGCGCACGGACTGCCTGTGGGCGGTGATCTGGAATATGCCGATGAAGTGACTTTGTCACGGGCGCTGGAAAACAGACGGGAAATGTAAAAGATAAAGGGAAAGGCTGGCCTTGATTATGGAAATGCTAAACAGTATTTCAGCAAGTCTGGGACTGGGGCCTTTAGGTCCTGTGGCTCCGTTGCTGGCAGGCGTGCTTATTGTTCTGGTGGCGGTAAAACTGTTGTCGCTGCCCTTTAAGCTTGTCTGGAACGGCATTTGCGGTGCCATATTGCTGTGGCTTGTCAATTTACTGGGAACCATGGTGGGATTCCATATGAAAATTACGCTGCTAAAAGCACTGATTGCAGGAATCTTTGGTATTCCGGGTGCTGTGGCAGTGGTGCTGTTTGAAATTTTTGGTAAATGATATTGTTCTGTATTGGAGGGACTTATAATGTGTGCATTGCGTAAAGCTATGACTGTTGCCGGAAGTGATACCAGCGGCGGTGCCGGTATGGCTGCGGATTTAAAGACTTTTGAGGAACTGAATGTTTACGGTATGACTGCGCTGACAGTTATTGTGGCGCAGAATCCGCATAATGCATGGGATCATGAGATTTTTCCCATCGACATCAAAGTTATAGAAAAACAACTGGAAACAATTTTGGCCGGTATCGGTGTTGATGCCATGAAGACAGGCATGCTCGGCAGTGCCGAGTTAGTAGAGCTGGTGGCAGCTACCATTGACCGTTTCCAGCTGAAGAATGTCGTTATCGACCCGGTAATGGTCTGCAAAGGCATAGATACCATTATGGTTCCGGGTGCTGCTGCTGCTATCAGACAGCTGCTGATTAAACGCGCTGATGTAATTACTCCTAATACATTGGAAGCTGCCTATCTGGCAGGTATGCCTCAGGTAAAAACTCTGGAGGATATTAAAGAAGCTGCCGGACGCATTAAAGAGCTGGGAGCCAGATATGTTGTTATTAAAGGTGGCGAGCGGATGGAAAATGACGAAGCCATTGACGTTTTATATGATGGCAAAAACTTTACCGAAATGGCGGCAAAGAAAATTTATCCATCTTATAACCATGGTGCAGGCTGTACCTATTCGGCAGCTATTACTGCCGGACTGGCCAATGGACTAAGTGTCCATGAAGCTGTGCAGCAGGCTAAACAGTTTATTACTGCGGCTTTGCGTCATTCCTTTGTGCTGAACAAGTACAGCGGTTGCACTAATCATACCGCTTTTCGCAGACAGGCGGACTGAGTCTGCTGCAGTTTGGTTCCGTTATATAAAAGCCTTATGATTTTATTGGTAAATGACGGAAAATATGTTGACATACAGGTAAAAAATAATTAAAAAGACAAATGCCTTACAGCAGGTATTTGTCTTTTTTTAATATACTTTACTTTAGCATTGCAAAGCTGTAAAAAGTATGATAGAATATCTGTTATAAATAATAAAGTAATATGTTCCGTTTATAAAATAAAAATCAAAAAAAAGTTTTTGCTTTATAGACAGATTATACCGGGATTTTCATAAAAATATGATATATACTTTGTTATTATACTGCAGAATAAAACCAGTTTAAGGAGTGAAAGTATGGCTATTGACAGAAAAGATGTTGATTACAAGAAAATCGGCAACAACATCAAGATTATGCGTATCACCAAAGGAGTCTCCCAGATAAAGATGGCGAAAACACTGGGTCTTTCACAAACGCATATGAGTAATATCGAAAATGGCAATATCGGTCTCAGCCTGGTATCGGCCATCCAGATCAGCCAGTTTTTGGACTGCACCATCGATGAGCTTGTATACGGTAAAGAAAACAGACAGGAGAAAGATAATGGTCTTGACGTACTGTCCGGCGTTACAGTTAACGAGCTTGCTGAAGCCTTGCGACTGCTGTCTTTAAGAAACAAATAATCAGAGCGGCACTTTCTGCTACCTGCAGCGGGAAGTGCTTTTTTATGGCGTAACAGATAAAGAATATTGTATACACGCGAATAATACTGTATACAAAAGCATAAAAGAGAAAAATTTTGGTATAATGAAAAGCATAAATTGTATTTTTATTAGGGGGAGTATGTAATGAACTTATCAACAAAAATCTTAATTGCTCTCGGCCTTGGTATTATTGCCGGTCTGGAGCTGGGTGCGGAGGGTGTAGACCTGGCTAAGACCTGGATTGCTCCGTTTGGCACCATCTTTATGAATATGATCAAAATGATCATCGTACCGCTGGTATTTTCTTCTCTGGTTATCGGTGTCTGCAGTCTTGGTGACGTTAAGAAGATCGGCCGCATCGGTGCGAAAACCATGGCTTACTATCTGGGCACTACTGCTTTTGCTATCGTTTTAGGCCTGATCCTGGCTATCATTATCCAACCGGGTGCTGGTGTGAATATGCCTGCTGAGGGTGTAAAAGCTGCTGCGAAGGCTGCACCGCCCATTATGAGCGTAATTATCGACATTTTCCCGACTAATGCCATGGAAGCAATGCTGAAAGCAAATATGCTGCAGATCATCGTCTTCTCTCTGTTTATCGGCATTGGTATCTCCATGGTTGGCGAACGTGCTGAATATCTGAAAAGAACCATCGACGGTCTGGCAGAAGTATCCTACAAAATTGTAGGTATGATTATGAATTTTGCTCCTATCGGCGTATTTGGCCTGATTACTCCGGTTGTTGCTGCCAATGGCCCGGCTGTATTGCTGCCGCTGTTGAAAGTTGTAGTTGCCGTATATCTCGGCTGCCTGCTGCATGCCGTTATCGTTTACGGCGCCATGCTGCAGTTTATCGGCAAAATCAGTCCGGTACAATTCTTCAAAGGTATTGCTCCGGCACAGCTGCTGGCATTTACCAGCTGTTCTTCCGGTGGCAGCCTGCCTGTAAATATGGCCTGTGTACAGAAACTGGGTGTTTCCAAAGAGATTTCCAGCTTCGTCCTGCCTCTGGGCGCTACCATTAACATGGACGGCACCGCCGTATATCAGGGCGTGTGCGCACTGTTCATTGCTCAGATTTACGGTGTTGACCTGACCAGCGGCCAGCTGCTGACTGTCATTCTGACCGGTACTCTGGCTTCTATCGGTACCGCCGGTGTTCCCGGTGCAGGCTTTATCATGCTGACCATGATTCTGACCGCTATCGGTCTGCCTCTGGAAGGATCCGCACTGATTGCCGGTATCGACCGTATTCTTGATATGCCGCGTACCTGCGTTAATATCACCGGTGACGCAACTGTCTGCTATCTGGTAGATAAGAGCGAAAAAGAAAATGTTAAAGAGCCTCTGTTTTAACTGATTAAAAATTTTGACTGCGTTTGCGGATGATACCGCAGGCGCAGTCTTTTTTCTTAGCGATATTTTTTACACCATTGTTACATTTTTCAGCAGGAAATTATTTGCCTGTTGTAGAAAGTTAAATATTATTTTCTGTGAAGGTGCGGCAATGAATGATTTAGAAGCTTTGAAGCAGGGTATTTACGAAAAACTGCATCGGCGTCCGGCAGGGATTGATAAGCTGGACAGCTTATGGGATGCGGCAGTATTGCTGCCTATTGTGGATACGGCAGCTGGCCCGTCGGTACTGTTTGAGGTACGCTCGCTGCAGCTGCACAGGCAGCCGGGAGAAGTATGCTTTCCGGGCGGTCGCTATGAATGTGCCGATAAGGATTTTCGGATTACGGCTATTCGTGAGACCTGTGAAGAACTGGGACTTGCGGAACGGGACATCAGCATTCTGGGAGAGCTGGATGCACTGGTGACTCATACAGGACCGATTATCCATCCCTTTGTAGGGTTTATAAGCAGACCGGACAAGATAAGTTTTAATACCGGTGAAGTGCATGAAGTCTTTACCGTGCCGCTGCGTCAGCTGCTGGAACAGGAACCGCTCAAATGCTCCATGCTGCTGGCAGACAGACCGGCAGAAGATTTTCCGTTTAATCTGGTACCGGAACGGCAGCGGGACTGGAGAATGCACAAGCAGTATAATATTTATTTTTATCAGTACCAGGGGCGTGTTATCTGGGGACTGACCGCCAGGATGCTGTACGCATTTTTGCGCCGCAACCGTGACGTACTGCATGAATTTATCCGATGAACAGGGAAAGGAATAATTTATCGATGAAGAAGTTTCTGAATGGCAAGATGCTGATTATTTTAGGTGTGCTTTGTATTGCAGCCTATGGTCTGTACAGTGTGTTTTTCCCAGATCGGTCGCTGGACAATCTGACCAGGGAAGACCGTCTGGCACTCAAGAGGAATATAGTCGTACTGGGTGTTGATGAACGCCCTGCCGAGCAGGATGTGGGACGCAGCGACACCCTGTTTGTGGTGATGTTTGATAAGGACAGCAAGAATATCTCTTTGCTTTCCATTCCCCGCGATACCCGTGTACGCATACCGGGCCACGGCTGGGATAAGATTAACCATGCTTATGCCTATGGCGGCCGTGAGCTGACGCAGAAAACTGTGGAAGAATTGCTGGGTATCAGGATAGACAATTACGTCATGGTTGATTTTAAAGGCTTTAAGGGCCTTGTAGATGCTATTGGCGGTATTGATATCAATGTGGAAAAGGATATGTATTATTATGACGACTGGGACGGCTTCAAGGTAGATTTGAAGAAAGGGCCGCAGCATCTGGATGGGGAAACAGCTATCCAGTATGTACGTTATCGTGATGAGGAAGGCGATATAGGCCGCATCAGACGCCAGCAGCATTTTATGCTGGCCGTATATGACAAGATTACTTCTGCTGATATGCTGCTGCATGTTCCCGGACTTGCCAAACAGCTTACGTCCATGATTAAGACTAATCTGCCGGTCAGCGACATGATGGATATCGGCAAAGCGCTGCATTCCATGGTTAAGGAAGGCGGTCTGGTTATGGCTACTGTTCCCGGTACGCCAAAATATATCGACGGTATCAGCTACTGGCTGCCGGATATAACTGATCTGCGCAGTGAGATGGTTAAGATGCAGGGCGCGCAGATGAGCGAGCGCTACAAAAATGCTGCTGAAATCATGGAAAACGAGTATAATCGTGCACTGGAAAAAGTTGAGCAGGGCGATACCAGCGACGAGAATAAGGAAGAACTGAAAAAGGAAAAAGATGCTGCCGAAGAAAAAACTGACAAGGATGCAGCAGGCGAGATAAAAGCTAAAGATAAAAAGAAATCCGGTAAGGACAGCAAACGGGAGCTGGCTAAACAGGAAGCACGTCCGGAAAGCGAAGCTTCTGACGAGCGTTCCGGCAGTACGGTAGTGCGGCTGGTAAACTGCAGCGGCAATAAAGAGGCAGCGGCAGCGGCAACTGCCATGCTGCAAAATGCAGGCTTTACTGTTGTCAGCGGCGGCAGCGGCGAAGTGATTGAAAGCACCACAGTTATTTCTACTACTAATAACGGCGCTGTAGTCAGCAGATTGTCCAATGTGCCCTTTGCTCATAAGATGCGTATCAGCAGAGACGGTGCTGCAGATTGTGCCGGTGTCATTATGCTGGGTAAAGATTTTCAATAACATAGAGAAATTGTAAGAAAATTTACAAAAATGCTTGATTTTTACTGTTAAATTTGCTATACTTAAACCATCAAAACAGCCCCTCATTTGGCCCTTCTTCGCAAGGGCTTTTTTTTTTGCCATTATCGTGGTATGTTACAAATAAGTGAATAATAATGAAGTCAAGGGGCGGTCAATATAGAAAAAAACAGCTATTTATGATAAAATATAACATAATTATTAATTTTAGCGAGTATGCTTCAATAACAGGAGGCTCTTATGAGTACAGATATACATGTGGTCGTGGACAGCATTGCTGCTGCCGGTGAAACACCTCTGAAGGATAATCCACGCTGTCACGTGCTGCGTCTGGTAGTACGCCAGGGCGAATGTGAATGGCAGGACGGGGAACGGACGCTGCAGGAGATGTTTACCATGGTCAGCGCAACCGGTAAGCTGCCTACTACTTCACAGCCGCCTATCGGCTCCATGCTGGAGCTGTTTACGGAGCTGTCGCGTCAGGGCAAGAAAGTTATTATGCTGACAGTCAGCAGTGTCTTGAGCGGTACCTATCAGACTGCCTGTCTGGCTGCGCGTCAGGTTATGGAAGAAATCGAAGGCGCGGATATTCGTATCGTAGACAGCAAGACGGCAGCCTGCCCTATCAGCGGCGTGGCCATGGAAATACTGGAACAGACGGCAGCAGGCATGGGAATGGACGCAGCAGCAGCACTGGCAGAGGACATGTTTGCCCGTACGGAAACTTTTTTCAGTGTAAATACGCTGGAGTATCTCCAGAAAGGCGGACGCATTGGTGCCGTAGGTGCACTGCTGGGCAGTATTTTAGGGATTCGTCCCATCGTACATCTGCAGGCGGACGGAAATCTGGAAGTGGCAGATAAATGTCGAACTAGAAAGAAAGTTTTAAAAAGAATGACAGAGCTGGCTGCTGCCAAACAGCCTATTGAAGCGGTCTATGTGGCGCATGCCGAGGCCGCCGAAGACGCGCAGGCCCTGAAACAGGAAATGCAGGAACTGTTTCCCGGCGTGCCCGCCATGGTGACCGGTATCGGCACCGTGCTGGCCGCACATCTGGGCCCGGGTGTCATAGGCCTTTTTGTCCGCCGCCGGGCTTAGAAGAAAGGTGTTATATATGACGGAAAACAGGCAGGTGATTACCGGTCAGCAGCTGAAGCACATGCTGCTGGGGGCTTATCACAGCTTTGAAAAAAATTATCAGTTAATCAATAATCTTAATGTTTTCCCGGTTCCGGACGGTGACACGGGAACCAATATGATGTATACCATGGGGTCTGTTGCCAGAGCGCTGAGCAATATGAGTGACGGTGCCAATGTCGGTGAAGTTGGCAGTGCAGCTGCCAGAAGTGCGGTTATGGGTGCGCGGGGAAATTCCGGCGTTATTCTTTCACAGCTGCTGCGCGGGATCGGCAAGGGTGTAGGCGGCAAGATAACCGTGGATAATAATGAAATCGGCAAGGCTTTCCAGTTTGGAATCCTGTATGCCTATCGCAGTGTGTCCAGACCGGTAGAAGGCACCATTCTGTCCGTGGCGCGCGCCATGGCCAAAGGGGCTTATGCAGCAGTACGCAGTGCTGACAGTCTGGAAAAGGTCTTGCAGGAAGCTATCCGCACGGGTAAGGAAGAACTGGCGCGGACTCCCGAGCAGCTGCCGGCGCTGAAAGCTGCGGGCGTGGTAGATGCCGGCGGACAGGGACTGATAGCCTTTTTTGAAGGCTGTCTGGCAGGACTGCGTGGACAGGACTGCGCCGAGCTGGAAATTACTGCTGCAGGCCAGATGGGAACAGCGACGCAGGCAGAAAAGGTTGATCTGGCTAATCCCTATTGTACGGAGTTTATCGTACAGGGAGCAGCTGTTGATAAAAAAACAGTCAGTGATGCGCTGCAGGAACTGGGTAATTCGCTGATTGTGGCAGTACTGGAGGATATCGTCAAGGTACATATCCATACGGCGCAGCCGGGCAAGGTACTGAGTCTGGCGCAGCAGTGGGGCAGCCTGCATGATATCAAGATAGATAATATGGCTGATCAGCATCAAAACAGAATCTTTAAAGAAGAGCCGGTACAGACGGAGAAACAGGGTGTAGGCGTGCTGTCCGTAGCAGCCGGTGACGGTATTGCCGCCATCATGCACAAGATGGGTGCTGCGGTGGTCAGCGGCGGTCAGAGTATGAATCCGCCGGTGGCAGATTTTGTCCGTGCTGTTGAAGAAGGTGACTGCGAGCAGTACATTATCCTGCCCAATAATAAAAATATCATTCTGGCGGCAGAACAGACTGTCAAGCTGCTGGGAGCTTCACGTGTTTCTTTTGTACCTACGACCAATCTGGCCCAGGGGCTGGCAGCGTTGCTGGAGTTTAACGGCAGCCGCAGCCTGGAAGAAAATACGCAGGCCATGACACGCAGCAGTCGGGAAATTACCGGCGGTGCCATTACCGTAGCCGTGCGCGACAGTGTGGTCAGCGGCATTAAGGTGCATCAGGGGGAATATCTGGGTCTGCTGAACGATAAGATAGTCTGCACGGGCACCAGTCTGCAGGAGGTTGTCAGCAGGCTGCTGGCAGACGGAGATTATGAGCTTATCAGCATGTATTACGGCAGTGATATGGATGAGCAGGCGGCAGAGGCGCTGGCAGCTTATGTACAGACACTCAACGAAGACTGGGAAGTGGAAATGTTCCACGGCGGTCAGCCTTTGTATCCTGTGCTTATGGCAATGGAATAAAAAGTACGAGGCTCCGCTGAGGCGGAGCCTTTTTGATGATATTGTGAGGGGAATTTATGCAGGAGATAATGATTGCCATCGTTGCGGGAATCCTGCTGGGATGGTTTAATGTTTTTGGTTATAAGATAAAGCTGACGCTGAGCAAACTTTCCACGGCCTGTCTGTTTCTGATGCTTATCTGCCTGGGAGCAAAAATTGGCTGTGATGACAGGCTGCTGGCGCAGATAGAGATATTGGGCTGGCAATCCTTAGTTTTGGGAGGCATGACTATTATCGGCAGTATGCTGGCGCTGTATCCGGTAACAGTGTTTTTCCGCAGCAGAGAAGAAGGCGGTGAGGCGCACAAATGATTTATGCCTTACTGGGAACTATCGTCCTTGGAATTTTTGGCGGACATTTATTTTTAGATGTTACGGCTAAAGATACGCTTGACACAGTGCTGATGACGGCGCTGGACTTCATGGTGCTGGTTGCAGGTATCGAGATAGGCAGTAATCGTCAGCTGCTGCAGCGCATCTGCACGCCGCAAAATTTAGCGCTTGCTCTGGCTATACCGTCAGCTATCATTATCGGCAGCTTTGTCGGCGGCGGGCTCAGCAGTTTCTTTACCGGACTGAGCCTGTACGATTCACTGCTGGTAACGGCAGGACTGGGCTGGTACAGTCTGTCTTCGGTAGTAGTCAGTACCATGCACAGTACGGAACTGGGAGCCATATCCTTTTTAAGCAATATGCTGAGGGAAACATCCTCCTTTATCCTTATTCCGCTGCTGGCGTGCGGGAATAAGCTCATGTGTATTGCACCGGGAGGCGCGGGTGCGATGGATTCGCTGCTGCCGCTGACGATTAAATCAACTGATATGCGTACGGGGATGTTTTCATTTATCAGCGGCCTGGTGCTGTCGCTGGTAGTACCTTTGTTTTTATCGCTGCTGCTGAACTTGCGGTAGCGGTATTGCAGGAAAGGAGGAGCCATGGAAGCTCATATTTTACTGGAGCTGCAGGAGAACAGGCAGGACTGGCTGACTGCGGTTTTAAAAGTTATCAGTCATATAGGTGATTACGGACTGATTTGGATATGTATTGCGTTACTGTGTCTGGCAACAGCCGGATATCGCTTCCTAGGCATCAGGGTTGTGACAGCGCTGGCCATGGTGCTGCTGGTGAATAATCTTGTTTTGAAGAATCTTGTTGACCGGCAGCGGCCTTTCGAGGTCATCAGCGAGCTGCATATGTTGGTTGCTGAACCTGCCGGAGCGTCGTTTCCGTCCGGACATACGGCAGGAGCCTTTGCGGCCTGCTGGCTGCTGTATAAGTACCTGCCGCAGCAATATGGACTGACGCTGCTGGTACTGGGCGTGCTGATGGGCTTTTCCCGCATGTATGTTGGGGTGCACTATCTTTCTGACGTACTGGCAGGCGCAGCCGTCGGCTGTCTGTGCGGCTGGCTGGCAGATAAGCTGGCTGCAGGGCTGTTAAAAGATAAAAAGTAGATAAATAATAAAACCCCGCAGCAAAGCTGCGGGGTTTACTTTTAGTGCTGTGAAGCTGTCTGAGCCCGTTTCAGGCTTAGTCCGATGCGATTGCGGGCTTCGTCGATGCTGATAATTTCTGCTTCGATAATGTCGCCGACGCTGACAATGTCGAGGGGATGACGGAAGCGCCTGTTGCTCAGTTCGCTTTTATGGATGAGCCCGCTGACTTTCAGACCAATGTCGACAAAGACGCCGAAATCAACTACATTCTGTACTCTGCCTTTGACGATGCTGCCGATGGCAAGGTCGGACAGGCGGGTAACATGTCTGCGCGTCATGGGAGCAGGTGCGTCCTCGCGGGGGTCGCGTCCGGGACGGGACAGTGCTGCCAGAATGTCGGTTACGGTGGGCAGTCCGGCATTAAGTGCTGCGGCAATTTTGGCAGCATCGGCATTTGCTGCCGCCTGCTGCAGCCCGGACTTGCTGCAGTCTGCCAAAGTAAAGCCTAATTCCTGGATAATGCTTTCGGCCAAAGCATAGCTTTCAGGATGCACCGGCGTATTATCCAGCGGACTTTTACCGTGGCTGATACGTAAGAAACCGGCGCACTGGGTAAAGGCGGCAGGGCCCAGTTTGCTGACTTTTAAAAGTTCGCGGCGATTACTGAAGCCGCCATGTTCATCTCTGTAGGCAATGATATTTCTGGCAACGGCGGCGGAGATGCCGGCAACATAATTCAACAGGGAAGGTGATGCGGTATTCAGTTCTACGCCTACATGATTAACGCATGATTCTACCACTTTGCCCAGGGTTTCTCCCAGTTCCTTTTGGTTGACGTCGTGCTGATACTGGCCTACGCCGATGGCTTTGGGCTCGATTTTAACCAGTTCCGCCAACGGGTCCTGCACGCGGCGGGCAATGGAAACAGCGCCACGCAGGGAAACGTCCAGTTCAGGCAGTTCTTCGCGGGCCAGTCTGGAAGCAGAGTAGACGGAAGCTCCTGCCTCGCTGACGATGAGGTAGGCTATGTTAAGGTTATGCTTTTCAATCATCTGCGAGGTAAATTGCTCCGTTTCATAGGAGGCGGTCCCATTGCCGATAGCGACTAATGTCACCTTATTTTTGTGCAGCAGCTCAAGAAATTTCTGCTCCGCCTGTTCCTGCTGGTGCCTGCTGCCGGTGATGTATAAGGTGTCAGTAGCCAGCAGGCGTCCGCCGGCGTCGATGACAGCAGCCTTGCAGCCGGTGCGGTAGCCCGGGTCAAGTCCGAGAATCGTATGCCCGCCTACGGGCTGGGTTAAAAGCAGCTGTCTGAGGTTGGCGGCAAAAACGCTGATAGCCTGCTTTTCGGCTTTCTCGGTTAGTTCGCCGCGCAGTTCGCGTTCCAAAGAGGGAAACAGCAGGCGTTTATAGCTGTCAGTTGCCGCTTCTTGGTATAGATGATACAGGGAGCTGCGTGGATTCATCTTTAGCTTTTGTTCCAGCTGGGGCAGCAGTTTTGCTTCGTCAATAGTCAGTGCTACCTTGAGCGCCTTACGGTTTTCGCCGCGGTTGAGCGCCAGAATGCGGTGCGGCGGCAGCTGGCGGATAGCTTCGCTGTAGTCCTGATATTGCAAAAATTCCGGCGCTTCCTTTTCGTCAACCAGTAGCCTGGAGGTGATGATGCCCTCCTGCCACAGACGGCGGCGCAGAAAATCGCGGACAGCAGCGCTGTCGGAAATATCCTCGGCAGCTATGTCGCAGGCTCCCTGCCAGACAGTCTGCGTATCAGGCAGATCTTTGTCCGGGTCAATATAAGGAGCTGCCAGCTGTTCCGGCGGCAAGGCTTTTGTGCTTTGGGCGGTTAACAGCTGCGCCAGCGGTTCCAGACCCTTTTCCCGGGCAATCTGGGCACGGGTGCGGCGTTTAGGACGGTAGGGCAGGTACAGGTCTTCAAGAGTCTGCAGCTTAACAGCGGCGTTAATAGCCTGCTCCAGTTCCGACGTCAGCTTTTCCTGGGCGGCAATGGCAGTCAGTATTTCCTGACGGCGCTGCTCCAGACCGCGCAGATAGGCAAGACGTTCTTCGATGCAGCGCAGCTGTTCCTCATCCAGCGAACCGGTAGCTTCCTTACGGTAGCGGGCGATAAAGGGAATGGTGTTGCCTTCATCCAGCAGCCTGACGGCAGCTTCGGCCTGCGTGTGCATAATTTTAAGTTCCTGTGCAATGATATGCAGTATTTTTTCCATAGTTTGACCTCGTAAATGGCAGTTTTCCTTATATTATACCAGATTTGCCTAATATATTATAATAATTATTTATTGACAAAAAGATGAAGTTTACAGTAAAATAAATAATAAAGATTATTAGGATGTTATGATAATCATTTATCGTAACAAGGAGGTACTATGCTTAGTAATCAGGAGCTTACAACTATTCTGCGCAGCAACGGCTACAAGGTAACGCCTCAGCGTCTGGCTGTCTATGAAGTGCTGGCCCATACCAAGAGCCACCCCAGTGCCGAGATGCTGTATAACGAGCTGCGTCCTAAATATCCTTCCATGAGCTTTGCCACGGTGTATAAGACTGTGGAGATATTAAACAAGATTAATGCTATCCAGATCCTGAACACTGGTGAAGACAGCTTCCGTTATGATGCGGATACCAGCGTGCACCATCATGTGCAGTGTACTGTCTGCGGCGCTGTTGATGACGTGGTAGCAATCAATTCGCAGTCTCTGGTAGCGGATGCAGAAAAAGAAAGCGGCTATGAAATCAGCGGTCATCAGTGCTATTTCTTCGGCGTCTGCCCGCGCTGCCGCAAAAAACATTGATTAAGACGAATACCTTTCCTGCGGGAGGGGTATTTTTCTTTTTACGAAATTGCTACAATACGACAGGATAAATCTGCTATAATAAAACCATTAAGATATAAGAGGTGGAATTTATGACAGTTGCTGAACGTCTGGAGCATACCCTGCTGAAGCCTGAGGCGCAGGTAGGGGATATTATGCGGTTATGCTCGGAAGCACTGCAATATAATCTGGGGGCGGTCTGTGTAAGTCCCTGTTATGCCGGACTGGCGCGGCACCTTTTAAACGGCAGCAGCGTGCGGGTAGTAACCGTGGTCGGCTTCCCGCTGGGAGCTGATAAAACAGCAGTAAAGGCGCTGGCGGCACGCATGGCGGTGGAAGAAGACCATGTGGATGAGATAGATATGGTTATGAACCTGGCGGCTTTTAAAAGCGGCAACTATGAAGGCGTGGTGGAAGACATTGCTGCCGTGGTGCAGGCTGCTGCGCCCTATCCGGTCAAGGTCATTATCGAAGCCTGCCTGCTGACGGATGAAGAAAAGCGCATTGCCTGTGGCCTTGCTGCCCGCGGAGGAGCTGCTTACGTGAAGACCAGCACCGGCTTTAACAGCGGCGGGGCAACGGAGCACGACGTGCGCCTGCTGGCAGAGGAAGCTGCCAAATATGGCTTGAAGGTCAAGGCGGCGGGCGGCATCCGTAATCTGGCAGATGCCAAGACCATGCTCTCTGCCGGCGCTGACAGGATTGGCACCAGTGCCGGAGCCGCGATTGCGGCGGCAGAAGCATGAGCGCCTTCAGGGTAGCCATGCTGGCCAGCGGCAGTAAGGGTAACGCAGCCCTTATCAGCAGCGGCGGACGTAATTTTCTGGTGGACATCGGCATCAGCTGCCGGATGCTGGACAGCCGTCTGAAGGAAATCGGGCTGACGGCGCAGGAGCTGGACGGCGTTTTTATTACCCATGAGCATACAGACCATGTTAAAGGGCTGGCAACCTTTACCAAAAAATACAGCGTGCCAGTCTACAGCAGTGAGAGAACGTGGCAGGCAATACTGCGCAGGGACGCGCAGGTACAGCGGCGCAGCTGCCGCGTTATCGGACGCAGCCTGGACTGCGGCGGCGTGCAGGTACGGAGCTTTGCCACATCCCATGATGCAGCTGACCCACACGGGTACAGCTTTGACTGTGCCGGCAGTAAATGTACCTATGTTACCGATACAGGCTTTATCACCGATGTGGTACGGGATGAGGCTGCCGGAGCAGATACGCTTATTTTAGAGGCAAACCACGATATTAAGATGCTGCAGAGCGGTTCTTATCCTGAGCTGTTAAAACGGCGCATCCTCAGTACCCGCGGGCACCTTTCCAATGAAAGTGCAGGCTGGCTGCTGGCAAAACTGCCGCAGCTGCCGGAAAACATCATCCTTGCCCATCTGAGCGAGGAAAACAACCTGCCTCAGCTGGCAGTAGAAACAGTGCAGAATATATTTGACGGCTGCCGCCGCAGTCTGGATGCCCGGCTGCTGGTAGCGGCGCAGAATAATATAGTGACAGATTTTTAATACAGGGAGTGAAGATAAATGAGCAACAGGATTATCAGAAAATCACTGAATATCTTTGTCTGCGGACTGATTGGCGCGGCAGTGCTGATTGCAGGCTGTGGCGATAATAAGACTGATGCGGCTGTCAAGGACAATAAACCGGCAGCGGCGGCAGAACAGAAGCTGAGCGCGGCGCGCAATACACCTATCGTAGCGGCGGCAAGCAAAGTTGGCCCTGCAGTTGTGGGCATTACTAACAAGGCTTATGTCCGCGACATCTTTAACCGGGTGCAGCTGACCGAGCGCGGCACCGGCAGCGGTGTTATCTATGATAAACGCGGCTATATTGCTACTAATAACCATGTGGTAGAGGGCGCTTCCGAAATCATCGTCAGCCTGACGGACGGACGCACCGTGAAGGGCAAGGTACTGGGCGCGGACGCAGTTACTGATCTGGCAGTAGTCAAGATTGACGAAAAAGACCTGCCTGTAGCGCAGTTCGGCGATTCCGACAGCCTGCTGGTAGGCGAGCCGGCTATCGCTATCGGCAACCCGCTGGGTCTGGAATTCCGCGGCAGCGTTACGGCGGGCGTTATCAGCGCATTGAACCGCAGCATCGAAGTGGGCGAGCGTAAATTCAACCTTATCCAGACAGATGCGGCTATCAACCCCGGCAACAGCGGCGGCGCACTTGTCAATGCTGACGGTGAAGTAGTGGGCATCAACAGCGCCAAGGTTGCAGTCAGCGGCGTAGAGGGCATTGGCTTTGCCATCCCGGTAAATACTGCCAAACCGATTTTGGACGAGCTGGTAGAAAAAGGACGCATTGCCCGTCCGTATCTGGGCGCTTCTTTGATGGATAAGGATATTGCCGCACGTTACGGCTTTGAAATCGACCTGCACGGCGGTATCTTCATCGTTAAGGTTGTGCAGGGCAGCCCGGCTGACGAGGCTGGCATCCGTGCCGGCGACATCATTCTCAGCTTTAACGGCAGTAAGGTCAGCACAGCTGTCGATTTGCGCACTAAATTGAGCGAATGCCGCGTAGGCGATACGGTAGAAGTTACCATCATGCGCAACGGTGCTGCCGAAAGCAGACAGGTAACGCTGGCAGAAGTGCCGAAAGGATATTAAGCCGTGAAGATAACCATTGCCTGCGTAGGCAAGATTAAGGAAAAATATCTGACTGCCGGTATCGAAGAATTTACGAAAAGGCTGACGCCTTTCTGTAAGCTGGAGGTTGTGGCTATCGGCGAGGAGCGGATGCCCGACGACCCGTCGCCGGCGCAGAAGCAGCAGGTGCTGGAAAAGGAGACGCAAAGACTGCTGAACATTATTCCGGAAAATTCCTATGTGATTTTGCTGGATGTAATTGGTAAGCAGTTGTCTTCTCCTGATCTGGCAGCTAAGCTGGATGAGCTGGCGCTGAGTGGGAAAAGCCATATAACCTTTGTTATCGGCGGAGCGTTTGGCTATACGGATGATTTGCGCAGGCGGGCAGATTTTGCCCTGAGCTTTTCCAAAATGACATTTACCCACCAGATGATACGCCTGCTGTTAGTAGAGCAGATTTACCGCGCTTTTAAAATCAGTCGCGGCGAAAAATATCATTGGTGAGCAGTAAAACTGAAAATATTTTACAGTTAAAAATAACCTCTGTTCTTTTGTGGAATAGGGGTTATTTTTTTAATATGATTTTAATGCAGGAAAAAAGTATGTGCGTCATAAAACAGTAGTATTTGCCTTGATATGATATAATAAACAATATATCTATGAAGGAAGCAGGCTTTTTGTTATGATTTTAAGCGCAGAAAATATGTCCCGCAGTTATGGGGACAGAGTTTTGTTTGAAAATATCAGCTTTAATATAGAAGAAGGCGACAAAATAGGCGTTATCGGCGTCAACGGCACGGGTAAAAGCACGCTGCTGAAAATGATTGCAGCTGGTGAAAGCGGCGGCGGTAAGCTGACTATCCCGGGCGGTGTGGTACTGGAATATCTGCCACAGGACCCACCTTTTGAAGCGGAAGCGACAGTTTTGGAGCAGGTTTTCAAGGACGATTCGCCGCTTATGGTGCTGTTGCGCCGGTATGAAACGGCGGTAGAGGCGGTAGCTGCCGAGCCTGAAAATGACAGGCTGCAGAAACAGCTTCTGGAGCTGCAGCAGGAGATGGATAATAAGTACGCCTGGCAGCTGGAAAGCGAAGCCAAGGCAGTTTTGACGCAGCTGGGTATTACCGATTTACAGCAGAAAATGGGCGAGCTTAGCGGCGGGCAGCGCAAGCGAGTGGCTTTGGCAGGCGTCCTGGTGCGACCTTCCGACCTGCTGATTTTGGACGAGCCTACCAACCATATGGATAACGCGACGGTAGCCTGGCTGGAACAGCAGCTGCTGAAACGCAAGGGCGCGCTGCTTATGGTTACCCATGACCGTTATTTCTTTGACAGGGTGGTCAACCGCACGCTGGAAATTGATAACAGCAAGGGCTATCTTTATACGGGCGATTACAGCCTGTTCCTGCAAAAGCGTGAAGAACGCCGCATTGCCGAAGCGTCTGCGGCGCAAAAACTGCGCAATATCTATCGCCGGGAACTGGCATGGATCAGCCGCGGGGCGGAAGCGCGCCGTACCAAGAAAAAAGACCGTGTGGAACGCTTTGTCCAGATTGAGGCAGAAGTAAAGAACGTGCAGACGGAAGCCAGTCTGGAAATGTCCTCAGTGGCCAGCCGTCTGGGTAAGACTGTTATCGAGCTGGACAAGGTGAGCATGGTCTATAACGGTATTGACTATATCAGGGATTTCAGCTATATCCTGCTGCGCAACGACAGAGTAGGTATTGTTGGACCTAACGGTGCGGGCAAGTCTACTTTGATGGATATTATTGCCGGACGTCTTGCGCCCACCGGCGGCAGCATTACCGTGGGGCAAACCGTTAAGATAGGCTATTTTTCCCAGCACAGCGAATTTCCTGACAGCAGTCAGAAGGTGCTGGAATATATTAAAGAAGCAAATAATTATATTGAAACTGCCGATGGCAGCCGCATCAGTGCAGCGCAGATGCTGGAGCGTTTCCTGTTTCCGCCGGAGCTGCAATGGGTGCCGGTCAATAAGCTGAGCGGCGGCGAAAAGCGCCGTCTGTATCTGCTGCGGGTGTTGATGACAGCGCCCAATGTACTGCTTTTGGATGAACCGACCAATGATCTGGATATTCCGACGTTGTCTGTTTTGGAGGATTATCTGGACAGCTTTGCCGGAGCGGTAATTGCTGTTTCCCATGACCGTTATTTTCTGGACAGGTTTGCCAATAAGATTTTTGCTTTGCAGCCGGGCGGTACGCTGCGTCAGTTTGTGGGCGGCTACAGTGATTACGAAAATACGCTGACGCAGGAAGCGGCGCAGCTGGTGGCGGAGGAAAAACCCAAAGAGGCAGCAGTAAAGGAAACAGCGCCGAAAAATACCAAAAAGAAAATGACCTACAGCGAAAGACTGGAGCTGGAAAATATAGACCAGGAAATTGCCCGCACGGAAGCGGAGCTCAAGATGCTGGGTATGGAAATTAACAGCTGCGGCAGTGATTTTGTGCGACTGGGCGAGCTGACCAAAGAGCAGGAGGCGGCGCAGCAGAAATTAGATGCGCTGGTAGACCGCTGGGCTTATTTGTCAGAGCTTGCTGAGGAGGAAGAATGCTGAAACTATTGCAGAGCAGTCAGCAGGGCAGGTTGAAACGGCTGCTCAGTGTGATGCTGCCTATTATTGGCACGCAGATTGCCACTATCGGCATGAACTTTTTTGACGCCAGTATGTCGGGGCAGGCCGGCGCTGTCGATTTGGCGGGCACCGCTATCGGCGGCAATATCTGGATGCCGGTGCAGACGGGTATCAACGGCGTGCTGATGGCTGGGATGCCGCTGGTGGCACATCTTTTGGGTGCAGGTGAAAAGGATAAAATCAATGTTGTAGTGCGGCATGGGCTGCTGCTGGCTGTTGCCTTTGCCCTGCTGGTGATTATCGGCGGGATTATCGGCTTGCCGCTGCTTTTAACGCACATGGGACTGGCACCGGAGGTCTATCACGTCGCTATCTGGTATATGGCGGGCATAGGCTTTGGCGTGCTGCCCTTTTTCCTGGTAACTCCTTTGCGCTGTCTGGTAGATACCTTGGGATACACGGGGCTGACCATGAAGATTTATATGCTGGCGCTGCCCATCAATGCGGTGCTGAACTATGTGCTGATTTTCGGCAAGCTGGGACTGCCGCGGCTGGGCGGTATCGGTGCCGGTGTGGCTACGGGCATCACCTTCTGGCTGCTGTTGGGCATGTTTGCGCTGACGCTGAAAAAGGTGGACGCGTTCAGTGCCTATCAGGTACTGGGGCTGACCCGTCCGCAGCGGGAAAGAGTACGGGAATATCTTACTATAGGTATTCCCATGGGTGTGTCCATCTTTATGGAGTCCAGTATCTTCGGTGTGGTAGCACTTTTTGTAGCCAAGTTCGGTACCAACGTTATTGCGGCGCATCAGGCTGCACTGAATTTTTCTTCGCTGATTTATATGGTGCCATTGAGTTTTTCGCTGGCACTGACCATCGTCATCGGCGTGGAGGCCGGAGCGAAAAGATGGCAGTCGGCACGGGATTATACGGTGCTGGGACTGGAGCTGAGCCTGCTATGCGCTTTTGTTTATATTTTTGGCGAATATTTTAACCGCCAATTAATTGCCAGAATTTACAGTAGTAATGCAGAAATCCTGTCGCTGACGGTGCATTTTCTGCTTTATGCGGTGCTGTGGCAGTTTTTTGACGCGGTAGCGGCGCCTATTCAGGGCGTACTGCGCGGGTATAAGGACGTGAATGCTACTTTCTGGTCGGGGATGCTTGCCTACTGGGGCATCTGTCTGCCGTTTGGTATCTTTTTTGATTTCGTGCTGGCACACGGACCCTTTGCTTACTGGCAGAGCCTTGTGATTGGCGTGGCGTTCAGTGCAGCCTTTTTGAGCTGCCGTCTGCTGTGGCTGCAGAAAAAGCTGCGGCGTACTGCATAGAAGCGGCGGGTGATACGGATGGAAGGGAACATTACCGGCAGGCTGCCGTTGCTGGATGCGCTGCGCGGCTTTGCCATTATCAACGTTGTTATCTATCATTTTTTATACGATATATATGTGATTTATGATATTATGCCCGAGTGGCCTGATTTATTATCTGTCAGTCTCTGGCAGCGTACCGGCTGCAGTCTGTTTGTACTGCTGGCGGGAATGGCGCTGCATCTGGGCAGACATACGCTGCGGCATGGTTTGGCGCTTAGTGTGTTAGGTCTGGTAATTACGCTGGCAACTCATTGGCTGCTGCCGAGTGAAGCTATTTATTACGGTATTCTGACTTTTTTTGGCTGTGCCATGCTTACAGGTTGGCTGCTGCGTCCGCTGCTTGGCAGGATTACGCCGGCAGGCGGGCTGATCTTCTGCGTTTTGGGATATTTATGTACGCAGGACATCAGCAGCGGCTGGGTTGAAATAGCAGGGGAAAGATTATGGCAGTGGCCGCAGGTGCTGTACGATGACAGACTGGCAATACTGGGCTTTCACAGCAGTACCTTTGCTTCGGCTGATTATGTGCCGCTTTTGCCGCATATTTTTGTCTTTCTGGGCGGCTGGTTTCTGTATGCCTGGCTGGAACGCGCAGGCAGGCTGCACTGGCTTACGTATGGTGAGCTGAAAATTTTTACATTGCCCGGCAGACACAGCCTCCTGATTTATCTGGTGCATCAGCCGCTGCTGCTGGGAGTGTGCAGGGTTGTGTTTGGCTGCTGAAATAAAAAAGCACACATAGTGTGCTTTTTTTATTTCAGTAATTTTCATGCTTTGCAGGCATATTGCGTAATTAAAGATAAGTATTTGCTGAAATTATCCGGCGGCAGTACAATAAAGACAGAAACAAAGCTGCCGGGCTGGTATATTTAGCTTCTGTCCGGCCGAGGAGGAGAAGAATATGAGTAAGAAGATTGTCGTTATTGCTGCCAGTCCGCGTAAGCAGGGAAATTCTGCTGCATTGGCGCAGGCTTTCAGTAAGGGCGCGCAGGCGGGAGGACATGAAGTGCAGTATATTGAACTGGCAGATAAAGACCTGAAATTCTGCCGCGGCTGTCTGGCGTGTCAGGCAACAGGCCGCTGCGTTATTAAAGACGATATGGCAGAGCTGCTGCCCGTGCTGCAGCAGGCTGATGCAGTAGCTTTTGCTTCGCCGGTATATTATTACAGCATCTGCGGACAGCTGAAAACTTTTCTTGACCGCAGCAATCCGCTGTTCACGGCAGAATACGCTTTCCGCGCTATTTATGTACTGCTGACGGCGGCGGAGAATGAAGCTTATACGCAGGAAGGTGCTTTAAAAGCTATTCAGGGCTGGATTGACTGTTATGAGCAGGCGCGCCTTGCGGGTTCTGTTTTTGCCGGCGGGGTAACGGCAGTGGGTGAGATTGCCGGACATCCGGCGCTGCAGCAGGCGTATGAGCTTGGTAAGAACATCAAATAAAGCGAAAAATGCAAGAAAAAAGAGGTTCAGTAGTAACTGAACCTCTTTTTATTGTTATATGTATGGCTTACAGTCCGGCCTGCTCAATGCCGCTGAACAAAAAGCCCATGTGGTTGACGGAATTTAACAGGACGAGACGCCAGGTGCCCTCGTTGTATTCCATGACATTGATGCAGGTGTTGTCCTGCTTAATCTGCCAGAAATGTTCCATGCCCAGTCCCAGCAAATCACAGATGATGGCTTTGTTGACAGCGTCATGGGCAGCGACAAGAACGGTTTTACCCTCGTATTGCTGTGCGTACTCATCAAAGGCTGCGCGTACGCGGCGGCGTACGTCTTCCAGACATTCACCGCCCTTGCCGGGCATCTGTACCAGATGTGGCGCAGTATGCCACTGCTCAAATTCTTGCGGATAGCGGGCGGCAATATCGGGCGCCAGTACGCCCTCCCAGTCGCCATGGTTGATTTCAGTCAGCCGTGCGTCTGTGGCAACGGGCAGCTGATGCAAGTCAGCGCAGAATTTGCAGGTCTGGTAAGAGCGCTGCAGCGGACTGGAGATGCAGACGTCCAGCGGCACGTCTTTCAGTCCCTGCGCCAGCAGATGTCCCTGCTCCAGACCCCGGGGGCTGAGCGGAGTATCTTCCTGTCCCTGGTAGCGTCCTTCGATGTTCCAGGTGGTTTCGCCATGTCGTATCAGGATTATTCTAACCATATCAGCCCTCGCAGTTAATGAGTTTTACATCCAGAATGCCGTCTACACCGCGCAGCTGCAGCATGATGTCGTTAGGAATATCGTTGCCTACGGCGATAGCCATGATATTAGTATCTTTTACCGGGGTACTGCCAACCTGCATGCCGTTGATGTTGATGCCGGCGTTGCCGAGGATGGTAGCCATCTGACCGATCATGTTGGGCTTGTTGGCGTGCGGAGCCAGCAGCAGGTAGCCTTCGGGTTTGAAGTCTACTTTGTACTGGTCGATTTCAACAATCTTGGGCTCCTTGCCGTCAAAGAGAGTACCTACCAGTTTATGAGTTGCTTTATTGGTAGTAATCTTGACAGTGATGGCAGTGGTGAAATAACCGGGTTTATGAGATTTGCTTTCCTTAACGTTCAGGTGACGTTTTTTAGCGATACCGGGGGCGTTGACAAAGTTGACACTGTCCTGCAGGATGGGGTTCAGCAGGCCTTTGAGGAACGCTGTGGTCAGCGCCTGGGTTTCGGTTTCTGCCAGAATGCCGGTGTATTCAACCTCGACTTCCTGTACGGGGCCTTCGGTCAGATAAATGCCGATCGTGCCCATGCGTTCTGCCAGACCAAAATAGGGCTGGATTACTGCGGCTACGCTCTTGGGAATGGGAGCCATATTGACAGCGGTCATAACCGGTTTGCCCTGCAGAGCGTCGATAACGCCGTAAGCTACGTCTACAGCAACGCCGATTTGCGCTTCAATGGTGGAAGCGCCCAGATGCGGAGTCTGCACTACGTTGAACATGCCCAGGAAGGGATTGTTTTCTGCAGTCAGCGGTTCTTCGGGATAAACGTCGATGGCAGCGCCTGCTACCTTGCCGCTTTTGAGAGCGTCAGCCAGCGCCTGGGTATCTACGCAGCCGCCGCGGGCGCAGTTGACGATGCGCACGCCGTCTTTCATCTTGGCGATAGTTTCGGCGTTGAGCATTTTTTCCGTTTCCTTGGTCAGCGGGGTGTGGATGGTAATATAGTCGGAGCGTTCCAGCAGGGTGTCAAGGTCGACCAGCTCTACGCCTACCTGATGGGCGCGTTCTTCGGTAATATAGGGGTCATAGCCGATGGTGGTCATTTCCATGGCCTGCATGCGTTTGGCTACGCGGCTGCCGATGCGGCCTACGCCGATGATGCCCAGAGTCTTGCCCTGTACCTGGATGCCATCAAAGCTCTTTCTGTCCCATTTGCCTGCCTGAATGGAAGCATGTGCCTGAGGGATGTGTCTGGTCATGGACATCATCATGGCGATAGTGTGCTCGGTAGCGGCCATGGTATTGCCTTCGGGAGCGTTCAGTACCATGATGCCGCGGGCAGTTGCCGCCGGAATATCAATGTTGTCGACACCGACACCGGCGCGGCCGATGACTTTCAGGTTGGTAGCTGCTTCGATAATGTCTTTGGTAACCTGGGTCTGGCTGCGGGTAACAAGTCCGTCATACTGGCCGATGCAGGCTTTCAGCTCTTCCGGGGGCATGTTGGTTTTTACATCTACATCAAAATGCTGGCGCAGCAGGGCTACACCTTTTTCACTTACGTCGTCGCTTACTAATATTTTCATGGTCATAATTTCTTCCTCCGTTTTCGTGATGATGTTTATTTACTGATGTTGTTTTTGATAGTTACGCATAAATTCTGCCAAAGCGGTACATGCTTCCATGGGTACGGCGTTATAGGCAGAAGCGCGGCAGCCGCCTACCAGACGATGACCGCCGACGCCGATAAAGCCTGCGGCTTTGGCGGCAGCGACGAAGTCTTTTTCCAGCTCTTTATCAGCCAGGTTAAAGGTAATGTTCATCCTGCTGCGGTATTCCTTGTCGGCATGGCCGATATAGAAGCCGTTGCTGCCATCGATAGCGTCGTAGATAACCTGTGCCTTGGCTGCATTATTGGCAGCTATTTTCGCAACTCCGCCCTGACGTTTAATCCAGTGCAGCGTTTTATTTACCATATAAATGCAGAATACCGGGGGTGTATTGTACAGGGAATCATTGTCAGCAAAGGTGCTGTATTTCAGCATGGTGGGTAAATCCTGCCTTGCTTTGGCCAGAAAGGCTTTTTTTGCGATAACGATGACTACGCCGGCAGGACCGAGATTTTTCTGCGCGCCTGCATAGATAAGGTCAAAGTCTGCCACATTTACGGGACGGGACAGAATATCGCTGGACATATCACAGATTACCGGTACATCAAATTTTGGAAAAGCAGGGTATTCTGTGCCGTAAATAGTATTGTTAGCTGTTAAATGCACATAGCAGGTATTTTCCTCAATGGTAAATGCCTGCGGTATATAGCAGTGATTGCGGTCAGCGCTGCTTGCTGCTTCATAGGCTTCGCCGAAGTATTTGGCTTCCGCCATGGCTTTTTTGGCCCACACACCTGTATTAACGTAGGCTGCTTTGCCGCCTTCGGTGAGGAAGTTGGCTGCCGTCATAAGGAACTGGGTGCTGCCGCCGCCCTGAATAAACATGATTTCATAATCGTCGGGGATCTCCATCAGCTCACGCAGCAGGTCCTTTGTTTCCTGATGCAGGGCAGCGTACTCGGCACTGCGATGGCTCATTTCGATAATGCTCATCCCGGTATGTTTGTAATCGGTAAATTCTGCCTGCGCCTCCTGCAGTATTTCAAGCGGCATAGCAGAGGGCCCGGCATTAAAATTATAGGCTCTGGTCATGTGTAAATCTCCTTTGTAAATAAAAATAGAGAAGTCGTCCCTTGGGACGAGCTTCTCTTCTCGCGGTACCACCCAAATTCGGCTGCAGCAAGGCGCATAGGGTAAAAAAATAAGCTCTCCATCCCCAATGGGACGAGAACCTTTCCCGCGTTGCCACCCAAATTGCCTACGGCCATCTTTAGTTCGCTGTATCGGGCGAGACCGTCAAATTCATCATTTGCCGCTCCAAAGCGGAACAGTTTTGCCTTGCTGCTGCCTTGCATCGACCGGCAGCTTTCTGAAAGCTGAGCAGACTGCTTCTTTATCATAGCGTTGCTTTATAAAATTGATTGTAGAAAATTATATCACTAATTTACAGACAGTCAAGCAAAAAAAAATAAAAGTTATGTCAGCAAGAGTAAAATGGGAAATAGTGTACGGAATATTACATAAAATAAAAAATAACAATTTTCAGATTTTTGCTTGCCAGAGAGAGGAAAAACTGTTATGGTAATGATGTATATGCGGTGCATGGCATCGCTTGAAGCGCGGCAGGGCCGCAGGGTAGAAAGGAAGTTATCATGGAAAAAATTAAGGAAGGTAATCAGAACGGAAGCTTTACGTCTTCTTTTGGCTTCATCATTGCCTGTGTAGGTTCGGCAGTAGGGCTGGGTAATATCTGGCTGTTTCCCTATCGTCTGGGTGAATACGGGGGAGCGGCTTTTTTAATTCCCTATTTGTTTTTTGTGTTTTTATTTGGCTGGGTGGGTCTTTCGGCAGAGTTTGCTGTCGGGCGTCTGGCCCGTACGGGCACGCTTGGCTCATATAAATATTGCTTTGCGCAGCGCGGACTGGGCAGGCTGGGCAAGGCACTGGGCTGGATTCCGCTGTTAGGCAGTCTGGGGCTGGCTATTGGGTATGCCATCATCCTCGGCTGGATTCTGCGCAGTCTGTGGGGGTCTGTCAGCGGTGAGCTGCTGACAGCCGACCCGGCAGTATATTTTGCGGCGGCCAGCGGTGAATATGGCAGTCTGCTCTGGCATGTGCTGGTAATCGGCATCACCGGCATCGTACTCTTAATGGGTATTATCAAGGGTATAGAAAAGGTCAGCAAGATACTGATGCCGCTGTTTTTTGTCCTGTTTATGTTTCTGGCGGTGTGGGTATTCTTTTTGCCCGGCAGTGACAAGGGGTATGAATTCCTTTTTGTGCCTGACTGGGACATGCTGATGCGTGCCGATACCTGGGTTATGGCTATGGGGCAGGCGTTCTTCTCGTTGTCCATTACCGGTTCCGGTATGATTGTGTACGGTGCCTATCTGGATAAAAAAGTGGATATTCCCCGTGCTTCCTTGCGCACGGCCTGCTTTGATACTGTTGCTGCCATGCTGGCAGGGCTTGCCATTATGCCGGCTGTGTTTTCCTTCGGCATTGGTGCGGACAGAGGCCCGTCGCTGGTATTTCTGACATTGCCTGCTGTGTTTCAGCAGATGCCGATGGGACAGTTTTTTGCAGTATTTTTCTTTCTGTCCGTATTCTTTGCGGGCATCACGTCTTTAATCAATATGCTGGAAGCTGTCAGTGAAAGCTGGCAGAAGAATTTCGGTATTGCCAGAAATACTGCCGTCCTGATCTGCTGCGCACTCAGTCTGGCAGTGGGTATCTTTATTGAAGCAGAGCCTAAAGTTGGCAGCTGGATGGATTTTGTGTCCGTAGTTATCGTGCCTTTTGGTGCGGTGCTGGGTGCGGTTTCCATCTATTATGTACTGGGCTGGGAACGTATCAGGCAGGAGCTGGAAATCGGTCATGGCAAACTCTCTGCCGCTTTCGGCACTGCCGGACGCTATATTTATGTGCCGCTGACGGTACTGGTACTGATACTTGGCTTTGTGTACGGCGGTATCGGCTGACGGCAGAGGTAAAGTTGGCAAATTACATGGATGTGCAGGTAGCCTGCAGCTGATAAGATTATACAGAAAAAGAACGACAGCTACATGCTGTCGTTCTTTTTTTGCAGTCATAATTGGTTTGTAATCATCAGGGTTTTCTGTAGCCGCATTTAGGGCAGACGCCGTTTTCGTCCAAGGCGATACCGCACAGCGGGCAACGGTCAATCTGGTTTTTGGTGGTAAATTCTGCAGAAGCAGCATTTACACCGCTGGTGAAAGTAATTTTAGCGATATTCAGTTTGTCTTTCAGCAGATCGTAAACAATCTTAATCATGCCTTCTACAGTCAGTGTTTCTTTGGTAACTACAAGGCGGCATTCCGGATAAGCGGTTGCCAGTTCCGTCTTAAATGCTGGGCCGGTCATCTTGTTTTGCGGTGAACCGTTGCGGATGCCCTGTTTTTCGTAAACTTGCAGAACTGCTGGCAGTAATGGGTCGTCTTCACGTAAAATCAGTGCATGGTCAAAGTTTTTCAGTACAGACCAGGCTGTTTTCTGAATTTCATTGCAGGGGAATACCATATTAACGCCGGGTTCGATAGTGTCTTCCACTTCGATGGTCAGTACTCCGGTATGTCCGTGCAGATACTGGGCTTCACCCTGAAAACCATAAAATCTGTGCGCATACTGCAAATCCAATGTAGTGATACTTCTCATGTTGTCAGCCTCCTTTTGCATCTTCTGTATATATAGCAAGTCTTGTGACTAAGACTTCTTGGGAGCGGATGCCGCTGCATCACGGCACTGAGAACAAAGAAAATGAACTTTTAAATCGTAGCCGTCTATCCGGCAGCCTATCTGGCGTTCCAGCTGAGCCGTTATATCAGACAGATAAATGTCGGTTAACCTGCCGCATCTGCTGCACAGCAGATGGTCATGGCGGACAATTTTGTCATAACGGTCAGGATATCCTTCCACACTTATTTTACGAATCAGTTTCTTTTGGCAAAGATTATTCAGATTATTATATACCGTAGCCAGAACCACGGACGGATAAGACTGTTTTAAGGTAAGATAAACCTGTTCGGCAGTCAGATGCTCCTGAGCTGTATTGATAATTTCCAGAATACTGTTTTCGTATCTCATAATAACCTCAAAATTAGAATTATTCTATTTCTAATATATAGTAGATTGTAATTTTTGTCAAGAAGTTTTAAATACTTTTTGCGCTTAAATAAAGAAAGGATTCGATACGGCATAAGTCATATCGAATCCTGAGCAGGGATTGTACTTTGCAGTTATTTTACCAGCATAGCCAGATCTGCTTTGCTTTGCAGACCGACAGCCTGATTTACCTTGACACCGTTTTTGAAAACCAGCAGGCTGGGGATGCTCATAATGTTGAAATGGGCAGCCAGTTCCGGATTATCATCAACATTGACCTTGACAATCTTCACAGCGCTGTTTTCCTTAGCGAAGTCATCCAGAATGGGAGCCTGCATACGACAGGGTCCGCACCAGGGAGCCCAGAAATCTACGAGGACGGGCTGAGCTGCTTCCAGTACTTCTTTTTTGAATTCATTGGTGTTTACTTCTAATGCCATAAATAACACTTCCTTTTATAATATTTGCTGTAATTGCTTTATGCCTGTGCAGCAGCAGTACGCAGATATTTGACAGCTGCACTTCCGGCTGCTGCTCCTTCATATACTGCTTTGGCTACCTGCAGCATGCCGCCGGTACAGTCACCAGCAGCGAAAAGGCCGGGGATACTGGTTGCTCCGTCAGCGTCGATACCAATAAAGCGTCCTTTCAGCATGGCGCCCAGTTTGCGGGCCATGTCGCTGCTGCCTGCAGTGCCCAGAGCGATAAAGAGGCCATCCAGTGGCATCGTCGTTCCGTCAGCGAAAGTAACGCTGCTGAGCTTTTCTTCGCCGTTGACAGACTGCAGCCGGCGTTCATCTGTACTGAAGCCTGCTGCCCGGGCTGCTGCGCCGTCTGCACCGTTAGTCAAAACAGTAACGCTGCCTGCCAGATGACGCAGATAATCAGCTTCGTGCAGGGCGTAGACACCGCTGCCGAGTACGGCAACCTGCTTGCCGCGGTAGAAAAAGCCGTCACATACTGCGCAGTAGCTGACGCCGTGTCCTTCCAGACGCTGCAGTCCTTCTGCCTTAACAGTAGCGTTTTTGGTACCGGTAGCCAGGATAACGGCTGGTGCCTCATAAATAGCGGCTGCGGTCTGGACGGAGAAGCTGCCGGTATAATCGATGGACAGTACTTCTTCGTGACGAATATCAGCTCCCAGAGCAGCTGCCTGTGCCAGCCCGGTTTGATACAGGTCTGGGCCGGCGGCTGTGACTCCGTAGTAGTTTTCAATACGGTGAGCACGAGTCAGTGCGCCGGGGCCGTTCTCCAGCAGCAGCACTCCGATGCCGGCGCGCAGCGCATATAAGGCGGCAGATACTCCTGCCGGGCCGCCGCCGATGATGATGAGTTCTGTCATGCTGACTACCTTCTTTCACAAATACTAATTGATAATTATTTTCCTTGCCCTTATTATACTAAAGTTTCTGACATATGTCTATTATATAATTGTGAATAATTATTTCTCTGCGGATTTTTCTTGCTCCAGCTGCTGCAGCGGGGTTTCAAAATAAACGCTGGTGCTGGGGAAAGCGCAGCTTACGCCTGCTTCTTCCATAATCTGCATCAGTTTAAGATTAATTTGCTGCAGGATTTCCAGATATTCTACCTGCGAACCTGTTCTGGCGTAAAAGGTAACGCGCACATTAAGGCTGCTGGCACCGTATTCCACAAAGTGGACGCGGATATCGTCGGTATAAATCGTATCCTCACAGCCGGACAGGTAGTTTTTGATGGCCTGGATAACATCCTGCATCTGGGTTGCCGTAGTGCTGTAGGTCAGACCCAGAATAAAGTCCACACGGCGCTTCTGGCGCATGGTGAAATTGGTAATGGGCGTATTGGACAGCAGGGAATTGGGAATATAGACCAGTTCCTGCGGGAAGGTACGCACACAGGTGCTGCGGAAGGAAACTTTTTCCACGGTGCCCTCGATGCCGTTGGCGGTAATCCAGTCGCCAATTTTAAAAGGCTTGTCCAGAATGATAATCAGGCTGCCGAACACATTGGCCAGTGCGTCTTTGGCTGCAAAGGCGATTGCCAAAGAGCCGATACCGAGAGAAGCCACGAAACCGCTGATGTCGTAGTTCCATTCCTTGGCGATGGTTACAAAGCCCAGTACTACGATGATAATGCGCAAAATGGTAGAAAAAATATTGGATACAGCTTCTTCGGTGCGGATGCCGACGCGGGTAAAAAGATCAAGCATCATGCCGTGAGTGGTATCACTGAGATTATAGCAGCCCCAGAAAAATGCCAGTACAATGGTGCTGCGCAGAACGCGGTCGATAAACAGTGTGCTGCTCATCAGCGGGATAGGTGCAAAAATCAATGCTCCATAAATGCCGCCGATAACCAGTACTACATTGATGGGGTTTTCAAAGGCTTCCAGAATCTGTTCGTCATAGGGAAAGGAGCTGGCCAGAGCAAATTTGTGCAGCAGGTTAAAGAGAAAATGACGGTAAAGGTACCGCAAGAGGACAAAAAAACAGAGAACGCCGATGGAAGTGCTCCAGGGCATAAGTAACTGCAATATATTTTCCATAAGGAACCTCCAGAATGATTTTGTTTATATTGTAACATTAGGTGCAGCCCAACACAACGAGTTTACATGTTTTTCTAATACTTTTAACACAAGTGCTGATTAAAAAATATTTTCTATGGTATAATGGTTTTTAATAAAACCCAAGGAGGATTTAGTAATGGAATATCTGGTGGAAAGGCTTATTGCCGGCACCATGCTTATCCTGGGTCCGTTGCTGACGATCTTTGATCTGCCTGGCAATACGTTTTTACTTATTACATGTCTGGGCTTTGCCGTTTATGACGAAGCCCTGTTCTGGAACAGCAGGCTGCTGGCTGCAGCCGTATTGATTTACGCGATGGGCGAAGGCTGGGAATTCTGCGTTTCTCTGTTCGGCATTAAGAGAAAGAAGGTTTCCTGGCTGGCCGTACTGCTGATAGGTATCGGCGGATTTATCGGTACCCTGGCAGGTACGGCGGTACTGCCCGTGCTGGGCTCCTTTGCGGGAGGTATAGCCGGCGCCTATATGACTGCGTTCCTGTATGAATATCTTAACAGCGGCAGAAGCGACAATGCGCTGGCGCTTGCCATGCAGGCGGCCAAGGTGCGGTTTCTGGCGCTGATCGGCAAACTGGCTGCCGGCATCCTGCTGGCGGTAATCCTGTTCAGACAGGTGTTTTGGAATACTTTTTAAAGCGAGGAATAAATATGGAATTTACTTTTGCACATAATAATTTTAATGTACTGGACTTGGAAAAAAGCCTGGCTTTTTACAAACAGGCACTGAATTTACAGGAAGCACGCCGTTATGAGGCGGAAGACGGCAGTTTTGTACTGGTATACCTTACGGATGGCAAAACTCCTCATCAGCTGGAGCTGACCTGGCTGCGCGACCGCAGGGAAGCATATAATCTGGGTGAAAATGAATTCCATCTGGCTTTTGTGGTAGATGATTTTGATGCTGCATATGCAAAACATAAGGAGATGGGCTGCATCGTATATGAAAATAAGGCGATGGGCATCTACTTTATTGCCGACCCTGATAATTACTGGCTGGAGATTCTTCCGGCAGACAGGGGGTAAGCCCGGTGGAAGATTTAAAAAAATATGTGGTGGCGGCCAGCGGCAAGATGCGGCAGCCGGCTTTTGATATTTTAAACGAGCAGGTTACTTTGCTGGCCTGGCAGCAGGGTGGACGCGTGCCGGCAGAGCAGTTTGACAGCTGGCTGGCGCAGGCTGATGCTCTTTATTCCGCGGGCAATATTAAGATTGATGCTGCCCTGCTGGCTAAGGCACCCAGCCTGAAGGTGATTGCGCAGGCTTCCGTAGGCTACGATAATATTGACATTGCAGCCTGTACTGCCCGCGGCATCCGTGTAGGCAACACGCCCGGCGTGCTCAATGATGCTGTGGCTGATCTGGCTTACGGGCTTATCATTGACTGTGCCCGCAATATAGTGCGTGGCCATGAGCATGTTAAAAGCGGTCTGTGGGGACAGCGGCGCGGTATGGGCTTTGGCACTGATCTGGCCGGTAAGACGCTGGGCATTGCAGGCATGGGCGGCATCGGCAAAGAAATTGCTGTCAGAGCGCAGGCCAGCAAGATGAAAGTTATTTATCATAACAGACATCGCCGGACTGATGAAAAGCAGCTGGGCGTAAGTTATGCTTCCTGGGAAGACTTGCTGGCGCAGTCTGATTTTGTCGTAGCGGCAGTGACGCTGAATCCTTCAACTAAAGGCATGTTTAATGAGCAGGCCTTTGCCATGATGAAGCCGACGGCGTCATTTATTAATGTAGCAAGAGGCGCAGTAGTAGATACCAAGGCTTTGTATCAGGCCTTGAAGGAAGGGCAGATAGCGCATGCGGCGCTGGATGTTACCGACCCGGAGCCTTTACCTGGGGACCATGAGCTGCTGACGCTGCCCAATATTACCGTAACGTCGCATATTGCGTCATCGACGACAGAAACAAGAGACGCCATGGCGGTGCTGACGGCGGAGAATATTCTGGCCGGACTGCGCGGCGAACGCCTGCCGGCACAGATTAATGAGATTAAGGGATAAACTGCAAGATGAAACATAAAATCTGCCTGCACGGCATCAATATAAAGAACAGGAATCAGCTGCTGGATACGGTCAAGAAGCTGCTGCCGCTGGCGGCAGAAAAGACCCGGCAAAAGGAAAAGTACCTGCCGGATAATGATTTGCTGAAATACAGCAGCTACAAATTTGCCGTTCACGGCAACCGTGATTACAAGGTAACCTGTCTGAGCGGTATTATGGTAGTCAGCGACAGGCTGCTGCCCATTAACGATATAATTATTGAATATGATAACCGCAGTCTGCCTGCGGTGCAGCGGCTGCTGAAAAAGCTGCTGGGCGGCAGGCTGCATTTTGTGCTTGACGAGCCGGATTTACTGCTCAGACTGCGGCAGCAGCGCAGCAGGTTCAGTCTGGAAGACCTGCCGCAGTATGACGAGGACAGCATTGCTACTATTCTGAACTGTCATCTGCCGGTGCAGGTGTATAACGTCAGCCAGCTGTGGGGCAGCTTTTTGCAGCAGCCCGGTGAAAAACCGGCAGTGCGGCAGCTGCGTGTCAAGCTACGGCGGCTGCGTTCCTCACTGGCGCTCTACAAACCGCTGTTTCCGCAGGCAAAGCTGCTTTACTGGCGGGCGGAATTCAAGAAATGGACCGATATGCTGGGCGGCGCCAGAGAGTATGACGTAGCACTGCTGACCTGCATGAAGATACGCCGCAGCAGGCGCGAAGAGGCTGAAGAACCGCTGGAACTGGAGCAGCTGCTGCAGGAGCGGCGTCAGAGTCAGGCTAAAAAGGTACTGCACCTGAGCAGCATTAATGCCATGACAGCCGCGCTGCTGGATTTTTTGCTGCTGCTGTACAGTCTGCCGCTGCGCAAAGAGCATAAAGATATACGGCTACGTCCTTTTTTGCGGCAGCGCCTGTCCGACTGGTGCGACAAGCTGCTGCAGCTGCCGGAGCGCTATCCGGATGTGGAGAATATGGAGCAGCTGCATAAAGTGCGTATCAAGATTAAGCGTTTCCGTTATGCATTGCAGGCTGCGCCTGAGATACCGGTAACGCCGCTGCTGCTGCGTCGCCTGAAAAATTTGCAGGATATGCTGGGATTATTGCATGATAACTATATCAACGACCGCCTGATTGAAGAAATTGTTTCCGCGCATCAGGATAATGCCGAGCTGCGCTGTGAGGGAGCCATGTTCTGCGGTTGGGACAGTGCCAGAAGTGAGGCCGTGATTACCAGCCTGCCGGAACTGTGGGAAGATTTTACCGGCTGTCTGCAGGAGTGGCGGGAGGAATATTTATGACAGGCAGCGAACAATGGAAAGAACTGCTGGCTTCCTATGGGTTTGAACCCTGGGAGGGCGGCGGTATGCAGGGCTGGCATCGGCGCATGGATTTTGTCAAGGACTGCCTGGCCGGTGAGATAGGGCGCTACAGCGCTGAAGATTATATTATTACCAGTCATCAGGGCAGAGAGTCTGCCCAATGGCTGAAAGATAACTGGCAGCCGCAGGAGGATGTAATGAAGCATCGCTTCCTCCTGTTAGACAGCGAATTTTCAGAATTGCAGGTCAAATCATATTGGCTGGGATTAAAGGGCTGGCTGGAAATTTTACATTACAGGAAAGGAGATCAGGAAAAAAGATTTGCGGATTTGATTTATCTGGCAGAACAGAAAGACTGATGTTGTACTATACTAAATAAGGGAAGGTAATACGCATGTTATTAGCACTGTTTGTTATCACACTGGTGTGTTTTGCCATTGCCTATAAATGGTATGGCGGTTTTCAGAGCCGTTTCTACGGTCTCGACCCTAAAAAAGAAACTCCGGCCAAGGAGTTTCAGGATAATATCGACTACTGTCCGGCACATCCTGCCGTGCTGATGGGACACCATTTCGCTTCCATCGCCGGTGCGGGCCCTGTTGTCGGACCTATCGCCGCAGCTGCCGTACTGGGCTGGCTGCCTACATTTTTATGGATTATCGTCGGCTGTATCTTCTTTGGCGGCGTACATGACATGGGCGCACTGGTTGCTTCCATTCGTCATAAAGGCATGTCCATCGGCGAAGTTGTGCGTCAGTGGATTGGCGCGCGCGGGCATAAACTGTTTCTGGCTTTTACCTGGCTGAGCCTGACGCTGGTTATCGCCGTATTCCTGGAACTGGCTGCCCAAACCTTTGCAGCTGATCCGGCAGTTGCCTTTACGGCTACCTTATATATTTTTATGGCTATGATTTTCGGCGTTGCTATCTACCGCTATAATATTTCTTTAAAGGTAAGCACCGTAATCATGATTCCCATTCTGTTTGGAGCGCTGGTTTTTGGTATCGACAGTACCTGGGTACAGAGTACCTTTAATATGAGTGTTGATTTCTGGCGCGGCGTACTGATTGTTTACATTTTTGCCGCTTCCATCCTGCCCGTATGGCTGCTGCTGCAACCGCGTGACTATCTGGCATCCTACATGCTGTATTTCTCCGTCTTCCTGGGCGGTGTGGGCATGATTTTCGGCGGTGCCGGTTATGAAGTGAAGCTGCCTGCTTTCAAAGGCTTTATTACTCCTGCCGGAGACTGGCTGTGGCCGCTGCTTTTCATCACCGTTGCCTGCGGTGCTATTTCCGGCTTCCACTCTCTGGTAGCTTCCGGTACCACTTCCAAACAGCTTTCCCGTGAGACTGACGCTGTTGCCGTAGGTTATGGCGCCATGCTTCTGGAAGGTGTGGTAGGTGTTATCGCCCTGGGTACCATTATGATGCTGGGCGAGATGCCTAAAGGCGGTCCTACCGTTGTTTACGGACAGGGTCTGGGCCAGTTTGCTACCCTGCTGGGCATTTCTCCCCGTCTGGGTACTGCTATCGGCCTTTTGGCGCTGAACTCCTTTATTCTGACCTCTCTTGATACTGCCACCCGTCTGGCACGTTATCAGCTGCAGGAATTTACCGGCATGAGCCTGAACAAATATCTGGCTACTGGTATCAGTGTGGCTGTGGCACTGGCGCTGATTTTTGTTAAGACCGGTAAGGTTGCCGCATGGCAGATGATCTGGCCGGTATTTGGTGCCACTAACCAGCTGGTTGCCGCTATTGCTCTGCTGGCACTGGGTGTATGGGTAATCCGCGCGCTGAAGAAAAACGCCGGTTTTATCATGTATCCTATGGGCTTCATGCTGATTACCACTATTGTTGCTCTTGTGCAGATGATTCTGTCCGATAACGCTAATCCCATTGTTACCGGTATTTCCGTCATCCTGCTCATTTTGACTGCGGCGCTGCTGAAAGAAGCTTATGCCGCTTTAAACAGCAAATCTGAATAAATCCTGATCCTGCCTTTAATGTAAAATAACATAAAAACCAAAAAAGCTCAGTCCCATATGGGACTGAGCTTTTTGCTTTCGCTTTTACTCTACGCAGTCAGCCAGAAGCTTCTTGGCGTCGATATACTGGGCAATACCTGCCGCTACTTTTTTGGATTCCTTCATGGCCAGTACGACAGTGGCCGGGCCGTGTACTACGTCGCCGCTGCTGAAAACACCGGGGCGGGTCGTCATGCCGTAGGGGCGTTCGCGGGTAATAACAAAACCGCGATCATCCACCTGGATGCCTTTGGTAGTAGATACGATGCGGGCCGCAGGTTTCTGACCAACTGCCAGGATGACGCAGTCGCAGGGCATTACTTCCTGGCCGCCTTCGGCGATAAACTGGCCGTCGGCAGTCTGGGTAATGTTCTGCAGCAGGAGTCCTGCTACCTCGGTTTCATCTGCCTTGCAGGGATGGCGGCGGATATTGTTAAGCGCGCGCATCTGCTTTTTGTTCAGATAAGCCATGGGCTGCTTGAGAAAGTTAAACTGTACGCCTTCCTTAACGGCAGCGTTGTATTCGGACGGCAGCGCAGAGATGTGGTCTTCGCTCTTGTGATACACGACACTGACGTTTTTGGCGCCACGTCTTACTGCGGTGCGGGCTGCATCCATAGCTACGTTACCGGCACCTACGACGATAACGTTGTCGCCGGTGTGCAGTACGGTTTCGCTTTCATCCAGCTTGCCGCTGTCAGCCAGCACGACGGTGCGCAGAAAATAGGTGGCAGTGAGAATGCCTGTCAGTTCCTTGCCCGGAATATCCAGTGTGCGGGGCAGGGAAGTGCCCGTACCCATGAAGATAGCGTCGTAGCCTTGGGCAAACAGGTCATCCACGGTAAAATCAACACCGGCCAGCTGGTTGGTACGTATCTCCACGCCCAGATGCAGCAGTTCGGTGATTTCGCGGCGCACGACGTCCTTTTGCAGACGGAATTCCGGAATGCCGAACAGCAGGACGCCACCCGGTTCGCTCTGTGCTTCAAAAATAGTTACGGCAAAATCCATTTTTGCCAGGTCGCCTGCCACCGTCAGACCGGCAGGGCCGGAGCCGATAACGGCGACTCTGCCACGTTGTCCGGTAGAGGGCGGGATGGGCTTTAAATCGTTGTCGTGGGCAAAATCGGCAACAAACATTTCCAGACTGCCAATCTCGATGCCGCATTTTTTCTTGGTCAGTACGCAGTGAGCTTCGCACTGGCGTTCATGAGGGCAGACACGCCCGCAGATGGCAGGCAGGTTGCTGCGCTCGGAAATGATTTCATAGGCGGAGCCGATATTGCCCTCGCTCAGGGCACGGATAAACTGGGGAATATTGTTTTCGATAGGACAGCCGGTACGGCAGGCAGGACGGGTGCAGTTCAGGCAGCGTCTTGCCTCGCTGATGGCTTCGGCAGTAGTCATGATTCTGCTCATGGTTTTATACCTCTTTTTTATTTTCGGAGTCTTGCTTGTCTGTATCCTGATATTTAATGGAAGCCTTACGTCCGTAAATCAGGTTTTCCAGCTGCATCAGATGGTTGTTGATTTCTTCCATATGGCGGGCCAGTCTTTCTTCGTAATCGGCTACGGGATCGGGCAGGCGGTCATGGTTCAGGTCAACCAGATCTTCGCCGCTGGCGGAACCTACGCGTACGCCATCCTTGGCTACGATGCGTCCCGGAATGCCTACAACGACGGAGTTGGGCGGCACTTCCTTTAAAACGACGCTGCCGCTGCCGATTTTGGAGTTATCGCCGACGGTAAAGGAACCAAGTACCTTGGCACCGCTGGAGATAACCACGTTATTGCCGATAGTAGGGTGGCGCTTGCCTTTTTCCTTGCCGGTGCCGCCCAGCGTAACGCCCTGATATAAGGTTACGTTGCTGCCCAGCTCGGCAGTTTCGCCGATGACCAGGCCCATGCCGTGGTCGATAAAAAGCCCCGGCCCCAGTTTGGCACCGGGATGGATATCTATGCCCGTAAGAAAACGGGAGAAGGTATTCAGCATACGGGGTACAACCACCCAGCCTTTATTGTAGAAATGGTGGGCAATGCGATGGAGCCAGATGGCATGCAGCCCGGGATAACAGAGCGCGGCCTCCAGCCTTGTTTTGGCAGCAGGGTCACGCTGCATAATAACATTTAAATCTTGTTTCATCTGAGGGAACATGCTAAGGCTCCTTTCTGTAAAAATATTTAATGATATTATATTTTAGCATAGCCGCGGCAAAAAGGTAAATAAAAATGAAAAATATAGACATTTGTCAGAGTAGAAAATAATACTGACCCGTCAGTCTTACAGTATTGCACAAATAGTATTGTTAAAATCAGCATATGATGATACAATAAAGGCACAGAAGCAAAACGTCTGAAAATTATTACAGCTGCAAATTGTGGCAGCAGAACAGTTTTCTGTAACGGCGGCAGCCGTATGAACAGGTTAATTATTGAAAGGGGCAGCCTGGCCTGCCCCGTTTGCTTTCTACATGACATCAGGGAGGTTGGAAAAATCTTGAATAAGGAAAATCTTAAACAGCAGGTATGCGCCGTCATCGACGCTTATGCAGATAAAATCAGAACCGTTGCCGACAATATTGCCGACGAACCGGAACTGGGTTTTAAAGAAGTAAAGACAGCGGCCAAAGTAGCTGACTTTATGCGTGAGCTGGGACTCGAACCGCAGACGGGGCTGGCCATTAACGGCGTCAAGGCCCGTGCAAGAGGTGCCAAGGAAGGACCGACGGCAGCGGTGTTGGGTGAGCTGGACGCGATTACCTGTCCTGACAGCTGCAAGGCTGATCCGCTGACCGGCGCTGCTCATGCCTGCGGCCACAACCTGCAGATTGCGGCCATGCTGGGCGCAGCCTGCGGCATTATGAAATCCGATGCACTGAAATATCTGGCTGGCGACGTTGTTTTCTTCGGCGTACCTGCTGAGGAATATATTGAGCTGGCTTTCCGCAAGAAACTGGTTAAGGAAGGCAAGCTGCACTTTTTAAGCGGCAAGGGTCAGCTGATTTATGAAGGTGCCTTTGACGATATTGATATGGCCATGCAGATGCACGCCGACAAGAACATGCCTGAACCCACTGTTTCCGTAGGCGACAGCAGCAACGGTTTCGTAGGCAAGACCGTGCGCTATATCGGGCAGGTGGCTCACGCTGCCGATGCTCCCCATGAAGGCATTAACGCTCTGAATGCTGCCATGCTGGGACTGATGGGCATTAACGCCCTGCGCGAGACCTTCCGTGAACAGGACGTGGTACGCGTGCATCCTATCATTACCAAAGGTGGCGACATTGTCAACTCCGTACCTGCAGATGTCAGAATGGAACTGTATGTACGCGCCAAGACCATGGACGCTATCGATAATACCCACAGCCGTGTGGATGCGGCACTGAAGGCTGGCGGTGACGCTGTTGGGGCAGAAACCGTCATCGAGACCATGCCGGGCATGATGCCGCTGTCCTGTAATAAACGCATGAACGAGCTGTTTGTGGAAAATGCCCGGATTGCTTTTCCGGATGTTGCCATCAAGGATGCAGGCCATTTCAGTGCCTCTACCGATATGGGCGACGTATCGCATCTGCTTCCCGTTATCCATCCGTTTATCGGCGGTACGGACGGGCTGCTGCACACGGAAAGCTTTAAAGTGGTAGATTTCAGGGCTGCCGTACTGCTGCCGGCCAAGGCTTTTGCCATGACGCTTATCGATCTTCTGTACGATGATGCGGCAGAAGCGAAAGCTATCAAGGCAAACTTTAAGCCGATCCTGACTAAGGAGCAGTATATTGCTAAATGTGACAGCTATTTCAGCAAATAAATGAGGAGGGGATGTAATGTATAACATTAAACTGCACGCAATTATTCTGGCGCTGATTATTGTAGCCGAACTTATTGGCGCCCATACTTTCAAAATCGGCGTAGGTACCATCGTTTTACTGCCCATGCTGTATGCGCTGATGATTGGTATTTTAACCACACCGAAATTTTTGAATCTTTCCGGCAAAAAAGAAATGCATGACGCCAGTGCTCTTTTGGGTATTACCCTGATGCTGCTCATGGCGCGTTACGGCACTCTTGTAGGGCCTACCCTGCCTAAGATTATTGCCGCTTCTCCGGCACTGATCCTGCAGGAATTCGGCAATCTGGGCACCGTGCTCATCGGTGTTCCCGTAGCCGTGCTTTTGGGTCTTAAACGTGAAACCATCGGTGCAGCGCACTCCATTGCCCGCGAACCTAACGTAGCCCTGATCGGCGAACGCTTTGGTCTGGACAGCAGCGAAGGCCGCGGCGTTATGGGCGTTTATATCGCCGGTACCGTATTTGGTACCATCTTCTTCGGCCTGATGGCCAGCATCGCTTCTTCAACTCTGCCGTTCCATCCCTATGCTCTGGCAATGGCTGCCGGCGTAGGCTCTGCCAGCATGATGACTGCTGCTGTAGGTTCCCTGAGTGCCATGTACCCTGACATGGCCAACCAGATTGCCGCTTTCGGCGCAGCCAGCAACATGCTTTCCGGCCTGGACGGTCTGTACATGTCCATCTGGATGGGGCTGCCCATGACTGAATGGCTGTACAAAAAATGCTACCGCATGAGATACGGCACTGCACCCGAAGCATCTGAAGCAGGGAAGGAGGAGAAATAATGAGCATTAAAGATACTGTTATCGTTTTACTTATCGTTACCTTTATGAGCCTGTTCTCCAATGTACTGGGAACACCGGCTGGTATCGTCGAATCCATTCCCGGTCTGCTGATTCTGGCGCTGATTGCTCTTGCCGGCATCGTCATGGCAAAATACCTGCCAGGCAATATTCCGTCCGTAGCCTATGTAGTTACTCTGGGCTGCATTCTGACCTATCCCGGTGTGCCCGGCAGCGAATTTATCAATTTCTGGGTACAGAAAATCGGCTTCGTATCTCTGTGTACGCCTATTCTGGCTTATGCAGGCGTTGCTATCGGTAAGGATCTGGACGCTTTTGCCAAAAACGGCTGGCGTATCGTAGTGCTGGCCTGCGTAGTATTTACCGGTACTTATATCGGCAGTGCCATCATTGCTCAGGCTATTCTTAAATATCTGGGACAGATTTAAACGCACTTTTCAACAAAACGGCTCCGCGGAGCCGTTTTTTCTTGCCGCTGTCATTGAATTTATGCGGTAGTTAGAGTAAAATAAGAACAAGTACTGATTTAGGAGGTCATAGCATGGCAGAAATTTTAGCTGAAACCAAATTTTCCAGCGTTATTCATAATAATGAAGTCAGCGACGAAATCGTAAAGTGGGGCAATGCCAACGGTTATCCGCTGCTGAAAGCAAAACTGTACAACAAACTGAAAGCATATGTGGGCTTTTCTCCCGCAGGCTATATGATTAAAGCAGAAAAACTGCCTCCCATCCCCGGCGGCTGGCAGGTTACCGTAGAAAAATACGAAGCGGAAGAAAGAATTATCCCGCTGAACGTACAGCCCGGCACTAACGAAGTAAACCGTTTCATCCTCAAAATGATGGACGAATACGTTAAAGAAGGCCTGAAAATGGAGCTGGCTGACGATGTGTACGAATCCTACGGCGCTTATCTGCGCGACCTCAAGGTTATCGGTCATCCGCTCTTAATCAACGCTTTTGAAGACTTTATTGAAAACATGCGTTAAGCCATGAGCGGCGTACTGGAAAAACAACTGGCGCGGGCTGTGGATATGCGGCTGGCGGTATTTGCCGCCAAAGTGCAGGATGGCAGTCTGCTGCAGGACGAAATGCAGCTGCGCGCCGCTGCTTATCTTATCAGCGAAATCATGCTGCCCTGCTGCTGCATGATGTGCAATAAGGAAAAACTTACCGCGCTGCTTCTGAGCACCAAGCTGTGTGCCGGGCAGCCTGCGGTAGCCGCGAAGCTGGCGGCGCTGGTCTATGATGACCTGGCACGCTGCAACGGACTGGGCTGAAAGGACACCTGCGGGTGTCTTTTTTGTTGGGGCACCGCCGGTAAGCAGACAGTTTTTGTTTTGGGGGGATAATATGATTGGCACATGTGTCAACGCCGCCGCCATTTTGACAGGCTCCTTCATCGGCAGCTTTGTCAGCCGCGGCATCGGCGAAAAATATAAAAACGGACTTTTTGATGCGCTGGGACTGGCCACCGTTGCGCTGGGCGTCAATGCGGTGGTAAGCAATATGCCCAAAAGCCAGTATCCCGTGCTCTTTATCTTCAGTCTGGCACTGGGTACCGTCATCGGTACGCGGCTGGACATCAACGGACGCTTTCACAGCCTGCTGCAGCGTGCTAAGGGCGGCAGTAAGCTGGCAGAAGGGCTGTCGACCGCCATACTGCTCTTCTGTATCGGTACGCTGTCCATCCTGGGGCCTGTAGAAAGCAGGCTTAACGGCAACAACACCTATCTTTTTACCAATGCTACTTTGGATTTTGTTTCATCCATCATTATTTCTTCGGCTTACGGCTTTGGTATCGCCCTGGCGGCGCTGGTGCTCTTTTTGTGGCAGGGCAGCATCTATCTTTTTGCCGGGGTCATTGCGCCTTATATGACGCCGCCACTGATGGCGGAAATCTCGCTGGTGGGCGGGGTGTTTTTGATGAGCTCCGGCGTGGGCATCCTTAACCTGCGCGACTGCAAGACGCTGAATATGCTGCCGGCTCTTTTGGTACCGCCGCTCTTTTTTGTCGTAGTGCAGCTTTTTAACTGAGCCAAATACCTGAAACTGTTAGGAGGTTAACAGTTTCAGGTATTTTTTTTCGGGTTTTGCCGCCAGAGACCTCTTTTATTGACATAAACGGTAGGGATGTTATAATTGAAGCTACACTGTTAAAATATGATTTTCGGAGGGGAATATATGTCTGCCAATTATTCTATGTTTCTGCCCAGCTACAGCGTGGGTCCTGACTGTTATAAGGAAATAAAAAATATTACTGCCCGCTACGGCAAAACCGTCGTAGTCATCGGCGGTAAAACGGCGCTGGAAAAAGCAAGTCCCGCCCTCATGGAAGGCATTAAGGAAGCCGGCCTCACCGTTACCGACGTGCTCTGGTACGGCGGCGACGCTACCTATGAAAACGTACAGATGCTGGCTGATGAAGCTGCCGTACAAAATGCCGATATGATTTTTGCTGTAGGCGGCGGCCGTGCCGTAGATACCTGCAAAACATTGTCCGATACCATCGGCAAGCCCATGTTCGCGTTTCCGACCATTGCGTCCAACTGTGCAGCCTGCACTGCTCTGTGCGTTATGTACAAGACTGACGGCTCTTTGGCCGGCTATCACTTTATGAAACGCTGCTGCGAGCATACCTTTATCAATACCACCATTATCGCCGAAGCACCGGAAAAACTGCTGTGGGCAGGTATTGGTGATGCTCTCTCCAAAGAATATGAAGCGCATTTTGCTTCCCGCGGCTGCCAGCTGCCGCATACCCCGCTCATGGGCATCTGCCTGAGCCGCGCCTGCACTCAGCCGCTGTTGGACTACGGCAAACAGGCCCTTGAAGACTGCCGCAACAATAAGGAATCCGTGGCCATCCGCGAAGTGGCACTGGATATTATCATCAGCACCGGCATTGTTTCCAATTTAACCGTTGGCGGCAAGGAATATTACTATAATTCTTCGCTGGCGCACTGCTTCTATAACTCCTATACCTATCTGCCCCAGGCAGAAAGACACCTGCACGGTGAAATCGTTTCTTTCGGCACCGTTGTGCTTTTGACCTACGATAAACAGATTGAAGAACGCAATAAAATTGCCGCTTTCAATAAGGAACTGGGCCTGCCCGTAACACTGGCAGAAATGGAACTGACTGAAGCGGACATTGACATGCTGCTGGAAAAAGCTGTTACCATCAGCGAATGGAACGGCTCCAAACAGAAACTGAGCCTGGCAGAATTCAAGCAGGCCATTTTCGATATGGATGCTTACGGCCAGACCTTATAATTATTTGCCAAAAGCGGCAGAACATGTTAAAGTAAACGTATAACTGAATAAATAAACCGCTAGGGGCGCATTTGCTGAGAGGGCTGAGGCCCGACCCTTTGAACCTGATTTACGGATAATACCGGCGTAGGAAAGTGGATAACGACAATAATTTTGCCAGTCCTTTTGCCGGGACTGGCATTTTTGTTCCCGCAGGCGGTCAGATGGAGGTAATGACAATGGCAACACAGATGCAGCTGGCAAGGCAGGGCATTATTACAGACGCAATGCGCACAGTGGCGCAGCAGGAAGGCGTCAGCGAGGAATTTATCCGCGCAAGCGTGGCAGAGGGCACAATCGCTATCTGCGCAAATGTCAAGCACAAAAACCTTATCCCCCGCGGCGTGGGACAGGGACTGAAAGTAAAGGTTAATGCCAATATCGGCACATCCAGCAGTTTCCCGGACATCGAGCCGGAGCTGGTGAAGCTCAGGGCGGCAGTGGACGCAGGGGCAGACGCGGTGATGGATCTTTCCACCGGCAATAATATTTCTGCTTCCCGCCGGGCAATTATTGAAAATTCTACTGTCATGGTGGGCACGGTGCCCATGTATCAGGCTACCGTGGAAACCATTAAAAAACGCGGCGCTGTAGTAGAAATGACCAAGGAAGATTTATTTGACGTTATCCGCATGCAGGCTGCCGACGGCGCCGACTTTATGACCCTGCACTGCGGCATTACGAAAAGCGTACTCAAGGCGCTGACCGAAGAAGGCCGCATTATGGACGTAGTGAGCCGCGGCGGCAGCTTTATTACCGGCTGGATGCTGCACAACGATAAGGAAAATCCGCTGTACGAATATTATGACGAGATACTTGCTATCTGCGCCGAATATGATGTAACCATCAGCTTGGGCGACGGACTGCGGCCCGGCTGCCTGGCGGACGCTACCGACAGAGCACAGATTCAGGAGCTTTTAAACCTTGGAGAGCTGACTCAGCGCGCCTGGGATAAAGGCGTGCAGGTAATGGTGGAAGGGCCGGGACACATGCCCTATAACCAGATTGCCGCCAATATGCAGCTGCAGAAACGCATCTGCCATGGTGCGCCTTTTTACGTACTGGGGCCGCTGGTAACGGACGTAGCCCCCGGCTATGACCATATTACCAGCGCTATCGGCGGTACACTGGCGGCTGTCAGTGGCGCAGACTTTTTGTGCTATGTAACGCCGGCGGAGCATCTGGGACTGCCGGATTTAAACGATGTACGCGAGGGCGTTATCGCCGCACGCATTGCGGCTCACGCTGCCGACCTTGCCAAAGGCAATAAACAGGCCTGGACTTGGGACAACGCCATGGCGAAAGCCCGCAAGGAGCTGAACTGGCCGGAGCAGCTGCGCCTGGCGCTTGACCCTGTTAAGGCTACCGAATACCGCAATAAGAAAAACAAAAGCGACGACGAAGCCTGCTCCATGTGCGGCGATTACTGTGCTGTAAAAATCGTAGGGCAGTATTTGGAAGAACATAAGAGAAAAAGTAAATAGGTGAGAAGCAAGAATAAAAGCACTGCGTAGGCGGTGCTTTTTGTAGTTTAATGTATATTATATTTAGAAGAGTAAATGATAAATTAATATCTTTTTGAAGTAGAAATATTGATGCAAACAGATAAAAATGTTATAATTTATAACAAAGGAGTGATTTTGTATGCCTATAAAAGTAATGAACATACATTTAGAAAATTTTAAATCTTTTAGCGATGTTACCTTGAATTTAGAGAATAAAAAATTGACAGAAGCAAAAAAACTAATATGTATTTATGGTGAGAATGGTTCAGGAAAAACAAACATTATTCATTCTATGTCATTTTTAATTGAAACTTTACAGACAAGGTCTTTTAGTAAATTTATACAGGATAAACTTCCAGAACTTCAAAAAGAAGGGAAAATACCGAAAGAGTTTATAAATGACTTAATGAAAAATAATCTTAGTATGGACATTTCTAATTTATGTAAAAATTATCATTATATTGATAATGATAATTTAATGAAACTGAAATATGATTTTTTGTTTATGGAAAAGCCTTGTGAATATACTTTAGTTATAGGTGATGATGTAAAATACGAGAAACTTTCTTATAAAATAAACACAAAAGTAAGCGAAGTTTTTGCTATTTCAGACGAGAGTTTAAAATTTAGTCCGAGTATTTTTAAAAATAAAAAATATAATAATTCTCTGAAAGAAAAAATAAAACAGTATTGGGGTAAGCATACATTTTTATCTATAATTACAGCTGAATTTAGTGATAAAAATGAAAGTTACATTGAGGAAAATTTCGATAGTTCTTTCACACGTTTTATTAAAGAATTAAGTCAAATATCTGTAGTAACAAAACAAAATAATGGAGAAGCTCATATTATGGCTTCGGCTATTCCGTTGGAGGTTAACCAGCCTTCTGGTATCATTCATAAAGAACAAAAGAGTTTACTTGTTAGCTATCAAAAACTATTAAATTTCTTCTTTACAAGTGTATATGCTGACATTGATGAAATATATTATAAGTTTGAGGAACAATCTAAAAATCAATTAAAATTTGTTTTGTATGCAAAAAAACAGATGAATGGAGAATTAAAAAATATACCTTTTGAAATTGAATCATCTGGTACAAAAAAACTGTTACAATATTTTATGTATTTGTTGAATTGTCTTAATGGACAGACCGTATTTGTTGATGAAATGGATGATGGTATACATGATTTGTTATTTGCCAAAATTATCGATGGGCTGCGCGATGTAATGCAGGGACAGCTTGTTATAACTACACATAATACTACGCTGTTGGAGTATTTGAATCCTAAAGAAGTATATGTCATTCAAAAAGATTTTAAAGCAAATACTATTATTGAATGTATTAATAATTATCAACAGCGTACACAGAAAACGAATAGTATCAGGTCTAAGTATCTGCGTGGTGATTATGAAGGAATACCGTATGTAGATGCTTTTGATGCAGAATTTTTACAAGATCAATTTTTAGAATTTAGAAATACGGTGGTGAAACCACGTGCCTAAAAAACAGATTGTACCATTAAAAATTATTACTATTGTGCATGGAAAATCTGAATTACAGCTATGTTTGAATATAAAATCTTGTTTGAAAATAAAGAATCAACTAATAGCAAGAGATGGGGGGAAACATAGCATACAGGTTGGAAGTGTAATTGATGTATTAAATTCTGCTCATTTCAAAAATCTTAAGGCACTTATTAGAGAATATCCTGATTTGGATAAAGAAAATTTTAAAATTTTTATAATTATGGATTTAGATGATTGTAAAAACGATGATGAAAGAAATGCTTATATTACTGGAACAATGTTTGCCAAGCATTGGGCAAAAAATCATATAGTTCCTATATATAATTATGTTGATTTAGAGAATACATTAAGAAAAGCTGGCTGTGCTGTTATCAAGGATAAAGGTAAAGATTATGTAAGAGTATTTCCTACAAATACAGGTAAAGCTGCTAAGACAGAAGATATTGAGCGCTTGAAAGAAAAAATAAGTAGAGTTAATAAAAAGTGGACAAATTTAAATTGTTATATTGAATATTGTTTAAATATTGCTGAAGAAAATAAGTTTTCTAAGTAAAAAAGCACTGCTTAAGCAGTGCTTTTTTACTTGTGAGTATTCAATTCCTCAATACGTGCCTGATACATTTTCATCAGCTCAGCAACACACTCAGATTCAGTATTTAATTTACCCCAGAAGCCGTATGCTTCCATAACAGCTCTGTCGTTGGCGCGATGTGCTTTGCGCAGTTCGATAGGCATGGCAGCTTCATCATATAAATCAGCTAAGCTGCTTTCCGGATATAAAGCGCGGGCATCCAGTATTCCCTGTGCCGTTTGTTTGATTTTCTCTATTTGTTTTTCTGTTGGATTAGGCCAGGGAAAATTATTATAGACTATATCTTTAGAATAACGATAACGCATTTCTAATCTGCCAGCAACAGTGCGCATCCAGGCCATGTGAACGTTACTTTCTAATATACCGAAATGATACAAATTAGCGTTTTCAATAAAAAATGCACTTGCATAACATAAATCTGGTGGATGTTTATATGCAATCGGGATATATTTTCTGTTTTCTGAAGATACAACAGGTATAACTAAAAATGTTGATTGTGGAACTCTCTCCTCATCAAGTAAAGTTGGTGTATTTGCTTTTTTTCTGGTTGCTTCTTTAGAACTTTTTAATCTAAATATCCTTACGTTTTCAATACGTTCTTTTACAAGTGGCATACTTCGTATATCAGTAGGTGTAGCATCTTTTAAAAATAATATATAACGTTCTTTGTTATTTAACAAATCTTCTGAGCCTATCCATCTTCTGAAATATTTTTTACTTAGAGGTTCTTTACTTATAAAATCCAGCATTTCTTCTTTTGTAAATATAAAATTACCATTATCAGTGGGATAAGAACCCTTTAAAATAGTAGGAATATTATAATAAGACTTTTTAGATTTGGAAACCCATATATTATCTAAAGGTAATAAATATTGGTTTATATTATTACAAGGCTGAAAGAGATTCTGAGAATAATATAATTTTTTTATGCTATTTTCATGAGAAAAACCAATTATAACACAATGAACAGCTGCTTGATTTAATGATTCGCTTTCCCATTTAAAAGTTCTATATGCAAAATTTATGAATAACTTATTTACTTCTAATAGGTAATACCATAGTGTATACGCTTGTTCTCCTTGTACAACTGAGTTCGTAGAAACAAAAGCACTCTTTATAAGATTATTTTTATTCATCAATTCAGCAGCTTTGATATACCATGCAGTTACATAATCTAAACTTCCATGTTTGGAAATTACTGATATAACATTTTTTAAATCTTCTCTGTGATTAATAGTACTATGTCTTATACCAACAAACGGTGGATTGCCCATAATATAATTCAGTTCATCTTTAGAAACAACCTGTTCCCAGTCCATTCTCAGAGCGTTGCCTTCGTGAATATTGGTAAAGGATTTTAAGGGCAAAAAATCTAAAGGTAAGTGAACAATGTCTTCTGTTTCTTTCATCATCTGGCTTTCAGCAATCCAGAGAGCAGTTTTAGCAACAGAAACAGCAAAGTCATTAATTTCTATACCGTAAAATTGGCTGATAGATACTTTAATAGGGTTTAAAAATTCGCCTAAAATCATTTCGCCGCCGGTTAAAAGACGGATAACTTCATTTTCCAGTCGGCGCAGGCTTAAATAAGTTTCGGTTAAAAAGTTACCGCTGCCGCAGGCTGGATCAAGAAATTTCAAGGAAGCTAATTTGTTTTGAAAGCTTTCCAGTTTCAGCTTTCTGGTACGTTTTACTTTTTCGTTTTTAATAAGTGTAAATTCATTTTTTAAATCATCAAGAAAGAGCGGGTCTATGACCTTATGAATGTTTTCTATAGAAGTATAGTGCATGCCGCCGCTTCTTCTGGTAGCAGGGTTTAAAGTACTTTCAAATACTGCGCCGAAAATGGTAGGACTGATTTTGCTCCAGTCAAAATCTGCGCTGGCACGTTGCAGCAGCAGGTATTTTATTTCATCGGTACATTGAGGAATCTCTATTTCTTCATCAGCAAATAAGCCGCCGTTTACATAGGGAAAAGCGGCAAGCTCTGCGTCAAGATAGGGGTCGCGGTCTTTCTCTTTGGTATCTAATACTTTGAATAAATCAATTAAAGCTCTGCGTAAATCGCGTGCAGCGAAGCGTTCCAGATAATCGTGGAACATAGTCTTATGTCCGAATATATTGGCATCTTCCGCATAAAGGCAGAATACAAGGCGCACACACAGCATATTCAGGCTTTTTAAAGAGCTTTCATTTTGCGGATTGATGTACTCTTTAAGCAAAGCTTCGTATATTTTGCCGACGAGTTCGCCTGCCTGCATGGAAACCTGCATTTCTTTTTGAATGTGCTCGTCAGCGCTGTTGACTAAAAAGTTTAGTCTGTAAAATTCTTCGGGCAGGTTTTCCAGTAATATTTCTTCCGGCTCGCTGTGAGGGCGTTCCATATCGTAAACAAGAAAGCTTTTGAAATTACAGGTTACAATCCACCTTGGGCGTTGTGAATAGGGCAGTTCAGAAGAATAACGTTTAGCCTGTTCAAAGGGTGTAAGGTATGAACCATCAGATTGTTTTATGGGTTTATGCAAATCTTTGTCCAAACTTTTTTGCTCAATCAGAACTTTAGTTTTGTCAATGTGTCCGTCGACAAAACTGGTATGGTCAAGATGTACCTGTTCTTCAAAAATAATATATTCTTCCGGATGTTCTATACCATACACGTCACGTAATAATGAAAGCCAAAAAGGTTGGCTGTGTCCTTTTTCGTATCCTTTATCTTTCCATCTGGCAGCAAATTCCTGTGCTGCTTTTCTTTGCTGAACGTCGTTCATAAAGAAGCTCCTTTGATTAACAATTTTATATTTAGAAAAAGTATTACAGGTATATATTTAAAGTATAATAGATTTACAGTTAATAGGCAATTTTGGCTGCAACAGTTATTAGGTATTTTTGAGCATAATGTATAATTATTTTACTGCAAGAAAGAACAACATTCTTGTTCTGCGTACACTAAATAAGTATTCGTGTATACATGACGATAAATACATAATTTATTACTGATTTATGTTATAATATCGCCATAGGCTTTTTTTGAGAGCTGCATATTTTTACAATGAGGGGATAAAACATGAGAATTTCACAACGCATTCAGAACCTGAGCCTGTCGCCAATCAGAAAACTGGTACCTTATGCTGATGCTGCCAAAGCCAAAGGCAAAAAGGTTTATCATCTTAACATCGGCCAGCCCGATATTGAGACGCCGTCCCAGTTTATGGACAGCATCCGCAAGTTTGATGACAAGGTTATCGCTTACGGTAATTCCAAGGGTGAACCGGTCCTGATTGACGCCATTCAGAAATATTACGCCGAAAAAGGCATGAACTATGCCAAAGAAGATATTTATGTAACCAACGGCGGCAGCGAGGCGCTGACCTTTGCCGTGATGGCGCTGTGCGATGCCGATGACGAAATCATGGTCTTTGAGCCGTACTATGCCAACTACACCACCTTTGCCAAAGAATTCGGTGCCAAAATCAACAGTGTACGCACCAGCGTGGAAAACGGCTACCATCTGCCGTCCATGGAAGAAATCGAAAAGCACATCACGCCGCAGACCAGGGCGATTCTGCTGACTAATCCGGGCAACCCCACGGGCGTGGTTTATACTCCGGAAGAAATGGACGTCATTGCCAAAATCGTGCTCAAGTATGACCTGGCGCTGATTGCCGACGAGGTATACCGCGAATTTGTCTATGACGGCGCTTATAAGAGCTTCGGTACCATGAGCGAGCTGGACGATAATCTCATCATTATTGATTCTGTTTCCAAACGTTACAGTGCCTGCGGTGCGCGTATCGGCTGCATTATCAGCAAAAATAAAGAGTTCTGCGGCCAGATTATGAAATGCTGTCAGGGCCGTCTGTGCAGTCCGGCACTGGAACAGATAGGCGCAGCTGCCTTATATACTACTCCGGCAAGCTATCTTGAGGATGTCAACAAAGAATACAAAAAACGCCGCGACACCATCGTAGCCGAGCTGGCCAAGCTGCCCGGTGTGGCTGCTTCCGACCCCAAGGGCGCTTTTTATGTCATGGTTAAATTCCCCGTGGATGATGCGGAAAAATTTGCCATCTGGACTTTGGAAAACTTTGACGTAGACGGTGAAACTGTGATGTTTGCTCCCGGCAACGGCTTCTACAGCAATCCGGAAGCGGGCAAGGCAGAAGCCCGTCTGGCCTACGTGCTCAACTGTGAGGATTTGAAAAAGGCTATCTATATTCTGGGCGAAGCCTTAAAGGCTTATCCCGGCCGCAACAAATAAAGACTAATAAAAAGAAACCCCGTTCCACTGTAAGGTGAGACGGGGTTTTGCTTTGCGGTTTTAGCTCTGCGCTGTTGCCAGCATGAGCTTGATGCGGTTTTCCTGATTGACTTTGGACGCACTGGCATCGTAGTCGATAGGCAGGATGTTGGCGTCTTCCACCAGCTCCTTAATGCGGTTAATCATGCCGCGGCCGGCGATGTGATTGGGCAGGCAGCCAAAGGGCTGAGCGCAGATGATGTTGTTGTAGCCGTTTTTGGCCAGTTCCAGCATCTCCGCGGTCAGTAGCCAGCCTTCGCCCATGTTGTTGCCGTAGCCAATGACGCCTTTGGCCATGGCCTTGGTTTCCGCGTAGGAGGCGGGGGCAGTAAAGGGCGGTGTGGACAGCGCTTTGCGCAGCACTTTTTCCAGCCGTTCCAGATACCAGAAAGCAGCTTTGGTGGTGCCGTATTTGAGCAGACTGCCGCCGTAGAGCTTGTAATCGGTCAGGTAGGTGTCGGCGCAGTACATGATAAAGTTCAGCAGGCCGGGCACCATGTATTCACAGTTCTGCTTCTGCAGAAATTTTTCCAGATTGTTGTTACCTAAAGCGGCATATTTGATGTAGATTTCGCCTACGATGCCCACCTTGATTTTTTTCCGTGTGTTGACGGGCAGGTCGGCAAAGTCGCGGGTAATGGCGGTGGACAGCTTTTGAATGCTGCTGAGAGCGTGCGCCTTGCCGGACTGGAAGAAGCCGTCGAGCCTGCTCAGCCAGCTCTGGGCCAGTTCGTCTGCCGCGCCCTGTACTGCTTCGTACGGACGGGTCTTATTGATAAGGTACATGAGGGCGTCGCCGTAGACTACCGCCGCCAGAAAACGGCGCAGCATGGTGGCGCTTAAATCAAAGCCCGGCTGGTCTTCCATACCGCTGACGTTCAGGCTGATGACAGGTACGTTGTTAAAGCCCGCCTGAGCCAGCCCCTTGCGCAGCAGATAGATGTAGTTGGAGGCGCGGCAGCCGCCGCCGGTCTGGGTAATGATGAGGGCCACCTTATCGGGGTCGTATTTGCCGCTCTCCAGCGCATTGATAAACTGGCCAATGACCAGAAGCGCCGGATAGCAGATATCGTTGTTGACGTATTTCAGACCGGTTTCGATAACGCTCCGGTCGGTGTTCTGCAAGACTTCTGCTTTATAGCCGCAGCTTCTGAGGGCTGCGCGTAACAGGGTAAAATGCAAGGGCAGCATACCGGGGATGAGGATGGTATGTGTTTTTTTCATTTCTTTGGTAAAGATGGGGTATGTTTCCTGCATAATGATCTCCTTTAAAAACTAACTTTCCAGTCCGGCAGCGGCAAAGAGGCTGCGCAGACGGATTTTGGCCGCACCCAGGTTGTCGATGTCGTCAATCTTGATCTGGGTGTAAATCTGGCCGTGTTCTTCGAGGATGCGGCGGCATTCGTCTGCCGTGATGGCATCGCAGCCGCAGCCAAAGCTGACCAGATGTACCATGTACATGCCGTCGCACTGAGAAACGTACTTGGCGGCAGCATACAGGCGGCTGTGATAGGTCCACTGATTCAGCACCTGTAAGTCGTCGTTAAGTTCCTGCATGGAAATATGACTGCTGACAGCGTCTTCGCTGACCAGCGCCGCGCCCATGGTGGTAATCAGGCGGTCGATGCTGTGGTTGACCTTGGGGTCGATATGGTAGGGACGCCCTGCCAGTACAACGATGGGTTTATGCTGGCTGCGGGCGGTGTTGATAATGTTCTGCCCCAGTTCTTTTACCTGGGCTTCAAATTTATTGTAAGCAGCATAGGCTTCCTGCAGGGCTGCTTTCAGCTCGCTGCTGCCGATATCGGGGAAATGCTCCCTGCAGATCTGCTGCAGCTTTTTCAGCAGCACTTTTTTATTGCTCAGCCCCAGATAGTCAAAAATGTAGGTGGCGTTGTCCAGATCGTGCATATTGGCGTGCAGTACTTCCGGATAGTAGGCCACGACGGGGCAGTTATAGCAGTTTTCTGCAGAGTTTTCGTCTACGTTGTAGGTCATGCAGGGATAGAAGATAGTGGTAATATCGTGTTCCAGCAGCCATTTGATATGGCCGTGCATGAGCTTTGCCGGATAGCAGACGGTATCGCTGGGAATGGTGTTCTGTCCCTTCTGGTAGATGGTTTTATCGTAGACGGGGCTGGTAATGACTTCAAAGCCCAGACGGGTAAAGAAAGCGTGCCAGAAAGGCAGCAGTTCGTACATGTTAAGACCCAGAGGCAGACCAATCCTGCCGCGTTTGCCGGGTACGCCCTTTAAGGCTTCCAGCAGCTGCAGCTTCTGACGGTACAGGTTGAAGGTGTCATCCGGTGCGCAGTGAGTAACGGGGCGTTCGCAGCGGTTGCCGCTGATGAAACGCTTGCCGCTGGCAAAGGTGTTGACGGTCAGGTGGCAGTGGTTGCTGCACAGACCGCAGGTAACGGCTTTAACTTCGTGGAAGAAGTCGCTCAGCGCTGCTGCGTCGGCAAGGGTAGATACATGGCCTGTTTCCTGCTGACGGCTGCGGGCGTAAAGTGCTGCGCCGTAAGCGCCCATAAGTCCTGCAATATTGGGACGCACGACGGTGAGACCCATTTCCTTTTCAAAGGCGCGCAGGACGCAGTCGTTAAGGAAGGTGCCGCCCTGCACGACAATGTGTTTGCCGATGCTTTCCTTGCTGCCGGGGCGGATAACTTTATATAAGGCGTTTTTCACGATGCTCAAAGACAGACCGGCGCTGATATTGGCAACGGAGGCGCCGTCTTTCTGAGCCTGCTTGACGCTGCTGTTCATAAAGACGGTGCAGCGGCTGCCCAGATTGACGGGCTTATCGGCAAAAAGGCCGATGCGGGCAAATTCTTCGGCGCTGTAACCAAGAATTTCTGCAAAGGTCTGCAAAAAGCTGCCGCAGCCGCTGGAGCAGGCCTCGTTAAGAAAGATGTTGTCGATGCAGCCGTTATGTATCTTCAGGCATTTGATGTCCTGTCCGCCGATATCAAGGATAAAGTCCACATCTGGCTGCAGCTGACGGGCGGCGATAAAGTGCGCCATGGTCTCAACAATGCCATAATCGGCACTGAAACCGTTGCGGATGAGATCTTCGCCGTAGCCGGTAACGGCAGAGCCGAGAATGCGGCAGTGGGGATATTTAATGTAGAAATCCTGCAGATATTCCTTGATGGCGATGACAGGATTGCCCTTATTGCTCTGATAGAAGGAGTCCAGCAGCTGGCCGGAGGGGCTGATGACGGCAATCTTAATCGTAGTACTGCCGGCGTCGATGCCTATGTAGGCTTCGGCAGCGGCGCTGATGTCGCCATGCTCGATGCGTTCGCTGTCATGGCGTTCCATGAATTCGTCATATTCTGCCTGACTGGCAAACAGGGGGTCAAGATGGTCAAAGTCATGCTGTGCACCTACTGCTGCCAGTCTGGCAGGTAGTTCGGTCAGGTCAACCTTGTTTTCGGCGCAGAAAGCAGCGCCCATGGCCACGTAGTACAGACTGTTTTCCGGACAGTGGCCTTCTATTTTCAGTATTTTATCAAAGCTGCGGCGCAGCTCACTCATAAAGGTAAGGGGCCCGCCCAGATACAGCACCTTGCCGGTAATGGGGCGCCCTTTGGCAAGACCGGTTACAGCCTGGCTGGCAACGGCGTCAAAAATGCTGGCGGCCAGGTCTGTTTTGGCAGCGCCCTGATTGAGCAGGGGCTGGATGTCGCTTTTGGCGAAAACGCCGCAGCGGCTGGCAATGGTGTAGCGGGTAGAAGCCTGCTGAGCCAGCGCGTTCATATCTTCGGTAGCAACGCTGAGCAGGGAAGCCATCTGGTCGATGAAGGCACCGGTGCCGCCGGCGCAGCTGTCGTTCATGCGCGCGTCAAAATGGCGTCCTAAAAACAGGAGCTTGGCATCCTCGCCGCCCAGCTCAATAACTGCTTCCGTGCCGGGATTCAGACGTTCCGTGCAGACTTTTTCGGCAAATACTTCCTGCACAAACTGCAGACCGCAGCTTTCCGCAATGCCGATACCGGCGCTGCCGCTGACAGCCATATGCGCAGTTTTCAGCAGCGGCATCTTCAAATGCAGCTCTGCCAGCAGCTGCTGCATTTTTTCAGCAATCTGGCTGTAATGACGCTCGTATTTGGCAAACTGAAGCGTGCCTGCATCGTCAAGAACCGCAATCTTTATAGTTGTGCTGCCAATGTCTAAACCTATCTGCATGTAAACCTCCGATACGTACTGATTCTTACCTATATTATATAACTATATTTACTCAATCATTATTGATTTTAATACTTTATGCTTTAATTGTAAAATAAATTTAACATGCAGGGCGAAAAAAATATTTACATAATTGGCAGGCAGTAAAAAAGCCGCGGCATAAAACCGCGGCTCAGGTTAAGATTTTACTACCAGTCCGATGACGATAAGGTCATCAGTACCGATATTTTCGATGGAATGGCTTTCACCGTCAGCGCAGAAAACAGTGTCGCCTGCGTGCAGCGTCATGGGTGTGCCGTTGTCGCTGTAGGCAGCGGTCCCCTGCAATACATAGCAGGTTTCGCTGTTGCCTTCGTGTTTGTGGTAGCCCAGAGAGCAGCCGGGTTTGACGATGACGCGGGCATACATGACGATATTGCCGTTATATACTGTCTCGTCAATCAAATGCTCCAGAATTACTTCGCCTTTGCCGCCGAAACGGTTCTGGCAGACATCGGTGCGTTTTTCAGTGCAGAACATGGAAAATTCCCCCTCAGTTAGTATGGCTTTTCTGTTTATTATAACATACGTATGGTAAAAAATTTTTGAAAAAATCTTATTTTAATGCTTTACAAATTTAGCGTACTAAAGTATAATAAGACCATAGCAAAACCGAAGTCTTACAAAACTGATAAAAATGACGAGAGGGGTTATGATGATGAAGATAAGAAAATTATTACTGGTGGTGATGAGCCTGTTTACCGTATTGATGCTGGCAGCAGGCTGCGGCAGCGACGGGCCGAAGAAAATGGTTATCGGCCTTGATGATAACTTTGCTCCCATGGGCTTCCGCAATGAGAAAAATGAAATTGTCGGCTACGATATCGACCTGGCCCGCGAAGCCTGCAAACGCGCAGGACTGGAAGTTGAATTCAAACCTATCGACTGGGCTTCCAAAGAAGCTGAAATGAAAGGCAAACGCATCGACGCTATCTGGAACTGCTTCACCGTTAACGAAGAACGCAAACAGACCTATACCCTGTCTGATCCGTATATGGTTAACTCCCAGCTGGTTGTTGTACCGGAAGGCTCCGACGTTCAGAAGATTTCTGATCTGGCCGGCAAAGTACTGGCAGTACAGGATGACAGCACCGGTTCTTACATCCTTGATAAAGACGACAAACTGAGAACTTCTCTGAAAGATTACAGAAAATATCCTGACTTTGCAGCAGTATTCATGGATATGGATGCCGGCCGTGTAGATGCCATGGTTGTTGACGCCGTACTGGCACGTTACTACATGAAACTTAACCCCGGCAAATACAGAGCCCTCGAAGAAAACATGGGTGATGAAGTCGTAGCAGTTGCTTTCCGCAAGGACGACAAAGAGTTCAGTCCCAAAATCAACAAGGCGCTGGCTGAAATGAAGAAAGACGGCACCATGAAGAAGATTTCCGAACAGTGGATGGGTGTGGACATTACCAAGTATTAATAGTAAAATAAAAATTACTGTGGGCCGAAGCGCTGATTCGGCCCATTACTTTATCTTATCAGAAAATGGAGCGTATCATGGACTATATTATCAGAATCATTCCGCAGATGCTGGAAGGCTGCATCGTTACGGCACAGGTGTTTTTTATCACTATCGTGCTGAGTATTCCGCTGGGCGTACTTTTAAGTCTGGGCAGGGTTTCATCCATTGCCCTGCTGCAGAAGGTAATCGGACTGTATGTGTGGCTGCTGCGCGGCACGCCGCTGATGCTGCAGCTGTTCTTTGTGTATTATGCCCTGCCTGCGGTAGGCATCCGTCTGGATGATTTTGAAGCGGCACTGGTGGCTTTCGTGCTCAACTACGCTGCTTATTTCTGCGAAATTTTCCGTGCCGGTATCCAGTCGGTACCGAAAGGTCAGTATGAAGCTGCCCGCACCCTGGGCATGGATTATGTGCAGACCATGCGCCGCATTGTGCTGCCGCAGGTGTTCAGACTTATCCTGCCGCCTGTCAGCAACGAAACCATTACGCTGGTTAAAGATACCTCGCTGGTCTATGTACTGGCAATGAACGATTTAATGCGCACCACCCGCAATCTGGTGCAGCGCGATTTTGATATTACTCCTTTTCTGGTAGCTGCCGTTTTCTATCTTGTAGCGACATTGCTGCTGACCATGCTTTTTGAACGTCTGGAAAAACGCTTCTCCAGATATGACCAGTAAGACGGAGGAGAAAATGATGAACAAAATTGAAGCACGTAATATCTGCAAGCAGTTTCAGAATCTGGAAGTACTCAGGGGCATTGACCTGGAGGTAGCCGAAGGCGAGGTTGTGGCGGTTATCGGGCCGTCCGGCGGCGGCAAGAGTACGCTTTTGCGCTGTCTGAACAAGCTGGAGACTATCGACCGCGGCAGCATCGTTATCGACGGCGAAACGCTGGTTAAAGATACCGGCAGCGGCGTAGAATATGCGCCGGAAAAAGACAGCCGTCGTATTGCCTGCAAAATGGGCATGGTGTTCCAGCAGTTTAATCTGTTTCCGCATATGACGGTGCTGGAAAACCTTATTGAAGCGCCGGTGCAGGTACAGAAACGCAACAGGGAAGAAGTTATCTGCGAGGCGGAGGCGCTGCTGGCTAAGGTAGGACTGCTGGACAAGCGCGATGTGTATCCCCGCAAGCTGAGCGGCGGTCAGCAGCAGCGTGTGGCTATTGCCCGCGCCCTGGCCATGAAGCCGTCCATTATGCTGTTTGACGAACCTACGTCCTCGCTGGACCCGGAGCTTACCGGCGAGGTTTTAAAAACCATGCGCGAGCTGGCGGAAGAGAAAATGACCATGGTAGTTGTAACCCACGAAATGGGCTTTGCCCGCGAGGTTGCCACCAAGGTTGTCTTTATGGCTGACGGCCATGTGCAGGCTCAGGGTACGCCGCAGGAGATTTTTGAAAATCCGACCAATGAACGTCTGAAAGCGTTCCTGAATGTTATTTTAAAATAGTAAAGATAAAAAAACAGCAAAGGCAGCTGCCTTTGCTGTTTTGTGCTATAATGGAGTCAATTATTTGAGGAGATGATACAGGTGTACGGTAAGAGAATTATGCAGATGGTGCTGGCAGGTGTATTATGCGCCGTAGGGATGGCTGTGCCCATGTTTATGCCTAAGATAGTGCTGGGGCCCATGTCCTTTACGCTGGCCAGCCATGTACCCATTTTTCTGGCCATGTTTATTTCGCCGCTGATAACGCTGGCTGTGTGCATTGGTTCCGCACTGGGATTTTTTGTAACAACGCCTCTGATTATTGCTCTGCGGGCAGCAAGCCATGTGGTATTTGCCATACTGGGGGCGTGGATACTGCGCAGAAAACCGGAGATACTGCAGCGGCCCTTATCCCTGCTGCTGCTTAACGTGCTGCTGGCAGCAGTGCATGGGCTGTGCGAGGTACTGGTGGTATCACCGTTTTTCTTTGCGGGCAGCATGTTCAGCGTCCAGCAGATGGCCGGCGGCTATGTAATGAGCGTACTGGTACTTGTGGGTGGTGGTACAATGCTGCATTCATTTATTGATTTCAGCATCGCTGCTGCGCTGTGGCAGGCTGTCAGTTCGGCCGTGCCGCAGGTTAAACAGCTGCAGGACTGAAAAAGCCGCAGCATGGCTGCGGCCGGAAGGGTTACTTGCTTTGCAGTTTGTGCATGAATTTTTCGTTGTCGATAATGAAACGTTCATGGCTGCCGCTGCCGATAACGCCTGCTTCGTCCCTTGCTTCTACCGAGAAGGTGAGCCTGCGTCCTTCGATGCAGGTTAGCTGAGCTGTTGCCGTAATCTGAGCGCCCAGAGCAGAGGGTGCATCGTGGGTTATTTTCAGGCTGATGCCTACGCTGCCGGTTCCTTCGTCAAGACTGGTGCCGATAGCGTTGCAGGCTGCTTCTTCCATCAGTGCGCACATGGCGGGAGTGGCAAAAACGGGCAGTGCGCCGCTGCGCATGGCGATGGCGGTGTTTTTTTCGGTAACAAGAGTGGTAGCGGTGCCGGTCAGTCCGGCCTGTAAATTAGACATAGTTAACCTTCTTTCTGCGATATTCATATTATAAATAATAAGCTAATTTGCCGCAGCTGACAATAGTTATGTTGCAGTCGGCACTGGAAAGGAGCAAAAATGCCTGATACTGCATTAAAACAAAAGGAAACGGAGCTGTTAAAATTACTGTCAGGGCTGACAGGGACGGCAGTAGCTTTAAGCGGCGGGGTTGATTCAGCGCTGCTTTTGGCTGCCTGCTGCCGGGCAGGTGCCGAGCCTGTGGCGATTACGGCTTTTACACCGCTGCAGCCGTCCTTTGAACGGCAAGATGCACGTAATGCGGCGCAGCAGGCTGGCTGCAAGCTGTATGTGCTGGAGCCTGACCCGCTGCGGCTGGACGAATTTTGCGCCAACGACAGCCGCCGCTGTTATTATTGCAAGAGTCTTGTTTTCGGTGCAATTAAGGCCAAGGCCCAAACGCTGGGCTGCAAGGTCTGGCTGGATGGCGCCAATGCCGATGACGCCGGCGATTACCGCCCTGGAATGCAGGCGGCTGCAGAGCTGGGCTTTCTCAGCCCGTTGCTGGCGTGCGGCTTTACCAAACAGGACGTGCGTGCGCTGGCATCTGCATACGGTCTGGCCGCAGCTCATAAACCGGCTTATGCCTGCCTGGCGTCCCGCATTGCCTATGGCGAAAAAATAACGCCTGCCCGGCTGGCCATGGTTGAGCAGGCTGAGGATGCATTGCGCAAACTGGGGCTGCAGGACCTTCGGGTACGCTGTCATGGCTCGCTGGCGCGTATTGAGATAGCTCCGCAGCAGATAGAGCTGGCAGCAGGAGCATTGCGTCAGCAGATAGTTGCTGCCGTAAGGCAGGCGGGTTTCAGCTATGTAACTCTTGATCTGCAGGGTTTTGCCAGCGGCAGCATGAACAGGCTGCTTGCTGACGTTTCTGCCAAAACAGCACGATAAAAACACCGAGCCCCTCATCTCCGGCGGATGAGGGGCTCTTACCTTCCGCTGCCGTTGACGACCTTGGCAGCATCTATAAAATTTGGGAAAGTCCTTATTTTGCGCTGTCCTTAAACTTTCCGATCTATGTCAACGCAAATTTATTTGATAATTACTACCGGGCACTCTGCGGTCTGTGCCACTTTGGAGCTCACACTGCCCATTAAGAGCTGAGCCCAATGACCCATGCCTCTGTTGCCGATAACTATCATGCCAGCATCCATCGTCTTGCCGTAATCGACAATTCTTTCAGCCGGGTCTACATCAACAATCGTACGATAGGTGGCTTTGTCAAAGCCAGCCTGTTTGAGATAAGCTTCTGCAAGATCCAACGGAGTCGGATCAGGAGTTTTTGCGGCCATTTCGGCCTCCTCGATAGCATTTTTCGGTTTGCGGGGAGGAACCTTGGTGAAGTCGTAGGGAACTGCTACATGCACTACTAAAAGCTCGCCGCCACTCACTTTGGCTACGCCCATTGCAAAATCAAGACAACGTTTTGCAACCTCACTGCCATCCACCGGAACAAGAATCTTTTTCAACATATGCATCCCTCCCAAATTTCAGATTTTCATGCCATCTATATTAACCCGACAACCTGCGTCGTCCGAGAGTACACAAAATGTGATACATTCATTGGTTAATATCTCTCTGTTTTTTCTACATATAGTATTCTATGCAGGTTTTAAAATTCCTGCCTATATTTAGTAGTTTGCAAGAAAATTTTATTTTTTTTATGTGCCTTGCCGGGGGTGGTTACATATATCTGCGGAACGTGTTATAATTACTTACAGATGAATGTTCATGGGGCATTTGTCTTCTATTTAGAGAGGGTGAAGTGTATGCAGCACGAATTCAGGAAGATAACCTTTTTAAAAGTCTATACCGGTGAAGATGTTATGATGGGTGACGAGCCTCTGTATAAGGCCATCATCAGCAAGGCACGTGAACTTGGTCTTGCTGGCGGTACTGTTATGAAGGGTATCGAGGGTTATGCCAGCAAACTGCGTGGTGTCAACAGAGTCATCAGCAGCTTTGTCAGCGGCAATGCCAATCTGCCTGTCATTATCGAGATAGTTGACAGCATGGATAATATTACCAAGATACTGCCTTTCCTGGAAGAACATGCCACACATGCGCTGGTGCTGGTGGAAGAAAGCAATTACCTCGTAACGGACTATGTTCGCAAGAGAATTGCTGAACGCCATGGCAACGAGCAGTAAAAAGACTGTCTTCGGACATATGGACCGCAGCCTGCAGGCTGCGGTTTTTTTGTGCAGACGGCTGTTTTCGGCAGGAGTTTTGCCCGTATGCTGCGAATAAATTACTGTTGGAAAGCTGTTGCCACCTTAAAGGAGGTTTTATTATGACACAGGAAGATAAATTTACTTGTGAACAGGAAGAAATAAAAACGGCAGAAGATGTGGTCGTTATTGATGACAGGGCGCGTGCCGAGGAAGCCGAAAGCCTGTGCCGCTGGGCTGCAGCCCGTGCCGGCGTTATCGTAGTAGCGCCGCTTCTGGGCACCATGAGCCTGATTGCCAACGAAATCTACATGATTATCAAATTGGGCCAGGTGTATGAAGAAAAAATCAGTGAACAGGCTGCCGTAGGCATCTTGGGTTCGCTGGGGGCGTATTTTGTCGGCAGCACGCTGACGACTCTGATTCCTTTCCCGCCGCTGCAGATACCCGTAGCCGTAGGCACTACATATGCGCTGGGCCGCGTGGTGACAGAATGGCTCAAGGCCGGCAAGCCTGATGATCTGAGCGCATTTAAGAAAGTTTATGACGATGCCATGGAGAGCGCCAAACGTAATCTGGATCTGTTTACCGGTAATCCTAAAAAGAATGAGCCTTTGGGAGACGAACATAAAAAATATGATCTGTAAGCAAGAGGGGGCATAACCATGTATGATGTGGCTATTATCGGCGGCGGCCCTGCGGCCATTTTTGCCGCTTACGAATTTACCCTGAAATATCCTGCTTTGCGGGTAGTTATCCTCGAAGCGGGCAACCCTATAGATAAACGCCTGTGCCCGCTGGCAGCCAAAAAGGTGGATCACTGCATCAACTGCAAGCCCTGCAGCATTATGCGCGGCTTTGGCGGTGCAGGGGCCTTTTCTGACGGCAAGTATAATTTTACTACCGAGTTCGGCGGCTGGCTCAGCGAATATGTGCCGGAAGCAGAGGTCGTCAAGCTGATTGACTACGTAGATGAGCTTAACTGCCGTCACGGTGCACCGGGCGAATATTTTTCCACCCGCAACAGCACCATCGGTGCCAAGGCGCTGCGCTATGACCTGCATCTGCTTAATGCCAAGGTGCGCCATCTGGGCACGGAAAACAATCTTGTTATCATGGAGAATATCTATAATTTCCTGCGTGACAGGGTTGAAGTGCGCTGCAATACGCCGGTGCGGGAAATTAATGTGGCAGAGGACGGTACTTTTACTCTTGAGCTGGAAGACGGGCAGGAAAGCGTGCACAGCAAGTATCTGATTGCGGCTCCGGGTCGTGCCGGTGCCGAATGGTTCAGCCATGAGTGCCGTAAACTGGGGCTCAGCTTCATTAATAATCAGGTAGACGTAGGCGTGCGGGTAGAAGTTCCGGCGCAGGTCTTCAAGCATATTACCGATGAAGTCTATGAGGCTAAAATCCTGTACCGCACCCAGCAGTACAATGATCTGGTACGCACTTTCTGCATGAATCCTTACGGTTATGTGGTAGCGGAAAACACCGACGGCATCATCACCGTCAACGGACACAGCTTCCGCGACCCCAAGCTGCACAGCAGCAATACCAATTTTGCCCTGCTGGTCAGCAATAAATTTACCGAGCCTTTCCATGAGCCGCTGCAGTACGGCAAGCGCATCGCTTCTTTTTCCAATATGCTGGGAGGCGGCGTGCTGGTGCAGCGTTTCGGTGATCTGATTAAAGGAAGGCGCACTGACGAAAAGCGCATGGCGAAAAGCTTTACCAAGCCGACACTGTCGGCAACGCCCGGCGATCTCAGTCTTGTTTTGCCAAAACGCCAGTTAGATGATATTATAGAAATGATTTACGCTCTGGATAAGATAGCTCCCGGCATGGCTAATGCTGATACCCTGCTGTACGGGGTAGAGGTCAAGTTTTACAGTGCCCGCCTGCAGCTGGACAGCAATCTGGAAACAAAGATACCTAACATGTTCGCCATCGGCGACGGTGCAGGTATTACCAGAGGCCTGTCCCAGGCCAGCGCCAGCGGTGTCTGGGCGGCAAGGGCTATCGGCAGACGCAGTGAAAAATAAGGAGGCTGTATAGCAGTATGAATTTTGAGTTTTTCTTCTTTCTTGTGTACATGTCCATCGTGTCCTTTGCCGTGGCTTTTTTAGCTTACGGCATGGTAGTGCGCTTTATGGGCAAGGAGGGCTTTGCCAGCCGTCTGGGCCAGATTATCCTGGTGCCGGCCTGCATCATCTTCTATGACTTTATTACCATCGCGTCCGGTGATTATCGTTATTTTGTCGGGGCAGCACCGATGGCGGTTATTGCCTTCATCCTCATTTACTACCGCTTTTTCAAAGGCGAAAGCTTTCTGGATGAAAAACCTGCTCCCAGCGAAGCAGCCCAGCTGACCCGCGAGGAGAAAAAGTTCAGCAAAAAGTCCCAGCGCATTCATGAAGCAAGAAAAAATCGCGGCAGAGAATAAAATCCGGCAGGATTTTTACCGCGGTTACAGAATATAAATATATAAAAATAACTTTAAAAGGCAAAGATGCAATCTGCACAGACATGATATTACTGTTAAGAGAGCAGATGGCTTTAATTCTCATGGAGGTGTTTTACTATGTTCAAAAATATCCTTATTCCTGTAGACGGCAGTGAAGGCTCCTGGCGTGCACTCAGCAATGCTATGGAAATCGGCTCCAAATTTGACAGCCAGTTGACGGTAGTTAATGTAATCCAGCCCTATAACAATGCAGCACTGCTGGCAGTACCTCTGGATAACGCAACCATTACCCAGGGTAACAGCGAATTGGAAAAAGTAGGCGACAGAGTTCTCGAAATGGCTCAGGAAAGACTGTCCACATACAAAGGTAAAGTAGAATACTGCCTTGAAGTAGGCCATCCGTCCGAGCGTATTATCGCTCTGTCCAAAAAATCCAACTGTGATGCCATCGTTATCGGCAGCCGTGGTCTGTCCGGTATCGCTGAATTCTTCCTGGGCAGCGTAAGCTCCAAGGTTGCTCAGTATGCGGGCGTACCCGTATTGATTGTAAAATAAAATCATGCTGGAACGGATACTGGTGCCCATCGACGGCACGGAATATTCGTGGCGCGCATTGGAATATGCGGCGGCACTGGCAAAGCTCAGCGGCGGCAGCCTGGTGGTTATGACCGTAGCGCAGAAAGAGCTGTTCAGTACTGCTGTGTTCCAGCAGGGAGACTGTCTGGTAGCGCAGATTGGCGATGAAGTACTGGATGCGGCCAGGGCGGTGCTCAGCGGCAGCGGTGTTTCCGCTTCCTATCTGCTGGAAAAGGGCGGCAATATCGCCGAGCATATCCTGCGAGCTGAAAAAACTGAAAAATGCGATGCAATCGTACTGGGCAGCAGAGGCTTTGGCATGCTGGAAGGGTTGTTTAAAAACAGTGTCAGCCAGGTTATCGTGGAGAACGCCGATGTGCCGGTTACTATCGTGAAATAAGCTTAAATTTTACAAAAAGAAGAAAACGAGTGTTTGGTATTATTGCCAAATACTCGTTTTTGTGTTATATATTTAATATGTTATGTAATTATGATAGATTACAGTGATTTAAATTGTTGTTATATATAATATTGTAATTAATGTAAAATCAATATTTGTTATGATATATAGGATTTTTTATAACAGAGGTGTAAATGATGGCTAAGAATAAACTGGTTGTACCAGTTGTGAAATGGGTTGGGGGAAAACGGCAACTTTTAGACGAAATTACTCCGCTCCTTCCAAAACGAATTACCACATATTGTGAGCCGTTTTTGGGTGGAGGGGCTGTACTTTTTTCTGTTCAGCCTTCAAAAGCCATTGTTAATGATTTAAATAAAGATCTAATTGTTGTGTATGAAGTTATACGCGATGATGTTGAAACGTTAATAGAATCATTGAAGAAACATGAAAATACTTCTGATTATTTTTATTCGATAAGAGACATGGACAGAAATAAAGACAGTTATAAGTTATTGTCTAAAGTTGATCGTGCTTCAAGATTGCTTTATCTTAATAAAACTTGTTTCAATGGGTTATTTAGAGTTAATTCTTCAGGTGAATTTAATTCTCCATTTGGACACTATAAGAATCCTAATATTGTAAATGAACCTGTTTTACGGGCTGTAAGTAAATATTTTAATTCTAATAATATAACTTTTTATAGCGGTGATTTTTATAAGACTATTGAAAATATCGGTAGAGGTACATTTGTTTATTTAGACCCGCCTTATGACCCGGTTTCTGATACTGCAAATTTTACCGGCTATAATAAAGGTGGTTTCGATAAAAAAGAGCAGTTACGATTAAAAGAGTATTGTGATGAACTGACAAGGCAGGGTATTAAGTTTTTACTTTCTAACTCAGCAACGGAGTTTATAAAATCATTATATAGTGAGTATGATATTCATATTGTACAAGCAAAACGGTCAATAAATTCTAATGGTAGTAAACGTGGTGCAGTAGATGAGGTGCTTATAAGAAATTATGGGACAAAATGATATTGCATGGGAAAATTTATTTGACAAATATAATATTCTCAATGAAATAAAGAACAATGGTGAATTTATTATATCTGCTAAGCAGATTAAAGAGTTTAGAGAACCACGGTTAATGACTAAGTTTGATCATAAAATAAATTTACCCCAAATATTCTTTAAAAATAAATTAGCGATTTTGCCAATAAGTAGAGGAGATTATATTATTTCTTCGTTTAATGCTTACAAAAATTTTGATGTGCAAAATAATGATTTTCAAAGAGTTAATATCCCAAGCCATATTCAAAGCCTTATTCCAAAGTTTATTGTAAGTGAAGCAATAGCGTTAAATTGTGCTAATGCCTGTGGCATTTTAAATGATTTTTTAGAAGATGAAGAAATTATTCCTACTGTTAATGGAAGAATGGGTTCAGGCAGTTTTGCTTTCAGTATTGATGTATTAGATGGTAGAAAAAATATAAAAGTAAAAAATTCTCAAATAGAGATTGACGCTGCATACGAGGGGATTAATTATCTTTCATTAATTGAAGCCAAAAAAGACTTATCTGAAGATTTTCTTGTAAGGCAGCTTTATTATCCTTTTCGTGTATGGAATGACAGAGTTACAAAAAAAGTAAAAAATATTTTTATGATTTTTTCTAATGGTATGTTTTATTTATATCAATATGAATTTGGTGATCCGTTGAATTATAATTCTCTGTACTTAGTAAAACAAAAAAATTATTTAATTGCTACGGAAATTTATTTGACAGATATTGAAGCTATTTTAAATAATGTTAATATTGTAAAGGAGCCTGATATATCGTTTCCACAAGCTGATTGCATGTCCCGAATTATTAATCTTATTGAGTTATTGAGTGAAAAGTCAATGACAAAGCAAGATATAACATCAGAATATGCTTTTGATCAAAGGCAAACTAATTATTATACTGATGCAGGAAGATATCTTGAACTCATAGATAAAAGCCATGATGAAAATGGGAATGTGCTTTTTGAGTTATCGTCTTATGGACGTTATATCATGGGATTAGAATATAGAGAAAGGCAATTAGCTATTGTTAAGCAGATTTTAAAGCATAAAGTATTTAATGAGACTTTAAAGTTATATTTAAAAACTTGTGAAATGCCCAGCAAAGAGAAGATTGTTCAGATTATGAAAGAATCTAACTTATACCATGTAGAAGCTGATAGTACATATTTTCGTAGAGCTTCAACAGTTGGGGGATGGCTCAATTGGATTTTTGACATTATTGATGTATAATATTTGTGCAGAAATGAGGTGTATTCATATGACAACAAATAATGATCGCCCAATTATACAATCACATGGCTATAACGGAAGTGAGCCAACACGCATATGTCCGCATTGTGGACAGGAAAAACCTTTGAGTGACTTTGGTTATAGACAAATGACTGAAGATGGTCCGATAAGAAATCAATCATGGTGTAAGCAGTGTAGAAGCAAAGCTTAATGCATGATAAGTAAAAAGATGTTAAAAAAGTATCGCTTATTTTATTAAAAATAAGCGATACTTTTTGTTTTAGTTGAACATAATGATATTACTTCTTTATCACTGCCGGTCTTAACCCGTCAAATTCGCTGATGTCGAGCACGCCGCCCTGGGGGATGCTGATAACGTCCCTGTCGCGGGTACCGCCTAAAAGCTTATACAGTACCTGATATTTGCCGTCGATGTAGTTTAGTGTACCGCCTAACAGCTCTACCAGCGGCATAATATATTCCTTTACCGGCGTGGTGTCATAGGTATGGGTGTCAATGATGTAAAAATCCGTAAAGCCGCGGTAAATCTTGCGCAATGTTTCATCAGCCTGCTGCCGGCCTTTTTCCTGAACCATCTTTCTGTAATCAAGGGCTGAAGCCTGCATGAAATTCATCCAGCCGTCGGTAAGGAAAATTGCACTCTGTGGACGCTTTACACCGCTGCCGGAAAGCAGCACATCGATGCAGTCCATGGTACGGGGCAGAGCAAGAGGGGCAGTGGTGGCTTTCAGGCCTACGGTACTTTTGCCACAGCCGGAAACGCAGATGATGATTTCTTCCGTATCAGCGGCTGCTTCGTCAATATGCTGCTGCAGTACCTGGTGCATGGTTTGGGGAACGCTGTGCAGCTTTTCGCTTAAATAATGCACTTTGCCGTCAAAGCCGGTGGCGGCGATGACGTTTTCCAGTTCTTTTTTGAGGGTTACGCAGGAATATATAATGCGTTTGGACATGATGACCTCCAGGTGAATTATAGGTTTAGAATAGATTTTGTTTTGTGTTCGTCTTTGTATTTACTGTTATATTTTTTCTTTTGGTTACTGCACATGTCTATTCTTTTTCAAAAAAGAATAGACAAAGAAAAACTTTTTTCTTGTGTCGTGCAGCCTTCGCGGATGATGTGAGCCTACTCATTTCGCGCCCGGTTGAAACCGTGCCGGGCGCTATCGGCAGGCAGAGCAAGATTTTTTCGGCTCACCCACCGTCTTCGGCAGGAAGTACGCAGATTAAAAAACAAGTTAAGATTAGTGCTTTATATTTAGTACATTTTTTAGTTTCCGAGTCCTATCCCCAAATTTACCTGAAAGCATACTTTGAAACAGTAAATTTACTTTCTATTATACAATCATTATAATGAATTTAAAGACCTTTTCGTAAAAAAGTAGCCATAATAAAGCATTTATTCTGGCTGATTGCACTGCTGACAGTAAAATTTTAAATATGATAAATATACAGCAGTGATTATTTGAACAGACAAAAGAAATTCATTAGCTTTAGTTTTAAAGATTTGTGAAATTTTTGCTATATATTGTATTCTCTGCCGCTTTTGTTTTACAAAGGGGTTATCAATAGTGTATACTATTTAAAGAAGATGCTGAGGGCACAGCCCTTATTAAATCTTACATATTTTATTATTTGGAAAGAAGGGGATCCAATGGTCAAAATGAAAACGATGGACGGCAATACCGCTGCCGCATATGTATCCTATGCCTTTACTGATGTTGCTGCTATCTATCCGATAACTCCGTCTTCACCGATGGCGGAAGTTGTTGACGAATGGGCAGCCCAGGGCAAGAAGAATATTTTTGGTCAATCTGTTAAAGTTCTCGAGATGCAGTCTGAAGCAGGTGCTGCAGGTGCTGTACACGGCTCGCTGCAGTCCGGCGCGCTGACTACTACCTATACGGCTTCTCAGGGCCTTCTGCTTATGATTCCCAATATGTATAAAATGGCAGGCGAACTTTTGCCGGCAGTATTCCACGTTTCTGCACGTGCGCTGGCTACCAGCTCCCTGTCCATCTTCGGCGATCATCAGGACGTTATGGCTACCCGCCAGACCGGTTTTGCACTGCTGGCTGAAGGCAGCGTACAGGAAGTTATGGATCTGGCTGCTGTAGCTCATCTGTCTGCAGTTAAGGGCCGCGTGCCGTTTGTAAACTTCTTTGACGGTTTCCGTACTTCTCACGAAATCCAGAAAATCGAAGTGCTGGATTACGAAGACCTGGGCAAACTGCTGGATATGGACGCAGTGCAGGCTTTCCGCCGCCGCGGTCTGAATCCTGACAACCCGGTTATCCGCGGTACCGCGCAGAACCCTGACATTTACTTCCAGACCCGCGAAGCAGTTAACGGCTACTATGACGCACTGCCGGAAATCGTGGAAGGCTACATGCAGGAAATCAACAAGCTGACCAGCCGCGATTACCATCTGTTTAACTACTACGGCGCGCAGGATGCCGAAGAAATTATTATCACCATGGGTTCCAGCACTGAAACTGTGCGCACCGTGGTGGAAAAACTCAACGAACAGGGCCGCAAGGTGGGCGTACTGTGCGTTCATCTGTATCGTCCTTTCAGCATGAAACATTTTATGGCTGCTGTTCCCGCCAGCGTAAAACGCATTGCCGTGCTGGACCGTACCAAAGAACCGGGCGCATTCGGCGAACCGCTGTATCTTGACGTGCGCGCAGCTTTCTACGCATCTGACCGCAACCCGCTGATTATCGGCGGCCGTTATGGTCTGGGCTCCAAAGACCTGGTTCCGGCAGACATCGTGGCTGTGTTTGACAATCTGGCTGCTGCCGAACCGAAAAACAATTTCACTATCAGCATTACTGATGACGTTACCGGTACTTCTCTGCCGGCCGGCGGCGATTTTGACGTTACTCCTGCCGGTACCAAGGCCTGCAAGTTCTGGGGTCTGGGCAGCGACGGTACTGTCGGCGCCAACAAGAGCGCCATCAAGATTATCGGCGACTATACCGATATGTATGCGCAGGGCTATTTCTCCTACGACAGCAAGAAGAGCGGCGGTGTAACCGTTTCTCACCTGCGTTTCGGTCATACCCCGATTATGGCTCCGTATCTGATTAATGCAGCTGATTTTGTTGCTGTACATAATCAGTCCTATGTTTATAACTACGATGTTACCGCCGGTCTGAAAAAAGGCGGCACCTTCCTCTTAAACTGCACCTGGACTGCAGATGAGCTGGAAGCTAACCTGCCCGGACAGATTAAACGCTACATCGCTAAGAACAATATTAAATTCTACATTATCGACGCTGTGAAGATTGCTCAGGAAATCGGCCTCGGCGGACGCATCAACATGATTATGCAGTCTGCTTTCTTCAAGCTGGCTGACATTATTCCGCTGGCTGACGCAGTTAAGTACCTGAAAGAAGCTGTGGAACATTCCTACGGCAAGAAGGGTCAGAACATCGTTGATATGAACAACGCTGCTATCGACCAGGGCATCAACGCCATTACCGAAGTTGCTGTTCCGGCTGCCTGGGCAGAAGCTGAGAATTCTCATCAGGCTGCTGCTACCGGCAACAAGTTCATTGACGACGTACTCGTTCCCATGAACAGACTGGAAGGCGACAAGCTGCCTGTCAGCACCTTTGTTGCTGAACACGCTGACGGTACTTTCCCGAGCGGTACTTCTGCCTACGAAAAACGCGGCATCGCCATCAACGTGCCCGAATGGCAGATTGATACCTGCATCCAGTGCAACCAGTGCGCCTTTGTCTGCCCGCACGCTGCTGTCCGCCCGGTACTGATGACCGAGGAAGAAGCTGCCAAGGCTCCGGCAAGCCTGCCGTCCAAAGACGCTATCGGCGCCAAAGGCCTGAAATTTGCCATCACCATTTCTCCGCTGGACTGCACCGGCTGCGGCAACTGCGCTCAGGTATGCCCTGCTCCCAAAGGCAAGGCCCTTGTGATGAAACCGCTGGATACCCAGGTTGCCAAGACTGTCAACTGGGATTATGCAATGAAAGAGGTTGCACATAAACCCAATCCGATGAGCAAGCTGACCATGAAAGGCATCCAGTTTGAACAGCCGCTGCTCGAGTTCTCCGGCGCATGCGCAGGCTGCGGCGAAACTCCGTATGCCAAGCTGGTTACTCAGCTGGTAGGCGACCGCATGATGATTGCCAATGCTACCGGCTGTACCTCTATCTGGGGTGCAAGCGCTCCGTCCATGCCGTATACCAAAAACTGTGCAGGCCACGGCCCCAGCTGGGCTAACTCCCTGTTCGAGGATAACGCTGAATACGGCCTCGGCATGTATCTGGGCGTAAAACAGTCCCGTGAACGTGTTGCCGACATGGTAAGAGCAATGCCTCTTGACCAGGCTCCGGAAGATCTGCGCAAGGCGCTGACTGACTGGCTGGACAACATGAATGTCAGCGAAGGCACCCGTGAACGTGCGGATGCGCTCACCGCTGCACTGGAAAAATACAAAGACAGCTGCGATAAATGCGCTGCTCTCTATAAAGAAAAACAGTTCTTCGTTAAACGCAGCCACTGGATTTTCGGCGGCGACGGCTGGGGCTATGACATCGGCTACGGCGGACTTGACCACGTGCTGGCGTCCGGCGAGAACGTAAATGTTATGGTCTTTGATACCGAGGTATATTCCAATACCGGCGGCCAGTCCTCCAAATCCACTCCGACTGCGGCCATCGCCAAATTTGCTGCCAGCGGCAAAAAGACCAAGAAGAAAGACCTCGGCATGATGGCTATGAGTTACGGCTACGTTTATGTAGCGCAGGTAGCTATGGGCGCTGACAAGAACCAGACCCTGAAAGCTATTGCCGAAGCTGAAGCTTATGACGGCCCGTCCCTCATTATCGCTTATGCTCCGTGCATCAACCACGGCCTCAAGGTAGGCATGGGCTGCAGCCAGCTGGAAGCAAAACGCGCTGTGGAAGCAGGCTACTGGGCTAACTACCGTTACAATCCGGATCTGAAAGCACAGGGCAAGAATCCGTTCATCCTCGATTCCAAAGAGCCTACTGCTGACTTCCGCGAATTCCTCATGGGTGAAGTTCGTTACTCCTCCCTGCAGAAGATGTTCCCGGATACTGCCGAAGCACTGTTTGAAAAGACTGAGGCTGATGCTAAGGAACGCCTGAATAACTACAAAAAACTGGCAGAACAGCAATAATCTGTCTGTAAGCTAAAAACCGGCTCCCGTAAGGGGGCCGGTTTTATTTCCATAGTTAATAATATTTTTTCTTATTTAAATCTTTATTTCACAAACTTGTTACCTCTTTGACCTACTTTGGTCATAATACTTTGGTATTATATAGACATGGAAGTAAGGACCTCCTTAAATGAAGTAGAAGACAGGTGATACGAATGCATGTCAAAATACTTGGCCCTATGACTAAGCAGGCGGAAGTACTGCTGCAGAATACTGCGGTTGCGCTCAAGAAGCTTAAACTGAAGGCAACATTTGAAAAGGTTTCCGAATTCCGCAAAGTAGCGGCTTACGGAGCTGTTGCTCTGCCGGCGCTGGTTATCGACGAAAAGCTCATCTCGGTAGGCAGCGTGCTGAAGGTAGAGGAAGCAATGGCTTTGATCAGGCAGCTGCAATAAACAACATCTTTTCATCATACACCTCTCCTTTTTAGTTGCGTCACACGGTCTGTGTGGCGCAATTTTTTTGCGTTTTGGCAGGTTTAGCCGCTATACTGTTGCCGCAATTTACTGTATAATAAATTTAACATTGATTTAACAATACCGATGTGGTTTTCCTGTATAATAAAATTAACAGGAATTTTACAGAAATTTAACAAGCATTTTACAGGAGGAGAAAATGACTGTTTACTTTTTAGGCTTTTTAGGCGGTATTGCTCTGTTCTTATACGGTATGCAGCTGATGGGCGACGGCCTGCAGAAAGCGGCCGGTTCCAAACTGCAGGGCATCCTTGAGAAGATGACGGGCGTACTGGCGCTGGGCGTACTTTTAGGTGCGGTAGTTACTGCGGTGCTGCAGGCCAGCGGCGCGACGACGGTTATGACCGTAGGCCTGGTTAATGCGGGTCTGCTTACCTTAAAGCAGGCTTTCGGCATCATCATGGGCGCCAATATCGGTACGACCATGACGGCTCAGCTCATTGCCTTTAAGCTGTCTGACTATATCACCGTACTTATTTTTGCCGGCTTCTTAATCCAGCTGCTGGCAAAACGCCGCCGCAGCAAATATCTGGGCCAGGTAATGCTGGGCTTTGGTATCCTGATGCTGGGCATGGATATGATGGGTAAGGCAGTTATGCCTCTGCGCGGCTATCCCGGCTTTGTAGATTTTATCAGTTCTTTCTCCGATAACCCTGTTTTGGGTGTTGCCATCGGTATCATTATGACCGTGCTGATTCAGTCCAGCAGTGCCACCATCGGTATCCTGATTGCCATGGCAGGTCAGGGCCTGATTCCGCTGGAAGGCGCTATTCCCGTACTTTTGGGCGATAACATCGGTACCTGCATTACCGCCATTCTGGCGTCGCTGCGTGCCAATGTTACTGCCAAACGCGTTGGCCTGGCGCATGTCATGTTCAACGTTATCGGCAGCATTATCTTTGTTACCTTTATGTCGCTGTTTGTCAAGCTGGTGCTGGCTATTTCTCCCGAAGGGGATATTGCCCGCCAGATAGCAAATGCCCATACTGCATTTAATATTATCAATACGCTGCTGTTCATGCCGTTTGCCAATTACTTTATCCGCTTTATCGAGCGCCTGCTGCCGGATAAGGGCGAAATCATTTCCCGCCGCCCCATCTATCTGGATAAGGCCATGCTCAAGACTCCGTCCATTGCCATGAGTCTGGCGGTCAAGGAAGTTGTGCGCATGGGTAATCTGGCCCGCAAAAATATCGGGATGGCACTGGATTCCATCAGCAGTTTTGATGAAAGCAAGGTTAAGTACGTGCTGGAGCATGAACCGGTGGTCGATGCCCTGGAAACAGACATTACCTGCTATCTGACCGAGATGAGCGAGACTCAGATGAGTGAAGACCTTTCGACCCGCCATACTGGTCTGCTGCATGCCTGCAACGATATTGAACGTATCGGCGACCATGCGGAAACGCTGGCGAAGAAGTCGCGTACTATTTTTGAAGATGAGGTTAACTTCTCCGATGAAGCTAAGGCTGAACTTAAACATCTGAGTGATTTGGTTATGGCTGCCAGCGGTAAGGCGCTGGAGGCGCTGGAGAAAAACGATAAGAACATCGCCGCCGAGGCTATTACTCTGTGCCGTCAGGTAAAGGCTTATCAGAAGGAAGTGCGTAAAAATCATATCGTGCGCCTTAACGAGAAACGCTGCGAGCCGATGGCAGGCTTTGTGATGCTGGAGCTCTTAATTAACATGAAGCGTGTTTCCGACCATTCCAAAAACATCAGCCAGATTGTACAGGGTACTTTCTAAAAATATTACGGAAGCTTTGACAGGATGATATCTGCGTGGGCAGTGTCATCCTGTTTGTGTTTGGGCAGCCGCAGGCAAGGAGGTGCAGCATGCTGATAAGTGCCAGTCGCAGGACGGATATACCTGCGTTTTATACAGAGTGGTTTTTTAACCGTATCAAAGCAGGCTATGTACTGGTACGCAACCCCATGAACGCGCACCAGGTCAGCCGCATTGACCTGCGCCCCGAAGCGGTGGACGGCATTGTTTTCTGGACCAAGAATCCGCTGCCCATGCTGGACAGGCTGGGTGAGCTCAAAGACTATATGTATTATTTTCAGTTTACCTTAAACGCGTACGGGCAGGACGTGGAAAGCCATGTGCCCGCCAAAAGCAAAGTTATCATTCCTGCCTTTCAGAAACTTGCTGATGCTGTGGGTTCCGAGCGCGTTATCTGGCGTTATGACCCGATTTTTAACAGCGACAGGTATGATTTTGCTTATCATGTGCATTATTTTGCCAGGCTGGCGGCGCAGCTTGCGCCTTACACCCAAAAGTGCACCATCAGCTTTTTGGATTTGTACCGCAGCGCTGCCCATAATATCCGCAAAATTGGAGCGCGGCAGCTGTCGCAGGAGGAGCAGGAAAAGCTGGCAGCTCAGCTGGCAGAGATTGCCCGTTATTATGGGCTGAAGCTGGATACCTGCGCCGAAAGCATTGATTTGCAGCGCTACGGCATCGAACATGCCCACTGCGTCGATGCGGAGCTTTTCAGTAAATTGCTGCACTGCCCGCTGCAGCTTGCCAAAGATAAAAACCAGCGGCTGGAGTGCGGCTGCGTCGAGAGCATCGACATCGGCAGTTATGATACCTGCTGTCACGGCTGTCAGTACTGTTATGCTACCAACAGTGCTGCCAAAGCTGCGCAGAATTTTAAGCTGCACGACCAGCACTCGCCGCTGCTGACAGGTACTTTAAATGCAGACGATAAGGTGACGGCAAGAAAGATGAAATCATGCCGGCTTGCTCAGACAGCATTTGATTTTTAGGATGAGTAAATAAAAAAGCGTAAGCCCTGAAAGGCTTACGCTTTTTTGTCGCAGCAAAGTGATGGCAAAAAGGACGGCAGCGCCGTCCATAGTTTCAGTATGATCTTTTGCCCAGCTCCGGATGCGTGCAGGGTTTAAGCTGCAGGCGCTGCACCATGTGCACGGCTTCTGCAAGGGGCAGATCGGCAGTACTGCCCTGACGTTCCATAACGCAGAAGGGGTCTTCGCTGCCAACTTCGCCGCCGGGCAGGTAGATGTACTCGTCGTTGTCGGTGTCGCCAAAGACAATGCCTGCCAGGAGCTGCTCTGCGGTAACTTTTGACATAAGTGTTTCCTCCTGCTCAGAACATGCGGCGTTTCCATAACAGGTAGCCTGACAGACAGGCAACAAAGAGGGAAACGCTCAGGACAATGGTAAAGCCGTGGGGATTTTCCGCAAAGGGTACATCCACGTTCATGCCCCACAGACCGGAAATCAGCGTGGGGATAGCAAGCATGATGGTTACGGAAGCAAGGAACTTCATGACCAGGTTCAGGTTATTGCTGATGATGCCGGCAAAAACTTCCATCATGCTGTTAAGAATGTGGCTGTACATTTCAACCATTTCCACAGCCTGCTTGTATTCGATGATAACGTCTTCCAGCAAATCTTCGTCTTCTTCATATAATTTGACGATGTGCTGGGACTGGGTGGCGCTGCGCAGACGCAGCAGCTTTTCCAGAATAATGTAATTGCCGCGCAGAGAGGTGGAGAAGTAGGTCAGAGATTTCTGCAGATCCAGCAGGTTGAACAGTTCGGAGTTCTGCATGGATTCGCGCAGATGCTGCTCCAGTTCGTCAGTGCGGCGGATAATGATACGGATGTATTTCAGGTATAAGGTTGCCGATTTATACAGAATCTGGAACAGAAAGCGCGTCTTTTTAAAGGTAGAGAACATGCGGCTGTTATGGGCCGCAAAGTCTGCGGTAACGGCATTGGGCTCCAGACAGACGGTAACGATATAATTTTCGGTGATGATGATGCCTAAAGGCAGGGTGTCGTAATCCTTATTGCTGCGCAGAAACGGAATATCCACCAGGACGAGGATCTGGTCGTCCTCAATTTCGATACGGGACTTTTCTTCTTCGTCCAGTGCGGCAGTGAGAAAATCCATCTGGATATTGGTTGCGTCGGCTATTTCCTGCAGCTCCTCCTCAGAAGGGGCCACAGCGTCTATCCAGCTGCCTTTTTCCAGAAAGTCGATTTCCAGTTCGTCCAGACTGTTGTCCGAGCTTTTTACAATTTTGTACATCGGTGACTCCTCCTTTCGTCAGGACAGATTGCGGGCTTTATAAATGCTCAAGGATGGCTTTGGCCAGCTGGTCGCCGCAGCTGGTAGGGCGATGGCCGCACCTTACGCCCAGCAGCTTGTGTGCTGCTTCGGCTGCGTCCATGCCTTCTACAAGGATACCGATGGATTTCAGGTTGCCGGGGCAGCCTCCTTCAAAGCTCACGTTGTGCAGTTTGCCGTCGACAATGTCGAAGCTGATGCTGCGGGAGCAGGTACCGGTGGTTTGGTAGGTATACATAACGGCCTCCTTGCTGTGCTTATACATGGTGCATTTATTTTACTTACTCAATTATAACTTAATACATTCGATATGAACAGTAAAAATCCTTTTAACGGTCATTTTTTGTAAAAAATTTTGCATATACTTTACAGAACGAAAGATTTTCGGCAGGATGCTTTCAATTTGCAGCGAATATTGCTATAATATAGGATAATTTATTACCGGTTCTGGTAGTATGGTAGCGCCGCAGGAGCGGCAGGGTATTTTGCAGTATTACTGTAGCATGGAAGAGAGGTAGTTATTTATGTCTGTTCAATTATTTATTGTGTGTCTGTACATCGCGCTGCTGTTTGGTATCAGCTTCTGGGTGAAGCGTCGAGCTGACAGGGGAGCGACGGAGTATCTGTTTGCCGGCCGCAAGCTGAGCACGGGACTGATTGCAGTCAATATTACGGGTCTGGCCGTAGGCGCGGCGTCCACCGTAGGCGTGGCGGAAAACGCCTTCAAGGTTGGCCTGGCTGCCGGCTGGTATAATGCAGCCTGGGCGGCAGGCGCCATCATCATGGGTCTGGCAGCGGCAGGCAAGCTGCGTGCCATGCAGGTTTCCACGATTCCGGAGTTTTTTGAGAAATATTACGATACCAAGGGCCGCGTTATCAGCGCTGTAGGCCTTGTGATTATCATGTGCGTTATTACTGCGCTGCAGTATCTGGCTGGCGGCGCCATACTGGCTTCGCTGCTGCCGGATATTTTCAGCTTCCACGGCGGCATGATGATGAGCGCGGTTGTGTTTATCGGCATCACCCTTATCGGCGGTCTGTGGTCCAGCGGCCTGTCCAATATGGTCAGCGTTATTCTGATTTATCTGGGCGTGCTGTATTCCTGTCTGACGGCCATCAGCAATGTGGGCGGCATGGAAGCGGTTACGGCAGCGCTGCCGGATGCCTCCGTGATGCTTGACCCGCTGGGCGGCATTCCTCTGGCAGTTATCATTGGCTGGTTCATTGTTATGATTACTCAGGCTATTACGGCGCAGGGTCCGGTGCAGATTGCCTGCGGCGCGAAAAATGCCAGGACGGCCCGCAACGGCTTTGTGCTGGGCGGCCTTCTGATTTTCCCCATCGGTTTTTTATGTGCACTGCTGGGTATTGTGGCCAAAGTGCAGTTTCCGGATATTACCGCCACCATGGCACTGCCCCAGGTAGTTATGAGCCTGAACCCGGTAGCGGCAGGCGTAACACTGGCGGCGCTGTGGGCAGCAGACGTTTCTACGGCCTGCACCATTCTGCTGGGCGCAGGTACGCTGTTTTCACAGGATATTTACAAGCGTTTTATCAATCCGTCCATCAGCGACGACAAATTTGTCAAAGTAAATCGTCTGACTATCTTCGTCGTAGGTCTGATAACCCTGTGGTTTGCCTTTAACGCCGCAGGCATCTTAAAGACCATGATTGCCGGACTGTCCATGACTACGGCACTGACCTGCGTATTTATGTTTACCGTGTTTGCACCGGGGCTGTGCCGCAGAAGCAGTGCTTTCTGGACAACGCTGGCTGGCCTTATCGGCATTGTGGTGTGGGAGTTTGTACCGGCGCTGCATGTGCTGAGTCACGTTATTTATTTTGAATGGCTGCTGTGTATCGGCGTATTTTTGCTGGTAGCAGTGCTGGATAAGAACAGAATCAGAGAAGTTACGGTTAAAGAAGAGGAATAAACAGGATGCAGGAAGCTAACAGAAGTATGTTCAACAGTGTTGATATAGGACGCGCGGCTCTGCGTATTGCCCTTACCGCCACCCGGCAGGAAGAACTGCAGGTGAAGGATATTATGGGCAGGCAGGGTATCCGTACGACGGCAGTGGATTTTGGCGGTGAGTTTATGCCTTCCGTAGTCAAGATTATTGAACGGGCTGTAGTAGCGGCTCAGCGTCAGGGCCTCGTCAGCGAAACCCATGTGGGAGCGGGTGCTGTAGCAGGTGCGGCCCATGCAGCTATTGAGCAGGTGATGCGCAAGGCGGCAGGCTTTAATGTCGGCGGCAAGATAGGTCTGGCACGCTGCGGCGAGCATCTGTGTGTGGCCATCTTTATGGGTGTGGGCGTACTTAATCTGAACGAAATGTGTGTAGGGCTGGCGCACCGGTCGCTGGCCAGTGATGAATAGCAGGTCTCATAAAGGAGAAATCCATGAACATTATCGACGTTATCGGCCCGGTGATGATTGGGCCATCCAGTTCTCATACGGCAGGCGCAGTGCGTCTGGGGCTTCTGGCTGCCGGCATTTTAGGTTCGCGTCCGGTGCAGGCGCAAATCCATCTGCACGGCTCTTTTGCGGAAACCTACCGGGGTCACGGCACCGACATGGCGCTGCTGGCCGGGCTTATGGGCTGGAAGCCGGATGATGCCCGCATTCCCGAAGCGGAAAAGTATGCGGCAGAATGCGGCATGCAGTACGAATTTCATAAAATAGATCTGGGCAATCTGACCCATCCCAATACGGTGCTGTTTCGTCTGACCGATGCGGCAGGCGACAGCTGCGAGATTATCGGCTCCTCCGTAGGCGGCGGACAGGTTAAGGTAACTGCCATCGACGGGTTCCCTGTGGAGCTGACGGGACGGTTGCCGGCCATTTTGACGCTGCACGAGGACAGGCGGGGCGTTATCGCGCTGGTCAGCAGTACGCTGGCCAACGGGGGCGTTAATATTGCCACCATGCGCCTGTTCCGTAACGACAGGGGCGGCACGGCATCCATGGTCATCGAGTGCGATCAGGATGTACCGCCAAGTATCATCAATCTCATCGGCGCGCTGGAACAGATACGCTCTGTCCGCTTTATCGCCGGTGTCCTGTGAGGTAGCCCATGAAAAACGACAAGCTTTCATTAAACAGATGGATTGCTGAGGCTGAGGAAAAAGGACAGTCTTTGCAGGAATTTCTGATGGAATATAATATGCGTCAGCTGGAATGCGACCGCGGGCAGCTGCTGGATAAGATGAAGGAAATGCTGCGCGTTATGCGCCAGTCCATTGATTTTGGTCTGACGGGAGTGCGTTCCCGCAGCGGGCTGACGGGCGGCGACGCCAAAAAGCTGCAGCAGGCGGCAAACCAGTCGGAAGCCTGTGATTTACTGGGCGCAAAGGCGCGGGATGCAGTGATTTTCTCCATGGCCGTCAGCGAATGCAACGCCGCCATGGGACGTATTGCGGCAGCACCGACAGCAGGCGCCAGCGGCGTACTGCCGGGAGTTTTCTTTTCGCTGCAAAAGCATTATAATTTAAGTGAGGAAACGCTGGCTGAAGGGTTGGTAGTGGCAGGCAGCATCGGTCTTGTCATTGCCGACAGGGCTTCGCTGGCCGGCGCAACCGGCGGCTGTCAGGCGGAATGCGGCAGCGCGGCTGCCATGGCGGCAGGCGCGGCAGTAACCATGCTGGGAGGCACGCCCTCGCAGGCAGGTACGGCAGCAGCCATTGTTTTCAAAAATATTCTGGGACTGGTATGCGACCCAGTCGCCGGTCTGGTAGAGGTGCCCTGCATCAAACGCAACGGCTCCTGCGCTTTGCAGGCGCTGGCAGCGGCAGAGCTTGCTCTCTGCGGTATCGGCAGCTTTATACCGGCAGACGAGGCTATCGACGCCATGAAGAGCGTCGGCGACGCCTTGCCCTGCGCCCTTAGAGAGACTGCGGGCGGCGGTATGGCTGCAACGCCTACGGCGCTGGCCTGGGCCAGACAGTATTTCAGCCAGGATAAAGATAAATAATAAAGGAGAGCGGTAATTATGCAGACAATCAGTACAGAAAGAGCTCCAAAAGCGTTAGGTCCCTATTCTCAGGCCGTACTGGCAGGTGCGAACCTGTATGTTTCCGGTCAGATTGCCATTAATCCGGAAACAGGCGAATTGGTACAGACCAGTATTGAGGCGGAAACCGAGCAGATTTTCAGCAATATCGAGGCTATTTTGACGGAAGCGGGCTACAGATTTTTGAACATTGCCAAAGTTACCGTCTTTACTACCGATATGGCTTACTTTGACGCCGTAAACAAGGTTTATGCAGGCTATTTTAAAATTGACCCGCCTGCCCGTTCCTTTGTGCAGGTAGCTGCACTGCCAAAAGGTGCACGCCTGGAAATCGAAGTTGTAGCAGTTAAATAAGAACTCAAAAAAATAACAAAAAAACTTGACGTGCAGGCGTCTGTGTAGTATAATAACACCTGTCGCCAAGCTATTGAAGTTTGGAAACATTTTGGTGGCTGTGGTGAAGCGGTTAACACGGCGGATTGTGGCTCCGTTACGCGAGGGTTCGAATCCCTCCAGTCACCCCACCTAATTAACCTATTGGGGCGTAGCCAAGTCGGTAAGGCACGGGACTTTGACTCCCGCATGCGTTGGTTCGAGTCCAGCCGCCCCAGCCAAGTGATCCACTAGCTCAGTCGGTAGAGCACCTGACTTTTAATCAGGGTGTCCCGCGTTCGAGTCGCGGGTGGATCACCAAATTAAAAAATACCGTTCGCAGGATCTGCGGACGGTTTTTTTATGCCTGTACTTACGAATGCACATATAATAATAGAAGAAATAAGTTTCAGACCTGCCCTTTACGAGTCTTTTTAAATTATGGTATAATACATCTATGCGAGTGTGGCGGAACTGGCAGACGCACTAGACTTAGGATCTAGCGCCTTCGGCGTGCAGGTTCGACTCCTGTCACTCGCACCAATTAAAAATAAAAGCTGTGGAATTATACTCCACAGCTTTTTTGTTTATTTATCAAGAAAAGGGATAATAAAAATATGCGGGTGTGGCGGAACAGGCAGGCACCGACTAATAATTTAGCGCCTTCGGCGTGCAGGTTCGACTCCTGTCACTCGCACCAGCTAAAAATAAAAGCTGCGGAACTATACTCCACAGCTTTTTTGTTTAGAACTTGTACAACGGGGTACAATGCAGTTACTAAAAAAACTCCTGCCTTGTCCGATTTATTTATGGGCGGTATGTTTAGCTGCATTGGCAACAGAGCCATAACTTTCGTCAATACGTTTACAGATTTCTGCGGTGGGCAGAGAATTATCCAGAATGATGGTATACCAGTGCTTTTTATTCATGTGCCAACCGGGATAGTAGTGCTTTCTGGTAATATAGTCTGCCACCTGCTCCGGCGCGGCATGCAGGTCGATGATTTCTACCGGCTCGCTGTCCGCATAACCCAGTTTGTTTTTGGGCACGGTAAGAAGGACGCCGAACCATTTGGCGTTATCTTTGCGGCGCCAGACTGCGTTTTCCGGTGCGTCCGGCCACAAATGCTCCAGCCGGCACTGATAAGTTTGCTGTACATAGGCGATGATGGCCTTAGTCTGCCTGCCCTGGAAAATTTCCGTAACAAAGCAGCTGCCTGCAATAACACGCAGAGCTTCTTCGTATTCCTGACGCACGGTGCCGATAAAGCTGCCGACTGCATATTCCATAAGATGCAGCACATAGGGTTCATCAGTAACCGGGTCGGTAAGCGCAGCCGACAGCTGTCCTGTTCTGCTTACGGTAAAGGTCAGCAGCAGATGGCTTTTGGGTAGCTGCTGCTGATAAATATATCCTGCAGGCGTACTGCTAAAGCCATAGGGGATAAGCGAAGGAAAATCAGCCTTTTTATAGCGAAAAATCTTTTGCAGAATATCCATGAAATCCACCTCTCTCGACCGACCTGCTCCTGATTGGATGCTGTGGCAAATTTTACTACTATTATATAGTATATAATTATATAGTATATAATGCAGAAAATCATTGTAAAACAAAAGCACTGCGAAAAAATATCGCAGTGCTTTTTGCGTTTAACTAAAATTCAGGCTCTGTTGGCGGCTGCGGCTCCCTGCAGCGAGATGGTATGGTTGAGCTTTTCAATACCGGCGCAGAGCTTATCCAGCCTGCTTTCCATGCGCAGCAGCAGGTACCAGCTCAAAACCATGGGAAAGCCGTAGTCCGCAAGGCAGGCAGCCAGCTGGTTCAATTCCATGGCCCGCCGTTACTCCAGTACTTCCACCTGAGTGGTGCGCAGACGCGCTTCCACTACTTCCGTCAGGCTGCCGCCGGCAGTTTCAAATACGTCCGCGTCGATAACGGCCTGCATGGCGGTGCGGGCAGTTTCCGCATTTACCTCGTCTTTGGGGTCGGTAATGCTGATGACTTTTTTCTCGCCTGCTGCGTCTTTAAAAACAAGTTCTAATACTTTTTCCATATTTTACCTCCGATAATGTGTAGTAAGATTTTCCAGAAAAGCTTCATCGCATGCCCTCCGTCAGCTGTCAGATGGATTCTGCCAGTTCGGTCTTTTCGGTAAGGGAGATGCTCTGCACGGTCTTTTTCATCAGGCTGCCCAGTGCTTCGCCTGCTGCGTACAGCTTGTCGGCGGCAGCGTCGCTTTTGATGCCGCTGTAGGTGCGCGCTTTGGTCTTAGGGGTGCCGGAGGCGCCCATGCCGTCTTCGACGTTGATGCTGAGACTGCGTTTCAAAATTACTTCGGTTACTGCCATAAATAAGATTCCTCCTTCAGGTATGCGCCTGTGCGCGGCGCTGTAAATAAAGTTCGCGATACCAGCTGGCCTTGCCCCGCAGTACCACGCCCCCGGGACGCAAAGCGTCCGTAAGAGGATAGTCGGGCAGCAGCAGAAGATCCCAGCGCATGTCGCTGTCGCCGCTGCCAAACCCGTAGCCGTCCATGCAGGCAGCTTCGGCGTGGGTCGTAACGGTGCCAAAGTCCACGGCAAGCCCCAATGCCAGCGTCAGTACGGCAATGACCTGCGCCGTTTTTTCAATCTGCAGGGCGGTAGGCGGCTCGGGCCCAAGATTAACCTTGCCTGCGGCGCTGCAGGATGCGTTGTGCGCGCAGCAGAGAGCGATGCCGATGCTGCCGGTGTTGCGCCGCCAGGTATGACTTTTGCGGCTGGTGAGGGCGGCACAGGTTTTGTAAAGCTGTCCGTCGCTGTCAATGTTCAGATGGTAGTCAGCAAAAGTCTGCCCGTAATGGCCTGCCGTCCAGTGCAGATAAAGGCGGCTGATCCTGCCTTTCGCCGCCGCTCCCAGCTGGTAGAGCTGGCGGAGAGTGAGCGGCTTTTTGATGTCTGCCATGTGGTATCACGTCCTTTCACTCTTCAAATGAGCGGCAAAGGGTAAAAACAGAACCAGCATGTAAAAAAATTTTTGACGCAGGTTGTTTTTTGCGGCAGGACGCGCCACTATAAGGGTGACCTTCTTTTTTTCTTTTTCTTTTTTTCTTCGGCGCAGCAGGTCCTTAAACAGGTAATGCGTAAGCATTACCAACCTTGTGCTTAAAAAGCAGTAGTACTTAGTTTTGTACTGAACAGAAATGGCAATCTGACTGGTGTAAATTATATTACAGAAAACTGCAGGCAGTGCAACGGAATAAATTCATTTTTGCTTATAAAGACAAGTAAATGTTATACTTAAATTAATATAATTAAGTAAAATAGTAGCTGTAAGAAAGGGCAGGACAGAGTGGGAAAGGATGTGTAAGTGATGAAAAATAATGCATTGGCGCGCAGGGTATTGTGCAGTGTGCTGGCGATTGGTGTGGGCGGTCTGGTATTGCCCCTGGCGGCGCACGCCAACAGCGGCCTGAGTGATGAGCCACAAAAAATTATAATAAAGTAGCATAAAACCTTATTATTATATAGGCAGCAAGGGCGCTGCGGATAACGTGGTGGTAATCGACAGGGATTTGACTGCCGATGATGCAGGCGTTATCGGCGGCTATGCTGAACAAAGCGATGTGATAAACAACAGTGTGAGGATTAGCGGTGGTGCATTACATAACGATGTCTACGGTGGCTTCGCGGTAGCTGGCGATGCCATAAATAACAGTGTGAGTATGAGCGGCAGTGAGGTAGTCAATGTCAGTGGTGGCTATACTGCAAAAGGCAATGCAACAAATAACAGCGTGAGTATCAGCAGTGGTACCGTCTACAGTGGTGTCTGGGGCGGATCGTCGTCAGAAGGCGATGCAACAAATAACAGCGTGAGTATCAGCGGCGGCACGGTCAGCGATAGTGTATACGGCGGCTGCGCGATAGTTGGCGATGCAACAGATAACAGAGTGAGTATCAGCGGCGGCACGGTCAGCGGTAGTGTATACGGCGGCTTCGCGATAAGTGGCAATGCCACAGGTAGCAGCACAGGTAACAGCATTATCCTGTCCGGTACGGCGGATGTGAGCGAGGCGGCTCTGTATGGCGGTCATGCAAACTCTGATATGGGAGGAATTGTCAGCGATAACAAGCTCATCATTAACGGCTGGAGCGGTAAGGTGCTGAGCTTAAATAATTTTTACGGCAATAAGGGTGGCATCGAAGTGCAGTCGCTGGCGGGCGGACTGGATTTAGCCGTTGGTCAGATGACAGCATTCGTCACGTCGCAGGCAGAAATTAACAGTAATAACAATAAATTGATTACCACGCAGGCAACAGAGATGCAGGCAGGCGTAGCGCTGACAGTCAGCGGCGAGATTGGCATGGGTAGTAACAGCATATACATAGATGTGGCAAGCGTCCGTGCCAGTGACCAGACAGCCATCACCACGGAAAGCAGAGCCGCAGCGGCAGCCTTCGTCAATCAGGGCGCGGAAGCGGTGTCTGACAGCATTAACAGCCTGCAGGGAGCAGAAGCGGGCATCAGCACCTTTGCCACTGTCAGCGGCAATAACAGCAAATATAATACTGGCAGCTATGTGGACATCAACGGCTGGAACGGTATTGTCGGTGTTGCCAATACCAAAGAAATAAATGCAGGCAAATTCAGCTACGGCGCTTTCTTTGAAAACGGCAGCGGTAACTACAACACATATAACAATTTTAACGGCAACTCCTTCCGCGGCGACGGCAACGCAGTCTACAACGGCGGCGGCCTGCTCATGCGCTACGAACAGGAAAACGGCATCTACACCGAAGCCTCTCTGCGGGCAGGCACGGCGAAGAACGAAGTAGATAACGCTCTGGAATTTGCCGGCAGACGCTACGGCTACAAGACGGAAAACGCCTACTACGGCGCGCACATCGGCATCGGTAAAATCTTTAAGCTGGACAACGGCAAAGCATGGGACGTTTACGGCAAATACTTTCATACCCACCATGAAGGCGACAGCGTAAACATTGCCAATGACGTCTTTGACTTTGACTCCGTCGACAGCGACAAGCTGCGCATTGGCGCGCGTTTCAGCGAGCAGCAGGGCGAAAAGCTTTCCAGCTACTACGGGCTGGCATGGGAATATGAATTCAGCGGCGATGCCGGCGGTACGGCCAACCAGCACGCCATGTACACCCTGTCCTTAGAGGGCAGCACGGTTATAGGCGAAATTGGCTTCCGCTATATGCCGGGCAGGGAATCGCCCTGGTACTTTGACGCCAACGTCAAGGGATACGCAGGCATGCAGGAAGGCTTCAGCGGCAGTGTGCAGGCTGTGTACAGCTTTTAAATAATATAAAACAGAAAAAATAACAAAAAGCACCCGGAATACTGCTCAGACAGCAGTTTGGGTGCTTTTTTTCTTTTTAGTTGTCAGTCAGAGCGCTGCGCAGACGCTGCAGTCCTCGGCGGCGATGCTTGAGAATATTGGCGCAGGTGCAGTTGTATTGCCTGCTGAGCAGCCTGGTGGGCTGCCGTTTCAGACAGGAGGCGCTGACGATGGCCTGCTGCAGAGGGGTAAGGGCGGTAAACGCCTGCTGGATACCCAGCCGCAGAGTCAGTCGCTGCAGTTCGTCGTTAGCCTGAGCAAGCTGCTCGGTAATGCTGCCGTCGTCCTGCACTTCGTTTGCGTGGCGACGGGAAAGACGGGTGATTTCGTGCAGCAGCTCGTAGTGCACGTGGCAGCGGATCAGCCCCGGCAGGTTGATGAAGTCGCTGCCGTTATAACGGCGGATAAAGCGCAGAAAGATTTCCCAGGCAATACTTATGGCATCTTCGCCCAGAAGGCGGTAAATGCTTTCCCGGCTGCCTTCGCGGTAAATAAGGGGACGGAAAGCTTCGCACAGCCTTGCCGTAGCCTCGGCAGAATCCTGCTGCACCTGGCTTATAAGCTCCTGCAGTTCATCGGCAGTAAGCATTTTGTATTTGGCAGTAGTATTGGTGATGATAAAGACCTCTTTTCGTGAAATGTGACGGACGTCCGTGCTTAAAGCGCTGCATGCAATGGTGATATTATGCCAGATGTGCAGGTTAAAAGCCAGTATATAGAAATATAATTCCAGATTATGCAGAAATATTATACAGTGTGCAATTATAATTATATAAATTAAAAATAAACAGATAAAGCAAAAGATAACCGTAAAACCCTGGCTTGGAAAAAACAAGGTTTTACGGTTTTGTTTTTTAGTAAGAAAACAGTGATTAAAATGCCCGCAAGATAGATAAAAGTAGGGTCAAGAAAAGCCATTAAGTCTTGCGGGGGGGTACAAAGATGCTATAATAATTTTACTAAATAGCTATTATGTTATCAGAATATTATTAAGGTGAGATTTATGCAACAGAAAAATAATATTAACTATAAAAATATAGGGGAGAGGATAAGAAAGCTGCGCATTCAAAATGGTATTTCGCAAATAGAACTGGCCAAAGCTATTGATGTATCTCAGACACATATGAGCAATATTGAGAAGGGCAATACCGGTATCAGTCTTTGGACAGCCGTAAAAATCAGCCGGGCGCTGGAATGCAGTATTGATAGCTTTGCCGATGATGAAAAGGGGATGTGTCGGAAAGAAGATACGAATAACTGGATTGATGTGGAAGATTTGGTTGAAGCATTAAGAATAGTGAGTTTGAAACATAAACCGAACTAATGTGGGATTTATGTATTAATTTTTGCTCCTGTTCAATGCATTTAAAAATTGTAAAAAGGAGTTGATTTATGATGAAAAAGAGCGTGGAAAGAGGGATCCTTTTAAGTATTTTAGTAAGTTTTAATGTTTGCAGCTATTCTTTTGCTTATGAAACCATAGGCAATGTGATTGAACAACCATACTTTGTATCAGGTGGTCAGCATGATCCGGCTGATAATGTTTTAACTACTAATTTTACTGAGGATACAACAATTGTACATATTGTAGGTAAAGAAGGCTTTAATCATGAGTCTGCTGTCGGTGTAAGATGGGATGGTCAAAATAATATGACAATAGCACCTGATAAAACCTTGAAAATTATAGGTGATTGTTATTCGATGGCAGGTGTAGTTTATGCTGATGACGGCGGTGAGATTAATTTGAATGGTGGCACCGTCATAATAGAAAATGTTTGGGGTCAGGCGGCAGTACATTCTAAGGGAACTCCATTGACTGATCCAAAATACGCCTCTACTGTGATTAATTTTTACAATAAAGATACCAATATTATAGGCAATACAGGCATTGGTATACGTTTACAGGCAGGCGCTGATGGTGATGATGTTGCTCCGGCAGTAAATGTTTATGGCACTTTAGGAGTTGCGATTGACAGAACTAATACGGCTCAACAGGATGATAGAGGTGAAGTTCAGGCCATATATCAGGAGGGCGGAAAGTTTTTAGCAGATAAAGACTCAACTATATCAGTTGTTGCTAATCAAGACGATGAGAAAGTTGGTGGCTTATGGCAAACATATGCTAAAAGAGGTGACCTGACTACTGATGTTATTTCAACGCCGGTTTCTACTTTTAATGGAGCTGCTGCTTTTGAACTTACTGGTGGTAAAAGTGCATATGGTATATATGGCGACAGTAAAAGTGAAGCAATATTTAATAAAGGTCTAACTGTATCTATTCAGGAAACTGCAGGTAATGCGTTTGGCATGTATATTGATGAAAGTAGTACCGTAAGTTCAGAAAATGAAGCAATAGGCATCAGTATAAAAGATACAAAAGGAACTGGTTATGGTATATACGGAAATGATAAGAGCCAGTTAAACTTTAAGGGCGGTATTATTACTTTACAAAATATGAACAGTAGTGCCTATGGTATACGTGCAGATAATGGTAGTACTGTACGTTCAGAAAAGGAAGCAATAGATATCAGCATAGAAAATACGTCACAATATGCTTATGGTTTATATGGGTATAAAAATGGCGAATTTAAGTTAAATGGCGGCAATATTACTTTGCAAAATATGAAAAAGAGTGCTGCTTATGGCATCTATCTTTACACACAGAGTACTGTAGATTCATCAGATAAAGCAATAGGTATCAGTATCAATGAATCATACAATGGACGTGGCATATACGGATATGATCAGAGCCAGTTGAATTTCAAGGGCGGCAGTATTGTTTTGCAAAATATCGAAAATAATGCCTATGGTATCAGTCTTAATAAAAATAGTACTATAACTTCAGAAAAGGAAGCAATAGGCATCAGTATAGATAAAGCAAATAATGCCTATGGTATCCATGGAGATAATAGTAGCCAGTTGAATTTCAAGGGCGGCAGTGTTGTTTTAAAAAATATAGGAAATGAAGCAAATGGTATGTATCTTAATAACAGCAGTGCGAACTCTAATGGGGATATGTATATTGATGTCAGCTCACAAGGCAAAGCCTGGGGTATGTTTTTAAGACAGAATGCACAGTCTGCCATTGACGGTGCATATATAGCTGCACAAGGCAGTGACGGAAATTCTTCTGTTGGCAGTTATGTAAATTGGTATTCAAATGCCACATTTAATGATGATGTTGTCTATAATGTGCAAGGAGCCGGAGATGATAAAGAAGTTGCTGCTCTTGCACGTTCTGGCAGTACCATAGATTATAAGAAAGGATTAATAGCCGACAGTGAGATAGTATTAAATGCTGTTGGCAATAAAAGTGGTGATGGGTCTACTATCAATGTAAATGCAGACAAAGATGCAAAGACTGTTGTGCAGCTTAAAGGTAAGATAGTTGCCGGCAAGACTGACGTTGATCCAATATTTAGTGCTGATTACGATGTTGCGGTAGATAATGCTAATACAAAAAATGAAATTAACGTTAATTTCCTGAATGGCAATTCACATTTTACCGGCGTTAATGAGTTTGGCAATACAGGCAGCGAGATAAATTTAGCATTTACTGACAGTGCATATTGGAATATGACCGACAGCTCTGCTGTTACTGATTTGCAGTTAGGTAATGCAAGTTTACTTAACATGGCATACGATAACGCAGACAATGCTTCCGGATTTAGAAGATTAGATGCAATCAATATGACCAGTGATGCTTTTGATGCAATTGGCGGTACTGTCAACATGAACATTGACGCTTCTACCAACATAAATAATAGTGACAGGGTATATATAGAGGATGTTCACAGCGGCAAGCATTACATCACTTTGAATAATGTTGATAATTCCGGCGTTTTGGATGCTGCCGGTACAGTACTGGTAAGTGTAAAGGATGAACAGGGTGAGTTTCTGGCGAAACCTAAAGAGGGGAAACTGTACTGGTACAGGTATTATTTAGACAGGTTAGATGTAAGTGAAGGAGAAACTGTAACAGCTGGTTATAACACTGACTGGATTTTGGCAGATATGCAGCGTACTGACGAACCTACTACCACTGTAGACACAATTCTGGGAGCAAATGCTCTGGGGTATTATTCCTGGATTTTGGAAAGCGATAAGCTGATGAAACGTATGGGTGATCTGCGCCATAACGGAGAAGATGAAAAGGGAGCATGGTTCAGAGTACGCGGCAGCAAAATCAGCCGGGATGACAACGGGGCGTTTGAAAACAAGTACACAACTTACGAACTTGGCTACGATAATCTGGCTAAGGAAACCGAAGACTATAAACGCTACGCAGGTGCTTCTATCAGCTATAGTGACGGCAGCAGCAGCTATGAGCATGGCAGCGGCGAAAACAGCGGCAAAGCCGTTAGCTTCTACAGCACTACCATGAGAAATAAAGGTCATTATCTGGACTTTGTATTTAAAGTAGTAGATCTGGATAACGATTTCAGCGTATTCGATACCAACGGAGATAATATTTGTGGTGCAGTGGATAATCAGGGCATTTCTGTCAACGTAGAATACGGGCGTAAAAAAGACCTTGGTGACAAATGGTACATTGAACCACAGGGACAGCTGACCTTTGGCTATCTGGGCGGTGATTACTATCGACTGAATAACGGCATTATTGTAGACCAGGGCGGTATTGCAAGCTTGGTAGGGCGTATTGGTTTCAACATCGGCAGAGATGTGGATGAAAAGACCAATCTGTATTTGAAAGCCAATCTGCTGCATGAATTCTTAGGTGACTACAGTCTGGATATGAAGGATCCTTCATCTGGTGAGACCCTGAAAAAGGATGGCTCCTTCCGTGGTACCTGGGGAGAAATAGGTATAGGCGCAGCCATCCAGACAGGCAAAAACAATCATATCTATTTTGATGTGGAAAAAACCTTTGGTGGAGACTTCAGTAAAGACTGGGCATGGAATGCAGGCATGCGCTGGACATTCTAAAATTAAATAACTGAGCAGTACAAAGCACCTCAGGCACTGTTAGGCAGTGTTTGGGGTGCTTTTTAGCTTATTCTGCATGATAGAAAGAAAACCTGACATATAGAAATATAATTCCATATAAGTGTAAAAATTCTGAAAATACTGTACAATTATGTCTTGTATGCAAAAGGAGGGGCTTTATGAAAAAGAACAGATTTACAAGGAAACTGGAAGAAATTGGGCTGCTGATTCAGAATTATCGTCACATCAGGAAGTATACCCTGCAGATGCTGTCCAAAATGACGGGTATCAGCGGGCGCTACCTGCATTCGGTAGAAAACGGCCGTGCCAATGTGACGGTGCTGGTGCTGTATAAAATTTTTCAGGCGCTCGAAATTCCCGAAAGTGAGCTGGGGGGCGTGCTGGCAAGCTGGTAGCGGCAGAAGGAGCAACTATTTTCCATACATCAAGTGTATAATTTTCTGATTTATAATTATACAAATATCGACTAAAAAATGATATAATATAATAAAAGGCTTTGCCGTAATATTTCGGAGGATTATGCTGGAAGATATTTTTGTGCTGCTTTTCATTATCTGCCGTCAGCTGCCCATAGCCTGGATACGCGAGTATGTATTCCGGGATCAGCTGCGCTGGGGCAGGCGCGTCTACTGGCTGGCAACAGCAGTCGGACTGGCGGCTGAGTTTGCCTTATATCTGGCGGATGGCAGACAGATGGGGCTTGTGCCTCTTTATGCCTTTCCCCTGGTGTATGTTGCCATCTTTTTTGTGACGGTTGGCAGTAATTTTAAGAAGAAGGTCATTGTCTGGCTGGCACTGGATAATTTTTATGTGATAGTGCACAGTCTGGTACTGCTGATGCTTGTGGACAGTCACGGGCTGCCGCCGTTTCTGCTGCCGGACATGCTGCTGGTCGGCATGTCGGCGCTGCTGTATAAGCGGGTGCGCGGCTTTATCGACCGCAGCCGCGATGCTTTTTTTGAGGTAAACGTAAGTCGTATTACCAACAGTGTTATCAGTATATTGTTTATCAGTATTCTGGCACAGGTGCTGGTGCGTGATTACGACCGCGATATTATCTGGATGGATTTTCTGCAGCGGCTGCTGTACTGCCTGCCGGTAATCTGGTTTCTGTATCTGTTCAGTGAGCTGGTGCGGGAAATCAAGCTCAATACGCAGCGGAGCATTCAGCTGCAGACCATGGAGCGGGTGCGCCGGGCGGAAATCGGCCATTACAATTCCATTATCGAAAACTGGCAGAACCTGCGGCGGGTACGCCATGACCTGCGGCATTTTGTGCTGATGGCAGGCGAATATCTGGACAGCGGTCAGTATGACAAGCTGCGTCTGTTCCTCAGCAAGATTGCAGAAACTACGGAGCAGAGCAGCAAGGTAGCGCTCAGCGGCAATACCATTATTGATGCGCTTGTGGGCTACTGGCAGGCCGAAGGCAGGCGGCAGGGCGTGGATGTACGGGCGAAGCTGCAGCAGCAGGAGGTACATGCTGATGATGTCTGCGTAACCATTATCGTGGGCAATCTGCTGGAAAACGCGGTAGAAGCTGCTGCCAGGACGCCTTCACCCATGGAAAAATATGTGGATATCAGTATCGCCGTTGCCGGCGGTATGCTGCTGGTGAAGGTAAGCAATAGCTTTAACGGGCAGCTGCGCCGGGAAGAAGGCAGGTTTTATTCTGCCAAGCTGGGCTTTGCGCAGCCGGGTCTGGGCGTGGAGAATATCCGCACTATCGTGCAGAAGTACGACGGGTATATGGAGTTTGATATTCAGGAGCATACTTTCAGCGTAGCTGTAGGTATCGGCAACAGAAAAATAATAAAGGATCTGTAGAGCCATGAGAATAGTGATATGTGATGATGAGCTGCAGGAGCTTACCGCAGCCAGCAATATAATAGAAGAAATCTGTCGGGAACAGCAGGTGAAGGCCGAGCTGCATTGCTTTGCCGGACTGGATGCCTGCCGTGATTATCTGCGGCAGGAACGCGTCGACATCGTAGTACTGGATATTTTTGTGGGTTCAGTGCTGGGCACCGATTTTGCCCGGGAGCTGCGCGCCAGCTACGGCGACAGCTTTGCCCTGATTTTTTTAAGCGGCAGCAATGAGTTTGCCAGTGAAAGCTACGATGTGCGCGCTGCCTATTACCTGCTCAAGCCGGTAACGAAGGAGAAAATGTTTACTGCGCTGCAGCAGTGCGGCCTGCTGGACGGCAGACAGCAGATTGCCGTGCCTGTGGGGCGGCAGCAGCTGACGCTTAACCTGCGGCAGATTGTCGCTGTCGAGGTCATCGACAAAAAATGTCATATCCATACCCTGCAGGGCAACTACGAAGCAAGCATCAGCCTCAGCGCGCTGCTGGAGCTGCTGCCGGAAGGTCAGTTCTGGCAGGTGCACAGAAGCTTTGTCATCAATCCGGAGTATGTGGAGGAAGTGCGGGATTTTGATTTCCATATGCGCGGAGGGATGACGGTACCCATCCGCCGCAGCGGTGGTGCTGATATTAAGCGGCGCTATATGCAGTGGCTGTTTGACAGGATGGAAAAATAAATAAGAAAATATAGTGAAAATGCTAAAGGCTGCATCCGGTTTTCAAACTGGATGCAGCCTTTTTGTAATGCTTGTAACATTATAAATTATAAATTATTAGTAATAATTATCAATAAAGCACATTCGCGACACAAATATAATGTTTGCGACAAAAGAGCAAAAACTGTGAAATAAATGTGATATTATAAAAATATAATAGCATATGTTATTATACGAAATAATATCTATCGCTGCACAAAAGATTTAAGGGGGTTGATGTTATGAAACGTAAAAATTTAGAAAAAGCTATCATATTGGGCTTGATGGTTGCCAGCATCAGTGTGCCAGTATGGGCTGCTGAAATGGATATTGAAAATTTTAAAAATAATGCTCAAAATGGAATTATAAATGTTAATGAAAACACCACAGTTACTGGGACTGGAGTGTTTGGACCTGATTTAAGTGCTGATAGTGGTGTAGGTGGCTCTGCTGCTGTTTTAAAAAATAGTTTGTTTTATAAAGATGAAAATGGACAATTTCATAATTATATTGTAAAAGCTGGTGAGGGTAATTTAATCTTTAGAAATGTTAATATGATTAGTCCATATATTACGAAAGATGGTAATATTGGAGCTAATATTGTAATTACAAATGATAAAAATGATTTTGCTGGTATTTTTGTAAGTGGGTTGATAGAAGGTAATAATTTAAGTCTTAATGCTGTCAACAGAGGTATTTATGCTGGTGTTGGTAATAACAAATATCCAATAAAAATTGATGGAAAAGAAAATTATAATATTAAAGTAAATGTAAATGATAATGTAATAATAAAGTCTGGTTCAGATGGTATATTCAATGAAGGGTATAGTGAAAGTAATGTCGATATTACTTCTGGCAGTGTTTATATAGAGAATGCTTCAAGAAATGGTATATATAATGCCCAGAGTGATAGTAATATACAGAACAATATTACTATTAGAACTGAAAAAAATGATAACACTGATGGTGGTATTGTAATCGTCAGTCATGGAACAGATGATGACCAGGCAAGTGTAAAAAATAAAACAACAGGAAAAATTGAATTAGAAGCGACCAATGGTAGTATTATCCTTCAAAGTGATAGTAATGGTATTTATTCAACTAAAGGTAACGTTAATTTAAAATCTCATAATGGTGATAATTATATTTATGCTACGCAAAATGGCACTTATGCTACTGGCGCTGATACTATTGTAACTTTAAGTGCTGAGAATAACACTATTTATGTAGACAATAATAGTGGTGACCCCGATGGTATTGCTAAAGGTACTTATGTATCTAATGGAGCAACCAAGGAAATTGTTTCTGTTGGTAATACTACCATTATTGCCGAAGGTAATGTAAGAGATATAATGGGTATTCATGCAGATGCTGGAGGTACTGTTGATATAGATGCAGGTTCATTGAATATTCAAGCTACTGCAAATGATGCCAGAGTTGACAATTATCTTAGTGGTATTTTAGCAGGTGATATTAATCAAAATGTTGATACTGCTAATGCTACAATAATTGCTGATGTTGATGGCGATATTCATGTTGATATTTATTCAGCAGGTACTGATTCGTATGGTATTAAAACAAATAAAAATGGTAATGTTGATTTGACTTCTCATGAAGGCAATATTACAATTAACGCTTTAGATAATGTTGAGGCATACACTGGTGCTACAAAATATGGCATTCACACTGGCCTTGGGGGACAAACTACTCTTGTGGCAGAAAATGGCAGTATCAGTGTGAATGCTGGTGATAGTGAAACATATCGTGGCAATAATCATGGTATTCACAACGGCGGAGAAATGCTTATTGATGCTAAAGAGAATGTTAGCATTGGTTCTTATTCATATGGTGATCCTTCATTTAATGCATATGGCAGTGGCATTGATGTTGCGTATGGTACGACTACAATAAAAGCTGGTAAAAATTTTGTACTTGATTCTATTAGTAGTACGGACTTTGAAGGGTCTAAAAATTATGGTGCTCAATTAAGTAACCAAAGTATTATAGATATTGATGCAGCTAATGTAACTATTAAATCAAAAGGAAATATTAGTACTGCTATATATGAATATGGAGCATCTAAATTAAATATTGATGCTGTTAGCAATAATGAGATTAATGGCATTATTGGAATTCAAGCAGAAGCAGGTAGTGGACAATCTATAGCAATGTTTATGGATAGATCTACTGCTGAATTGAATGCTGATAATGATATTATAATTAAAGCTACTTCTGCTGAATCTGATGCCATGAGCGCATATGTCAATAAATCAATTGTTGATTTAAATAGTGAAAAAGGATCTACTTTTATTATTTCTCAGGGTACTAAGGATGGATATGGTATACGTGTTCAAACAAGTGCAGAAGAGAATAGTGAAATGACTGTTACAAGTGCAGTTAACAACTACGTTGAAAGCAGTGGTATAGGCATTGCTTCCTGGTATGATAATAGTGTTGTGAATCTTACTGCAGAAACAGGTTCCAACCAGGTTCAGGCAAATATCTACGGTATATATAATTTTGGCGGTGCTCAGACGAGTATGACTGCCGATAGTGGATTTAATACAGTAAGCAGTCAGAATTCTTATGCTGTCTACAACAATGGAGCTGCAGGCAATGTTGTGCTGCAGGCTCAAGGAAACTCTGTAACAGGTTATCACGGAATAGTAGGTGTTGGCGGTAATATTGATTTAACAGCCGCTACAGTGAATAATGAACTTACTGCTGAAGGTAATGGCATTTATGCAACAACCAAGGCTGATGTAGACCTTTCTGCAGAACAGGGGATAAATTATCTTGAAGCAGGAGTTTCTGGTATAGCAGCTGATATAGTAGGTATTTATGCTGATGACAGCACTGTTGATTTGCAGGCTAAAGCTAATACCTTGAATATTGCAGCTGACGCAGATGGTTATGGCAGCAAACATGCAGTAAAGGCTGCTAACCAGGCAATCGTTAATCTGAATGCAACTGCTGGTAATAATGAAGTTGCAGGTGTTATCTATGCTAAAGATGAAGGAACTGTTGTAACTTTAAATGCCGAAAGCAATGGAACAACAGGCACCGGTGATAATATCATTATGTCCTCTGCTCATGGCAGTGAAGATAATATTGGCGACCGCAGCCATGTAGTAGCGGCACTTTATGCACAAAGCCAAGGAAAAATAAACGTAACTGCCGGTGAAGGCGGTGTGAACTACATTGCTTCCGA
>CASDXO010000012.1 GCA_949285135.1 uncultured Phascolarctobacterium sp.
ATGGTAATGAAGGAACCTGGTGTGACGTAGGCTTTGGCTTTGCAGCAGCAATGAGCAAGAACAGCTACGCATATCTGGACTTTGAAAAATCCTTTGGCAATGACTTTGATGACACCTATCAGATCAATGCCGGTTTACAGTGGAGCTTCTAATTGTAAAAGGCAAAGTAATAAAACAATATCGGGCCATAGGCCCGATATTGTTTTCTATAGTAAAATTGAAAATTTAAGCGCCTATGCACAATACAGTGGATAAAGAAACTGCGCAGACAGGCAGGGATTTCTCAGATAGAGCTTGCCAGAGAAATAGAAGTATCACAGACACACATGAGTAATATTGAAAATGGCAATACAGGCATCAGTTTGTGGACTGCGGTTAAAATTAGCAGAGTGCTGCAATGCAGTCTTGACCAGCTGGTGGAAGAAACCCCTGTTGCTGAAAAGAGCTATGATAATGAAAAATATATGATAGATGTAGATGAACTGGCAGATATATTGAAAATTATGGCTATGAAAAATAAAAGAAGACATGGAAGTGGCAGCGGGCATAATTAAATAATTTAATACAGCTTAATTTATACTATATATTGGTAGCAAAAATAAAATAACAGCTTTCAGAATATCATCACTAAGGCAGGCAGCCTTGGTGATTTTTTTATGCTTTTACGTATTTGGGCTAAAAGTGATTTATGTGCATCTTAATGCAATCTTAATACGTTTGGATAATCTTTTATTATTTTATAGTATTCTGAATGCTACGATATAAGTACCAATATAGCAGAATGATATTGCAGGAGAAAACAAATATGGAGAAGATACAGCAAACAAGATCAGATTACAAAACAGGCACTGAAAGCACGAAACTTGCCGGCAGGCTCAAAATATTTTTTGGCTATGCCGCTGGTGTAGGCAAAACCTATGCAATGCTCAAGGCTGCTCATCAGGCTCAAAAAGAGGGTATAGATGTGGTGGTTGGTTATGTGGAACCTCATGCCAGACCGGATACATTGAAACTCCTGAATGGACTGGAGGTTTTGCCCTGCAAAGAAATCATCTATCACGGCATTAAGCTGAGAGAGCTTGATTTAGACAGAGCTCTGCAGAGAAAGCCGCAGCTTATTTTAGTAGACGAATTAGCTCACAATAATACTCATGGATGCCGTCACACAAAACGGTATCAGGATGTGGAAGAACTGCTCCAGGCTGGAATCAGCGTCTATACTACCGTCAACGTACAGCATTTGGAATCTTTGAACGATTTAGTGTCCTCCATCACGGGTATAGCGGTAAATGAACGAATACCGGACCATGTTTTTGACCGGGCTAATCAGGTAGAACTGGTGGATATTGAGCCAGATGAGCTGGTGAAACGCCTGCAGAAGGGAAAAGTGTACCGGGAACGGCAGGCAAAACAGGCGCTGCAGAACTTTTTTACCGCTGAAAATTTAGCTGCCTTGCGAGAGATTGCCATGCGGCGTACTGCAGATCAGCTGAACCGAACAGCAGTGCAGGAAGGTAAAGAAAAGAGTGCCAAAGCAGGAGAACATATCCTGATTTGCCTTTCTTCCGCACCATCCAATGCGAAAGTTATCCGAACTGCTGCACGAATGGCGGAAGCCTTTCATAGCGGTTTTACGGCGCTGTTTGTGCAGACCCCGGAAACGAAAGACTTATCTGACGAAAATGCTAAACGTCTGCGCAGTAATATACGTCTGGCAGAGCAGCTGGGCGCACAGATTTCTACGGTATATGGAACTGATCCTGCCGTACAGATTGCAGAATATGCCCGCGTCAGCGGCGTTACAAAAATAGTTATGGGCCGCATCAATCATAAGCAAAATCCGATTACAGGGAAGAAGAGTCTGGCTGATCGCCTGATTGAGCTGACAGATTTGGATATATATATTATTCCGGACCATCAGCCGCTGTATAAAAGGCCGCTGGGAAAAATTCATATTGCCAAAGCACACTTTACCTGGAAAGATACGGGCATTATGATGGCTTCTTTGTTGCTTTCTTCACTTGTTGGCTTTGGGTTTTATTACGCCGGATTCAGTGAATCCAATATTATTACGGTTTACATTTTGGGAGTTCTCATTACTGCGGTTTGCACAAACGGCCACTTTTATGGGGCGATTAATTCTCTCTTTAGTGTTGCTGCTTTCAACTTTTTTTTTACCGAACCGCGTTTTAGCTTTCAGGCCTACGATCCAAGCTATCCCGTTACGTTTCTTATTATGCTTTTATCCAGCATTATTGCAAGTTCCCTTGCCAGCCGCGTGAAGGCACAGGCACGTTTGGCGGCAGAAAAAACCTATTATACCGAACTGCTTCTGGAGAGCAGTCAAAAACTGCAGAAAGGGAGGACGGAATGGGATTGCCTGCGGCTGACAGCAGAGCAGCTAAACAGACTTTTTGACCGGCCTGTTCTCTATGCGTTAAGTGAGACGGAACAAAAGCTGCAATTTAGAATAGAGCCGGACGATGCACAGAATATTATAACTGAGTTAACTTCCGAAGAAATCGGGGTGGCCAAGTGGGTACAAAGAAACAATAAACATGCAGGCGCAACTACAAATACACTGCCAGACTCCAAATGGCTTTTTCTCTCCGTCAGAGGGACGCAGGGAGTTATGGGAATTGTAGGCATTCCTATTGTAGGATACTCCATTCCGGGTGCCTTTGAAAAAAACCTTATGATTGCCATTTTAAGTGAGTGCGGTCTCAGTCAGGAGCGTATCCGGCTGCAGGAAGAGCGAAATAAGGCAGAGCTGCAGATGCCAAAAGAGCGATTGCAAGTCTGATTCATCAACTCTTTATAAATATAATGAAGTACACGCTGATAGATCAGCAGCAGAAAATATTATGCAAATAAAAATCACACATGCTGGAATTGTTTGTTTTATTCTATGCTGCTGTACTGAGAAATACAGATTGTCAACGAGGGCTGTAACGTGGATTTGACATCGGCTGTCTGTTGCAGCCATGTACTGGTTATCTGGCGTATTAGATTATCTATATGGGAACAGTATTACAATTTGCGCTTATTTTAATTGCGATGAGAGGCGTTAGATAGTTTATAAAATGGAATGAAGAAATATTAATCTCATCTTAATATCTCCTTATTTTCCTTAATCCCCACTTATTACGGATTGCGGTATGCTATAAACGCAAAACAAAGTTGTGTTTTGCTTGCCTGACAATTGTGAAAGGAGAGCAATTTTATGGCTGAGTATATACAACTTCGCATGGCTATAATTGGTGTAATCGTTGCAATGTTTGCACTGACGAACATTGTTGGGAAAATGGCATGCGGCATGGCATCATTTATATTAACGAAAGGAGCGCCGAGTATGATGGATTGCTTAATGGTAGTAACTCTGTTGTTCGGTTTTAGTCTTGTCTGGACGCTGGTAAATTGGTGCCAGCGGCAAATTGATTCTCAGGAATGATGGAGAGTAGGAGTTGAAAAGTATGATTTTACTTGGAATTATTGTTTTGCTGCTGGGTGGATATTTAATATACGCCTTGGCGCATCCGGAGCGATTTTAATGTCGCGGACACAGTATAGGAGGAATTTTATATGTTACAGCTGATTCTGACATTGATCATTTATTTGATCCTTGTCATTCCGGTAGGACGGTATCTTTATAAAATCGCCGCCGGAAAACATACTTTTGCCGATCCTGTCTTTGACAGGGTAGACGGGGTCATCTATAAATTAGGCGGTGTAGAGCCCGATAAGGGTATGAACTGGAAACAATATGCTCTGGCGCTTGTTGGTTCCAATGCAGTGATGATTGCTATCGGTTACCTGATTCTCAGAATCCAGGGCATTCCCTTCTTTAATCCCAATGGGATAGAAGGCATGGAAGCAACGCTTGCTTTTAATACTATTATCAGTTTTATGACCAATACCAATCTGCAGCACTACTCTGGTGAAAGTGGATTGAGTTATCTGTCTCAGATGACAGTTATCATCTTTATGATGTTTGTGTCGGCAGCCAGTGGTTATGCAGCATGTGTTGCTTTTATCCGTGGCCTGGCAGGTAGAGTTACGGATAATGTGGGTAACTTTTTTGCCGATCTGGTTCGTATTACCACCCGTGTGCTGCTGCCGTTTTCGCTGGTAGGCGGACTGCTTCTTGTATGGCAGGGTGTGCCCCAGAACTTTTCTGAGAATGTTGTTGTAAAAACTCTGGAAGGAACTTATCAGATATTAGGCATGGGACCTGTAGCTGCGCTTGAAATTATTAAGCATCTGGGCACCAATGGCGGTGGCTTTTTTGGTGCTAATTCTACCACGCCGATGGAAAATCCCACCATTTTGTCCAATCTTATCGAATTGTATTCCATGATGCTGCTGCCTGGTGCCTGTGTCATTACTTTTGGTAAAATGGTAGAAGACGGTCGCCGTCAGCATCAGAAAAATAATGCTTCTGGAAATACACTGCCTGCTGAGCAGGAAGGAATTATTGCCAGAATCTTTGGTAAAGAAGGAAAAAGCATCTTTTTGACGATGGGCATTTTGTTTCTGGCAGGACTCAGTCTTTGCTACTGGGCGGAATTGCAGGGCAATCCACTTCTGGCTGATATTGGTCTTAACCAGTCTGCAGGCAGCATGGAAGGCAAGGAAGTACGCTTCGGTATTGCACAATCCGCTATGTTTACCACGGTAACTACATCTTTCACAACTGGTACAGTTAACAATATGCACGATACCTTGACACCTTTGGGCGGTATGGTGCCGCTGCTGCACATGATGCTTAACTGCGTCTTTGGCGGCAAGGGTGTAGGCCTTATGAATATGATTTTGTACGCTATTTTGGCGGTATTCATCTGTGGCCTGATGGTAGGGCGTACTCCGGAATATCTTGGCAAAAAGATTGACGGACGCGAAATGAAACTTACTGCCCTGGGCATCATCATTCATCCGCTGCTGATTCTGGCTTTCTCTGCTCTGGCAGTGGCAACAGCAGCCGGTCAGGCCGGAATTACCAACCCTGGTTTTCATGGATTGAGTCAGGTACTGTATGAATATGCTTCCTCAGCAGCGAATAACGGCTCCGGATTTGAAGGTCTGGCGGATAATACATACTTCTGGAACATTACCACTGGTATTGTTATGTTCCTGGGGCGTTATCTGCCCATCGTAATCCAGTTAGCCATTGCGGGCTCCCTGATAAAGAAAACCTATGTAAATGAGTCTGCTGGTACGCTGAGAACAAGCACGGTGAATTTTGCTGTGATTCTTGTATTCGTGGTATATATTTTTGCTGCGCTGACTTTCTTCCCGGCGCTGGCACTGGGCCCCATTGCTGAACATTTGACTATTTGGGGCTAAGGAGGATTTTTGTAATTATGAGTAAGAAACAAAATAAAAAACTGCTGACGCCAGAAATCCTTAAACAGGCTCTCAGCGGTTCAGTAAAAAAGTTAGATCCCCGGTATATGATTAAAAATCCGGTTATGTTCGTAGTAGAAATTGGCTTCTGCATTACCCTGCTGCTAACGATTGTGCCGGAGTTATTTGGTGAGGTTGACAGTGACCTGCGTACTTACAATTTAATTGTTTCCGTTATTCTGCTGCTGACAGTACTGTTTGCTAACTTTGCAGAATCCGTGGCAGAAGGCCGCGGCAAGGCTCAGGCTGCCAGCCTGAAGAAAACGCAGAAGGACACGGAGGCTCATCTGCTGGATCAGGACGGTAACGAAACCATTGTTTCTTCCAGTGAGCTGAAAAAGGGCGATATTGTTATGGTAGTTGCCGGTGAGGTAATTCCTGGTGACGGTGAGGTTATTGAGGGCATTGCCTCTGTAGATGAATCGGCCATTACCGGCGAGTCTGCACCGGTGGTTCGCGAGAGTGGCGGTGATTTCTGTTCTGTTACCGGTGGTACTACTGTAGTGTCTGACTGGCTGAAAATCCGCATTACTTCTGATATTGGCAACAGTTTTCTTGATCGAATGATTGCTCTGGTAGAAGGTGCTTCTCGTAAAAAAACTCCTAATGAGATTGCGTTAAGTACCTTACTGGTGTCTCTGACAATCATTTTCCTGATCGTTATTGTTACTTTGTATCCCATCGGTATGTATTGCGGGGTTCAGCTGCCGTTGTCTACGCTGATTGCCCTGATGGTTTGTCTGATTCCGACTACCATCGGCGGTTTGTTATCTGCCATCGGCATTGCCGGTATGGACCGTGTAACTCGCTTTAATGTAATCGCTATGTCCGGTAAGGCAGTAGAAGCCTGCGGCGATGTAGATACAATGATTCTGGATAAGACAGGTACCATTACCTTTGGTAACCGTCTGGCTGCTGATTTCTTACCCGTTGAGAGTGCAAGCCGCAGTGATCTCATTCGTTGTGCGGCTCTGACCAGCCTTCGTGATGAAACTCCCGAGGGTAAATCTACTTTGGAACTGGCACGTCGTATGGGCGAAAAGTGTGAGGAGTTGCCTGGCTCTTCCTTTATGGAGTTTACTGCTCAGACACGCATGAGCGGTGTAGATCTTCCGGATGGTACCAAAGTTCGCAAAGGTGCTTCAGACGCTATTGAACGGTATGTCATGTCGTTGGGCGGCAAGATTCCTGCCGATTTGCACAGCCATGTAGAAAAAGTTTCTTCACTGGGTGGTACACCTCTTGTAGTTTGCCAGAATAATCAGATCCTTGGGGTTATTTACCTGAAAGATACCGTAAAACCAGGCATGGCAGAACGTTTTGAACGTCTGCGTGCTATCGGCATTAAGACTATAATGTGCACAGGCGATAATCCCCTGACTGCTGCTACTATTGCCAAGGAGGCCGGTGTAGACGGTTTTATCGCTGAGTGCAGACCTGAAGACAAGATTAATGTCATCAAAAAGGAGCAGGCAGAAGGAAAGATTGTTGCCATGACTGGCGATGGTACTAATGATGCTCCGGCTTTGGCTCAGGCCAATGTTGGTCTGGCCATGAATTCAGGTACTACCGCGGCCAAAGAAGCTGCCAATATGGTAGACCTGGATTCTGACCCCACCAAAATCCTTGAGGTAGTGGAAATCGGCAAGCAGCTGCTTATCACCCGTGGCTCGCTTACCACCTTCTCAATTGCCAATGATATCGCAAAATATTTTGCGATTATCCCCGCTATGTTTATGGCGGCTGTTCCTCAGCTGAGTATTTTGAATATCATGAATCTGAGTACACAGAACAGTGCAATTTTGTCTGCATTAATTTTTAATGCAATCATAATTCCCTGCCTGATTCCTCTTGCAATGAAAGGTGTTAAGTATCGCCCCATGTCTTCTGGAAAAATGTTGGCACGTAATATGATGATTTACGGTTTGGGCGGTATCATAGTTCCCTTTATTGGAATTAAAATTATTGACATGATGATTGCTCCTATACTGACAGCAATGGGCGTCTGAGGAGGTCTCCAACTATGAATGAAAATGAAAATAAGCACACTTTTTTCCAAGGTGTGCGTCAGTCTCTGGCAGTAACGTTAATCCTGCTGCTGATTTGTGGGTTTATATTTCCTATGTTACTCAGCGGTATTTCTGCTTTTGTTTTCCCCAGTCAGGCTAAAGGCAGCCTGGTCTATGTAGATGGAAAGGCTGTGGGTGCTGCACATGTAGGGCAGGATTTCACCAAGCCCTATTTTATGAAGGGCAGACCTTCGGCTTACAATTATAATACTTATTATCAGGATGAACATGGTAACAAATACTACAACGATGACAGCGAGTTTGCCGGACTCAGTTCCGGTTCCAATAACTATGCGCCCTCCAATCCTGCTCTGACTGAACGAGTGGAAGCGGACATTGAAGCATTTTTGAAGGCCAACCCGGGAGTGCAGCGGGAGAATATCCCTGCTGATCTGGTGACTACCTCCGGCTCCGGTCTGGATCCGCATATTACACCTGAGTCTGCCCGTATTCAGATTCCTGCTCTGGCTGCCGCTTCAGGGCTGAGTGAGGAACAACTGGCACAGATTGTGCAGGAGAATACGGAAGGTAAGTTGTTAGGTATTTTTGGTGAAGAAACTGTCAATGTTCTTGGTGTAAACCTGGGTATAGCTAAGGCAATGGGTCTTGCAGGAGATGTGTCCAGATAAATGCTGCCCCAGCAGATTTGCAATAACGGAGATATCCACCATGCAATTTCACTATGATAAAACACTGCAACAGAAAATTAAAACAATGGCTAAGATTGCAGATGATACACCGGCATGGCTGACGATATATCTGATAAAATCCTTAAAGGAGTGGCTGGGGCAACCATGCAGAGTATCATATCAGGAAGGGGAGACATTGCTTCAACTGGGTTATGAAGTACTGTACGTACCAGTTGTGGAGTTTGCACAACTGTTTGCTCCCCTGATAGGTAAAGTCAATAAAATATGGCCTGTTCAGATTTTTGGAATGGCTGATAATCATGAGCTGGTCGAAATTTCATTTGCTGAAAGTAATAATGAGTACATTGTGCAGCAACGCAATGTTTCCGGAATCTGGTGTGATAATCTGCAAGATATTTATTTATCTGTCAGGTTTCCTGATGCGCTGTCTGCCGGTTGCATGTGCCAGATAATATGGGCAGCAATACGTGATGAGCAAGTAGCCGTTTTTGACTGGAGATTTGCTGATTTTCTGAATCAACAGAAGTTATGTAAAGCAGATTACACGTTATCCTACTGCTATGTTTCATTAGCGACTGACATTGCGCAGAAGAACCCTGCTGCCTGTTTGTCTGGGCTGAAGCTGCAGCAAAAAGAAGTATTATGGCGCATGTTTTTAGAAAAACATCTGGCACCGCCTGAATTTGAATGGGTCAAGGATGCTCTGCTGCAGGACGGTGTTCCCGACTGGATCGAGTGGCATTTGGCACTCTATCGAACTTTGGAACAATTAGGCATCAGATCTATTAATGTGGGGAGTGCGTTTGAACTTATGGATAACGCAGGAAAACGCCTCTATTTTAGTATGGAGCATGATAATGCAGCAGAACATGTACTGATGAAGATTCTTTTTCCGCTGAATCAATAATTTTGCCTTTCATATAATGTGGAAAAGGTTACCGGTATGCCTGTATATTCAGGCGTACCGGCAACCTTTTATCTGTTCTTAATTTTTCATATCTGCGGACAGACAATGCAGAATTATGCTATAATACATTTGCTTGAAAGGAGGTATTGCAGTGAATACAGTCACACTGCCTGAACAGCTTACAGGAAAGAAGCAGGGCAGGCTAACTATTTTTGCCAGCTATTTTTCCGGTACAGGAAAAAGCTATACTATGCTGAAAGTAGCTGAACAGGAAAGACAGGCAGGGACAGATGTAGTCATTGGCTTACTTTCCTGTGAGCAGTGGCCTGAAACTAAAGTTTTGGCTGAAAAGTTTGAGGTATTGCCTTGTAAGACAATAGTGCAAGAGGACCAAACCGATTATGAAATAGATTTGGAGGCCTGTCAGAAAAGAGCTCCAGAATTAATTTTGGTAGATAATTTAGCCCACTTAAATGTGGATGATTCTCACCATAGGAAGCGCTATCAGGAAATAGAGGAATTACTGAAAGCAGGCATTGATGTTTATACAACACTGGATATTCAACATATTGAGAGCGTGCAGGATGCTGTTTTTTCCATACAGGCATCGCCCGTATCAGAACGTATTCCGGACCGTGTGTTTGATCAGGCTGCCCAGGTGGAATTTATTGATATTGAACCGGAAAGACTGCAGCAGCGGTTGCTGCAACAGAAGAAGGGAAAGCTGCTTGCCAACTGCACCCTGGCACAATTAAGCGCGCTGCGGGAAATTGGTTTGCGCCGCTGTGCAGATAAAGCAGCTTTATATACCAGAGAGTTCCAGAGTGGAAAACAATATCGTACTCGTGAGCATATTCTGGTCTGCCTTTCTTCTGCTCCTTCTAATGAGAAAATCATACGTACAGCAGCACGAATGGCAAGAGCTTTCTGCTGCGGCTTTACTGCTTTATTTGTAGAAACAAAAGCATTCCAGTGGATGTCCACGACGGATAAAGAACGGCTCCGGACAAATATTCATCTGGCGCAGCAATTGGGTGCATCTGTTGAAACAGTCTACGGCGATGAAGTAGCATATCAGATTGCTGAATTTTCACGCCTGTCAGGAGTTACAAAAATTGTACTTGGCCGCAGCGGGAAATCTCATCATATCCTGTTCCGTAAGCCGCCTTTAACAGAGCAGCTAATTGAGCTTATACCAGAACTTGATATTCATATCATTCCCGATAATGGTTTGAATGGTCAGTTTGCTGCCAAACATCAGGAAATCATGCGCCGGCCGACAGTGTCTGTTTTTGATTTGTTAAAAAGCGCATTGCTCCTTGTTTTAGCTACGCTTATAGGATTGTTGTTTTATAATTTGGGCTTTACGGAAGCTAACATTATTACGCTTTATATTTTTGGCGTTATGTTGGTTTCCATATCTACCAAGAGCCCTGTTTGCAGCTTTATTGCCTCTGTTGTTGGTGTACTTACGTTTAATTTCTTTTTTACGGAGCCAAGATTTTCATTGCGTGCTTATGATAGCGGCTACCCGGTTACTTTTCTTGTAATGTTCCTGGCGTCTTTGCTCACAGGCTCCTTAGCTTCCAAACTGAAATCCCATGCCAAGCGCTCTGCTCAGGTAGCATGGCGGACAAAGCTTCTTCTTGAAACAAATCAGAACCTTCAAAAGGCTCGAACGCAGGAGGAAATTATTTCAGTAACAGCAAAGCAGTTATTAAAAATATTCCAGCGAGATATCATTGCATACCTTATAAAGGACGAAAAACCTGTAAAGCCGGAAATTTTTCTTGTTGACAGTACGGCTTCTCCGGATCGTTACACTTCTGCAAAGGAACGTGAGGTAGCACAGTGGGTCATAACAAACAATAAACGGGCTGGTGCAGGGACTGAAACACTTTCTGATTCCTGCTGCACCTATCTTTCGGTACGTACGGGTAAGCAGGTTTATGGTGTTGTAGGCATTGCTGCTGCGGAGAAGCCGCTGGATTCCTTTGAAACCAGTATTCTCCTTTCTGTTTTAGGTGAAGCTGCGCTTGCGCTGGAAAATCAAAAAAATTTAGACGAAAAGGAAGCTGCAGCTGTTTTAGCTAAAAATGAACAGCTTCGTGCCAATTTACTTCGCTCAATTTCTCATGATTTACGTACCCCTCTTACTTCGATTTCAGGCAATGCCAGCAATCTGCTTTCCAATGGAAATTTGTTTGACGCAAAGACTAAGGAACAGATGTATACTGACATATATGATGATTCCATGTGGCTTATTAATCTGGTAGAAAATCTGCTGTCCGTCAGTCGGTTGGAGGAAGGGCGGATGAATCTGCATGTTTCTACGGAACTGGTTGACGAGGTGGTTGCAGAGGCTCTGCGTCATATAAATCGCAAAAGTTCAGAGTATCACTTGAATGTACAGAACAGTGAGGAATATCTTTTGGCGCAGATTGATGCCAAACTTATTGTGCAGGTTATCATTAACATTATCGATAATGCTATTAAGTATACACCAGCAGGCTCTGAAATTGATATTTGGTGGAAACAAAAAGGAAACTTTATTTATATTTCCATTGCGGATAACGGACCGGGAATTTCCAATCAGGCTAAACCGCATATTTTCGACATGTTTTACAGTGCGTCCAATCAAATTGCGGACAGCCGCCGCAGTATGGGACTGGGACTGGCACTGTGTAAATCGATAGTCAATGCACATGGAGGAGAAATTATGGTAACTGATCATTTGCCTCATGGATCTGTATTTACATTTTCTGTGCCAGCCGGGGAGGTAGAACTGCATGAATAAACCTTTGATTTTGGTGGTTGAAGACGATACACCGATTCGCAACTTAATTACAACGACATTAAAAGCCCATGATTACCGTTTCTTGACTGCAGCTAACGGAGCATCGGCAGTTCTGGAGGCTTCCTCACATAATCCTGAAATTATTTTGTTGGATTTGGGGTTGCCGGATATGGATGGGGTGGAAGTTATTCGCAAAGTCAGGTCCTGGTCTAATATGCCCATTATTGTAATCAGTGCCCGGAGCGAGGATACGGATAAAATTGATGCGCTGGATGCTGGTGCTGATGATTATCTTACCAAACCATTTTCTGTGGAAGAGCTGCTTGCAAGGCTGAGAGTGACACAGCGACGTTTAGCAGCTTTGCAGATGTGTTCTATGAATGCAGATGCAGTTTTTACAAATGGCAAGTTGAAAGTTGATTACGCAGCTGGCTGTGCTTTTCTGGATGATCAGGAGCTTCATCTGACGCCCAGTGAATATAAACTGCTGTGTTTGCTGTGCAAAAATATTGGCAAAGTACTGACTCACACATTCATCACGCAGCAGATTTGGGGAAGAAGCTGGGAAAACGATGTTGCTTCGCTTCGGGTATTTATGGCTACTTTACGTAAGAAACTGGAGAAAGAGCCGGGGTCTCCGCAATATATCCAAACCCATATTGGTGTCGGATATCGCATGATGAGAGTAGAGCCATGAGAGATGCCCAACTAATATAAAAGCTGGAAACAGCTTTGCCGGAGAATGTAATTATATATTATATAATTTTCTGTATAAAACCTGAATGTTTCAATAAATGCTGCATCTTTTTCGTTAGTAATATAATGTAAGCATAGCTATTTATTGCAAGCTGCAAAGAACATAAGCATATCGGACTATTAATCAGTAAAACCTGATTTTAAAATGCTGTAAATGAGCGGATTCGTCAGCAGTTGATGCTCTGTCTTTGATTAATTTGCTACGGATAAATTTTGCAAGTGTTATCATAGTATTATTGAAGTTTATAATAAAGAACAGCACCATGCGACTTATTAAAAGACTTTTATAAAGTTGCCTGAGTGTATGACAGGATAAAAGCGGTAGGTACGTAAAATATCCTGATATGACATAGTCAGTAAAAAATCCCTGATATATATTATATATCAGGGATTTTTTGTCGTTTTTGAATTATTTTATAATCAGATTTTGAGTCATTCTTCTTATTTTTTCATATCCGTCATTTTCAGAAGCAATACTGTCCATATACATCATAGAAAGCTGAGCACCCATATAGTTACGCATTCTGTTAAATTCTTCACCTTCCAAAGCAGCCTGAGATAAGCCGTAATCTTTTGCGGCAATAGTTTTAAGCAGTTTTACTGACTTTTGGCAGGCAGGTCCGCTCAAAACATAGTCATGGTCGCCAAGGCTGACGATATAGCCTTCCTGTTTGTGAGGGGTAGGCAGGGTATTTTCTTTAGTAACAATGCCGATAGCGACAGGGTCTTTGCCGGCAATAACAGCGGCAGCAGTAAGGAAGCCTACAACTGCTGCTTCTTCTTTTTGGCTGCCGGGAGTTTGGTGAGCACAGGCTTGAGCTACAATTTCTTCAGCGGGGAAATTACGGTAAATAACTTCGGCTAAACTGAAAATGTGATGCGCACCGGTACCGGCAATTTGATATTCCGTCAGACTGGATTGGTCTTCTTTCCATTGGAAAACAAAAGGTTTGGCAAGATCGTGCAGTGCCTGTGCCGCGATGATGATATCTCTGCTCAGGTTGCTGTTGAATAAATCAATATATGTATTGTAAATACCTTCAGAAATTTTCAGGTTTGCTGCAGTATGTGTTGCCAGACCGCCGGGATAAGCATGATGGCTGGCATAACCGCTTCCGGGAGCAGAATAGAAGGGCTGAGGCGCAGAGCCTTTATATGGTGGCATAAATTTATCAAGAGGTATTTTGGCAGTATCAATAAGCCCTAAAGATACTAATTTGTTATAAACTTTTTCTTTTTTACCAGGCAGTTGGTATTCCTGCATAAAAGTTGGGTTGGGATTTTTTAATATTTCTACAGTCATACGGCGCAGACTGGCATTTTTTATTGTTGCTGCGCTGTCTAAAATATTTTGATGGCAAATTTGTACTAATTCAGATTCTGCTGCTAATTTTACTGCGTCAGGCAATTGGGAGAAGGGGGTTGCTTTAGCGCGTGCTTTGGCAGCAAAGGATAATTGAGGGACATTTAAAAAAGCTGCTCCGGCAATGGCTCCGGCAGTGATCTGCAAAAAACTTTTTCTGGAAATTACGGTATTTGTTGTAGTCATAATAATCCTCCTTTTATTGACTTGAGTGGAGTATACAATTTATTTATTAGATAAAAATAAACAATAGGTAAAAAAAGTGTAAAGAGAAGGATATTTGACTGGAATTTAACATTGCAGGAAAAACTTAAAATACTTTTTACTTTTTATTAATGAGCCTTTTACAGTTTTTTATTATATTAGGAATGAAAATAAGTGGAGGTGATAAGGATGTTTGGTATTGGTTTTTCTGAAATGCTGATTTTGGCAATTATTGCTTTATTGGTTTTTGGCCCTAAACGACTGCCGGAAATTGGCAGCGCTGTTGGTAAAGGAATGAGAGAATTTAAACAGGCAGTAAATGGCGAAAGTACTGCTGTCAAAGCGCAGGAAAGCACTCCTGTAGCTGTTGCTGCAGTAAAGGCAGAGAATGATAAATGAGCAGTATATCGCAGGTTTATGCGGATGATAATACCGCTGCAGCCAGCATGACCTTTACGGAACACTTAGAAGAATTACGTGCCAGAATTTTTAAAATACTTTTGGCAGTATGTCTGGGAATGGCTGCCAGCTATCTTTATATTGACGAGATTATTACGATAATAACTTCTCCGGCTGGCAAGTTATACTATTTGCGTCCGGCTGAGGCGTTTTTTATTTACCTGAAAGTTGGTGTAGTAGCTGGACTGGTATTAGCGTCGCCGCTGGTTTTTTATCAGATATGGGCATTTATTATGCCGGCTTTATCTGTAACGCAGAGATTGCGCCTGTGGCTGGTTGTTTTTAGTTCTGTAAGTTTTTTCTTGGCTGGGCTGCTTTTTGCTTATTTCCTTGTTTTGCCATTAGGACTTAAATTTTTCATGGGCTTTGATACCTTTTATGTACAGCCGATGATTTCTATGGAAAGTTATATAGACTTTATCCTGATGCTGATACTGCCTTTCGGCGTAGTGGCGGAAATGCCTTTAGTTTTAACTCTGGCTGCCTGTGCCGGATTAGTTACAAGCCAGCTTTTAATAAAAGTCAGACCTTATGTGATTTTTGGTATTTTTGTTTTAGCTGCAATTATAACTCCTCCGGATGTTGTTTCACAGCTTTTACTGGCACTGCCCATGATTGGCTTATATGAAGCAGATCTTTTGTTTATCAGATATATATTGCGTAGATAATATATTTAACGCTTATTTAACTAAATATACAGCAGTTTTTTTACACAAAGATTGTAAAATAGCGCTGTAGAATTAAATAAATTTTTTTAGTGAAGGGATGATGATTGTGAATTTTTTAAGTAAGAAAAAAGCAATGCTGGCAGCTGCCGTATTAAGTATGTCCTATGTTGTAGGCTTCCATAACAACAGTGAAGCAGCTGGATATATGGCTCCACAGGAAAATACTATTAAAGTTCTGCCTATTGATAATGCTAAATTTGTACAGGGACAGATTTTTGACTTTGCTGTAGAAATAAAAAATGGCAGTTCTGATATGAATGTAACTGTTAATGGTAAAGAAGCTTCTAAATTTTTTGGTAAGGATTCTGTAAGAAAAATGGAGGGTAATACCGCTGTTTACAGAATTGATGACGTAAGCTTCCCTAAAGCTGGCAATATTACTATTGAAGTTAAGGACGGCGCAAATGAACGCAGTGCCAGCTATACTGTAACTAATGAAAAATCTAAAAAACGCGCTAAAAACGTTATCCTTTTTGTTGGTGACGGTATGAGTCTGCAGGCAAGACAAATTGCCCGTATCTTATCTAAGGGTATTACTGAAGGTCGTTATAATGATTTGCTGAACATGGAAAAAATGGATAATGTAGCAGTAGTGACTACCTCCGGTTATGACGCCATTGTAACTGACTCAGCAAACAGCGCATCTGCTTATGCTACCGGTCATAAATCCGTAGTAAATGCTATGGGCGTTTATGAAAACTGTACTAAAGACCCGTTTGATGATCCGAAAGTAGAAAACATTATCGAACTGGTAAAACGTACCCGCGGTATGGCAACCGGTATTGTTTCTACCTCTAATATTACTGACGCTACTCCGGCAGCAATGGTTTCTCATACTCGCCGCAGAGCAGAACAGAATTTCATTGCTCAGACTATGTTAGAAGATAAGCATCGTCCGGATGTAATTCTTGGCGGCGGTTCCAGACACTTTATTCCCATGGATGTGCCAGGTTCCAAACGTAAAGATAATGTTGATGTTATCAAATCTTTTGAAGATTTAGGTTACTCCTTCTCCGGTACTAAGACTGAACTGGAAAATACTCCGGAATCTGCTGATAGGCTGTTGGGCCTGTATCAGCTGGATAATATGAATGTTTATATCGACCGCGCAGTAATTAAAAATCCGAAAGTGCTGAAAGGATTTAATGATCAGCCGGGTTTGGTTGAAATGACAGAAAAAGCTATTGATACTCTCAGCAAAAATGATAATGGCTTCTTCCTGATGGTTGAAGGCGCATGTGTTGATAAACAGCTGCATGTACTGGACTGGCAGCGCGCTGCTTACGATAATATTGAACTTGATAAAGCAGTTGGCGTAGCTCAAAAATTTGCTGCTCAAAACGAGGATACCTTGATTGTTGTAGTTGCTGACCATGCTCATGGTGCAAGCATTACCGGTACTTATCATGAATTGGATGGTAAAACCGGCCGTGAAGCAGTAAGAACCTATGCTGATTCCAAGTGGCCTACTTTTGAAGATGCTGACGGCGATGGTTTCCCGGATAATCCGGATCCGGCTGTAACCTTGGCAGTACAATTTGCAAATCACCCTGACTGCAATATCGACTACAGATTTAAAGACGTTCCGACTCCGCCGGCAATTATGGGTAAGGACGGCAAAGCTATTGCTAATCCGCTGACTAAAGGTGAGTTCTATGCTGGTAATATTCCTGCTAAAGCTGACCAGGAGGTACATGCTGCTGACGATGTTATCCTGACTGCGCAAGGTCCCGGCGCTGATTATTTCAAAGGTACCATGGATAATACAGAGGTATTCTTCGGCATCGTAAGAGCTCTGGGTATCGACGGCAATAAAAATAAAAAATAATTTGAGGTGGCAGTATGCTTAGTAAAATTGCAAAAATTTTATTAATGCTTCTGCTGATAGCTCCTATAAATGCTGAAAGAACGGTTCCTTTTGCGGAACCGTTCTTTAATGTATGCGGGAGGGCAGAAGCGTTTTGGGGACAGACGGTGGAACTAGGCTTTGACGATTTATATTCTTCCGTATCTTCGCGAGGAGTTGTGCTGTCTGATAAGCTGCGCAGCAACGAGGGTAATAGTGTAAGTATGGTTGGATTTATGGCACCGCCGCTGACACCGACAATAAACTTTTTTGTGCTGACCAGAGAGCCGATGTCTATTTGTCCTTTTTGCGGCAGTGATGCCGACTGGCCTGCGGATATTGTTGTAGTAAAGCTTGATGAACCTGTAACGGCTTTACCGTTTGACAGTCCTATTAAGGTTACAGGCACATTGGAACTGGGAACAGAAGTTGATGCTGAAACTGGCTTTGTAAGTTTAGTGCGTATCAAAGCAGACAATTTGGAGGCTTTGTAATGTCACTGTTAGAGATTGTTGATTTAGAAAAAACTTTTTATACTCCTGATAATAAGGTAAGTGCCCATATTGAGATTCCAAGGTTAAATCTGGAGCAGGGAGAAGCAATGGTTTTAGAAGGACCGAGCGGCAGCGGTAAAACTACGGTGCTGCACATGATTTCAGGACTTTTAAAACCGGACAAAGGCAGAATTGTCTTTGCAGGGACAGATATTGCCAAGATGTCAGCAGAAGAGCGTGACAGGTGGCGTGGCAGTAATATCGGCTATGTATTTCAAAAATTGAATCTGCTGTCTGCGCTGACTGTAGAAGAGAATATCCTTTTGGCAGGAAAATGGAATACCAAGGCAACAGATACTCAGCTGATAAGAAGCAGGATGTATGATTTGCTGGAATATGTCGGCCTGGCAGGCAAGGAAGATTTATTTCCCAATAAACTGAGTATTGGTGAACAGCAGCGTGTAGCGGTTGTACGTGCGCTGTTATACAAGCCTAAAATGATTTTAGCCGATGAACCTACGGCAAGTCTGGACAAAGTTAACAGTGAAAAGGTTTTACAGCTCTTATTAGGATTATGCAAAGAAAATAATGTAGCTTTAATGCTCTGTACCCATGATGAAGCTGTAAAAAATAAATTTGCTAAACGATACAATGTAAGAAAGGAATCTTACAATGAGTGAAATATTATTAATAAGGAGACTGCTGACAGGCAGACCCTTACAGAATCTTTTAGCTGTTATTGTCATGGCTGTCAGTGTGGCGTTAGCTATAGGAATGATTTTAATGTCTGCTGGATTACATGGCAGCTTAGTCCAGGCTGGAAAAAATTTTCCGATGATTATGGGAGCTAAAGGAAGCCCTAATCAGCTGGTTTTAAACAGCGTGTTTTTGAAAGATCAGCCTATTGGCAATTTCAGTTATGCCAAAGTGCTTGAGTTAAGACAAAACAGGAATGTTGAGCAGGCGATACCTTTAGGCTTTGGTGACAATTACAGGGGATTTCGTCTTGTTGGTACGGAAAAGGAAATTTTTTCGTTTCATGGGATAGGAAAAGGCAGTAACAACTGGCTGCAATTATCTGAAGGAAAAATTTTTGAACAACCTTTTGAAGCAGTTATTGGTGCAGAAACCGCAGCCAAAACAGGACTGAAAATAGGTGATACGTTTGCATCTGTACATGGTGTAACGGCAACAGCCAACAGCAAGTCTCATAGCGAAAAATATAAAGTTGTTGGTATTTTAAAGCCGGTACAGGGGCCGTATGACAGTGCTGTATTTGTAAGTATGGAAAGTATCTGGCATCAGCATAATCATGGCAGCATTAATAAAACAGAAGATAAAACGCAGCAGGAAGTAACTTCTGTTCTGATAAGGCCATCCGGTTATGCACAGTCCATGCAACTGGCTGCACAATACAGCAAAGACAGAGGTGTACAGATTATCTTTCCGTCTAAGACGATTATTGAATTATTTTCTGTTATCGGCAACATTGAAAAGGTAATGCAGATTTTTACAGCAGCAGTCTTACTCATGGCTTTATTGATTATTGGAAGCTCTTTATATTGGTTTGTCGTGGGAAGTGCTTACGAACAAGGAATTATGCGTTCTTTAGGGGCGACCGCTAAACAAATTATGTATTTGTATTTTAAACTTGGCATAACACTTGTCAGCATCGGTACTTTACTGGGATTAGTACTGGGGCATGGTGTATTTCAATTTATCAGCTATCTTTTGCAGGACAAAGTGGGCTTGTATATGCAGGTTGGCTTCATACCGGAAGAAGCTGTTTTGCTGGCAGCTGTATTTGTTTTTGGTGCAGTATGCAGTATCATTCCGGCATATCTTTCTGGTCGCAAAGATATAGTAGAATCTTTATAAGATAAATTTATTATCATCGGGCAGAGAAGTCTTACTTTTCAATAAACCATTTACCTTCTTCATCAAAGATAGCCACTTCTTTTCCGTAGATTTTACAGATATACCTGGTACCGATACCGCCACATCTTAGTGCGGCAGCCTGTCTTACATCCAGTACCTTATCAATAGAGAATTTGCGGCCGTCATCCCAAAGTATAGTCTTTGGAACAGCACGGCCGTCTTTTTTATGTTCAACAATAATATCAAGTTCTATTTTCTCAAGCATTACAAGCACCTCTCAGCGGAAAAAAGAAACAGGATGGATAGTATGATCCTCTTTGGGATTAAAGCCTGTCAGCTTGTTGTCCAGCAGATAAGAAGCCTTGATTACTGCCGCATGACCAAACCGTCTGCGCAGGCAGTCTATCGTATGAGCAAGGTTTTCCTGCGCCAGAAGCTTCTCATTATCTTCAAACAGCGACAGCTCCACATAATCCTTCTCCGTAACCATGTCAACAGCACGCAGACTGATACTGCGTATAGGCCTTGGCCATGTATAGAAGCCGATAAATAACTCCATAGCAGCTTTTAAAATATCATCACTAAGGTAGGTTGCCTTAGTGATTTTCTTTTGTCTGGAGCAGGATTGCAGCATATTATCACGTACATGAATCTGGATGCCGGTAGCCTTCAGACCATAATCACGCAGACGTGCGGCAATAGACTCAGCCAGCACAGTAAACACCAGCCTTACATCCTCATTATCTGTTAAATCCCTGGGGCAGGTAGTACCGTTGCCGATACTTTTGACAGCGGATGACTCATTAAGCTTGCGTACCGGGGAGGTATCACGACCATTAGCAAAGAGCCACAGAACATCGCCCCATTTACCTAAAACAGAATGCAGGACTTCCGTATCACAAGTGGCAAGATTACCGATAGTCATAACACCGATATTATGCAGCTTTTTAAGTGTAGACCTGCCGACATACAGTAAATCCTCAACTGGTAAAGGCCAGATAATATCTTTATATCTGTCTTTTGGAATAAGAGTTACAGCATCAGGCTTTTTCAAATCAGAACCGAGTTTCGCAAAAACCTTATTAAAAGATACACCTATACTTACAGTGATACCCAGTTCCTCACGGATACGCAATCTTATAGAATTAGCAATACTGCTGCCATCACCAAAGAGAGCAGCAGAACCGCTGACATCAATCCAGTTTTCGTCAATACCGAAAGGTTCCACTTGGTCAGTATAATCATAGAGAATCTTGCGGGCCAGTCGGGAAAACTTGAGATACTTACGAAAATCAGGCGGAACAGTAACAAGATTAGGAGCTTTAAGCTGTGCCTGCCATAGAGCTTCGCCGGTTTTAACACCTAGCTTCTTAGCCAGCATATTCTTAGCGAGGATGATACCATGTCTGTTAGCCGGATCACCGGCAACAGCGACAGGAAGATGTCTAATCTCAGGACGATACAGACATTCTACGGAAGCATAGAAGTTATTCATATCAATATGGAGAATAGTACGACTCATCTTATCACCTCACTAAAAACGAACACAAGTTTTAAAGAAAGTATACTATGTTCGATAAAATAAAGCAAGTGATAAATATTTACTAAGTCATAAATTAAAGGGCAGATTAGATTAAATTTTGCTATACTAAATATAAAAATAGAAGTTCTGCATTGTGGAGTGTTTATAATGATTGACAAAGATGAATTTGATTATTTTATAAAAAAGAATTTGCTTGATGTGCTTGGTAATTACTCTTTTGGCTATGAAATAGCTGGTAGGCCTTATGATGTTTACTATAGCAGAGAAGCTTATAAGAAATTTATTGCTGAAATGCAGAGTACCAAATACAATAAATTTTATGACCAGTATAATCGTGGTCAGGGCAGTGAATTAATAGAGAAAGATAATAAGCCGCCAAAGATGGCAAGTGTTGCTTCATCCTCAAGATTTTGTTATTTGGCATTAAGAGATGGCTGTAAACAATTTGGTAATAGTGCGAATATAATCTTTGAACATGGCTGCAAGATTAATGGAGTACGTGGTACGGGAGCACAATTAGATGCTTATCTCCCAGAAGAAAATATTTATTTTGAAGTAAAATGTCATGAGATTTTTGGTTATCATAAAACCAGTTTATCTAAAAGCTACTGGAAGTTACTTTATGGACAGGAAAATGATTTTTGCTTTCCTCATGCCGAATGTCCGCAAATCACTAAGTTTCAATTTAAATTAAGTGATTTTGGTATTAATAAAAGAAAGGCAAGATTTGATGTTAAACAGCTTTTATGCCATCTTTTAGGTATAGCTTCGCAAAAAGTTAAGAATACACCAGCTAAATTGGTATTTTTATTTTTTAAACCCAAGATGGATTTAGAAAGTGAACAAAAACAGGTTGATGCAGTATTTGAAGAACTTAAAGATGAAATAAAGAATATCTTTTCCAGCCAACCGATACAGAATTTTACAAGCAAGAATAATATTAAATTATCAGCTATAGCTGAATATTCCAAAGTTATGGAGCCGTTAAGCAAAGAAAATATAATCATTTTATTTTAAATTTAAGCAATATAACAGCGTTTTGCTGTTCGAGGTCATAAAGAAGGAGAGAATATGATTGAAAAAACAGTAAAAGAAATCAGGGCAGCCCTTGATAACAGACTGTATTTTATTGCTCTTATGAGTGCACTGACTTTACCAGATATTTGTGGTAAAGCAGAATATCCGAATGAAAAATCTACTGGTAATAGATATAGAAAATGGCTCAATCAATATGTCAACAGCAGAGAATTTGGTAAATATGAATATCCTGCTATAGAAGGTCTTGAAGCAGAGATAATATATAAATTGCGTTGTAATCTTCTGCATCAGGGAACTCCAAATGTTGAGGAAAGTTTTGCGGATATCGATTATTTTGAATTAGTTAAAGTTGATCCACGTAGTTGCCATCAGTTTCAATATTCCATAGGGAATAAGCTCGAAAAAATAGATGGGGTGGAACAGGTTACAGCAAAGATAATAAGCATAAATATTGCTTCGTTATGTCATTTGCTTTGCGATAGTGCGGAGCTGTATTATATAAATAATAAAGAAAAGTTTGGATTTATACGATATAATTTAGTTGATATTGATTATCATACACGAAATATATTCAAACTGAATTTTAACAAATTTGATGAATAACAGGAGATTATTATGATAAATATACGCAAACTGGAAGCTGAGTTGTGGGAATCTGCCGATTTACTCAGAGCAGGCTCCAAATTGACCTCTAATCAATACTGCATGCCTGTTTTAGGACTTATTTTTTTACGCTACGCTTACAGCCGTTTTAAACTGGTAGAAGCGGAAATTTTGAAAGACCGCCCAGTGCGTGGTGGACGAGTAAGACCGGTAAGTGAAAGTGATTTTATTGCCCGCAGTGCATTGTATCTTCCTCGTGAAGCGCAATACTCTTATCTGGTAAACTTGCCGGAAAATATTGCTGCTGCCGGATTGACTAACAGCAATGGGGAAGTAATGAACAGTCTGGGCGAAGTAGTAAATAATGCTATGACTTTATTGGAGCAGCAAAGTGAGCAGCTTTCCGGTGTACTGCCAAAAGAATACACCATGTTTTCAGATGAACTTCTGGCAGAACTGCTGCGTATTTTTAATAACAGTGCTTTGGACGAAGTTGGCGGCGATATTGTGGGCCGCATTTATGAATACTTCCTCAATAAATTTGCTAAAAATATAGCACAGGACGATGGTGTATTCTTTACACCCAAGTCATTGGTTAAAATGATAGTAAATGTACTGGAACCTGAGCGAGGTATATTGCTTGATCCTGCCTGTGGCAGCGGTGGTATGTTTGTACAGACTGGTGATTTTGTGGAACAGACTGGACTGCGTGCCAATAACTCCATGACCTTTTACGGACAGGAAAAAGTGGCTTATAATGCCCAACTGTGTCTGATGAATTTGGCAGTACATGGTTTGTCCGGCTCTATCAAATCTGGTGACGAAGCAAATACTTTCTATTATGATGCCCATAATCTGGAAGGACGCTGTGATTATGTCATGGCTAATCCGCCCTTTAATGTGGACAAGGTAAAAGCTGAATCGGCGCAAAGTGCTGGACGTTTGCCTTTTGGACTACCTTCTGTAAATAAAAATAAAGAATTTGGCAACGCCAATTATCTGTGGATTTCCTATTTCTATGCCTATCTGAACGAACACGGCAGAGCAGGATTCGTTATGGCTTCATCTGCTACAGACAGCCAGAGTAAAGATGTGGACATCCGCCGACAGTTAGTAGAAACCGGACATGTAGACGTAATGGTCAGTGTAGGCAATAACTTTTTCTATACTAGAAGTTTGCCTTGCAGTTTATGGTTTTTTGATAAAGGTAAGCAAGAGCCGCTGCGAGACAAGGTATTGTTTATTGATGCCCGCAACTACTACACAGTAGTAGACCGCACGCTTAATGAATGGAGCCAGTGGCAGCTGAAAAATCTGAATGCCATTGTGTGGCTGTATCGTGGTGAAAAAGAAAAATACAGCAACCTGCTGACAGACTATCAGCAGAATACTGGTACTATGCTGAATGATATTTACAATATTGACCAGTGCTTTGATATACGTCTTGGAGAAGACAAACTGGCGGAGATTAAAGCAAAAGCTGCCGCTCTGCAGCCTATGAACTTTGCTGATGAATTGCAGTCATTACATGCTTTGCGGAATGGATTAAATGAATTAAAAACCATGGCAAATGAAACTGTCAAAGAAGTTATTGCAAACTATGAAAGCATGACTAAAAGTGATTACAAAGCTTTGCAGGCACAGATTAAGGAAATAAACGGATTTACTTTAGGTACTGTCGCGACAGTAAAAAAAGTGCTTAATAACAGTGCAGCTGAAGCAGCAGCTAAGATTGATGAACTGCTGACTGTACTTGAAGAAGCTGAGTGGCTGTATGAAAAATTTGGTACTGGTGAATATGTTGATATTGCCGGATTATGTAAGATTGCCAGCGTGGAAGAAATTAAGGAGAAAAACTATTCTCTTACTCCCGGTGCTTATGTTGGTGTAGCTGCTGAAGAAGATGACGGCGTAGATTTCAAAGAGCGCATGACAGAAATTCATAAAGAACTGCTGGAACTGCAAGCAGAATCCGACAGATTGATGCAGACCATTTCCAAGAATTGGGAGGAATTGGGACTGTGAGATGGGAAAAAGTAAAACTTGATAAACTTGGGAATATTTCAAGAGGGAGATCCAAGCATAGACCAAGAAATGATACCAAGTTATTTGGCGGAGATTATCCGTTTATACAGACTGCGGATGTAAAGAAGGCTAATTTTTATATTAAAGAATATTCTGAGACCTATAACGAATTAGGATTAGAACAGAGTAAGCTATGGGATATTGGTACATTGTGCATAACTATTGCAGCTAATATTGCAGATACAGGGATTTTGGGAATACCTGCATGTTTTCCTGATAGTATTATGGGGTTTGTTCCTTATGATAAAATTTCTGATGTGCGATTTGTTAAATATAGTTTTGACTTATTACAACGTGATTGTAAACAAATTTCACAAGGTACTGCTCAAGATAATTTATCTTGGGAAAAATTATCTACGATTGAATTTCCTTGTCCTCCTATCGAAACTCAACGCCGCATTGGCGATATTCTTTCCGCTTATGATGACCTTATTGAAAATAATCAAAAGCAGATTAAACTGCTGGAAGAAGCAGCGCAGCATTTATATAAGGAATGGTTTGTTGATTTGCGTTTTCCAGGATATGAGCAGACAAAGATTATTGACGGCGTACCGGAGGGATGGCGAAAGAAATTAGTTAAAGAACTTGGAACAGTGATTACAGGAAAAACTCCTTCGACAAATAAATCAGAGTATTATGGTGGAAATATTCCTTTTGTAACTATTCCAGATATGCACCACAACATTTTTCCTTTAAATACAGAAAAGTGCTTGACTGCACAAGGAGCAGATAGTCAGAAAAATAAGTATATACCAAAAAATTCTGTAATGGTTTCTTGTATAGCTACGGTTGGATTGGTTAATATTGCAACTGAGGTATGCCAAACTAATCAACAAATAAATTCTGTGATTTTGAATAATAGGCATGACATATATCATTTTTACTTTTCTATGCGGAATATTAGAAATCTATTAGATGGAATAGGCAGTAACGGTGCAACAATGACTAATGTAAATAAAACAAAATTTGAGAATATAGAAGTTTTGTATCCTACAAAAGAATATGTTGATAAATTTTATGAGATTTGTGAAGCGTACTTTAATAAAATACTTGTCTTAAGTAAAGCTAATCAGCGATTAGTAAAAATTCGTGATTATTTGATTCCTAAGTTGATGAGTGGAAAAATAGAGGTATAAGATGGATTTGTTTTCACAGAGATATAGTTTAGCACCAATTAAAGAAATACAAATAAATGATATGGATACTGTATTATTCAATCGTTTATGGAATATTTTTTATAACGAAGAATGTTCTGACAATATTTTGGATAATTTGGGAGTAACAAATGCTGTAGAGTATTTATTGGACTGCTTTGGTTTTACGTATAAGAATCCTTATAATGTTATTAGAAAAAAAGAGAATATTAGAAAACTAAAAGAATTCCTGGATGATAGTGAGTGGTATGTAATCTATGACTGGCTTGAAAAATATGTAGATTATTTTAAGTCTGGCTCAGAACGTAATTATCTTGAAAATAAGATAAATAAAGTTTTAATTGAAGAAAAAGCAGGATATCGTATGATAGAGGGGCTGATTACTCCCATAACAAGTGAGTTAGAATTGAGTTCGCTAAGTAAATCAATGTCTACAAAGTTTGAGCCTGTAAACACACATCTAAAAAAAGCTTTAGAGTTATATTCTAGACGTGAAAACCCTGACTATGAGAATTCTATTAAAGAATCTATTAGTGCGGTTGAGGCAATATGCTGCATTATTACAGGAACGAATGGTGCTCAGGCAACATTAGGTAAGGCACTGAAAAAGTTAAAAGATGCTGGTATTTACATACATCCGGCAATGGAGAGTGCATTTTCAACTTTATATGGGTATACATCTGATGAAAACGGTATTAGACATGGAGCAACTGCTATAAGTAATGTAGAGCCAGAAGATGCGAAATTTATGTTGATATCGTGTTCTGCGTTTGTAAATTATTTAATTGAAAAATTAGCAAAATGATTTAAAGTAGGTGGTTTTATGAGCTACGACTATTCCGAAAATATCCTTGTTCAGGAAAGTGCCGGACAGCTGCTGGAAAAAGAGCTGGGCTGGCGAGTGGCTTTTGCCTATAACAAAGAAGTATTAGGCGTAGATGGCACTTTTGGCAGAGTAAGCTATCGGGAAATCCTTTTGAAGCGTTATTTTAAACAGGCATTGCAAAAGCTTAATCCATGGCTGACGCCCTTGCAGCTGGATGAAGCCGAGAAAAAGATGCTGGCGCATTTATCTACTGCCTCACTGATGCAGATTAACGAGGAAAAGTATGCTTATATTAAAGACGGTATTCCTGTAACAGCTAAGCGTGCCGACGGTACAACGGAAGAAAAACGGGCGGCAGTTATTGACTTTAAAAATCCGGAAAACAATGATTTTTTGGCGATTAAGGAAATGAAAATTCATGGCGAGTTATATCGCCGCCGCACGGATATAGTAGGTTTTGTAAATGGTATTCCGCTGCTGTTTATTGAGCTGAAAAAGCATGATGTAGATGTGGAGAATGCCTATAATGATAACTATACCGACTATTTGGACACTGTACCGCATTTGTTCTACTATAATGCTTTTCTGATTTTATCTAACGGTATGCAGGCTAAAGTAGGTACACTGGGCAGTAAGTACGAGTTTTTCCATGAGTGGAAGCGTCTTAATGAGCAGGAGCAAGGCAGCGTAGAACTTCCTGTAATGTTGCGTGGTATCTGCCGTAAAGAAAATTTTCTTGATTTGTTGGAAAACTTTATTGTATTTGACCATTCCGGCGGACGTGTAGCTAAGATTTTAGCGCGTAACCATCAGTATTTAGGTGTTAATGAGGCAATAAAGGCTTATGAAGCACGCAAGCTAAATAATGGTAAATTGGGCGTATTTTGGCATACTCAGGGCAGCGGTAAAAGCTACTCTATGGTTTTTCTGGCGCAGAAAATTCGCCGGAAGTTTATGGGTTCTCCGACGATTGTTATTTTGACAGACAGGGAAGAGCTGAATAAACAGATAAGCGACACCTTTGAAAACTGCGGCTTGCTGGGCACAGCCAAAGCCGGTCAGTTTATTGCTGCAAGCGGTGGAGATTTAGTTCGTAAATTACAGGGCAATCCCAGCTTTATCTTTACGCTGATTCAAAAATTTAATACCGCTAACCTGCCGCCGATTTATCCAGATCATGATATCCTTATTATGTCTGATGAGGCACATCGAAGCCAGTATGGTGTTTTTGCGGAGAATATGATGCAGCTTTTGCCGACTGCTGCACGCATTGGCTTTACTGGTACACCGCTTTTATCCAGTGATAATATTACGGAGCGTACTTTTGGCAGTTATATTTCAATTTATGATTTTAAACGTGCTGTTGAAGATGGGGCTACTGTGCCTCTGTATTATGAAAATAGGGGCGATAAGATTGCTGATTTGCATAATCCGGAAATCACAGACAGAATTTTAGATGCCATTGAGCGTGCCGACCTTGATGTAGACCAGCAGGAAAAATTAGAGCGCGAATTTGCTAAAGAGATACACTTACTGACGGCACAGCAAAGATTAGATTCTATTGCTAAAGATTTTGTATCTCATTATTCTGATTTATGGACCAGCGGTAAGGCCATGTTTGTATGTCTGAATAAGGTAACTTGCGTGCGTATGTATAATCTGGTGCAGCATTATTGGGATGATAAAATTGCTGAACTTCAGGAACGTGTGAACCATGTAACCCAACAGGAAGCACAGGAGCTGCGCCGTAAGATTGAATGGATGCGTGAAACTAAGATGGCTGTTGTTATCAGCCAGGAACAGAATGAAATACAGACATTTAATAAGTGGGGACTGGATATTAAGTATCACCGCACGCAGATGGAAAAACGTGAACTTGATAAAGAGTTTAAAGACAGTACCAATCCTTTGAGGGTAGTTTTTGTCTGCGCCATGTGGCTTACTGGTTTTGATGTAAAATGTTTATCTTGTCTGTATTTAGATAAACCATTGAAAGCGCATACCTTGATGCAGACTATTGCCAGAGCTAACCGTGTGGCAGAGGGTAAGAGCAATGGACTGATTATTGATTATATTGGCATTGTAAAAGCCTTACGCAAGGCACTGGCAGATTATACTGCAAATATCAGCGGCGGAAGCAATACAGATCCTACCGTTGATAAAGAAGTGCTGATAAATAAGATTCTGGAAACAATAAATGCTGCTAAAGAATATTTGCGGCGCTATGATTTTGAATTACAGAGTTTAATTGATGCAGAAGGCTTCAGAAAGTCAGAATTGCTTTTAGAGGTTGCAAATGCAGTGAGCGGCTCACTGGAAGAACGTAAACAATTTCAAACTTATGCTTCCGAACTTGGAAGAATGATGAAATATGCTGACAGAGAGGATATTACCGCAGCTGTTCGGCAGGAATATGAAGCAATTACAGCTATTTATCACGAATTGCAAAAGAAGCGTAAACATGCCAGCGATGTTGACTTGATGGTGGAAATCAATAATATTATCAGCGAGTATGTGCAAATAGAAACAGCTGCATCTGGTAGTATTGCACAGTCACGTCAGTTTGACATCAGTAAAATTGATTTTGCTATGTTAGGGAGAGAGTTTGCCCGTGCCAGCAAAAAGAATCTAATTTTAAAAGATTTGGATGAGCTTATCCGTCAGAGAATAGATGCTTTACTTTTTGCCAATCCGCAGAGAATAAATTATTATGAGCGTTATCAGGAGATTATTGAAGCTTATAATAAGGAACAGAATCGTGCGACCATTGAAAAGACTTTTATGGATTTGATGGATTTAGCTAACAGTATGGGCGAGGAACAACAGCGATATGTACGAGAGGGTTTTAACAGTGATGAAGAACTCTCGCTATATGATTTGCTGTTTGCAGACAATCTTTCCAAACAGGATATTGCTAAGATTAAGCAGGTAGCTGTAATACTGCTGGAAAAAATAAAAGCTAAAATTGCAGAGCTTGACCACTGGACGGATAAACAGGAAACAAAAGCCATTGTTTCTAATCTTATAATGGATACTCTTTGGGATGAATTGCCTAGTTCTTATGATGATGATTCTATTGAGGCTTATAAGAATAAAATTTATGAATATGTGTATGTAAGATATCCTGAAGTGGCGTAGGTTGTAAAAGTAAACCCTGATACATTTTATGTATCAGGGTTTTTTAGTGTAATGTATGTGAGATAACTTTTGCATTATGCTGAATATTTGATTGTATAAATACTATCAAAGAAGATAATAAACAGCTGTTTGAATAACTTAAATTTTAGTGAAGTATATTTATCAATATTTTATACGTTAGCTTTTTATAATATAATAAAAATGACATGATATGTCGTTTTTGTGCATTATAATAGAGTATAAAAAAGGATTGTGGGTTAATATCTATGGATAAAGTTATTAGAGTTTTAATGCTATTTCACAGCCTTATACAGGGACAGAAAATAAATAAAGCTGACTTTGCAAAGAATAACAATACAAGTGAAAGATCAATAGACAGAGATATAAAGGACATTCGTTATTATCTATCTGAAATTCATTCTACGGCAAAGATATTTTTTGATAAAGATGAAAAGGTTTATTATCTTTTTGGTTGGGAAAACCGTAGATTGAGCAGTATTGAAGTAATAACTATATTAAAGGTTTTGATTGGTTCAAAAGTTCTGCGTAAAGATGAAATGCAAGAAATTATGCGTTCAATAAGAATGCTGCTTGATCCGACAGAACGAAGGGAGACAGTAAATTCGGTTTATAGAGAGGTAGATAATTATATTTCTCCTGCTCATGGCAAGTCGATACTAAAAATACTTGAAGATCTGAATTTAGTTATTTCAAAGCGTTTAAAAATAGAATTAAATTATACAAAAGTTAATGGTGACAATATAACCAAACGAGTATTACCTCTGATTTTTATTTTTTCTGATTTTTACTTTTACCTTATAGCTTTTATAGAAGATACAGAATATAAATACCCTGCGTTTTTCAGAGTTGATCGTATTAAAAGTTTTATGGTTACGAATGAGCATTACAGCGAGAGTTTGTATGAACAATATAACGCTGGCGAAATGCGTAATTGTATCCAATTTATGTATGCTGGAGAACTAATTAACGTGAAAGTACGTTGCAAGAATCAAACGGTCGAAGCCTTTAAAGATCGTTTACCTAACCATTGGCTGATAAAAGATGAAGGAGAACATAAAGTATATGGGGCAAGAGTATTTGGCGAAGGTTTTTTAAAATGGGCATTGTTGCAAGGTTGTAACATTAAAATATTGGAGCCTAAATCGTTACGAGAGAAATTTTTGAAAGAAATTAGCAATATTCTAGTATTATATAAATAATGGGGGATTATTATGGATGTAAAGCGTCAACATGTAGATGATTTTGCTAGACGTAATACTAATCAAAATAGTTATAAAAATAGGTATTTTGAAGGAAAGAGAATTTCTGTAGATGAATATACTGGCGAAAATATATACTATTCATCTAATAATTATTTTACAACTAAAACTACATCCAATATTGACCATATTGTACCAATCGATCAGTTGATTAAAAGATATGGACAAGACATTGATAAAAGCGCATTAAAAGATATTGCAAATTCAGACTATAATTTAGCTGCGACGTCAGAGGCTTTGAATAAGGCGAAGTCTAATTTATCAAATCATGAATACTTGTTAAGGCAATTAAAAAATGGAAATCCAGAAGATTTTGCTACTACGTATAATATGATGAGCAAAGAAATAAGTTCTGAGGCAGCAATTAGAGCAGAAGTTACAAGTATTAAAGTATCTCAGCAAATGAATAAAATTAGTAAAGGGACTATAAATTTTGGTTATGGAAAATCAATAGGAAAAGCTGTAGATGCAGGAACGTCTTCAGCTCTTATAGCACTAACTGTTTCGGCATGTAATAATTTAGCAATGGTGGCTGCTGGGGAAAAAAGTACTAAAGATGCTTTAAAAGATGTAGCAAATGATACTTCTAAAAGCGCTATTTCTACAGGTGGCCTTGTATTAGCAAAAGATGGATTTGCTGAAATATGTAAAAAATGTGGAGCTAAAGATATTGGTAAATTTCTTGGAAAGGAGTTACCGGTAGCTGAGATTACGATGGCTGTAATGGTAGCTGATTCAGTGATAAGTTTTTTAAGTGGAGAAATGAGTGAGGAAGAATGTGCAACAGAGATATTATTAAATGGTGCGGGAATATTAGCGTTTAAAGTAGGTGCGATGTGCGGTGGTCCAGCAGGAGCTGTTATTGCTTCTATTGTTGTAAGTCAAATTAGTGCTACGGTTTTAAAATATCAGCAAGAACAGAAAATTGCTAAAAAAAGGATGGCTAAATTTAACCGTATTGTAAGTGATGCGTTAATAGCTTTGGAAAAACAAAAAAATATTCTAAATAAATTACGAGAAGAAGAAAATTTGAAAATAAGTCGAGCATTCGATATTGGATTAGAATATATTCAAATTTCTGCTCTGCAGAATGATGTTGATGGAATTACTAAAGGGTTAAATTGTGTTTTGTCAATATTTAATGAAAAGTGTGCATTTCAGACCATAGATGAATTTAATAAATTTTTTGATGATGAGAATGCAATATTAGTTTTATAAAACTATGAATTTAATCATTTTATAATTAAGGAGAAATTTTAATGTTACCATTCATAATAGGCGGAGCTGTGGGATTAGGATATACATTTTATAAAACAGAAAAAGCTTCACAAATGGATGCTAAAGCAAGAAAGAAATATGCTAAAGCAATGGCAGTTCAAATAGAAGCTGAGACTATGCTAAAAGAAAAAAAAGAAGAATGCGATAATGCTTTGAGAAAAGTTGCAAATAGAAAACGGGGTATTATTGCTACTTCAATGATGAAGTTTTTGCAGGTATATGAACGTATAATAAAGATTGATTTTAATGAAAGTGATGAAATAAAAAGGCTAAATAATGTTACTTTACTTCCAAATGAAATTATACAGATTAAAATGATTGCTCAGAATGTTGTAAGACCGATGACTGATAAGGAAATTCTAGTAACTTTAGCTAAAGGCTTCATTCTTTTTGGCATAGGCGGTGCTATAGGAAATTCTATTGAAGCTGATGCAAAAAGAAATTTAGCAGCTGCTAATGCTCAATTAAAAATATCCAATGTAAAAAAACAAGAAGCAGAAACTTTGTGTGTTTCGTTAGATACTGTTATTGATAGATGTGAGAAGATTGCAGATATACTTTTAAAAATCAATGTACTATTTATGAGATCAATAAACCATACTTTAAATATTATAGAAAAAAATGGATATAGTCGTAATAATTATTCTTTAGACGATAGAAAAGCATTGATGACTTGCATTAATATAGCGAGTACACTGAAAAAAATAATTGATGAACCAGTAATAGATAATAAAGGCCAATTAGCTGTAGAAACTGTAAAAGTAATTGAAATAGGTAATAAGTTTATAAAAGATATAGAAAGTATTTAGTTCTGTATCTTAAAATAAAGGGGGATGTAAATATGAAGACTTTTGTGGTTAGCGATGATTGTGTAAGCTGTGGATTATGCTTACAAGAAACAGATTTATTAGTAGAAGATGCTGTTGGAAAAGCAAAACCTGCTGAAAAATGTATTATCAATGATTTGAGAAAAGCTGAAAAAATTGTTGCCGATTGTCCAGTTGGTGCTATATCAATAGTTGAAAAAGGTGACATTAAGCAGCTTGATGAAAAAACAATTAGAGAATTACCTAATTTATTGCGACAGAAATTGATACAAGTTAAAAGACCACAATTAACTGACGAAGTTAAATTAGATGCAAGTAAATACCATGTTAAACGCAATGGAGAAGCGATTGGAGCATATGATTATAAATATTCAAGCGAAAGTAGTGCATTAAGTGCGGCTATTGATCAATTTGATAGGATTGCTTATTCTCAGTATGCTAGATTTATAACTGAAATTTTAGTGCAATATAAGGAAGAGAAGTTAAAAAAATATTATATTTTTGGTAAAAATAGTTTTTGGGACCAAGAAAATGCAAAATATAGAAGCGTATTATTAAATTTTGCTAATGAAATAGAATCAGTAACAAATGGTGCAATAAAATTACCAGACGACTTTATTAGATTTGAAGTATATCCTTGTAGAGAAAGTGATATAGATAATAATTACCATATGTGGGGATTGAAATATTTAGAACAGTGTGAAAATATTGAATCTATTATGTCTGCTTTTCATGGATTAAACAGTACTAGTAAAAATGATTATAAGACTTATATTGATACTGATGATATGGAAGTCTATGCTGGTACTGGATGGTTCGGTGGAGATAAATATAAAACAAAGTATTGTTATTGCCTTTTGTCTGAGGCTGTTGAAACATATTTAAGTGATTTGACATGGGCTATGAATTATGCTGACGCAGATCAAAGAGCTATAGATGGAGTAAAATGGGCTATAACTTCATATAATAATGAAGTTGAGAAGAAAATTGAAGAAAAAATCACAGTTGTTAGAAAATTGTTTCACGAAAAAAAGATAAATAGTTTAAATGAAGGAGATAATAATATTAATAAAAAAATAAAAGAAAACTTAAAAGAAGATAAAAATACGAATAAAGTAAAATCTGTGAATATAAATCTTAAAAGTGAATATGAATATTTTATTAGACAAGCAAAAGAATATGCAAGACAAGGGAATAATGCTGAGGCAAAAAAAATGTATGATAAAGCAGTATTTTGTGCATGGAGTTTAGGTATCAAAATAGAAAAAGATGAAATATGTCAAATATATGAGTATTTTATTGAACAAGCAAAAGAATATGCAATGAAAGGAAATAAATTTGAAGCAGAAAGATTGTATGATAAAGCAGTATCATATGCAAATAGTTTAGGACTTGAAATTAAAAAGAATAATTTTAATGAAGTATGTGAAAAGAAAATTGTAAAAAATACTGTGAAAGATACTATGAAAAATACCGTAAAATGTATAGAACCAAAATATACTAATGTGAATTTAAAAAACGAATATGAATACTTTATTAGGCAAGCAAAAAAATATGAAAGTGAAGCAAAAAAATATATGAAGAAGCTGAACAATATTTAAACGATATAGATAAAGAACAAAAACTTTTAGAAAAAGCAATACATCCATTGCAAGTAAAAAATTTTTCTAAAGAAAATAAAAGTTTTGGAAAGTCATATAGTCATGTGAATTTTACGAAAGAATATGAATACTTTATTAGACAGGCTAAAGAATATGAAAGACAAGGACTCTATGATTGTGCAAAAGATGAGTACGATAGAGCAGAAGAGTATGCAAAAGCATTTGGATTATCAAATAAAGAAGATGAGAGCCTAGAAAAGAAATACGAAGATTGTATTAAAAAGGCTAGAGAATATGAAGAAATGGCAAAAGATATGTATGATAGTGCAGAAGAGTATGCAAATTCTGTAGGCCTTGATGTTAATAGGTGAATTTATTTTATAATATTACATTACTTTGTATAAATATGATTTTTCGATTATATATTATTAATATGAATGGCTTGCAAACTCTGTTTATATAACAGAAACCCTTGCAAAGGATCATAGGAACATACAGTTCAGCCCAGATACTTAACGGTATCTGGGCTTTTTCTATGTCTAAAATCCTAACAGCAGCCTTGCACTAGGCTGCTGTTATTTATATATACAAAACAAAATCTATATCAAACTTAGGAGGAATGTATTATGAAACAAGGAATCAAAACTATTCAAAATCTCTATGGAGAACTGGAACGTCAGCGTGAAGCAAGAAAAGATTTAATCGCCGATACCAGAAGTATCAACATCAGCAGTACCAACAGTGTAAGCATGCTCAGTGTTTCTGCTGGGGAAGATATTTTAAGCTACCGTGTTACCGACATCGCTCACCGTCAGATTGCAGACAGACTTAATATCCCTTACAAGTATTATGAACGTATGCGGACTGACTATCCTGCTCTCTTAGACAAGAACGTCAACGGCTGGCTGCTGAAAAATCCGGAACGCAGGATGCTTAGAACCTTAGACGGCAAGCTCCGGGCCTTTTTAAGCGACCGTTACCGCAGGCTGGATAATCTGGAGCTTGTCGACCATGTGCTGCCAGTCATAGCGGAAATGAAAGGCTGTGAGATTATCAGCTGCGATATTACCGAAACCCACCTGTACTTAAAAGTCATCAACAAGACTATGAAAGCAGAAATCGTTCCCGGTGATGTTGTACAGGCAGGCTTCGTTATCTCCAACAGCGAAATTGGACTGGGCGCCTTAAAGGTAGAGCCATTAGTTTACCGTTTAGTCTGCAAGAACGGCATGATTTCTAAAGACCTTGCCCACAAGAAATACCATACCGGCAAACAGGTAGAAGATACTGACAATGCCTATGAACTGTACAGTGACGCTACCTTAGCCGCAGACGATAAAGCCTACTTTATGAAAGTACAGGATATTGTCAGTGCTGCCGTAGATGAAGCTAAGTTTAATCTTACCGTAGATAAAATGCGTACAGCCATGAGCATCAAGACCGGAGATAACCCAGTGCAGACCGTAGAAGTCTTAGGCGACAGATATGTACTGAATAAGCTGGAGCGTGCTTCCATTCTGCGGCACTTCATCATGGGCAATGATTATTCTCACTTCGGCCTTGTTAATGCCGTAACCAGAAGCTCACAGGATGTCGTCGACTATAACAGAGCAACAGAACTGGAACGCATTGGCGGTACTCTGCTTGATGAAGGAGTTGAAGCTGTTAGTAAAAGAAATTTAATCTTACTTCCTAAAACAGCGTAAAAGTTAAACAGTTATGTTAAAATAAAAATATATGATAATGGCACAAGGCTATCAGAGGTGAAGCATATGGAGGTAAAACTTGTACCAGCCTATAATCTACAAAAAGAAATAACAGCTCTTTTTACTGAATATACTGAGATGCTGATTGAAGGTGATTCGCAATTCAAGGAATATCTTGAGCTGCAGAACTATGATGATGAACTGTTGAATCTGGAGAAAAAATATGGTTGGCCAGAAGGCAGACTTTACATAGCTTACTGTAATGGCAAAATTGCTGGCTGCATCGGTTTAAAAAAGATGACAGCGCAGGAATGTGAGATGAAACGTTTATATGTAAGGCCAGAGTTCAGAGGTAATAAGATTGGGTATATACTTATCAGGCAGATTATAAACGATGCCAAAGAAATTGGTTATAGGCATATGCTGCTAGATACTCTGCCATTTTTACAGAGTGCAATTTATATGTATAAAAAAATTGGCTTCTATGAAATACCATGCTATAACAACAGTCCGATGTCTTCTTCAATTTATATGAAATTAAATCTCGCAAAATAAAATATCTTTATTGCCAGGTATCTATTTTGATACCTGGCTTTTTCTTTTTACATGGAAAGGAGAATCTATAATGGCTAATTATTGCAGTAATAACATTGCTTTCTACAGTAAGGACAGATCCTTATTGCAAGATCTGTTCACCAAGATTAACGACGTTTTAGATAATACCAATACTCACAGCGTTTATCAACTTATGCTCAAGCACGGTTATACCGAAGAAGCTGCTAAGAAGATTACTGACTGCCGGGACTATATCACCTATGCCGAAGACAAGATTACCGACTGCCCCTGTGGTTACAGCTACTTTAAGATAGACACCGAATCAGCATGGCAACCTAATATGACTACCTTCTTCTATCTTCTGCAAGATAAGTATGCCAATAAAATCAGTCTGGTATATACCAGTGAAGAACCCGGCTCAGGTGTATTCATCAATACGGATGTAGACGGACTGTTCTTTACTGACAGATATAAAATAGACTGCTGCATAGATAATAACTACTTTACTGATTATTTCACAGACTTTAACGAAGTAATCGAATTTATCCGGGAAGATTATCCTAAAGCAGATGTCTGCATCTATGACAGCCCGGAAGAAATCCGTAATAAGGTCATTACTGCTTACGGCAGCAGTAACGAAGACAGCTTCTTCTATCTGGACAGATTTACCTGTAACTATGAATCGAGGTGGAACTAATTATGCCAGTAACAAAATTTCAATGCCCGACAGGAAATATAGTTCCTATTGAAAAATGTCTTGCTGCCTGTCCTAATCAGCAGAGATGTATGTTCCTGCCGACACTGAGGGCCATAGCAAAATCAGTCGACAGGAAAATCAGTGAGCCTACGGTAACAGAACTGCTCTGCGGCATCAGGGAAACATATCTCAAAAAGACGACAGACTATGCCGTTGATCCGATGCAGCAGCTGTACGCTATCCACGGCAGTGCAGTCCATACTATTAACGAAGGCCATACAGAAGGTAATATGCTCAGTGAAGAAAGACTTGCCGATAACGTAACCAGCGGCAAATTTGACCTCTACGGACAGATTATAGACTACAGCGATAAAACTCTTGGCGACTACAAAATAACCAATTCCTACAAGATTATGAGGGCACTTGGTTATTACAAAGTAGATGTCCCGACAGGCGAAGTATATAAGACCGGATTAAAGAAAGGTCAGCCAAAGACAAAAAAAGAATGGCGCACTGACGGTGTAAGACATATCCTTGACTGGGCCATCCAGCTGAACTATTACCGCATACTTTTAGAACAGCGTGGCTTTACCGTAGGCCGTATGGAAATACAGGCAATGTGCCGGGACTACAGTCTGAAAGTAGCCAGTGAACGCAATATCACTAAGCCTGTCTATATCATCTATATCAATAAAATATCTGACCATTGGGTGAAACTTTACATGGAAACAAAGGCAAAGAAATTGAAAGACGCACTGGAAAAAGGCTACCTGCCTAACCTCTGCTCATCTAAAGAACGCTGGCAGGACAGAAAATGCCGTGATTACTGCGCTGTTGCTGAAAAATGTCCGTATGGCAGGATGATTAAGCACAGTAAAGATATTCAGATGGCAGCATAAGAAAATGGTATATCAGTTTTATAAATTAATTTTGTCGAATTATCAAAACATATTATAATGGAGTCATATAAAGCGTAGTGGAGGCTTGTTGTTATGACAATTGTTGAAAGTAAAGTAAGAGAATATCAGCAAAGAATAGAAGAGTTATTTGCTGTATGGAAAAATACGGAACACCATACAAATGAAATTTTTGTGGAAGACGGTGTTGTATGTCCTGAAAAATGGTTTGCAAGTGAAATCAGACCTTTATTTCTACTGAAAGAAGCTTATGGTGGTAATAACGGATGGAGCTTAATTAATGACTATCTGACTAAGGATGATCCTATTGAAGGTATATGGCGAAATGTTTCATTGTGGACAAAAGGTTTATTGAATACAAATGCAGAGCATTTGGATGCCTATAATCCTAATGATGCTGAGTTCAATAAATTTAATAATGAATATATTAAGTCCATAGCTGTTGTTAATGTGAAAAAAAGTAAAGGTGAAAAATCTTCTGATTATGAAGATATCTTAAACTATGCAAAATCAGATAAAAAATTTTTGCTTCAACAATTAGAAATATGTAATCCGACTATAATAATCTGTGGGTATACAATAGATCCATTAATTGAAATTTGGGGAGAAAATATCAAAACAGTCCATAATGCTAATTTGTATTATCATATTACTCTTAATGATCATGATGTACTGGTATTAGATTATTGGCATCCGGGAAATCAATTTCCTAAAGTGATGAATTATTATGGTTTGGTCAATATTTACCAGCAAGCTCTGTTGAATAATGATTAATATATTAGCTTTTATTTGCAAAAATACTATAAATAAGCTAAAATAATAGCTGTGAATAACTTGGACTTTTTGTTTAATGAAACAACACCGGGAGATATTAATAAAAAGATAGCTGAACGTATCCGTGCTATTCGCAAAAGACGCAAGATTTCACAGAAAGAATTAGGCGAGAAGTCAGGAGTAAGCCTTGGGTCTGTGAAGCGTTTTGAGCAAAGCGGAGAAATATCACTGCTTTCTTTAACCAAGATTGCCATTGCTTTGGAGATAGACGATGAAATGAAAAATCTTTTTACTGATGTACCGTTTCAGTCTATTGAGGAGATAAAAAATGCAAAAGATTAATGAATTAAAAGTCTTTTATAAAAGCAGGCAGGTAGGTACTATGGCGGCATATAAAAACTATCTTGCTGCTTTTGAATATACAACTGAATGGTTAGCTGAAGGTTTTAGCATTAGTCCATACTCATTGCCGCTGCAAAAAAAGGTTTTTATCCCTAAAATTGATCCATTTGATGGATTATATGGAGTGTTTGCTGATAGCCTGCCCGATGGTTGGGGCAGGTTGCTTGTAGATAGAATCTTACTTAAAAACAAGATTAATCCAGCAACATTATCTGCAATAGATAGACTGGCTATTGTTGGTGCATCCGGTATGGGGGCTTTGACTTATGAACCGGATTATCATTTTGAAACATCGACAAGCAAGCTCGATTTAGATAAACTTTCCAATGAGTGTGCAGCTATTTTAGCCAGTGACTATTCAGAGAATCTTGATGAGCTTTTCAGATTAGGCGGTTCTTCCGGTGGTGCCAGACCGAAGATTTTAACTGAGATTGACGGTGAAGATTGGATTATAAAATTCCCTGCAAGAGAAGATAGTACCGACATAGGTGTGCAAGAGTACGAATATTCTCTCTGTGCCAGACGATGTGGTATTGAAATGCCGGAAACTAAATTGTTTGCTTCTAAAACTTGCGGCGGATATTTTGGAGTAAAAAGATTTGACCGTAAAAAGGATATGCAAGGCTGTGTTCAGCGTATACATATGATATCGGCAGCAGGGATTTTGGAAACATCTCATCGGATACCGAATCTTGATTATGACATATTGATGAAATTGACACTTAATCTAAGCAAAGATTTTTCTCAAGTTGAAAAATTATATAGATTGATGTGCTTCAATGTTTTTGCACATAACAGGGACGATCATTCTAAAAACTTTAGTTTCCTTTATGATGAAGAACAAAAAAATTGGCAGTTGTCACCAGCTTATGATTTGACCTATAGCAATTCGATTGGTGGAGAGCATGCTACTACTGTTCATGGTAACGGTAAGAATCCAGGGATGAAAGAAATTTTAGAAGTTGCCGCACTGGTAGGTTTAAGCTCTAATAAAGCAAAAGATATTGCTGATGAGGTAAAAGAGTACGTTTTTGAAGATTTAAAAAAATATTTATTATAAGAGTAAAATACACCGGATAAAAAATCCGGTGTATTTTCTTTTTCTTTATCAATAAAAATTAGGATAGACAGGTATTAAGCTGTCTAGCTTTTGTCATTTAAGGAGCTTGATATGAATATTTTTACTAAAGCCACAATCTACTATACCAGAGCTGTAGCAGAAGAAATCAAGCGGAATAAAACTTTCAATACCCAGGTTCTTTTTGCCATCCGCAGATTTTACTGCCAGGACTGGGGAGATACATCAGCAGAAGATAAAGTTGTTAATGAAGATTCCTTGAAGTATAAGGATTTTATCCTTGCTGCCTATCTGACCTGTAAAGGCAGGCTATGGATTACAGCCGAAAGTACGGATAAGAGTGAATATGACATTATCACAGTACTTTTTCCGGCTGATTATTAAATTACAAAAACGAGGAGTGAATATATATGGAAAACGCAAAGATTGCTAAAAAACTTGTCGTTGTTATGAACGAATGCAGCCATGTAGCTAAGAACGGTATCAACAGCTTTCATAACTACAAATACGCTACTGCAGAAGATGTGCTGCAGAAGGTTAATGAATCTCTTACGAAAAATAAGCTGGCAAGTATTGTCTGTCCGAAATTAGAAAGTATGGTTGACGCAACCAACCTCAAAGGCAATACAGAACATTTAGCAACAGTATCGGTACAGGTACACATCATTGATAGCGACAGCGGCGAAAGCGTTGATTTATTCGGTATCGGCTCCGGACAGGATGCCGGAGACAAGGCGGTGATGAAGGCACAGACAGCAGCAATTAGGTATGCTTTTATGCTCAGCCTTTGCATAGCTACAGGTGATGATCCGGAAGCGGATGGTAAGACTGATGAAGCAACTTGCACTGAAAATCAGCAAAATGTAAAACCTGCTGCTACCAAACCAAAAGCTGCACCAAAGAAAACTGTCGGTGAAGGTGTTGCCATCTGCGCAGGCTGCGGCGAAGAGATAACCAGCGAGAAAGTTGTACAGTTCTCTGTAAGCAGGTTCGGGCAGTCACTGTGCATGGACTGCCAGAAGAAAGCTAACAGAGCGGCATAAAGAAGGTGAAAGTATGAAGAACTGGAGCAGGTCAGAGAATTACATCTTCAACGATATGCTGCGAAAATCAGAGCAGCTGATAACGGAGTTGGTGTTTGACGAAGATGATTTTAAAAGTATCGTAACCATTGAACGTATTGCTAATATACTTATTATTCGGCTAAGAAAGTTCCTGAAGGTTATGACCGATGATGAAATATATGCCATGCTGAAAGGAATGCAGTCGCTAAGGAAGATGCGTGCGCCGCAGAAGCATAAGCTTGTAGAAATAATCAGAGAGTATTGGAACTAAGAAATGCCAGCGAGTAATTCGCTGGCATTTTACTGTATGATAAAGTATTCAATTTTTAGTTTGTTATAACGACAATAAGGTGTTTTTCAATAAGGTGTTGATAAGGTGTTAGAAAATGAAAAAGCCGATTCTCAAAATCTGAGAATCGGCATAAATGCTGGTGATCCAGGAGGGATTCGAACCCCCGACCCACGGCTTAGAAGGCCGTTGCTCTATCCAACTGAGCTACTGAACCATAAAATGGAGCGGGCGATGGGAATCGAACCCACAACATCAGCTTGGAAGGCTGAGGTTTTACCACTAAACTACACCCGCAATTTATAACTGTAAGTCTGGTCGGAGCGGCAGGATTTGAACCTGCGACCCCCTGCTCCCAAGGCAGGTGCTCTACCAAACTGAGCCACGCCCCGAATACAAAGAATATTATACAGGTTTTAAAATTAAAAGTCAATACTTTTAATTTTTCTGCAATGTACTGAAAAGATGGTACTATAAAATAGTTATTTCTCTTTTAATTTTCTGTATACTGGGCGAAACTTTTTCGGAATTTCTATATTATCATGAATTGCGCAGCTTCCAGCCTTTAATGCTGTTTCGTAATACCATGCTTTGTAATTTAAAATTTCTAAAGTCTGCTGCAGCTGGGCTATCTGGATAGTGACCATAGCCTGTCGCTGCCGAATAAGTTCTAAACGCTCGCTAATTGTGGCATCACCCTGAGCCGCCAAGTCCATAAAGTGTTTGATTTCTCTGATCGGCATTCCTGCTTTTTTTAAACAGTCAATAATGCGCAGCAGTTCAAAATCCTTATCAGTAAATATGCGGATGCCCTTTGCCGAGCGGAAAAGAAATGGAAGCAACCCTTCCTTATCGTAGTATCGCAGGGTTGAAGGCGGCAGGTTTGCTTTTTTGGCAATCTGACCGATAGTATAAGACAAATAAATCACCTCATAATAGTAAATGTTGACCCTGTTTATTAATATAAGACTATCAGTATTTTTCGCTAAAGTCCAATGAATGATTTGTGAAATACTTATTTGTTGTATAGCAGGAGATTATACATAAGATAGCTAATATTAAATTAATTACTTTATTGTGCTGTAACACATAGTAAGGGGGCATAAAAATGACAGTAAATAATTTTATGAAGAAAACTTCTGCAGTATTGTTATCTTTATTAATTACGGGCAGCATGTTTGCAGCCAATATGGAAGCAAAACCTAAAGACGACCCTAAACCGCCGGCAAAGCATGCTAAACAGTTGCCTCATGAAAAACACAAAAACTGTGGTGATATAGTTCGTGATGTTATGAGGGTTGACAGGCATGATTTTGACAGAGCCTGTCATGCAGGGATGACTCTGGAAGACTATATTGTTGCTAAATATATTGCCGAAAGTATTGGCGGTGATTTTACTGAGATTTTCCGTATGCAGAAAAATGGTAAGCCTTATAAGGAAATATGTAAAGCGCACGGCATTAACTGGGGAAGTGTCCGCAGACATTTAAATGACAGATATGACCGCATGAACAGTGATGCCATTGCTGCAGGTCTGGTAATGTGGAGCCTGCATGAAATATTACATTGATGGAGGATAAGTATGAGTAAACAGGAGATTAAAAATTTTATTGATAACAGCAGAGTAAATGAGCCTGCAACAGTAGAAGAGTTTAAAGATGCTGTTAAAAGCGCATATAAAGATCGTACGCGTCAGGTGTATTTTATTTGGAAAAAATTAAAAGAACTTTATCCTGAGGTTGATGCCAACAGAGTTATTCGTGAAGCAAGCTGGGATTTTGGCATTTTTCAGGGAGAACAGATTGCAGCAAAATATGGAGCAGAAAATATTGGCCCTAAAGAAGCGCTGCTTGGCCAAACTTCAAGAGGAGGTTTGCTTGTATTTGAACAGGAAATCTTGGAGCTGGACGATGACAAAGCTGTCAAAATGTTTAACTGCTGTCCTCATGTAGAAGCGTTAACTGAATTAGGACTGTCAAAAGCTGAAATAAAGATGTTCTGCAGAGATATGTTGGGCCATTGCGACTATGCAATTTGCCATCCTTTTCCTAATGTAGAAATTGATTTTCCGACAACCATTGCGGATGGAGAAGGTAAAGGATGCGCGATGACTATTACAAGGAAAAAATAATATTTGTGAGGTGTTATGATGATTAGGAAACCAACTTTTAATGAAGCTATGACCCCCATGGCAGCAATGATTTTGCTGCTTGGTATCGGCTATGGTAAATACGGTTTACCTATTCAGGCGCTGTTGATTATTGCTGCCTGCATTGCTGCTATTATTGCCAAACGTGTTGGCTATGAATGGAAGGATATGATAGGTGGTATCAGTGATAAAATACATAGCAGCTTGCCTTCCCTGTTTGTAATGGTATGTGTGGGTGCGATGATTGCAAGCTGGATGGTATCAGGAACCATACCAATGATGATTTATTATGGCATTAAGATAATTGATCCTCAGTTTCTGTTTGTGACTGCTTTTTTTGTAACAGCCATAATTTCTACTTTTACGGGAACTTCTTTTGGTTCTGCCGGTACAGCAGGGGTTGCAATCATGGGTATTGCCATTGCTCTTGGCTTGCCGTTAGAAATTGCTGCAGGAGCTGTTATTTCCGGTGCAGTATTTGGAGATAAACTGTCACCGTTTTCTGACACTACTATTTTGGCACCCATTGCCGCAGGCAGTGAATTATATGAGCATATCAGGCATATGATGTATACAACAGGTGCGGCAACTATTGTTTCTATTATTGTTTTTACTTTTGTTGGGATGAATATTCCGGTTGCTGCAATGAGTAATCCGGAGAACGTAAATGCAGTTCTGAACAATTTGGAACAATTATATAATTTTAATTGGATTTTGCTGTTGCCGCCAGTAGTAGTTTTTTGGGGTGCTTATACAAAGAAACCTACCATTCCGATGTTATTACTGGCATCTTTAATGGGAATTATATTTGGCATTGTATTTCAGAATTTTACCCTCAAAACTGCCATGATGGCATTTGTGAATGGCTTTAAAGTAGATATGTTGGCAGCTTCTGCCCATGTGGAATCTGTAAAAGCAATAACAACGTTGTTAAATAGAGGTGGTCTGATGGGTATGATGAGTACCGTACTATTAGTTTTTTGTGCTTTTGCTTTTGCAGGTATTTTCAGTAAGGCTGGTTGCATTGAGGTTATTTTGCAAAAAGTTGTAGGATCCATTACTTCGGTTGGTAATTTAATAGCTGCAACAGTTGGCTCTACGTTATTTATGAGTATTGTTACGGGCAGTTCCTATCTTGCATTGCTGATTCCTGGCGAAATGTTCAGAGATTTGTATAAAAAATTTAATCTTGCACCTAAAAATCTTTCCAGAACATTGGAAGATGCTGGTACCTGTGCGGTGCCTATAGTGCCGTGGTCCGTAGCCGGTACTTATATGGCTACTACTTTAGGCGTACCAACAATAGAATATTTACCCTGGGCAGTTTTATGTTACAGCAGTATGATTTTTGCAATAGTCTTTGGATATACCGGCTTTAGTATAGCCAAATTGGAAAAGAACAAATAAAGTTTTTTTGCAAGTAATGAGATTTTTGTGGTGTATAACGTAAATAATTATTGTGTTAGTTATAATTATAGATATTTATATGATTCAGAAAGTTAATTCAAGGAGGAGTATTTATGAATAAAAAAATTTTAGCTTTGACTGCCGTTTTGTCATTAGGTATATTTTCTGTAGCTTCCGCTAATGATAATATGACTTTTTCTCAGCCTGTAAGATTATTGAAGCATAATGTGCAGAGCGGCTTTGAAAAAGAGTTTGAATGGAATGATGTGGATTATTCTGTTCAGGAGAAAAATAATCAATTGATTTTTGAGTTTAATGATAAAAAAATTATTGAGAAACATGATATTAAAGGTTATCATGTAACCGGTGCGGAAATAGGCGATTTGAACGGGGATAATTATCCGGAGATTTTTGTATATCTCAAAGCTGATAATATGGAACCGAAAATGCGTTTAATCGGCTATTCCAGCAATAATGGCAAGTCTATGAGTCAGGTATATCTGCCGCAGCCGGATGAAGCAAATGTCCGGGAGGCTTATAAAGGGTTCAGAGGCTTTGATGAAATGGGCATTGTAGAGAATACTTTCTGCAGAAGATTTCCCATCATTGAAAACAAGGACGGTGCCCTTTATATGAATGGAATGATGCGTCAGATTCAGTTTAAGCTGGAAGATGGTGAAAGCTGCCGCATACTGGCAGTAGACAGCTATTATGATTATCCCATTATGGAAGAAAAATAATCCTGAATAATTTTGGCTGTTGTATAAAGAATTATAAGTTATTTGAAAAAATAAAGACCTGCTGATGTTTAGATTGGCAGGTCTTGTTTCTGTCGCAGAGAAAATATAACGGAAGAAAATCATACAGAATAAAGGTAATTTATTTATAGTATATGGTGGACTGCAGAAAGGTACGAAAATGATAGTTGTTGCCTGTGTAGATAATAATATGGGGCTGCTGTTTAACAAAAGAAGGCAGAGTCAGGATAAAGTGATGCGTGAAAGGCTGCTGCAGCGATGTGCTGGCAGTAAACTGTGGATGAATGCATATAGTTTTAATATGTTTAAGAAGCAGGCTGCAGACTCGAATGTCAATATATGCGTTGCCGAAGATTTTTTACAGCAAGCAGCGACAGGAGATTACTGTTTAATTGAAAATACAGATCCTGCCAATTATATTGATAAAATTGAGCAGATTATTCTTTTTTGCTGGAACAGAGATTATCCGGCGGATTTTTATTTTAATGTTCCCTTACAGGCAAAACCGTGGCGATTGCTTGGCAGTGAGAATTTTTGCGGTACATCCCATGAAAAAATAACTGAGGAGGTTTATGGCAGATGAAAAAATACCTGCAGCTTTTAACTGCCCTGATGTTGTGGCTGTGCCTTTTTCTGTCCGGGTGTGGTAATGCAGCTGATAAACAGCCGGTAAAGGAAAGCGGTAGCAGTGTTGCTGTTGCAGATGCTGGCAGTATACCGGTTTATTCAGGCAAGCCTTATGTGGTACTGAATGGCAATAAACCATTTTTTAAAGAGAGTGATTTTAAGACTGCTGCATTTGAAAAATATAGCAGTCTGGACAGTTTGGGGCGTTGCGGCGTTGCCTTTGCCAATGTAGGTAAGGAAACTATGCCTGCAGAAAAACGCGGTTCCATCGGGCAGGTAAAGCCCAGCGGCTGGCAAACGGTTAAATATGATTTTGTGGATGGGAAATATCTGTATAACAGATGTCATCTTATTGGTTATCAGCTGACAGCAGAAAATGCTAATGAGCGCAATCTTATTACTGGCACTCGTTATCTGAATGTACAGGGGATGCTGCCGTTTGAAAATATGGTAGCGGACTATGTTAAAGAAACTGGGCATCATGTATTGTATCGGGTAACACCGATATTTAAAAATAATAACCTGGTGGCAGACGGGGTACAGATAGAGGCAGAGTCAGTGGAGGATAAAGGCGAAAGTATCTGCTTTAATGTCTTTTGTTACAATGTGCAGCCGGGAGTGATAATAGATTATGCTACCGGTACAAGCAAGATAGATGAGCAGAATGCGCAGAAAACGGATACAAAGGGCAAAGTAAACTATATTTTGAACACTGGAAGTCATAAATTTCATAAGCCGGAATGTAGTGGTGCCAGACAGATTAGCTCCAAAAACAGAAAAGAATTCACCGGTAGCAGAAATGAATTGTTGAACTCCGGATATTCTCCCTGTTCAATTTGCAATCCATAAAAAGGAGGCTGGAAAATGATTGAAATTAAAAACAAATCTGAATGTTGTGGCTGCGGAGCCTGTGCTTCGATTTGTCCCAGAAATTGTATAGAGATGCAGGCCGATAAGGAAGGCTTTAACTATCCGCATATCGATGTCAAACAGTGTATAGATTGCCGTTTGTGTGAGCGGGTGTGCCCGCTGCTGCATAGGCCTGAGCAGCAGGAGCCGCTTGCCGTGCTGGGGGCAAAAAATACAAATGATGAGGTGCGTCTGAACAGTTCCAGCGGCGGTTTGTTTACAGTTTTTGCTCAGTATTTACTGGAGCAGCAGGGAGTGGTATACGGCGCTGAAATGACATCAGATTTAAAAGTGCAGCACTGTGCTGTCAGCGACAGTAAAGAACTGGTGAAACTGCGTGGCTCCAAGTACGTGCAAAGTGCTATGAACGGCTGTTATAAGCAGGCTCGTTTTTTGCTGCAGCAGGGTCGCAGTGTACTCTTTAGCGGTACGCCCTGTCAGATAGCAGGGCTGAAAGGCTTTCTGATGAAAGATTATGACAAGCTGTATACAGTTGACGTTGTTTGTCATGGGGTGCCCAGTCCGAAAGTTTATACCAAACATTTGCAGGAGATAGGCGAACTGGCAGGAGAACCTGTAACCAGGGTAAAGTTTCGTGATAAGCAGCAGGGATGGAAAAACGGACAGACATTGTTTTATACCGAAAATCACTGCTTTGGCGACAGCAAACGTAAAGAAACCTACATGCGTCTTTTTCTGAACAATGTAACTATCAGGCCATCCTGCGCAGATTGTGCCTTTAATAATAAGCGAAGCTGTGCAGATATAACTATTGCCGACTATTGGGGTATTGATAAACAATACCCCGAGTTTGATGATGATAAAGGTGTTACTTTGGTTATTATCAACACGGAAAAAGGCAAGGAACTCTTTGCAGCTGTAAAAGATAAAGTAGATTTTATGGAGAGCAGTTTTGCTGAAGGCGCAGAATATAACGTTGCAGTAAGTAAGTCGTTAGGTCTGCATCCCAAACGGGCATATTTTTTTGACAATATGGACGGCAAAACCCTGAGTGCACTGGCAGAGGAAATACTGTAGGAGAAATCAAGTTTTTATTGTAAATATATTTACAACTATGATATAATTATAAATACATGAATGCGGACTGCTTTCATGCAAATATTCGCCCACTATTTTTATAGTCAAGCCCATACGGACAGGCGGGGCAGCTGCCGAAGCGTGGCTAAATACCACATTATTGACTGAGCTACGGCTCAGATTTTATAAGTAGATTATTCAGAAATAAGGATTAGACATCACTTGTGAAAGTCAATAAGAGTAGTAAAAGTAATATTTGCTGTATAGACTCTGAAAGCGGTTTACTGCTGTTGCATTTTTAACAGCAGTCATTACTGTGATTTGCCGACAGGTGATGTATAACATCACCTGTTTTTGTTTTTTATACGCATAACGAATAATAATAGAATGGATTTGGGAGAAAACTATGGGAAAGCCTTCACAAAAATCAGCACCGATTTACGAAGCACTGGAAGCCTTCAGAAAAAAAAGAGTGGTGCCCTTTGACGTGCCTGGACATAAACGCGGACGCGGCAATCCTGAACTGAAGGAGCTGCTGGGAGAAAAATGCGTCAATCTTGATGTAAACTCCATGAAGCCACTTGATAACCTTTGCCATCCGGTGTCAGTTATCAGGGATGCGGAGGAGCTTGCAGCAGAAGCTTTTGGCGCCAATCATGCTTTTTTCATGGTAGGCGGTACTACCTCATCGGTACAAAGCATGGTGCTGACAGCATGCAAGGCTGGCGATAAGATTATTCTGCCGCGCAACGTGCATAAAAGTGTTATCAATGCGCTGGTATTATGCGGGGCAGTGCCTGTGTATGTAAACCCGGAGGTAGATAAGAAACTGGGTATTTCGTTGGGTATGGAGATTGACGAGGTGGAGAAGGCTATTTTGGCCAATCCTGACGCCACCTGCGTGCTGGTCAACAATCCTACCTATTATGGTATCTGTTCTGATTTACGCAGTATTGTAAAACTGGCTCATGCGCATAATATGCTGGTACTGGTAGATGAAGCTCACGGTACGCATTTTTATTTTGGCAGTAATATGCCTGTCTGCGCTATGGAAGCGGGGGCAGATATGGCTTCTGTTTCCATGCATAAATCAGGCGGCAGTCTGACGCAGAGCTCTTTGCTTTTGACCGGTAAGAACGTGAACTGGGAATATGTAAGCCAGATTATTAACCTGACTCAGACTACAAGTGCTTCTTATCTCCTGCTTTCCAGTCTAGATATTTCCAGACGTAATCTGGTAATGCGTGGGGAAATGTCTTTTGCCAAAGTGCAGGCTATGGCAGAATATGCCCGTGAGGAAATAAATTCTATCGGCGGCTTTTATGCTTACGGACGTGAACTGATTAATGGCAAGAGTATTTATGATTTTGATGTAACCAAGCTGTCTGTTTATACCCGCGATATAGGGCTGGCCGGAATAGAAGTTTATGATTTACTGCGTGATGAGTACGATATCCAGATTGAGTTTGGCGATATTGCCAATATTCTGGCTTATGTTTCTATCGGCGATACCATTCAGGATATTGAACGGCTGGTGGGAGCGCTGGCTGATATCAAACGACTGTACTCCAAAGATCCGTCCAAGATGCTGAATACGGAATATATTACGCCCAAAGTTGCCGTATCGCCGCAGAAGGCTTTTTATTCCCGTAAAAAATCTGTGCCGATTACTGAAAGCAGCGGCATGATCTGCAGTGAATTTGTTATGTGCTATCCTCCCGGTATTCCTATTCTGGCGCCGGGTGAGATTATTACCAAAGAAATTATTGAATATATTATTTATGCCAAAGAAAAAGGCTGTTCCATGCAGGGACCGGAAGATCCCGAAGTTAACAGGGTGAACGTGCTGGCCTGATAAGGCGAATTGAGGTGTATTATGGAGCTGTGGTTTTCAGATTATCATACGGATAAAGTTAAAATAGATGTAAAAATTGATAAGCAGCTGTTTGGCGAAGACACTGATTTTCAGAGAATAGACGTTTTTGAGTCAGCGGAGTTTGGCCGTTTCCTGAGCTGTGACGGCAGTATTGTTTTTTCGGAAAAGGATGAGTTTACCTACGACGAAATGATTGTACATGTACCTATGGCTGTGCATCCTCATGTAAAAAAGGTACTGGTTATCGGTGGCGGTGATGGCGGTGTTGCCCGTGAACTTTCCTATTATGATGAAATAGAGCAGATTGATGTGGTGGAAACGGACAAGGTGTTTGTCGATGTCTGTCGCGAGTTTTTTCCGGATAATGCCTGCGGACTTGATGATCCGAGGGTAACAGTGTATAACGAAAATGGACTTAAATTTCTGCGTGCCAGACAGGACGAATATGATCTGATTATCAATGATGCCATTGACCCTTTAGGACATGCGGCAGGACTTTTTACCAAGGAATTTTACGGTAACTGCTACAGGGCCCTTAAAGAAGACGGCATCATGGTGTATCAGCATGGCAGCCCTTTCTATGATGAAGATGAGGAATCCTGCCGGGCCATGCACCGTAAGGCAAGCCACAGCTTTCCTATCAGCAGGGTATATCAGGCGCATATTCCAACCTGTTCTTCCGGGTACTGGCTGTTTGGGTTTCTGTCCAAAAAATACCATCCTTTGAAGGATTTGGATGCCAAACGCTGGAAAGAGCGTAATATCAAGACCTGGTATTATACTACCAATCTGCATCTGGGAGCTTTCATGCTGCCGAAGTATGTGGAAGATATGCTGGAAGAAGAAGAAAAATAAACTTCTTAAATATATAAAACTAAACGAACAATAAAGGAGATGACTTACAATGGGGAAATTATTAGTTATTGGCTGCGGCGGTGTTGCAAGAGTAGCAATTTTTAAATGCTGCCAGAATGACAAGGTGTTTACCGAACTGTGCATTGCCAGCAGGACAAAAGAAAAATGTGACGCTTTGAAAGCAGAGTTGGAAGGCAAGACTGATACTGTCATCACTACCGCTAAGGTTGATGCTGATAATAAAGAAGAACTGGTTGCTTTAATTAAAGCTTATCAGCCGGACGCAGTGCTGAACGTGGCTTTGCCGTATCAGGATCTTACTATCATGGATGCCTGCCTGGAGTGCAAGGTAGACTATATCGATACTGCCAACTACGAGCCGGAAAATATTGATGACCCTGCATGGCGTGCTGTTTATGACAAACGCTGCAAGGAAGAAGGCTTTACCGCTTATTTTGACTATTCCTGGCAATGGGCCTATAAAGAAAAATTTGCTAATGCAGGCATTATGGGTCTGTTAGGTACCGGTTTTGACCCCGGTGTTACCAGTGTTTTTTCCGCTTATGCACTGAAACATTATTTTGACGAAATTGATACTATTGATATTCTGGACTGCAACGGCGGTGACCACGGTTATCCTTTTGCTACTAACTTCAATCCTGAAATCAATCTGCGTGAAGTATCTGCTAACGGTTCCTACTGGGAAAACGGCCACTGGGTAGAAACTGAACCTATGGAAATTAAACGCGAATATGATTTCCCGGAAGTTGGCATGAAAGATATGTATCTTCTGCACCACGAAGAAATCGAATCTCTGGCCAAGAATATTCCCGGCGTCAAGAGAATCCGTTTCTTTATGACTTTTGGACAGAGCTATCTGACCCATATGAAATGCCTGGAAAATGTAGGCATGCTGTCTACTAAACCCATGTTGTATGAAGGCCATGAAATTGTGCCGATCCAGTTCCTGAAAGCATTGCTGCCGGATCCGGCTTCTCTGGGACCGCGCACTGTAGGTAAGACCAATATCGGCTGCATCTTTACCGGACGTAAGGACGGCAAGGAAAGAACCATTTATATCTACAATGTATGCGACCATCAGGAATGCTATAAAGAAGTAGGTTCTCAGGCTATTTCTTATACCACCGGCGTACCGGCTATGATTGGTACCGCACTGGTGATGACCAAAGCATGGCATAGACCCGGTGTCTTCAACGTAGAAGAATTTGATCCCGATCCGTACATGGAAATGCTGAACGAATACGGCTTGTCATGGGTAGTTGTGGAAAATCCGGCAGTGGTAGAATAAGATGCTGGAAAATTTGCAAACTCCCTGTTATGTGGTAGATAAAAAGAAAATACGCCGTAATCTGGAAATACTTCGTGAAGTAGAGCAAAAATCAGGCTGTCATATTCTGCTGGCCCAGAAGGCGTTTTCCATGTTTGCCCTGTATCCGCTGATTGGTGAATATGTTTCCGGTACTACAGCCAGCGGACTGTATGAAGCACGTTTAGGTTACGAAGAAATGGGCAAAGAAAACCATGTTTTTGCCCCTGCATATAAGACTGAGGATATGCGTGAGCTGGTGAAAATCTGCGATCATATTATCTTTAATTCTTTTGCTCAGTATGAAAAGCATAAAGGGTTGTGCAGCAATGTAAGCGTAGGCATCCGTGTGAATCCGGAGCATTCTACACAAGGAGATCACGCTATTTATGACCCCTGTGCTCCTGGTTCTCGTCTTGGTGTGACGCTGGCAAATTTCCGTGAGGATTTGCTAGAGGGCATAGATGGTCTTCATTTTCACACTTTATGCGAGCAGAATGCAGATGATTTAATCAGCACTTTTAAAGTGTTTGAAGAAAAATTCGGCAAGTATCTTTATCAGATGAAATGGCTGAACATGGGCGGCGGGCATCATATTACCCGAGCTGATTATGATGTGCTCTCCCTGATTAACCTGATTAAATACATCAGAGAAAAATACGATGTAGAAGTATATCTTGAACCGGGGGAAGCCTTTGCGCTCAATGCCGGTTATCTGGTAACAGAAGTTATGGATATAGTGCATAACGGTATGGATATCCTTATCCTTGATGCATCAGCAGCCTGTCATATGCCGGATGTAATTGAAATGCCGTACCGCCCGCCGCTGCGCAGCAGTTATCCGGCAGGAGAGAAAGCGTATACATATCGTCTGTCCTCACTGACCTGTCTGGCAGGCGACGTAATCGGTGATTACAGCTTTGAGCAGCCTGTCAGGATTGGTGATAAGCTTATTTTTGAAGATATGGCTATTTATTCCATGGTCAAGAACAATACTTTTAACGGTATTCCGCTGCCCGATATCGTGCTCTTAGAAGAAGATGGCAGCACGAAGCTGGTTAAGCGTTTTGGCTATCAGGATTTTAAAGAAAGGCTTTCGTAAATAATGGAATTTTTACATACTTTACCGCGGGAAGACGGTTTTTATATGCCGGCTGAATTTGCGGAGCATGAAGGCTGCATCATTGTCTGGCCGGAGCGTCCGGGTTCCTGGAGCTTTGGTGCCCGTGAAGCACGTGAGGCGTTTACAGCTGTAATTAAGGCGATTGCTGTCAGTGAAAAGGTGTATGTTATTGCGGGCAGCAGTTCCATTGCCAGTGCGCAGGAAATGCTTGCTGATGTGGGAAATATTGAGATTATCAATATGGAGACTGACGATTCCTGGGCCAGAGATATTGGACCTACCTTTGTAGTGAATGGGAAAGGCACTGTGCGCTGTATTAACTGGAATTTTAACGCCTGGGGCGGTGAAGTTGACGGACTGTATCCGTCCTGGGATAAAGATAATGCCTTTGCAGCGGCTTTTGCAGAAAAATATGGCTGCCGGATGTATAATGCTGTTCCTTTTGTTATGGAGGGCGGCGCTATCCACAGCGACGGCGAAGGCACTGTAATGGTAACGGAAAGCTGCCTGCTCAGTGCGGGACGCAATCCGAAGCTGACCAAAGAACAGATTGAACAAAAACTAAAGGATTATCTGGGAGCAAAAAAAGTTATCTGGCTGCCGCGCGGTATTTATAACGATGAGACCAATGAGCACGTGGATAATGTCTGTGCCTTTACTGCTCCTGGAGAAGTTGTGCTGGCCTGGACGGATAAAGAGGATGACCCGCAGTATGTCATGTCGCTGGCCTGCCTGCAAACATTGGAAGCAGCAACGGATGCCTGCGGCAGAAAAATTAAAGTGCATAAACTGCCGATACCGGATGTGCCGGTCTGCATCAGAGAAGATGAAGTTGGCGGTTACGATTTTGAGGACGGCGAGGATATGCGCGAAGCAGGCGAAAGGCTTGCTGCGTCCTATGTGAATTTTTATATTGCCAATAAGACTGTGGTAATGCCTGCCTTTGGCGGTGAGAACGCAGAGAGCGACGAAAGAGCAGAGAAAATTCTGCAGAAGCTGTTCCCTGAACGCAAAATTGTCGTTGTGCCGGCACGTGCCATTTTGACAGGCGGCGGCAATATCCACTGCATTACCCAGCAGATTCCTAAAGGAGTAAAACTATGAGGAAAGTAGTTGTTGCGGCAGTGCAGATGCGCTGCTATCCGGAAGTAGAAAAAAGTCTGGCTGCTGCTGAAAAAATGGTGCGTGAGGCGGCTGCACAGGGAGCTAATATCATCCTGCTGCCGGAGCTGTTTGCCAGAGAGTATTTCTGTCAGCAGCGTCGTTATGATTTTTATGACTATGCCATGCCGACGGAGCAGGATCCTGCGGTACAGATGGGCATGCGTCTGGCCAAAGAGCTGCAGGTGGTGCTGCCCATAAGCTTTTATGAACGTGACATCAACAGACTGTATAATTCTGTAGCCTGCATTGATGCCGACGGTAAGCTTTTGGGCGTATATCGTAAGACTCATATTCCCGATGATCATTTCTATCAGGAAAAATTCTATTTTTCGCCCGGAGATTCCGGCTTCCGCGTATTTAATACCAAATATGGCGTTATTGGTATTGGTATCTGCTGGGATCAATGGTTCCCTGAAACTGCCCGTTGCATGGCAATCCAGGGAGCGGAAATCCTGTTTTATCCTACGGCTATCGGTTCCGAGCCGATTCTGGAATGCGACAGTATGCCGCACTGGCGCAGGGTTATGCAGGGACATGCGGCTGCCAACCTTATGCCTGTAGTTGCTGCCAACCGGATAGGTTTGGAAGAAGTAACGCCCTGTGAAGCCAATAACAATCAATCGTCAGCACTGAATTTTTACGGTTCTTCTTTTATTGCTGATGGTACCGGCGAGATACTTGCCACCGCTTCCCGCGACAAAGAAGAAATTCTGCTGCAGGAGTTTGATTTGGCAGCGTTGGCTCAGGACAGACTTTCCTGGGGACTTTTCCGTGACAGAAGACCGGAATGCTACAAAAAAATTAGTGAATAAAATAAACCACACGTTATATTACCTGATGTAACGTGTGGTTTATATTTTTTTTCTTTTTTGTTGTTTTTTTTTGTTGCTTTTGTAAAAAGAAAATATGTTCGTTTTTACTTGTTTTTTCTTTGAACTGAATGTATAATGGGAAAAAAGAGGTATAGAATTATTCCCAGAGGTGATTGCAAATGAAACAGGTACATCTTCAAGTTGAAGATGAATTATATGATAAGTTAAATGCATATTCATTACAGAGTGAGCAGAGTATACAGGATTGTGTAAGAGAAGCAATTGCCTGTTATATAACAGATATGAGCAAAAAGCAAAAAAATAAGATGAACAGAAATTTTTCTTTTATAGACTTATTTGCCGGAATTGGCGGTATGCGAATTGCTTTTGATAATGTCGGAGGACATTGTGTGTATTCAAATGAATGGAATAAATACAGTCAGCAGACATACTTTGCAAACTTTGGTGAGCAGCCAGACGGAGATATTACACAGGTAAATGAGAATGATATACCTGATCATGATATTCTTGTTGCAGGATTTCCATGTCAACCGTTTTCAATAGCCGGTGTTTCAAAAAAGAACAGTCTTGGCAGAGAAACTGGATTTGCAGATAAAACGCAGGGAACGTTATTTTTTGATGTATGCCGTATTTTAAAAAGAAAGCGTCCAAAAGCGTTTTTGCTTGAAAATGTAAAAAATCTTTGCAGTCATGACAAAGGAAGAACTTTTAAGGTTATTCAGGAATCTTTGGACGAACTTAATTATAAAATTTTTTATGCTGTAATAGACGGACAAAAATATGTACCTCAGCACAGAGAAAGAATTATTATAGTCGGATTTAACAGAGAGCTGTATGGTGATGATATTGATTTTGAGTTTGCTCTTACTGAAAAAAATCCTAAGCCTGTGATGCGTGATATTCTTGATGATGTTGTTGCAGATAAATATACATTGTCAGATAAATTATGGACATATTTGCAGAATTATGCAGCTAAACACAAAGCTGCAGGTAATGGATTTGGATATGGAATAGCTCCATTGGATGGAGTTTCAAGAACTATAAGTGCAAGATATTATAAAGATGGTTCTGAAATACTTATAGCCCAGAAAGGAAAAAATCCCAGGAGACTCACTCCGCGTGAATGTGCGAGATTACAGGGATTCCCCGAAAACTTTAAGATTCCTGTTTCTGATACACAGGCGTACAGACAGTTTGGTAATTCTGTTGTTGTACCATTAATGGAAAATATTGCAAAATTAATAGTTACAAAACTTGATATGATGGAAGTCACGTTGAAGGAGCAGGAAAGAAAGGTGATTTAAATGTTAGGCGAATATTCCGAACATGCCATAGAAGCCGTATTGAGCGGCGAAAAGAGTTTTTGTAAATTTTTATCCGCAAATGATACTGGCTTAACAGGCGGGCATCAGGCTGGCATATATATTCCGAAGTCGTCTGCATGTATTTTATTTTCCGAGCCAGGGGTTAAAGGTGAAAATAAGGATAGATGGGTAAAGATAAAGTGGCAGGAGAATTTTGAAACAAACAGCAGATTCATTTATTATGGTCAAGGTACAAGAAATGAATACAGAATCACGAATTTTGGCAGAAGTTTTCCTTTTTTAGAAGCGGATTATACAGGGGCACTGTTTATTTTAGTTAAACTCAATACTGACGAATATTTAGGATATGTATTAAATACCGACAAGGATATAGAGACATTTCTGGAAGCATTTTGTATGAGTCCAACTGAAACAAACAGGTTAATTAACACCGGAAGTATTAAGACAGAAAAACATGAACAAATTATTGTGCAAAAATTTATCAATGATTTAGATATTGATTTTCCTCCTTCAGAAGTCATGTCTGCAGCAGCAAGAGAGATACACAATAAAGTATATAATCATTCTGAGTATATACAAACCAATCCTGACAAAAGAATTATAGAATGGACTGATATGGAATATTATTTATTTCGTAAATTAGAATATTCCAGGTATGGAAAGAAAATTAATGCTGGTTTTGTTTCTGTTGATGAATTTATAAGGATGGCAAACATTGTATTAAACCGTAGAAAAAGCAGAGCCGGTAAAAGTCTGGAAAATCACCTTGCTGCAATATTTGATGGGAATGGGCTGGAATATTCGGCTCAGGTTGTAACAGAGGGGAATAAGAAACCGGACTTTATTTTTCCATCTAAAGAAGCATATCATGATATTAATTTTTCTATAGATAAACTGGTGTCATTAGCTGCTAAAACTACATGTAAAGACAGATGGAGACAGATTTTAAATGAAGCGGACAGACTAAAAGGTAAACCAAAATATCTGTTTACGCTTCAACAGGGCATATCTTCAGCACAAATGGATGAGATGCATGAAGAGAATGTAGTGTTGGTTGTTCCGCAGCCATATATAAAAACGTATCCAGCAGACAGGCAAAACAGAATAATGACTTTATTGCAGTTTATACAGTATTTGAAAGAGATAGAGGGTAAATAGTTGGATATAAAAAGTACTGAGGACAGGAGCAGAAATATGTCTGCCATTAGATCCCAAAATACTGGCCCAGAAATATATCTTAGAAAATTGCTTTTTAGCCGAGGTTACAGGTATAGTTTGAATGCCAGAAATATACCAGGCAGACCAGATATTTTTTTAAGAAAATATAATACTGCTTTATTTGTTAATGGTTGTTTCTGGCACAGACATCTGAATTGTAAATTTTCATATATGCCAAAGTCAAAAGTTGAATTTTGGCAAAAGAAATTTGAAGTAAATAAGCAGCGAGATTTACTGGTAAAAGAAAAATTATTGTGTAAAAAGATAAAGTGTCTGGTAGTATGGGAATGCTCTATAAGGCTGATGAAGAAGAATCAAACTGTTAAGGATGAATATATTGACAGAATAGAAAAATTTTTAAAAAATACAGAGCTGTATATGGAAATATAGGAGAATATTATTAATATTTGCAGATAAAAAACTTTCTGAGCAGTATGGAACAAATCACTGCTCGGAAAGTTTTTTGTTAAATCAGATTTATATAAATTTAAAATTTACCGTATCAAACATGACCATAGCGGTTATTTTTACTTTTGGTATTACAGGCGGAGTCATGAAGCTGAGTCCGGCAAATGGGTCAAAATTACGGACAACGCCTTGAGTGTGCGTAGTCCTGCGCAGCAAGCACTATATCTGTGGCATTAGTGTCGATGATGATATTCTGGGAATCGTGGGCAATAGTGGTCGCTGTTGCACCGCTTGTCAGATTGTTGCCTTTAATCAGGCCGATGCCGATTTTGTTGGTGCGGCTATGGCGATATTTGCAGCATAAACAGTGCCGGAAAAAACATCGACAATCTGGCAGTTTTTCAGCAGCAAATCAGCCGGGTGTTTGCCCAGTGCAGCTGCGGTAATATTCTTATTCATTACATTTCCTCCTGTGAGAAAAAGAAAGATTTTATGTTGATAATTATATTTTAACATATTGTGAACAGCTTTATAATTTGGCTGTTAAATATTTTAAAGATAACAGCATTCTTGCTCAGCAATCTTTTGTTTGACTTTTACAGGTATTAGTTATATAATTTATAAGAAATTCAGTGAAGCAGAGCAGTAATCTGCAGACGATGCCAAGAAAGCTGACGGTTGATGCAAGTCAGACACGTTTACCGATGAACTCACTGTGGAGAAGCCGCAAGGAAATGTGCGGACGTGATGCTGCGTCAAGGCCGAATGAGTGACAGCACTGGCTGTAATCAGGGTGGTACCGCGAAAAAGTTATTTCGTCCCTGACCTTTTTATGAGGTCAGGGATTTTTATTTTGCAAAAATTCAGGAGGTCAGAAATGTTAGAAGAAAGATATTCTCCTCATGCCATAGAAGCAAAGTGGCAAAAATACTGGGAAGAAAATAAGAGCTTTAAAGTGGAAATGGATAAGGATAAACCCAAATCCTACGTTTTGGAAATGTTCCCTTATCCTTCCGGCAATTTACATATGGGCCATGTACGCAACTATTCCATCGGTGACGTTGTAGCGCGTTTCCGTACCATGAAAGGTTTTAATGTGCTGCATCCCATGGGCTGGGACTCCTTTGGTATGCCGGCTGAAAATGCCGCTATTAAACACGGTATTCCGCCGAAAAAATGGACTCTCGAAAACATTGCCAATATGACCCGCCAGCAGAAAGCACTGGGCCTGTCCTATGACTGGGATCGCGAAGTTGCTACCTGCAAGGAAGATTATTATAAATGGACTCAATGGTTTTTTGAACTGTTTTATAAAAGAGGTCTGGCCGTTAAAAAGAAATCTGCCGTTAACTGGTGCGATACCTGCAATACCGTACTGGCAAATGAACAGGTTATCGACGGTAAATGCTGGCGCTGCGACAGCGTAGTAGAAAAGAAAGACCTGGAACAATGGTTCTTTAAAATTACCGACTATGCTGATGAGTTGCTGAAAGACCTCGATTTATTGGAAGGCTGGCCGGAACGTGTAAAAACCATGCAGCGCAACTGGATTGGCCGCAGTGAAGGTTTGGAATTCAGTTTTGAGATTCCTGACCTGCAGGAAAAGGTAGCAGTTTATACTACCCGTCCTGATACCGCTTTTGGTGTTACTTATGTGGTACTGGCTGCTGAACATCCATTGGTAGAAAAAATCTGCGCTAATAATCCCAAGGCTGCGGAAATTAAAGCTTTCTGCGATAAAGTACGCAATCAGTCCGATATTGAACGTACCTCCAGCGAATCTGAAAAAGAAGGTATCTTTACCGGAGTTTATGCCATCAATCCGTTTACCGGCAGAAAAGTACAAATCTGGATTACTAACTATGTACTTTATGATTATGGTACCGGCGCTGTAATGGGCGTACCTACTCATGACAGCCGTGACTGGATGTTTGCTGATAAATATGGTCTGGAAAAAATCGTCGTTATCAATCCTAAAGATAAAGAACTGAAACTGGAAGACATGACTGACGCTTACGAAGAAAAAGAAGGCGTACTCGTTAATTCTGGTAAGTTCACCGGTATGGAAATGCATGCAGGCATGCAGGCTATTATGGACGAAGCAGAAAAAATGGGCATTGGCTCTCGCCATGTAAATTATCGTCTGCGCGACTGGCTTATCAGCCGTCAGCGTTACTGGGGTGCACCGATTCCTATTATCTACTGCCCGCACTGCGGTGAAGTTCTGGTGCCGGAAGATCAGTTACCGGTAAGACTGCCGGAAGACGTTAACTTCAACGCAGGCAGCGTTTCTCCGCTGGCAACCTCTGAAAGCTTTGTTAACTGCACCTGCCCGAAATGCGGTGCACCGGCTAAACGTGAAACCGATACCATGGACACCTTCCTGTGCTCTTCCTGGTATTATCTGCGTTATACCGACCCGAAAAACGATAAGGCTCCTTTTGCTAAGGAAGTAAATCAGTATTGGGGACCGGTTGACCAGTATATTGGCGGTATCGAGCATGCAATCCTGCATCTGCTGTATTCCCGTTTCTTCCTGAAAGTGCTGCGTGACGCAGGCCTGGTTGATTATGATGAACCGTTTGCCAACCTGCTGACTCAGGGCATGGTAATTAAAGACGGCGCCAAGATGAGTAAATCTTTAGGTAATGTTGTTTCTCCTGAAGAAATTCTGGAAAAATACGGTGCTGATACTGCACGTCTTTTCATAATGTTTGCTGCTCCGCCTGAAAGAGAGCTGGAGTGGAGCGACCAGGGTGTAGAAGGTTCTTTCCGCTTCCTGAACCGTGTATGGCGTATTGTTTACAATTACCTGCCGCAGCTGGAGCAGAAAGTTACCTCCTATGATGCAGCAGCTCTGACAGAAGCTGATAAGGAGCTGCGCCGCATTGTTCATGGCAGCATTAAAAAGGTTACTGCCGATATCGACAAGCGCTTTAACTTCAATACCGCTATCAGTACCATGATGGAACTGGTTAACGCTCTGTACGCTTATAAAGAAGCAAAACAGGAAGCTAATGCAGGTCTGGTTTATGAAGCTATTTCCGCTCTGCTGCGTATGCTGGCTCCGTTTGTGCCGCACATTACGGAAGAATTGTGGCGTGGTGCTGTTGATGCAGATAGCAGCGTACATGCACAAAAATGGCCTGAATACAATGAAGAAGCGCTGCAGGTAGACAATGTGGAAATCGTTTTGCAGGTTAACGGCAAGGTAAGGGGCAGACTGACTGTTCCCGCTGCTGCGACCAAAGAAGAGCTGGAAAAAATTGCTCTGGCTGATGCGAATGTACAGACTCATATCGGTGATGCCAAGGTAATGAAGATTATTTGCGTGCCTGGCCGTTTGGTAAATATTGTTGCCAAATAAAATATAATTACATAGCAGTGCCTATATAACGCTTGAATTATTCAGAAGTTCTGAGAATAACGATTTTGTTATTCTCAGAGCTTTTTTTATTATGGAGAGTGCTACTGATGGAAAACAGAAAAACAAAATTTATACTGCTGTGTATTTTATTAGTTGGCTGCGTGCTGACAAGTATAGCGGCAGAAAGGCTTTCTGCACCTGAACCTGTGACAGCTGTTAAACCGCAGACACAGGAAAATAAAACACAGAAGCTGATTACAGTATATGTCAGCGGTGCCGTAGAACGCCCCGGATTATATGAGCTGCCGGCTGGCATAAGGGCGCAGGAAGCGGTGGCGGCCGCCGGAGGTGCGACAGAATACGCTAATCTGGAAAAGGTAAATCTGGCTAAGAAGCTTAAAGACGGCAGTCAGGTTAATGTGCCAGCTTTAAAAAGCAGCAAAGCAATACAGAGGCAGAGCGGCAAGTCGGCAGTGACAGGTGAAGCGAACACTGCTGCAGCCAGAGGACTTGTCAACATCAATACCGCAAGTGTTGCCGAACTTGATTCTCTGCCGGGAGTAGGGGCAGTAACGGCTCAGAAAATTGCAGATTACAGGCAGCAGCATCCGTTTGAGAAAATAGAAGACATCATGCAGGTCAGAGGTATTGGTGAAGCCAAATTCAATAAAATGAAAGACAGGATTACCGTACGATGAATGCTGTTTATCTGGGAACGCTGTGCTTTCTTGCAGGCTGTTACTCTGCTTTGCAGCATCAGATACCGTATTTTGCTGCTGCAGGCGTGCTGGCAGCCGCTCTGTTTGTGAGTGGAGCAATTTTTTATATACGTGGCAGCAAAGAGCATGGTTTTACATGTATTGTGCTGCTGTTTTTTCTCTGTTTAGGACTTGTAAGCGGGTTCAGGGCTCCCGAAGATGCCGCTAAGGAACTTGCGCCATATTACGGCAGACAGGTGCAGTTTTACGGGAAGATTGAACCTGAGTCAGTGAAAAAACATGAATACGGAACTTCTTTTATTGCAGAGTGTGTTCAGATTGAATCTGACAGTGAGGTGCTGCCTTACCGCCAGAAAATAAGAATTTTTACAACTGCCACATTTGAAGATTGGCCGACTGGGATGGTCTGGTGCAGCGGCAGACTGGAAGCCTTGTCGTCTTTTCGCAATCCGGGCGGCTTTGACAGTAACAGCTGGAACCGCGTGCAGGGAATTGGCGGCAGTATCAGAAAAGCTGAGGTTACTTTGCAGCCTGGCAGCAGTGGAATGTGGGAATATTTGGCTGCCCGTAACCGGCAGCTACGGCAGCGTATGACGGAAGCTGCAGGTCAGCAGGGAGCATTACTGGGCGCAATGGTATTAGGCGGCAGTGCTCAGATTGATGAGGAAAGCAGGCGGCTCTTTACAGATAACGGACTTGCCCATCTGCTTTCGGTGTCGGGGTCGCATCTTGTAGTACTGACTGGTTTTCTGATGCTGCTTTTTGGCAGACTGCCTTCCAGGTCAAGAGCCATACTTACAGGCAGCTGTCTTGTGCTTTATGCGGCGCTTTGCGGCTGCAGACCGCCGGTAATGAGGGCACTGCTGATGAGTCTGATATTATTGTATGGCGGCAGCGGTGCGGCAAAAGGCAATATATTATGTCTGTCGGCTGTTGTCATGCTTATATTTAAGCCGCTGTGGCTTTCTGATGCAGGCTTTCTGCTTTCATTTGGTGCGGCAGCAGGGCTTATCTGGCTTTTGCCAGTAATCAAAAGCAGGCTGAGCTGTTTTTTGCCGTTGTGGCTGAGCGAGGCTGTGGCAGTGACAGTGGCAGCGCAGCTGCCCGTAGTGCCGTTTATGATTGCATGGTTTCACCAGCTGCCGCTGATTTCTTTGCTAAGCAATATTTTACTGACGCCAGTACTGGAATTGTCAGTACTGCTTACTATTTCGGCAATGGTGCTGGATACTTTATTTGGCTTTGGTATCTTCCTTCTGCAGGTGGCTGCTTTTCTGGTGCAGCAGGTGCTTTTGCAGGCAGAGCTGCTTGCCTCGCTGCCGTGGGGCAGACTGGTCATCGGCACTTTGCCCGGCTGGTGTGCGGTTATCTATTATTTTTGGCTTGTGGTCGTGCTTGATCTTGCATGTGTGCAGTTTTTGCGCAATAAAGAGAGGCACCTGCTTATTGGCTTTCTGACTGTAACGCTTGTTGGAGTTTTACTATGGAGTAAATTTGCGCCGCAACCGCTGACGGCATATTTTCTTGATGTAGGGCAGGGTGACAGTGCTGTGGTGGTTACGCCATCGGGTGCAACTGCCGTTATTGATACAGGCGGACTGAAAAATTATGATACGGGCAGCAGAATAGTAGCGCCTTTTCTGCGCAGCATCGGCAAAGACAAAGTTGACGTTCTCCTGCTGAGTCATGGTGACTTTGATCATGTGGGCGGGGTGGCCGGACTTGCAGCCAACATTGGTATCGACAGGATTATTGTACCGCCGGATCTTGCTTCTGAAATTGTGCGGGAAGTGCTGCACTTTAGTCGTGATTGTGTGGTGGTACATCCTCAGGAGGGACAGCAGTATAGCCTTGGCGATGAAGGGCTGCTGTCCGTAGTGAGCATGCCTGAAGCAGGCAGCAGCGGTAATGATGCCTGCATTGTTGCTGCTGTAGATTATGCAGGGCATAAACTGCTTTTTCCAGGCGACATCAGTACCGACAGGGAAGCACAGTTACAGCAGCTCGGACATGTTGAAGTACTGAAAGTAGCTCATCATGGTTCGAAGGGCATCAGCAGCGATGAATTTTTGCAGCAGATTCATCCGTCTGTTGCCGTAATTTCGGCAGGCTGCGGTAACAGTTATGGACATCCTCATCCGGAAACACTGCAGCGGTTACAGGAGGCAAATGCCACGGTGCTGCGTACTGACCAGCTTGGAGCTGTCAAGATTGTTTTTGACGATGATGGTACAAAATGTTATAGTTATGTATACCATAAGCAATATTTTTAGGAGATAGTCATGGAATATAAGCCGGATGATTTGATTGGCAGATTAAAAAATCATGCCAGTCTTCCCAATGTAATCGTTGTTTTTGGCGATGAAGCATACTACAGCAGTCAGATTACTGCCCTTGTGCCGGAATATGTTTTTGGCGATACAGATGCAGCTTCGCGGCAGATTACGGTGTTTGAAAAAGATACGGAGCTCAAAGAGCTGGCTGGAGTTATCAACACCTATCCTTTTTTCTCCGGCAGTTCGCTGGTAATTTTAAAGGATGATAAGCTGCTTGGCGGTAAGCAGGACAGCGAGGCAAAAAAAGAAAGGCTGGAAAAGCTGCTGGAGATTTTGCAGGATGTACCGGAATATTGCACCATTCTGATAAATGCGGTCAAACTTGATAAGCGCAGCCGTTTTTATAAGCAGTTAAAAGAAAAAGGCGCAGTATGCGAATGCAGCAGCTTTAAACCTTATGCTGCCGCTTCCTGGCTGCAGCAGCAGGCAGCAGAACTGGGCGGCAGCCTGGACAGGGAAGCGACAGAGCTGATTATGGAATATCTGGCCCCTGTTGATAAGGTGCCTTTGCAGCTGGTGCAGCAGGAGTTAGAAAAACTGTCAATCTATGCGGGTGACAGAAAACGCTGGAGCAGGAGCGATGTGGAAAGTATTTTTACCGCCTTGCCGGAAGTTTCAGGATTTTCGCTGACTAATGCCATCATGGAGAAAAAACTGGGACAGTCATTGGAGCTGCTGGCAGGCGAGCGTAAGAAAGGTACATCTGTTCTGCTTTTATGCGGCAGCATATTGTTTCAGCTGCGCAGAATAGCAAGAATGCAGGAACTGCAGAACATGCATTATGGACAGGCGCAGATTGCAGCAGAGCTTGGCATGACGCCGTATATAGTGAAAATTGTGCAGCAGCAGGCACGTAATTTTTCGTATGCAAAAGTACAGGAAGCAATATTAGCGCTGGCAGATTTAAACATAGGGATGCGCAGAGGCGGCAGAAGGTATGAGCTGCTTGAAGAAATTTTGATAAAACTGCTGTCCTGAGAAAGAAAAAGATAGACAACTCAAAGAAATATTTGTTATAATAATTTTGTCAATGGTGACTTTTCTGGAACAGGAGGAATGTATTCTGTTTTGGAAAGGTCTTTTTGTTTTTTACAGTTAAAATGGTTTGGAAAGGAGTACAGCATTATTGCTGGCACGAAAAATGAATAAGAAAAATTTACTCTACGTCATTAAACCGGAACAACAAAACGAACAGTCTTTGCATAATATCCTGTTGCTGCACCCGGAAATTAAATTTGTATCTTTGATGGGTGTCGATTTTGCAGGCAATGATACAGATGAAAAAATTCCCATGAAGATTTTCCTTGAAGATATTAACAGCTTTCTGGAAGGCAGCGCAGCTCAGACTGACGGTTCGTCCGTAGTACTGACCGGCATTGCAACACTGAATAATGCCCGCGTTGATATGAAGGTTGATAAATCCGTTAATTGGTATGTTGATTACAATTATGAACATTTTGATGCGGAAAACGGCAATATGGTAGGTACTTTGCGTATTCCCTGCTATCTGATTCACAACGGAAATTTCGTTGATTCCCGTTCTATTTTGAAAAATACACTGGATCATGTAGAAACTGAGATTATGGATCTGTTTGCCAGACATCCTAAGATTGCCGGCCTGGAGCATGTAAATGCTGCCGATATTGAAAAGCTTATCTTCACCTGTGCAACAGAGCTGGAATTCTGGGTTAAATCTCCGCGTGAGGACGCTCCTATTGAAGCACTGTCTTCTTCTCAGATGATGCAGGAACAATACTGGCAACGCACTCGCGGCAATGTTCGTACCGCATTGGAGCAGACTGTACAGATGCTGGAATTGTATGGACTGGAGCCTGAAATGGGGCACAAGGAATGCGGCGGCGTCAAAGGTCAGATTGACTCTGCCGGTCATATGACTCACGTTATGGAACAGCTGGAAGTGGACTGGAAATTCAGTCTTGGTGTACAGACTGCCGACAACGAACTGCTGGCACGCATCATTGTTAAGGAAGTATTCCGCATGAACGGGCTGGAAGTTTCCTTCCAGGCAAAACCTGTACCGGGCGTAGCAGGCAGCGGCGAACATGTACATGTCGGTATTGCGGCAAAAATGAAAAATGGCAAGATTGTTAATCTGTTCTCGCCTGCAGACATGCATAAGGATTTCCTCTCTGCTGTAGGTTATGGCAGCATCATGGGCCTGCTCAAGAACTACGAAGTTATCAATCCCTTCATCTCCTGCACTATCGACTCTCTTAACCGCCTGAAACCGGGCTTTGAAGCACCTGTCTGCATTGTAACTTCTCTGGGACTCAGCCCGGAAATTCCGTCCCGTAACAGAACCATTCTTGCGGGCCTGATTCGTGATCTTGATAACGATAAGGCAACTCGTATTGAGATGCGTTCTCCTAACCCCTATACCAATACCTATATTGCGCTTGCTGCCTTTTATCTGTCCATGCTGGACGGCATCAAGGCCTGCGTAGAATCAGGTCTTGATCTGAAAGCTCTGGAAAAAGAAATTTCCAAGCAGGCCGGAGAAGAAAGCTTCTATCTGGAAAAAGACAGAGAATATCGTACTGAAAAAGATGTCTTTGAAGATTTCACTCAGGAAGAACGCGATAGACTCTTTGGCAAGCCGCCTGCAACTGTATGGGAAAACCTGCGTGCCTTTAAAGAATATCCGGAAAAGGTAGCGGTGCTGACCAGAGGCAATATACTGAAACCTGAATATATTGAATCTTTCATGCAGGGTGCTCTGATTCGCTGGAAGACGGAATTGCTGACTCGTTTAATTCCCGAAAATTATCAGGCTGTTGTAGATATGAAACGCCTGCATAATCAGGAAACCTGTACGGACTGCGATCTTGCCATGTGGCATAAGATTCAGGTACTGCGCACCAAACTTGCCAAAGATTCCTTTGAAGAGCCGAGTCTTTTCTCTCGCATCCGCCGCGCTGTAGCACAGGGAGATTATGATACTGCTTCCGATTTGAAAGTAGAAATGTCTGCTGTTATGGAAGAACTGCGTGCCTTGTATCACGACTATAAACAAAATATTATTGACTGATTTATCATTAAAATACAGCCGTTTGGCAGGGATATTATATGCCTGCCAAACGGCTTTTGTCATTGCTGCAGTCTGTTTGTACCGGAGTATCAGGCATGATAAGGAGCAGTACGATAAATATCTGCATGATTTTTAAATGTTAACTGTTGAGTTAATAAAAAAATTATGATAAAATATTAGAGATTTCATGAAAAGGCTTATGAAAGCGGGGCGGATAACTTGATGGAGCAGGTAAAGGACGTTCCGGCATATATCCGCAAAATGTATGGGTACAATTCTTTTGTAACCAGTTTTGGTATTAATATTGATGCGATAAGCTGCGGCAGCGCAGTGTTGAGTATCAATATTGATCCGTTAAAGCATTTTGACCACCGTGGTTTCTGTCATGGCGGTGTCCTGACAGCATTGGCCGATTCAGTGCTGAGTGTAACCGGAGCCAGTGTCGGTGCGGCAGTGGCAACGCTCAATCTCAGTATGAACTTTATACGCAAGGTGCATAATGCAGGGCGTATCAGTGTAAAAAGCAGGATTCGTCATCACGGACGCACTACAATGGTAATAGAGGCGGAAATGTTTGACGAGGAAAATACTGTGGTGGCTACTTTTCTTTCCACGATGTTGGTAGTCGGCAGATTTGAAGAGATACCTGCAAAATGGTAAATTTTCGGTAACGTCTAAAAGCAGCGGTATGGCCGCGTAATTTTAAGGAGGATAAAATGGAGTTTGCATTAAACGAAGAACAACTTGAATTACAGGAGATGGTGAGGGAGTTTGTAGAAAAAGAAATCACCCCTTATGCCGCTGAAATGGACAGAGAAAATCATATGCGTGAAGGCCTGATTCAGAAAGCTGATGAAATGGGTCTGCTGAATGTAATTGTGCCGGAAGAACTTGATGGTCCCGGTCTGGACAGCGTTTCTGTTGCTGTTATCTATGAAGAACTGGGCAAAGGCTGTGCCGGTGTGGCTACCTCTCTGGCTGCCAACTCTCTGGCTACCTGTCCGGTGCTGATTGCCGGTACTGATGAACAAAAACGCATGTACTGTGATGTTTTAAATAACGGCGGACTGGCTGCCTTTGCACTCACCGAACCTGGTGCAGGCAGTGATGCAGGCGGCGTATCCACCCGTGCGGAAAAAAATAAAGAAAATGGTACTTACACTTTAAACGGCAGCAAGATATTTATTACCAATGCCGGTATTGCTGACATTTTCCTGGTATTTGCCAATACCCGTAAGACTGGTGGCATCCGTGGTCTTACTGCATTTATCGTTCCTAAAGACACTCCGGGTCTGACCATTGGTAAAAAAGAAGATAAAATGGGCATCCGTCCTTCCAACACCTGTGAAGTTATTCTGCAGGATGTTGTAATTCCTGAATCCTATCGCGTAGGCCGTGAAGGTGAAGGTTTCCGTATCGCCATGAATACTCTGGACAGTGCACGTCCTTTTGTAGGTGCTGTTTCTGTAGGTATTGCGCAGGCAGCTCTTGATTGCGCAGTTAAATATTCTAAAGAACGCCGTCAGTTCGGTCAGCCGATTGCTTCTTTCCAGATGGTACAGGCTATGATTGCCGATATGGCCATGAAAGTTGAAACTGCACGTCTGATGGTACATAAAGCTTGCTGGATGCGCGATCAGGGCATGGAATTTTCCAAGGAAGCAGCCATGGCAAAATGTTATGCTGCCGATGTTGCAATGCAGGTAACCACTGACGCTGTACAGGTAATGGGTGGCTATGGTTATTCCCGCGAATATCCGGTAGAAAAAATGATGCGTGATGCTAAGATTATGCAGATTTATGAAGGCACCAACCAGATTCAACGTCTTGTTATTGCCAATAAAATTTTATACTGATAAGCAGTAAACAATCCCCTGTTTCCGGTGCGGAACAGGGGATTTTTGTTTACAATGTCAATAAATAAAAAATAGTAAAAATTATATAAATATGCAAAACAGAGAAGATAAATGGTTTTAACAGCTGAATTTGTGGTATAATATACACATCAAAATCAGAATGGAGTACTGTATGAATTTTATCCTGATAGTAGCAGCAGTAATAATCATAGATCAAATAACCAAATACATGGTAGTAAAGAATTTTTTTCTTGGCGAAAGCATTCCGGTTATACCAAATATTTTTCACTGGACATATATATTAAATAAAGGGGCGGCTTTCGGTATGCTGGAAGGCAGTCGGTGGCTGTTTGTTGTTGTTGCCCTTGCTGTGAGTTCCGGTATCTGGTATTTTCGTGATGAGCTTGGCAAAGAGCCGCTTATGGTACGGCTGGGTGCAGCGCTGTTTGCCGGCGGTGCGGTGGGAAACCTGATTGACAGGATTCTTCACGGCGCTGTAATTGATTTTTTTGATTTCAGAATCTGGCCCATTTTTAATGTGGCCGATATTGCGATATGCATAGGAGTGGGACTTGTTTTATGGAAGATAATAGCAACGGAATTTCTGGAACGCGGGAACGCATAATTATTACGGAAAATGAGGCAGGTATGCGTGCCGATGTGGCTTTGGCGCAGCTGCTGGAAATAACTCGTTCCAACATGCAGAAATTACTGGAAGAAGGACGGGCTGTAAGAGGGCAGAAGGTTATCAAGTCTAACTATAGGGTTAAGGCTGGAGAAGAAATACTTGTTGATTTGCCGGAACCGCAGCCTCTGGATGTACAGCCGGAGGATATTCCTCTGGATATTATTTACGAAGACGATGATGTAGTAGTAGTAAATAAAGCACGCGGCATGGTAGTGCATCCGGCAGCGGGAAATTATAGTGGAACGCTGGTCAACGCCCTGCTGTATCATTGCAGTAATCTTTCCGGTATCAATGGCGTTATCAGACCTGGTATTGTGCACAGACTGGATAAAGATACTTCCGGTATCATGATTTGTGCTAAAAATGACGTGGCGCATTTGTCGCTGTCTGAACAGATACAGAGTAAGGCGGCTCAGCGTACATATCTGGCAGTTGTCAGAGGTAATGTGAAAAATGACAGCGGCATTATTGAAACGCAGATTGCACGCGATAAGAATGACCGTAAAAAGATGGCTGTTGTCAGCGAAGGCGGACGGCAGGCAATAACTGAGTATGAGGTTGCGGAGCGTTTCGGTAAATATACGGTGGTCAAATGTCGCCTGAAAACAGGGCGTACGCATCAGATACGTGTCCACATGGAATATCTTGGCTATCCGTTGGTGGGAGATCCTAAATATTCCCCGATGAAGACGCCATTTGCCATTAACGGACAGGCACTGCATTCACTTACGCTTACATTTACGCATCCGCGGACGGGAGAATTAATGACTTTTGAAGCTCCCTTACCGGAGGATATGAGAAAAATACTTACCAGATTGCGTCTGGGACAGTTTAACTGATATGTTTACAACGGTTTTGCCGTGATAATAAATTTGGGGTGATAATTATGACAAATTTTGTAAAGAAAAATGTAATTATGGATGCCGACGCCATGCGTCGTGCTATTGTGCGTATCTCGCATGAAATCATAGAAAAAAATAAAGGCGTTGAAAATGTTGTTCTGGTAGGTATTCGTACCAGAGGCGTTCCTATTGCAGAACGTATTGCTGAGACCATTGAAAGAATTGAAAATGCCAAGGTTCCGGTTGGCATGCTGGATATTACCCTGTATCGTGATGATCTGTCTACTTTGGCGTACAATCCTATTGTGCATGGTACCGAGATTGACATTGACCTTACAGGCAAGGTTATCATTCTGGTTGACGACGTACTTTACACGGGCAGAACTATCAGGGCGGCACTGGATGCCATTATTGATATGGGCAGACCTAAAGCAATTCAGCTGGCAGTGCTGATTGACCGCGGACATCGTGAGCTTCCCATACGCGCTGATTTTGCCGGTAAGAATGTGCCCACTTCTCATAAAGAAGCAGTAAACGTTTCTCTGGCTGAAGAAGACGGAGTGGACGAAGTGGCCATTGGTGATATGGAATAAATACTTACGGAAGTCAGGGTGATTGAAATGACCAATCCGATGCAAGCTCGTAATAACTGTCTGGGTAAGACAGTGGTGCAGAACCTGCAAAAACGTGGTTTTGAAGCATATTACTGTGACACTGCCGCAGCTGCAGCAGAAACGGCAGTGAGTCTGATTCCTCAGGAACATGTTGTTGCCTGGGGAGGTTCGATGACTGTTGCTGCAACAGGACTTTTGGATAAAGTTAAGAAAATGTATGCCGTTATAGACCGCGATACCGCAGCTAATGCGGAAGAACGCGTAGAGATGATGCGTCAGGCTTTACTGAGCGATACATTCCTGATGAGCAGTAATGCGGTCAGTGAGGATGGGCAGCTGGTAAATATCGACGGTAACGGTAATCGCTGTGCGGCTCTTATTTACGGGCCTAAACAGGTAATTGTCATTGTCGGAGTCAATAAAATTGTCAAAACCGTGCAGGATGCTGTGGCCAGAGCACGTAATACTGCTGCTCCCATCAATGCTCAGCGCTTTGCGGGACTTAATACTCCCTGTCAGAAAACTGGCGTCTGCATGGATTGTCTGTCAGCAACGAGTATCTGTAATCAGATTGTAATTACCAGGCGCTGCCAGCCACAGGGGCGCATCAAAGTTATCGTAGTAGGTGAAACACTGGGTTACTGAATTATAAAGAGGTAAACACATGGGCGTTTTAGCTGATAAATCTGAAATACTTTATCATGTTGGATTTTGTGCCAATGACCTGCAGGGAGCCGAATGGGCTGTACTGCCAGGTGATCCTGCCAGAGTGCAGATTTTGGCAGAAAATCTTGGCGAAGCAGAATTTATTGCCTGCCATCGTGAATATACCAGCTGGCTGACACATATGGATTGCGGACCGGTGCTGGTGTGTTCCACCGGTATGGGTGGACCTTCGACAGCTATCTGTCTGGAAGAGCTGGCCAGAATGGGGATTAAAGGCGTTATCCGCGTAGGTACGACGGGCACGATACAGGAAAGAATAAATATTGGTGATCTTATCATAAATAATGCAGCCGTACGACTTGATGGAACATCGCAGCATTATGCTCCGCTTAGTTTTCCGGCAGCAGCTGATATTGACATTACCAATGCGCTGCGACAGGCAGCAGAGGAAAACAATATTCCCTGCCATACAGGAATTTCTGTTTCTTCTGATACGTTTTGGCCAGGGCAGGAACGCTACGACAGTTTTTCCGGCTATGTACGCAAATCACTGCAAGGAACACTGAAGGAGTGGCAGAAGCTGGGTGCCTTAAATTATGAAATGGAAATAAGTGCGTTATTCGTAGTCTCTCAGTGTCTTGGCATTAAGGCAGGCGCAGTATGTTCTGTAATTGCCAAACGTACTGAAAGTGAGGGCGTTGTACCGCTGAGCAATGAAAGTGAAGCGGCCAGACGTTTTCTGATTACAGTAAGACAGGCTTTGCGGTTATTGTTGAAAGCTGGTGAATAAATGCCGAGAACAATTATATTACTGATGGATTCCTTTGGAATAGGCTGTGCAGATGATGCAGAATTGTATGGTGATAAGGGTGCGGATACTTTAGGTCATATATGCGAATGGTTCAGTAAGAACAGAGAAAAACCATTATATCTGCCTAATCTTGCCAAAGTGGGACTGCAAAAGGCAGCAGAACTAAGCCGGCAAAAGGCTCTTGCAGCGGATTTAGGTGCAGCTTACGAAAAGGGTGCTTATACTTACGCTCAGGAAGTAAGCCGCGGTAAAGATACTCTCAGCGGGCACTGGGAAATCTGCGGTGTGCCGGTGAATTTTGATTGGGGTTATTTTCCTGATAAGCCTTCCTGCTTTCCGCAGGAACTGATAGATGCTATTATACGTGAAGGGAAACTGCCAGGAGTATTAGGCGAAAAACATGCTTCCGGTACGGAAATTATTAAGGAGCTGGGCGAAGAACATATGCTCAGCGGCAAGCCTATTATTTATACTTCCGCTGACAGTGTGCTGCAGATTGCGGCTCATGAGCAAAGTTTCGGTCTGGAACGGCTGTATGAATTATGCAAGATTGCGTTCAGACTGGTACAGCCTTATAAAATAGCACGGGTTATTGCCCGTCCGTTTGTTGGCAGTTGTGCAGATGATTTTACGCGTACCGTCAACAGGCATGATTATGCTGTGCCTGCGCCGGAAGCTACTTTGCTTGATAATATTGTTGCAGCTGGCGGGAATGTGTATGCGGTAGGCAAGATTGCCGATATTTTTGCCCATCGCGGCATTACAAAGCATTATCCTGCCGGTGGCCTTGATAAATTGATAGAAGCAACAGTGCAGGCCGTAAAAGATGCGCCTGATAATACGCTGGTGTTTACCAATTTTGTTGATTTTGATTCTTCCTTCGGGCATCGCCGTAATATTCAAGGGTACGGAGAAGCATTGGAATATTTTGACAGCAGGCTGCCTGAAATAATGACGCTGCTGCAGCCGGATGACTTATGTCTGATTACAGCCGATCACGGCAATGATCCGACCTGGAATGGCAGTGACCATACCCGTGAAAGAATACCTGTATTGTTTTTCGGTGCTGGAACAGCAAACAAAGAGCTGGAGCCCATGTATACTTTTGCCGATATTGGTCAGACAATTGCGGCTTATATGGGAGCAGGCAAAACCTTAACAGGGAAGAAGGCAGCTTTGTTTTAAGGAGGGAACGCCATGAAAAAAATATTTTCATTCTTTGTTTTCCTGCTGATGATATTTACTGTAACGGCATTGCCACAGCAGGCTGCAGCTTTTGATGAAAAGCCTGTGGGCTTCGTTGTCATTGATAAGACTGGCGGCGGAGTTACCGGTGATGTCTACAGCTCCTGGCGGCAGGTAGTGAAGTGGGCATATCATTTTCCTTATTATAAGATTGTTGATGATGCACAGCCGCAGGCGGTTACGGCGGAAGTACTGCGTAATGACGTAAAGGTTACCAAAGAAGTTCTGGCGGCATTGGCTGAAAAAAGTCAGGTAGATGTTCTGGTTGTAGCAAAGGTCTATGATATGAATGATTATCTGATCAGCTCAGGTTTTGGCTGGCGCGAAGATTCGGAAACCTACGTGCGTGTAGAGGCTGTGGCGGATTTATACGTCTATAAAAAAGACGGTGATAAATTTTTGCAGAAGAAACTGCGTGAACGTGAAATAAGAGATCTGGGCAATTATGAAAAACCGCAGGAAACAATAAAATGGGCTTTGTGTAAATTAGTAAATACTATGGAAGGGCGTCCCATTATTGGTGAATAAAGCAGACCTGTCCAATGTGAGAACGCGTTGGACAGGTTTGTTTTTTCTTTACCTGCAGGGATGCTTGTGATAAAATAATCTTTATAATTAAATGTCACATTGTTTACACAACGGAGGGTTAATGATGAAATTACTGGAAGAAAAAATTTTGCATGACGGCATCATCAAAAGCGGTAACGTATTAAAAGTTGACGGATTCTTAAATCATCAAATTGACGTTCCTTTTATTGCCGAGTTAGGTAAGGAGTTTAAGCGTCTGTTTGCTGACAGACCCATTAACAAGATTCTGACTATTGAAGCTTCCGGAATCGGCATTGCCTGCATTACTGCAATGTATTTTGATGTTCCGGTAGTATTTGCCAAAAAATCTCAGGGCTCTAATATGGATAAAGATGTTTATTTTACCAAGATAACCTCCTTTACTCATAATAAGGTAAATGACGTGGTAGTATCCAAACAGTATATTAACAAGAATGACCATGTACTGATTATTGACGATTTTCTGGCTAACGGCTGTGCACTGGAAGGCCTGATGGAGCTGGTGCGTCAGGCTGGCGGTACTGTGGAAGGCGTTGGTGTGGCTATTGAAAAAGGCTTCCAGGGAGGCGGTGACAGATTGCGTGCCAATGGTGTGCGTCTGGAATCGCTGGCTGTTATAGACAAGATGGATGCCAGAACTGGCAATATTATTTTCAGATAAGAGGGAGGCAGGCTCGTGGAAAAAGATAATAAAAAGCTTGACCCTATTTACGAATTGGACGGTAAGGTTTCTGTAGGGAAAGCAATTCCTTTTGGTTTACAGCATGTTCTTGCAATGTTTGTTGCCAATATTGCGCCTATTCTAATCGTTGCCGGCGTGGTAAAAATGCCTCCGGATCAGAGTGCTGCTCTGATTCAGTCGGCAATGATTATTGCCGGTATTGGCACATTGATCCAGCTGTATCCGTTGTGGCGTATCGGCAGCGGTCTGCCGATTGTTATGGGCATCAGCTTTACCTTTGTATCAGTCTTCTGTGTGGTTGGCAGTAAGTACGGTTACGGTGCAGTAATGGGGGCAGCGCTGGTTGGCGGTATTCTGGAGGGTATCCTTGGTTTGTGTGCCCGCTACTGGCGTCGTTTTATACCTCCTATTGTAGCCGCTACCGTTGTGGCTTCCATAGGTTTTTCTCTGTTGGGTATAGGCGCCAATTCTTTTGGCGGCGGTTTTGGCAATCCTAATTTTGGTGATGCAAAATATATTATTGTTGGTACAATTACGCTGGTAAGCTGCATAGGCTTTAATGTGCTGGCAAAATCTTTTTATAAACAGCTTTCTGTCCTGTTTGGCCTTGTGGTAGGTTATATCGCCGCTTATTTTTATGGACTGGTGGATCTCAGCAGGATGGCAACGGCAAAGTTGATTGCCATCCCGCAGTTTATGCCTTTTGAGATGGAATTCCATCCGGACGCTATTTTTGCCATCTTCCTTATTTTTCTGGTTTCTGCAACAGAAACTATTGGTGATACCTCTGCAATGACGGCTATTGGTTTGCGTCGTAACGTCAGCGAGAAGGAAATATCCGGGTCCATTACCTGTGATGGTTTGGTCAGCAGTTTTTCTTCTCTCTTTGGCTGTATGCCTATTACTTCTTTCAGCCAGAATGTAGGACTTATCGCTATGACCAAGGTTGTTAATCGCTTTGCCATTATGACCGGTGCTGTTGTTATGATTATGGCAGGACTTTTTCCGGCACTGGGAGTATTGCTGGCATCGCTGCCGGAACCGGTACTGGGCGGCTGTACACTGATGATGTTCGGCTCTATCGTGGTCAGTGGCATCCAGATGGTTGCTGCCTGCGGCTATACTCAGCGCAATGTTACCATCGCTTCTCTGGCTATGAGTATAGGCATAGGCTTTACTCAGGTGCCTGCTATCTTTAAAATTTTTCCGGCACTGGTAAAAAATGTTTTTGCCGAAAACTGTGTAGCAGTAGTTTTTTTGGTTGCTTTGATACTGAACTTTATCCTGCCGGAAAATATGGACGAAATTCGCTGATATGAGGCGTAAAGATGAAAATTATTGACGTACACATGCATTATTACAATATTGATGGTTTTCGGGAAACGGCGGTCAGAGCTGGTCACGAAAATACAGCAGCCTGCTGGCAGCAGATTTGCGAAGATAATAATATTGTTTTTGCAGTTGCCATGGGCAATACCATGGATGCATCTGTACGTTACGGCGGTGTGCCGCCGCGGCTTATAAATCTTGCTGCTCCTTTTGATGAAGAACATTATAATCAGCCGGATAATATCGGTTATTGTCTGGGAGTACAAAGTGATTTAATTACAGAAGCGAATGCTGAAAGTACGGCGAGGGAGTTTGAATTTTATCTGCAGCAGCCGCATTGCTTAGGGTTAAAATTCTATCCCGGTTATAACGCTTCCTATATTAACGACAGGAAGCATTGGCCCTTGCTGGAGCTGGCCAGAAAATATGATGTGCCTGTAGTTATCCATACCGGTGATACGGCGCGTCCCACAGGCTTATTGAAATATTCTCATCCGCTTACGGTGGATGAAGCAGCGGTAAATTTTCCTGATGTACACTTTGTAATCGCTCATTGCGGCAATCCGTGGATTGTGGATGCGGTGGAGGTTGCAGCAAAAAATGAAAATGTGTGCATCGATTTATCGGGACTGCTGGCAGGCAGGCCGACACCGATGTTTTTGTATGAAAAAAATACGGTATATTTTGAATATCTGCGGATGTGGCTTAATTATCTGGGACGTTATGATAAAGTTATGTATGGCAGTGACTGGCCGCTGGTCAATATTCCTGTTTACATTTCGCTGATGCAGCGGATTGTTCCGGCAAGTGTTCATCAGCAGGTCTTTTATCTTAATGCCCTGCGAGTATTTAAAAAGATAGGGAATTTAATAAATTGCTGAAAAGACGGCTTTAAAGGCCGTCTTTTGTATTATCTTATTATCATATGTTATAATAGGCACAGTGAAATGAGGTGCGAAATGGGCCAACCAAATATTAAAGAGATAGAGAGCAGTTTAAAAGAGTGGCAGTTTTTACAGCAATTGCCTGAAGACGTGGCAGGTTTTAAACTACGCCAGGGCAGCGGCATTGAAGGACAGATTCTGAATATTGCGTCCTATGTTAATGAAGCAAACCATTGTCAGCTGGATCTTACCTATACAGGTGAAACCTTTGATTATGTACCGGTAAAAAAGGTAGGATTACATATTTTTCGAGATGACAGGTTTTTCTGTCGCGACAGAGATAAATTTGCCGCTTTGATGCTTGCGCATCTGCCGGAAATAATTGCTGATATCGACAGGAACCAAAAACATGGTATGAGCTATGAAACTCAGGTGCAGAACTTCAGTACCTGGGAAGCGTGGAAAAATCTGCCGGAAAAAATTGGCGGTTTTGAGCGTTTTATTACGCCAGACAATCCTTTGACCTACATTAATGGTTCAATTATTTTTCTGGATTATACAGATTTTTCTAATGGTAATCAGCTTTTTTTCCTTTATAATACATTTAGAGACGAACTGTTTGCGGAAATTAAGAAAAACTACCTGCCTTTAACAACAGAAATTTTTAATGCACAAAATCTGAATGATTTAGATAAGCTGCTTACAGAAAAATTGGTAAGCACTTTGTCTGAGTTAGAAAATTAAGAAAAAATTCTTGACAAGATACAAACGTATATGTATAATATGTCTTGTGGTTGTTGGCCCGGTGGTTCAGTTGGTTAGAATGCCGCCCTGTCACGGCGGAGGTCGTGGGTTCGAGTCCCATCCGGGTCGCCAATTAAGCCTCGGTAGCTCAGTTGGTAGAGCAAAGGACTGAAAATCCTTGTGTCCACAGTTCGATTCTGTGCTGAGGCACCATTGCGGAAATAGCTCAGTGGTAGAGCACCTCCTTGCCAAGGAGGGGGTCGCGAGTTCGAATCTCGTTTTCCGCTCCACTTTTTAAGGCGACATAGCCAAGCGGTAAGGCAGAGGTCTGCAAAACCTTTATCCCCAGTTCGATTCTGGGTGTCGCCTCCAATTTTACTATTTCTGCCGCGGTGGCGGAACTGGCAGACGCAAGGGACTTAAAATCCCTCGGGTAGTGATACCCGTACCGGTTCGATTCCGGTCCGCGGCACCATCAATGCCGATACGCTATCGTCAGTAAGTTCTAATGTGACGATATTACGATTGATAGTAACCTTTTGGACGCAGGTTTCTATCAATATTTTTTTTACCTTTTTGCTGTTGGCAAAGAGGTTTTTATATTTTCTGAGCAAATTACACATTGTTTCCACTTCCACCTTGACTTCTGGATAGCTTGCCATATCGGACAGCTCATCCAGTTTTTTGTTTATCTGGGATAATTCTTCTTTTACTTTTTTGATGCGCTGAATATCAAACTGATCTGCAGCACCATTTTCAATAAGGGTGTACAGATTATTGAGTTTCTTTTCAGCAGCAGTTTTTTGTGTTTTGAGTTTTTGCTCATTATTGCCAACATCTTGAATTCTCTTATTGTATTCTTCGAGCATTAGCTTCGCATAAGTTTCAATATTTTTCTCACTGAGAATTTCACTGGCAATATGGTCGAGAACCCATTTTTCCAGAAGTTCCCGACGAATCTGTTTCTGCGGGCAGCGGTTAGGAGCAACGCGCTCCTTATTAAGACAAGCGTAGTATGTATAGACTTTTTCTCTGGGTTTGCAGCGGTGGCCGCCCATGGCAGAGCCGCAGCAGCCGCAGAACACTTTGCCAGACAACAGGTATTCTTCTTTGGCAGTATAAGCTGCAGCACGATGACGGTTGGCTTTTTTCTTTTCCTGTACTCGAGAAAAATCCTCTTTACTGATGATTGCCGGTAAAGCATTTTCGATTCTGATGATATCTTCACTGTCTTGTTTAACATGCATATTTCGCTTGCCTGCCTTCCTGGAAGTTTTATTGAACGTATAGGTGCCAATATACTTTTCGTTACTTAAAATGTCGTACAGGCTATTTTTTGCGAAATTACGGCCATCTTTAGTGCGGTATCCATGTAGCTTTAATTTTTCTGCTATCTTACCATAACCATATCCGTCAAGATACATGGAAAAAATCATTTTAACGGCTTCTGCTTCATGCGGATCAACAACATAATGTTTATCAACAATTTTATAACCAAGGGGAGGCGTGCCACCGTTAAACTGAGCTTTATAGGCGTTCTCGTTCAGTCCCTTTTTGGTTTCTTTGGCCAGGTTACGGCTGTAATAGGCTGCAAAGCCTACCAGCATGTTTTCCATCATCTGACCTTCCGGAGTAAAATCTATATTTTGGGCAGCGTACTCGTAGCCAATGCCCAGCTGTGAGAGGGTATGCTTAAAGGAATAGTAGTTAAATTCATTGCGAGCGTTACGGTCGATTTTGTGAAAGATAATGACATCAAATTTGTGTTCGATAGCGTCGGCCATCATCTGATTGTATGCATCACGTTTTATGATATCGCGCGCACTTTTAGCTTCATCCACATAGATATTAGTTACAACGTAATGTTTTCTTCTGCAGTATTCCTTGCATGCGCGTACCTGCGCTTCAATAGATTCTTCACGCTGCATATCAGAAGAGAAGCGTGCATAAATAACAGCATTCTTAATTTCGGGCATAAAAAATACCAGCCTTTCTTAATTTTGAGTATAGTTAACTAAGGCTGGTGTATGTTATAATAAATAACGTACACAGCCTTAACCAGCCTTCATTTTGGATATGGGTTGTTACATTGCCGTTCAGGGGTAGGAGCCTGGACGGCTTTTTTTATTTCTCTACAGAAATTTCTCCATTATCAACTTTTTCGAAGTCAGCATAATTCAAAGTAGTAATAAGCTGTATCTCTTTATTTTCCTTATCGCCAAAGCTTAATGTTTTTGGTTCTGATCCACGAATATAGAATTTAAACTCCATGTCATTCTTTAAAAGTTTGATAGCATCTATTGCTTCAGGAGTTACTTTGAAGTATCCAACGGTCATGCTGGCGGGCTGTTCGAGATAAAAATTAGGTTTATCTTTTTTTATTGTATATGAAGATCCGTCTATGATTACTTCAGCTGGATTTTCCAATATTTTTTTCCGCATATTGGTAAATTTTACAAGCACATGATAATCATTAGTTTCATCGGGATGAATGGTTTTTATAAAATCAATAGTGGAAACACTATTAATATACATGACTTTTTTTATGGCTTTGTAAGAAATAGTGTCCTGCAGATTATCTACTTCACAATGAATTTTTGCCAATGCTGGCAGACTAAAAAATATTGTCAATGCAAGTGAAATAAGTAATGTTCTTTTCATAATTGTTCTCCTATATTAATTTCCCAGCCTTGAACAGCGTTGTTCCAGAAGTCAATACAAGTATTCATATTGGCTTCCCAATGATAGATATCTTCTGACTGGCCATTTTCGCCGGTTATAGTATCATCAATAATTTTGGCAAATCCCCATTTTTCCATGGTAGAAATTTCTCCGGTAGGTAGGGATGACCAGAGAGCTTCATCAACGGTGTATTTGATAAATTCTTCTTCAGTATTAAATACCGCCGGGATTGCTTTTGGTTGATTAAGATTTATAAGTTTTATCATTTTATGAGCCTTTCCAAGCACCTGTACTTAAGTATAGGTGCTTTTTAAATTACTTCTCCTTGAAAAGCAATAGCTTTACCTAAAATTCTTACTTGATGGAAATCGTCTTTACGAATAATAATTGGGCGGAATTTCGGATTTTCTGCACGAAGTTCGATTGTATCTTGTGTAATATATACTCTTTTAAGGGTAACTTCATCATCAATACTTACAGCTGCAATTTCACCGTTCTCAACTTCTGGCTGCTGTTTTATAAAAACAATATCGCCATCATAAATTCTGGCATTAATCATACTGTCGCCCTGAGCTCTTAAACAAAAATCAACATGAATATCTGATCCACACTGAACATATCCTTCAAAAACTTCTTCTGCCATAATTGGAGTACCGCAAGCGATTTTCCCAAGCATAGGAATTTTCTTTTTTGATACAGGGAAAATATTTGAGTACGAAGGAGTATCTGTCCAGCCCATAAGATATTCAGGCGTTGTTTGTAGAATTTTGGCCAAAGGAGTTAAAGCTGAAATAGGGACCTTTTCTATATCTTTACTTTCATATCGATAATATGTTGCTCTGGAGATACCTAATTCTTTTGCTACATTATCAGCATCCAAGCCTAATTCTTTCCTTCTGGTTTTTATACGGTCATTTACTGTTAATTTCATAAATACCACCTTTTCTTAGTACATTTTAATTATATACATTTAGTATCAAAAATGCAATAAAATTTATCATAAACGAAACAGTAATAATCAAAAATGCGAAAAAATGATTGACAATTAGTTTGTGTAGATGTAATATATCCGTAGTCGCAATAATGAGAAAAAAGGAGGTGGCTATTAATGAATATTTTGAAGTTAAAAGGAAAAATTGTTGAAAATGGTTTAAATAATATGTTATTTGCGGAAAAGATTGGATTGCCAATAGCGACGTTTTACCGCAGATTGGAGAACGATGGAGTAGATTTTTCTATTGGTGAAATACAAAAAATTGTAGAAGTTCTTCATTTGACAAACGAGGAAGCAATAGAAATTTTTTTAATTAAAAAGTCGCAATAATGAGAAAGGAAAACGAATGAAATTAGCTCAAACTTTAGTAATAGCATGGTTTTTAACTCGATTAGCTATCCATGCTCTTTATCATGGAGATGCTATAAAAACACCAGTAGTTAGATATGACTTTTGGAGAACTATGATTGATGTAATTATTACTGCAGGTGTTTTATATTGGGGCGGTTTTTTTGACTGCTTGTTATGAGGTACAGATATGAAAAAGGTTGACTGGTTGTTCCGGACATCTGGAACAGCAAATATTAGCCCGCTTTGCCAACGGCAATTGGCAACGGCAATGGTTGAAGTAGCAATGGAAACTGGATTGTTATCCGAAGTTAAGGAGGTGAAACCACATGACCAGAAAACGCAAGTGCTTCAAATGCGGCGTGGACTTGACCCGGAAAAATTATGCTCAGGTATTTGACCGGGATTCCTGCAAGGTCGTAATTGTTTGTCCTCGCTGTGCAAATAAGATTTGTTTAAAAGAAAGGGGAATGTCAAATGTGTAAAAAAAATGACATGCGCCGCGGCAACGACGCATGTCCGGTTAAGGTTGACGAGCGGAACAGCTGTCAGAAACTGTCCGCAGCTAAAAGTATAGCACTAATCTTACTGATTGTCATTACAGCGCTTTTGGTGGCTGGCTTTATGGATATTTTCCGCGGTCCTGATACCGAATGGGTGCAACAGACTTATGTTGTATCGGAAGGAGATACTTTGTGGAGCATCGGGCAGAGAGTTAAAGCTGCAGGAGATGAGCGCGACATCCGGGAGATTGTATTTGAGTTACGCCGTCAAAACAAACTGGAAAATTATATTCGTCCGGGTGACGAGGTAAAGATTTGGGCGGAGGGGCTTAAACATGACAGATAAGATTACTGTGGCTTATTTTGATGGAGATACTTCAAAACTGATTCAAATATCCAGGCAGCCAACTTTGGCTGAGCTTCGGGAACTCGTCAAAGGTCATATAGAGTTTTTCCCTCTGCCGATCATAGAAGGTAAAGCACTGAACTTGATTTGCAATGAAAACGGCAAGAAGTTATTCCGATATCGGCCATCTTTGTTTTTAAGAAACCAAGATGGATATCTTGTTGATATAGTATTCGGACCTTGCTTTATTTGCGGATATATCGACAGCCGCGGCAAAACTGATATATTTTCTGGGATAACTGAGGAAGATTTTATCAGAATACAGAGTATGTGTGGAGTTGTTGTCAATGGCCAGAAGTAAAGACCTAATTAAAGAAATTGAAAAGCTGGCCACTCCTACTGTGCGTATTGAACGTGCTGAATTCGGCAAACGCATTTCAGAGTTTTGCACTCTGTATAAATCAGTATATAACCTGGCAAAAAATCCGGACTGTAAAATATCGGCAACATTTGCAGGCAGGTTCGTATATGTGGACCGGCTACATTACCTGGATTTTTTAAAAGATTTAGGGTTGCTGCGATATAAATTCAGCAGAAAAAAATATAAAACAGGAGGCAAAAAACATGAAAATTAAAAGCCTTGAACTTACTCACTTTCATAACCAAGCTGCACTGAGAGTTGACTTCTCTGATAGCGTAACAAATATTTACGGCGCTAACGGCAGCGGTAAAACAACAATTTTGGATGCACTGCATTTCCTTTTGTATCAAAAGGACAGCAAAGGTCGTAGCGATACTTCCGTACGGCCGTATAATTCTGACGGTCAGCTTATGCATGAGATTGAGACATCGGTTAAGGGCGTATTCGATGTTAACGGATATGAGTTCACGCTGCAGATTGTTCATAAAGAAAAATGGACAAAAATCACTGGTACAGATGAACGTAAGCTCACCGGCAACACTAATGAATTTTACGTTGATGGGGTACCGAAAAAGCAGAAAGAATACGCTGCATTTGTTCAAGAGTACTTTATGGAACCATGGTTTTCACACACTACTAACCCTAATACATTCCCGGAGCTGCCGTGGCAGAAGCAGAGAAGTATACTCATTGATCTTATCGGAGACATTAAGAATGATGATGTTTTCGCAGTTCATCCGGAGCTGCAGCCGTTGGAAGCAGATCTGGAACGATTTACTACCGTAGATCTGAAAAAAAAGCTTGATAACGAAATCAAAGGTTATAAGCAAATCATTGAAGAGGTTCCTGCCAGGATTGATGAACTCACTAAGTCTTTATCAGATATTACTGATCCGGAGTTACAACGCAAGCAGGCAGAAGTAATTTTGCTGCAGGCCCAGAAGCCGCTGGAAGAGCTGCAGGCCAAAAGAGCGGCTGTTATTAATGGTACGGCCGTTAGTGACTTGTCTAACAAAGTCCAGCTATTGGAAAGCAAGATGGCTGTGATCCGCGGAATCCGCAGAGAAAAGATTGCCAAGGTTCAGGAGCCTTTTAAGGCCAAGGCTGCTGAAATAGGTCAGCAGTGTGATAACGCGGCTGCTCAGCTTCGTCTGTTGCGGCCGCAGATGGTTAATCTTGAACGCCAACTGGCAGAAGCCGAAGCGAAAAGAAAAACTCTGATCGAGACCTGGCAGGCTATTGATGCTGAGGTATTCGACGAAACAGAATGTCCATGCTGCCATAGGCCGTACACCGAGGAAATGCTGCAGCCAATGCTTGAACGTTTCAATCTCAGCAAAGCTGAAAGAACTGAAAAATGCAATGCGGACGGCGAAGAAATCTCCGAAAAAATCCAATCGCTGAAGAAAGAAAAATCTGAGCTGCTGACCAAAATTAATGAGCTCAGCTCATTTGAAGTTGAGACAGCGCCGAAGCTGCGTTTGGAAAACCAGCAAGCTATGCAGGCAGCTGTTGATCGTGTGCTGCCGGTTGAAGATTTTATCCATCCAGATACACATGAGAAATTCTATGACCTGTTTGAACAGATAAAGCTTAGGACTCGTGAACTTGATGATGCTAAGTTAGATGTCAATTTACATCTGCAGAAGATTGATAAAGAAATCGAGGAAGCTAAGAAGCCGGTTGATGAGGCTCAACAGACCATTATGCGCATCAGAATGGATGCCGAAACCAGAGAACGTATTGAGCAGCTAAAGAGCAAGAAAAAGAACGCTATGCTGAAGCAAGGTGATTGTGAGCAGAAGCTAAACCTGCTTAATAGATTCATCGCGGACAAGATCGATATGCTGACTGAAAGTATTAATAATCTTTTCCCGAATGTATCTTTCAAATTGTTTGAGAAAAACATCGGAAATGAAGGTATCAAGGAGACCTGCGAGATTACCATGCACGGGGTGCCGTACCGTCAGTTAAGTTTTGCTGAAAAGCATATAGCAGGCATGGAAATCATCAGGGTTATTGCCGATAAGCTGCATCTGGATAATCCTGTTTTTATTGATAACCGCGAAAGTATCTCCCAGCTGCCGGATGCACCGGGCCAGCTGATTAACCTGATAGTATCTGCATATGATAGGAGGTTGAGAATTGAACATGTTTGAGTTGGGTTGCGTATGCATGGCTGGTCTTTTTGGCATTTGGGTGGTAATGGAAGTCTGCGAAAAATTGTTCAGAGAGGAGGAAAAATAATGGAGTGGGTTTATGGATGCATAGGTTTTTCGATAGGCATGTTTATTGGATTTTATTTTAAATCTTGTAAGGATGGTTATTGTGTAGATGTTTCTGCTTTAAAAAAAATCAACAGAGAAGCAAATTCATTTACTGCACCAGCGCCACCTCCAGCAAGAAGGCCACCGGTTAATGTATTGGTATCTATAGATGAGATGGTTTATGTAGAAATAGATGGTAAAGCTATCTACTGTAAGGTTGTTGGCATAAATCACGATGGAGTAGTAATTAGTTATGGCAAGGATAAACCAATAAAAAAGATTTTTAACAACAGTCAAATTTACAAAACGAAGGAGTAAGAATTATGGATAATCAAGTAATGAAATCTGGAAACGAAGTGAGTATGTTCAATCTGAATGGTTTGACTACCATGATTGGTTTGGCTAAGACTTTGGCTGATGCAACAATTATTCCGGAAACATTTCAGAAAAATCCGGCCAATATTTTGATTGCATTAAATATGGCTCAACGCATGAATGCTGATCCGTTGATGATTATGCAGAATATGTATATTGTGAATGGTAATCCAAGCTTTAGCAGTAAGTTTTTGATTGCATGTTTTAATACTTGCGGTCGATTCACCAGTATTAAGTACGAATTCTTTGGCGAGCCAGGAACCGATAATCATGGCTGCCGTGCATATGCAACAGAAAAAGCCACTAATGAAAAAGTAAAAAGTGTTGATGTTACCATTGGTATGGCTAAAGCTGAAAGATGGTATGATAAACAACTCAGTAAATGGAAGACAATGCCCCAGCTCATGCTCCAGTATCGATCTGCAGCTTTTCTTATTCGTACTGTAGCTCCAGAAATCAGCATGGGCTTACAAACGACAGAAGAATTACAGGATACTATTGAGCTTACTGCGGACAGTTCCGGTTCTTTTGTAGCTGAAAAACAAGCGGTAGAAAATGAGATTAAAGCTGTTAGTGAAAAAGCTGCTGTCGTTGATATTCCAGCTGCCGCTGTGCCGCCTACAGCAGAAAAAGTTACTGCAGAAACGACTAAAAAAAATTCCCAACCCAGCTGGATGAATGATTGAGGTTCAAGTAATTGCATCCGGAAGTTCTGGCAACTGCTACCGTATAAAAAGCGGTAGCAGTCAGCTTTTGCTTGAGGCTGGCATTCCGCTAAAAAAGATTAAGGAAGCCATCAATTGGGAGTTGGGACACATTGACGGCTGCTTAATAACTCACGAACATATGGACCATGCCCATGCCGCAGAGGATCTTCTGCGTGCGGGGATTGAATTGTTCATGAGCAAGGGAACGGCGGAAGCATTATTGCTGGAAAATAAGGTGCGAGAAGTAGAAGCAGATACCGTATTCTCTATTGGAAAATGGACCATTATGCCGCTGCAGGCGCAGCATGATGCAGTTGAACCATTAGCCTTTTTGATATCTGACGGAGAAGATAAGCTGCTCTTTGCCACAGATACATATTATCTGCATTACAAGTTTACTGGGCTGACACTTATTATGCTGGAATGTAATTACTCTGACGAGTTGCTCAAACAGCGAATGCTGGACGGGGTAATTACCACTCCACAAGCGCGCAGGTTGCTCCGTAGTCATTTTTCTTTGCGGCACGCGATACTTTTCTTTAGCAAGCAAAATTTGAGCCTTGTAAGGCAAATATGGCTGCTACACATTTCTGGCATGAATGGTAATCCCAAGCTTTTTGAAACTGAAATAAAAAAAATAACAGGAAAGCCGGTGATAGCGTGCGCAGGTTGAGATTGATTTACAGATTATTTAAGTCGTATTCCAAAATATATCCTTTCAGTTATAGGTATAAATTTAATAAAAGATTAAGTGAGGTGCAGAATCATGGCAGAAAGCAAAGTGTTGACAATGAATCGGGACGAGGAAGAGATGTTTACTCCGGAAGAGAAGGAGCAAATGGATCCGAAACCAGAGCGGCCGGTATTCGGACAACCATTTTACGAAAATCAGGAATCAGAAAATGTTTTGGCCGTCGCAGAGTTTGGCGGCAAATTTCAAATAAAAAATAATATCTGGACTCCGATCGCGCGGAAAATGTGGAAGTTATATAAGGAGTTGCAGAGTTGTAACCCGTCTACAATTCTTTTTGTTTCTATTGACGAGGGTAAAAAGAAGTTCCGCGGCCGTCCTGTAGTAATGGAGATATCTGTTCTGAGTCAGCAGCTGTCTGAACTTTTCAAACAGATGTCCGGGTTTAATTTTACTCACGTTATCCGTATTTATAAAACAAATGCTGAAAGTAAAACGCACGAACAGCTACTGGTTCATCTGTACAGGCAGATGAGGCAGATCCAGGAGAATGGTAAACTGCGTGACTACGACGAGAAAGAGTTTGCTGAAATCCAGGCAAATCTACGCCGGGATTGGGATGCCGACGGAGCATTTATCCCCAACATCATTGATGCCGAAAATTGGGCTACGGTAAAACAGAGAAAACAGCAGTCTTTATTTGACGAAGCAAAAGCTGCTGAGTAAAGGAGGATAGCCATGGAGATTCACAGCTTCCGGGTAGATATTGCAACTGAATACGGAATAGCCGAAGCGATTCTCCTTGGCTATTTTTACCATTGGATTAAGGTTCACGAGCAAAATGAGACAAATTTTTATGATGGAAAATATTGGACTTTTGATACAGTCCGAGGATTGGTTGAAAAAATGCCTTATTTTACCAGAAGTACAGTTCATAGGGCGATTAAAAAATTAGAAGAAAATAAATTGATTATTACCGGTAATTTTAACAAATTGTCTTATGATAAAACGACCTGGTATACGTTAACTGATGATGGAATGTTGTTGTTTGGACCCTGTCCCAAAATGAGACAAGGGCTGTCCCAAAATGGGACAACGATACCTATATATAAGGAAGAAAAAAAAGAGACCCTGTCCCAAAATGGGACAGGGCTGTCCCAAAATGGGACAACGATACCTATTCAATCTACCTATTCATTAGATGATGATGATAAGAGGAAAAAAGACGAAAGGTTTCCTGGTAATAAGTATCCTAAAGAAGTCTATGAACAGGCTTTCAGTATTTATGCAAAATTTTTAAGGCCGATACCAAGTATGGGTATCCAGGAATCAATCATGGCGTGTGTGGATGATTATGGGTTAGATAAGTTTGAAGCAGCAGTAAAAAAAGCTGCTAAGAATAATGCAAGAAGTTTTAGCTATATCGAAGCGGTTTTAAGCAATAAACGAAAGGACGGTGAAAAAAATGGAAAAAATAAAAAAGTTAATACCACAAAGACCAGCCAGCCGCAAGTTAGTCAGTATATCTGAGCGCAATCAGGTGGAAGCGTTCAACGCAACAGAAGGAGACTTGAAAGGCTATAACTGTAAAATCTGTAAAAATCGCGGCTGCATTGCCATTCTGGTTGATGGAGTTATGGCCATGAAACAATGTAAATGCGTAAAAGTACGCAAAAGTATCCGCTTGATGAAAGAGACCGGCATTAATCCTGACTACAAATTGGCGAACTTCAAAGCTGCTGCAGATTGGCAGCGGAATTTATTAGAAGCTGCAAAGCGTTTCCTGCAATCCCCGAATTGTTGGTTCTATGCTGGCGGGCAGGTCGGCAGCGGGAAAACTCACATCTGTACCGGTATAGTGAGAGAGCTTCTTCAGCAAGGTTATCCTGCCAGGTACATGTTATGGCGTGATGCTTCGGTAAAGATTAAGGCTGTTGTCAATAAGCCTGAGGAATATGCAGCTCTTGTTGAGCCGTTAAAAACGATTAATATCCTGTACATTGATGATTTTTTTAAAAGCAATGCGGAACCGACGTCGGCAGATTTTAATCTGGCCTTTGAAATTTTAAATGCCAGGTATAACAGAAAGCTGGTAACGATCATCAGTTCTGAATATTATCTGGACGAGGTTATACAGCTTAATCCGTCTATAGGTTCCCGTATTTACGAAAGAAGCATTGGTTTTCAGCTGAATATTACAAGAAATTCAGACCGAAACTACCGGCTTCAAAAAATTACCAGGTTATGACATGCGCCGCGGCAACAGCGTATGTCCGATTAAGGTTGACGAGTAAATGGAGGTAATAAAAATGAGAACCCCTGAAGAAATTAAAAAATTCATGAAAAAATTTTCTAAAGAAGATTTTTTTGGAGTGATTAGACAAGATTGTATCAGCTGCCTGCCATATGAAGCTGCAGCTGAATATCTTAGAGATGAAGTAACAGCTGATGACTGGGATGCGCTTTACCTGAAGAATGACGGAGAAGTTATCAGCGAAATTATCAAATATCTGCCTTTTGCATATAACAAAGCCGAAAATGAACGGGGCTTATCATCAATTCGCAGTTTACAGCATTTCTTGGCATGGTTTTATTGCTTAGGTAATGATGAGATGGTTAGTACAATTCATCACATGATGAATTCTGATTATGCGCCTTATGGGATGCCTGTTCTAAAACGTATAGAAAAATGGCTGCGAGATAATGGGCATCTGGAAGGAGAGCTGAAGAATGAATAAGATTATACTTTTGGGCCGGTTAGTACGTGATCCAGAGGTGCGCTACACACAGACCGGGAAAGTGGTTACCCAGATTACCGTTGCGGTGGACAGACCTTTTGCCAACCAGGAAGGGCAAAGGGAAGCCGATTTTATTCCGGTTATTTTTTGGGGTAAGCAGGCTGAGGCTGTAGGTAATAACTTCAAAAAAGGACAGCGTATTTTGCTTGAAGGGCGTCTGCAGATTCGCAGCTATGAAGCCAAAGACGGCTCTAAACGCTGGGTAACAGAAGTTATTGCCAATAGCTTCGAATTTATTGAACGGAAAGAAGCTTCTGCGACTGATGGAGCTGCTGGCCACAGTGCTATGGAAAGTTTTGGCCAAGAAATTCCTGGAGTTCCATTCGATGAACAAATTCCGTTTTGATGTTTGAAAGGAGATAACATGGCCATTAAAAATTATACGGCTCAAAAATCAGTAGTAATCGTGGCAGCCGAAATCGAACAGAACCTGATTGATAATGGGGCAGTTGAAATTCGCAAAGATATTACTGATGGGAAAATTACTGCTTTAAAATTTATTATTCCTACACGCATGGGAATGATACCTATTCAATTACCGGTCAATGTGCAAGGTGTACTGAAAGTTCTGGAAAACGATAAAAAAACTAACCGTCGTGTCAAGGTGACATTCGATCAGGCAGAAAAAACCGCTTGGGCAAACTTACGTGACTGGGTAGATTCTCAGATTGCTTTGATCCGTATTGGCATGGTCGATATGGAGCAAGTGTTTCTGCCATATGTGGTAGGACCAGATGGACGGACTTTATACGAAGTAGCTGCCAGCAGAGGATTTTTTTTAGAATCATCGGACAAGGAGAAATATAATGGCTGAAAAATTTGATTGGGTTACTCACAGATATAATCCGTATAAATTGCCGAAAGGTGCTGCGCTGGAAAGAGATGACATGGACGATGTTATCTCTTGTGCCGATTGCGGTGTGTCGGTTAGATACGGAGAAAGCTATGCAAGTATGGCAATACACAATAAGTATGGCTTGGGATACTGTGTTTGCGGTAAATGCCATGAAAAAGAAATGTCGGAGAAATTTAGTCTTAAAAAGTCTTAGCGAAGTCTAAGGTTAGTCTTAGAAAGAGGCGTGGAAATGAGAAAATTCAAAGTGGTCGTTGAAACTGGCTATTCAACGTGTGAATTATTTGATTATATTGAAGTGGAGTAAACAATGCTAACAAGAGGTAATGTAATGAAATTAAAACGGTGTCCATTTTGCGGGAATTGTGGAGAAATAATACGTGATAAAGTGGATGACTTTCCTTTTGTGCCGCGTTGCGAAAATCCTGAATGTATTGGACATTATATATTTTTTTTAGGCTTTAGAACGGTAGAAGAAGCCGCTAATACTTGGAATAGGAGGTATGCAGAATGCTCAAATATCAAGCCCAAATAAAATGTGACCATTGCGGAGCAATTTTTACAAAAGTTGCAAATACAAAAGATGAGTTGTTAAATATAAAAAAACTTCAATCATTTGCTAAGGAGAAAGGTTGGGCTATTAAAGAAAAGGGAACAACACAGAATGTTGGCCGGCACCTCTGCCCGGCATGTAATTGGCGCTGGGGAGATGATGAGTGATGAAATACTGCATTGGCGATATACTTCCTCCTGATGTTGTTATTGGGCTGTGGCTTTTATGGTTAGATGTAGCCGAACCGGAGGATATGTTATGAAATGTTGTTGTGACTGCCAAAATAGACATAAGCTCTGTCATTTATTTTGTATGACTTATCAAAAAGAACGGTTCGTAAATATTATAATGGCTAAGCTTAGTAAGAGAGGCCGTGAGGCTGAATATCTCGAACGTGATCGGGTATTAGCTAATCGTGATAAATGGCAAGCAAGAATTCGAAGGGGGCGAAGATAATGGGCATGAGCCGTAAGTTTAATAGGCAAAAATCTATGATGCCAAAAATAAATAAGCCACCGCAGGCACATGGAATTTGGCTTTCACAAAAAGAATACGAAAAGCTGAAACAAGGTATAACTAATGATGTTAGCCGGGATGCTATAGCTAAGGTTTTAAGTATTTCATCCTGCCTGTTGCTTTTTCATTTTGGAGAGCTGCGTAAAAAAGACACCAGGCTGCAGAAATATCATGATATGTTCAAGGAGCTGTTAGAAATTGCGGATAAGCCAACAAAAGAGATGCTTGAAGCAGAGCAGAAGTTATACGAAGTAACAGGAACTAAAATTCTACGGGAGGGAAAATAATGCCAAGACAAAGACCTGGACAAAATCCGGAAACAATAATTCAAAACCAAGTCAGAGAGCTGCTGCGCATGGACGGGTGGTACGTCATCAGGCACCAACAAGGATTAGGCAGTCATCCGGGATTATCTGATCTGACGGCCATAAAGGATGGAAAGACCATTTACGTTGAAATCAAAACTCCCAATGGTTACCAGTCTGACCGGCAGAAGCAGTTCCAACACGATATCGAAACACATGGTGGAATATATATAGTCTGCCGGCGTGTAGAGGATATTCAACCTTACCTTACGCGGACAATGAATTTATTTTAATAAGAAAGGGGGCGCTGCATAGTGCGGCGTGAGACAAGACAATATATCTGCGCTGAGCTTCTGAACTATCAGCGCTCCAAAAACGAAATTCAACGTATCTGCGGGCGGTTGGATGATTTGGCTCTGTGGCCGGCATATTCAAAAGATTATACACTTGAACAGCGCATGTATTTGCAGGATCGGTTATATATGCTGAAGAAAATTACTGATGCGATCAGCGTAGCGGTTAAAGAGCTTAACGAAGAGGAACGTGCCGTGCTGGAGCTTAAATTCTGGCATTCGCGGCCTCGCCCTACAGATAACGAAATAGCAGATCGGCTTGGGATGAGCCGCAGAACATTATATCGGAATATAAACAGTATCTGCAGAAAGATTGGCATGCGGTTGGGTGTGGATATTTGAGCTGGGTTTATCCCAGCTTTTTTATTTTATATAAACTTGATAAAAGGTGTTGAAAATCAAGTTTGAATATGGTATACTATAATCAAGATAAAGAGAAAACACAAAAAGGAGTGTTAGATATGATTAGATTAGAAAAAAGCAACGACAGCCGTTGGTATCCAGAAGAATTTCAAACTAAAGAAGATTTTATCAAGTATACTATCAATGCAGCTTGTGAAAATGCTTCTGGTGGCGATGAAAGCGAACTGATGAGCCAGTGGGGGTTCTTGGAAATTGTTGACCAACAGAAATTTGACGAAGATGGCGAGGAAATTGAATTCAAATCTCATTATGAAGGAGATTATGTTACCTGTAAAAACTACTGGGAAAAATGGCATGGTCATGTGCCTGGTGGCCACTGGGTAATCGTGGAGGAATAGTTATGAGTGAGACTAAAACTAAAGTAAATACATGGGGTGGCAGGAGAGCCGGTGCTGGACGTCCTGCCAGCGGAAAAAAGAAATACAGCTTTTATGTAACAGAAGAAGAATACAATATTTTGAGAAAAAAGCTTGAGGAAATCAGAAATGCGGTTAAGTGAATTTTTAAGTAATTATCAGGAATTTAAGAAGGAAATATATGAAGATCTACAAGATGGAATATTAACTCCTGACGATAAAATACAAATACTATCAGACGAGCAGGGAATAATACTGGACTGGTATTATTCTGATGAAATACAAGCTGCTGATTTGAAGCAAAGTGATTCTGGTATCCCATTTCATGAACAAAAAGAACTTTGGCACCAATACAAAAATGTCAAGCCAAATCTTCAAACAATCCCTGTTCGTAAATTTTTAGAAGTTATTTCGAAAAATATTGAATATTATTCGAAAAGGTCATGATAGAAAAATATTGTAATATAATTAAAAGCTTATGAAATTGTAATTGATTTCATAAGCTGTTTTTATTTTATGCTGTAGGAAAGGAGATGATCTGAATATGAGTGAAGTAAAAATCATGTGTACCTATACAAAATTAGTACCGGTACAGCAGCTCGTTGAACATCCGAAAAATCCCAACAAGCATCCGGAAAAGCAAATTGAGATGCTGGGGAAAATCATGCTGGCCCAGGGTTTCAGACGGCCGATTGTTGTCAGTACCAGGAGCGGCTTTGTTATTGTTGGTCATGGTAGATTAGCTGCAGCAAAGTACATTGGGATGGAAGTCGTTCCGGTAGATTATCAGGATTATGAAAATGAAGCTGCAGAATATGCCGATATGGTGGCAGATAACAAGATTGCTGAACTATCTGAATTCGACAATGGAATTTTTAAAGACTTGTTGAACGAATTTGATGCAGATTTTGATTTTGATCTGTTGGGGTGCAGGGAAACAGAACTTAATTCCTTGCTGGCAGAAAATGCCAGGGATGGCGTTCATGAAGATAATATCGAAATAGAGACCGCATATGAAACTGCAAAGAAAAATCCGAGAATTAAACCGGGGCAGCTGGCTGTTTTGGGCAATCATCTTCTGCTCTGTGGTAACGCATGCGACTCCGCTGCCGTTGAACGCCTTATGGACGGGAAGCTGGCAGCTATGGTGTTCACTGATCCACCGTACAATGTGGCATACAAAGGTGGAACCAAGGATAAGATGACCATACAGAACGATAACCTGCCGGCAGAAGAATTCTATCAGCTGCTGCATGATTCTATGGCCAATATGCTTGCAGCTTCCGCCCCAGGTGCTGCAATTTATGTATGCCATGCTGACAGTGCCGGTAACGATTTTAGGCGTGCAATGGCTGCTGCAGGTTGGTCTTTGCGCCAATGCCTTATTTGGGTAAAGAATTCTTTCGTTATGGGGCGTCAGGACTATCAATGGCAGCATGAGCCTATTTTATACGGCTGGAAGCCAGGTGCTGGCCATAAGTTCTACGGCGGCCGCAAGCAGAGTTCTGTGATAGAAAATCCTCCAATTATAGCTGAGGATATTGATGGCGGTTATCTGCTTCATATTCTTACAGCTGAAGGTGAAGTTTTGGTTAAAGTTCCAGACTACGAAATGCAGGAAGCTTCTGAAACTACAATATGGCATTGTGATAAGCCGCAGCGGAACGGCGGGCATCCCACCATGAAGCCGATTAGCCTGTGCGCTCGTGCAATCATAAACAGCAGTAAAAAAGGTGATATTGTATTAGACCTTTTTGGCGGCAGCGGCAGCACCTTAATTGCCGCAGAACAGACAGGAAGATGCTGCCGGATGATGGAGCTTGATCCAATTTATGCTACGGTTATTATCAATAGGTTTGAGAACGAAAGCGGCGTCAAAGCCGTAATGATAGATTGATTTTACAAACAGCGTACTATTATTGGTACGCTGTTTTATTTATTTTATAGAAATATAAAAATAAATAAAAAGATTAAAAATATAAATAAAAAGCATTGAAATAACTTGCATAATTCAAACACAAGAGTTAATATACACACAACCTCAAGGATACGAAAGGATGTATGTATTATGTTAGATTTAAGAAATCAAAACTTTGGGATGGAAATCGAAATGACTGGTATAACAAGAGCTGAAGCTGCTTCTGTTATAGCTAAATATTTCGTTAGCAGTTATAAAAATGTAGGCGGCATTTATGATGTTTATGAAGTTGTCGACAACAAAGGTCGTAAATGGAAATCTATGAAAGATGGAAGTATTGAAACTTCTACAAAGATTAACGGTCGTATAGTAAGCGCTACCGGTCTTTATGCCACGGAAATTGTAACTCCGATTTTGCAATATGATGATATCGAAGATTTGCAGCAAATTATCCGCGATTTAAGAAAAGCGGGAGCTTTTGTAAATTCAAGCTGTGGTATTCATATACATGTTGGTGCGGAGAATCATACTCCGAACACCTTGAGCAATCTTGTAAAGATTATGGCCAGCAAAGAGGAATTAATTTATAAATCTTTAAACATACTGCCAGCGAGAATTGAGAGATATACTAAAAAGATAGAAAAAAGATTTTTAACTGCTGTTATCCAAAAGAAACCTAATTCCATGTCAGAGTTCTTTGACGAATGGTACGAAAATAATGGAGGCAACAGCAATAGAAGCTATCACTATAACTGCAGCCGTTACCATGGATTAAACCTGCACGCTACCAATACCAAGGGAACTGTTGAGTTCAGGCTGTTTAATAGCACCTTGCATGCCGGTAAAATCAAAGCGTATATTCAGTTCTGCTTAGCTCTAAATGCTATGGCCATTAATCAAAAGGCTGCTTCTTATAGACCGGCAGCTTTAGATAATCCTAAATATACTTTCAGATGTTTCTTGCTCCGACTGGGCTTGATCGGCGATGAGTTCAAAACTTGCAGACTTCATATGCTTGATAATTTGGATGGCAATTCAGCTTGGAGACAAGCTGACCATGCAGCATAAATAATAATGGCCACTGCCTTGCGGTGGTGGCCTACAATTGGTTTATATTGGTGGAGGTGTATTTGTATGGCTGAGGAAAAAAGAAGCCACAGAGGCGGAAAACGGGCCGGAGCGGGCCGAAAGAAAACTACTCCTGCAGGCGCTAAGGTTAGATATTTAAGGCTGACTGATGCTGAATTTACGGTCGTAAAAGAATTGATAAATACCTTGCGAAAAGACTTGCAAATACCTGTAACCTAAGTTAATATACCAACAACCTAAACGAAGGAGATGTTGAAATGAGTGAAAAAGAAATGGCAATGGCGTTGAGCGAGGCGCTCAGCGAAAATGAAGAACTTGAAATAAACAATGTGAGAACCTTTGAAGAAGCTGGCATGCTTACTCGTGATGCTGGTTTAATCATTAAGCTGCTGGATGGTTCAGAGTTCCAGGTAAGTATCGTAAGGAGGCACTAAGAGATGTCATTCATTGATGTTCTTAACATTCCTGAAGCAAGAGAGCTGGTTGACCAGATTGAAGAACTCATCGGCGAAGATGAGACTGAGTTAGTTCGCATTCGTACAAATCTTATTCAAGAATTGAAAAGAATGACTGGTTATGAATATATCCTTTAAAAAATAATACATACATTCTTGAGGTTAAAGACTGGAGAATAACTCCAGTCTTTTTTTGTTTTTCGTGAAAGTTGGCACAAAGTTGGCACAATTGGCACTTTTAGCTATGGTTTTGGGCATTCTGGCGTGGGACAATAAAAGTACAGCAGATGACGCTTGCTGGACGATACGTGTCCCGATATTGGGCGCGGGTCCTTCCTGGGGTGGGGTGGTCAACGATGGTCGGGCACCCCGCGTTCAGTCTACTATAAAAATTTTCTGAAAAGGGGTGGAAATTAGCTTATAAAATGACAAAAAACAAAACGAATATAAACACCCTCGAAGATGAAAAAAAGCTATCTGAAATAAAATCTGCGCTTGTGAATAGTGCTTTGGGCGGTATTAGACAGGAAGAAACTATCGTATCGAAAAGCAGTTCTGGCGTGCCAGTTGCTCGTAAGAAAATATCTTCGTCTAAACCAGATCCTCAGGCTGCATTAGCATATGCCAAGTTAGTGAATCATGGTAAAGATTGTGAACCGGCAGTCCGTAATAAGTTTCTGCAGGTATCTGATGATGGGCGTATACTGCTGAGTACCTCAAAATTAGCTGAAATTATGAGCGTAAGTACCAAAACAGTTGGTGTTTGGGAGAGACAAGGATGTCCAAAAGAGAAGCGTGGATGGTATGACATAGCTGCAGTAATTAGGTGGCGCGGTCGCGAAATTGGCGTTCAGGGAGGTACTGACGGTATGGCAGCTAAGCTTGAAGCCGATACTCGACTTAAACAGGCTAAGGCAGCTATGGCAGAAGCAGAACTGCGACTGAAAAATGGTGAGCTTATACCGCTGAGTCTTGTGGAGGAACGACTGGGTGAATTGTTCAGTGAAATAAGAACCTCTGTTTTATCGATAGGTGATTATATTATGTCTGAAACTTATACCCAATACCCGGAACTTGCGCCACAGGCAAGGAGGATGATTCAAATTTATGTCAGAGAAGCACTTAAAAATATCGCAGATACAGGAAGCTTCAGATATATTGCCGGACAGTCTGCTAAAAAATCAGCTGGACGCCCTCGAAAACGTTATTAAAAAGAGCCTAAAAATATTTGTGCCACCGGAACGCATCAAGGTTAGCGAGTGGGCTGATAGATATCGCTATATGTCCTCCGAAGAAACTTCAAGGCCCGGCCCTTGGAGAACGTCTATTGTTCCTTATTTGGGTAAAATCATGGACTGCTTCAATGTGGATAGCATTGAAAAGGTTATATTCCTAAAGCCAACGCAGGTTGGTGGTACTGAAGCAGGTATAAATATTGTCGGATATATCATAGATCAACAGCCTTGTCGTATCTTATATGTTCTTCCTGATGAAGATGTCATGAAAGATTTCTCAAATGAAAGGCTGCAGAAAGTTTTACGCACTAATGAGTGCTTTAACGGCAAGTATTACGAAGACAGTAAGGATTTGCTTTTAAGGTATAATGGTGGTTTTTGTAAGTTTGGTAATGCGGCAAGTGCTGCAAAACTTGCCAGCTGGTCTGTGCCGGTTATCATCTTGGATGAGATCGATAAATATCCAAGGCAAGCAGGCAAGGAGTCATCACCTCTTAAACTGGCAGAGGAAAGAACCAAAAACTGGCCGCCGGGAAAACGTAAGTTATTTTTCTTTTCTACACCAACATATAAGACTGGTAACATTTGGCAGCTATATGAAAGTGCAGATGTCCGGCATGAATTTCAGGTGCCGTGCCCATTTTGTGGATATTATCAGCCGCTTGAATGGAATAACGTGAAATTCGATTCTTCTCAGGACATTACTGAAATTCAGTACAACACATATTATGAGTGCCGCAGTTGCGGTGGCCATATAACTGACCAATACAAGCCTGATATGCTGGAAAAAGGACGCTGGGTACCCTTAAACGAGGTCAAAGGCAAGCCTAAAGATGTGGCTTTTAAACTTAATTCTTTATATAGTCCGTGGGTAACATTTGGCCAAATGGCAGCTGAATTCATGAAGAGTAAAGATGACCCACTTAAACTTATGAATTTTGTTAATTCGTGGCTGGGGGAACCTTGGGAAAGCAAGTCTGCAGTACTTGATGTTGATGTTGTACTGCAGCATAGAACTGATTGCCCGATGGGTATTGTACCTGACTGGGCACAGATGCTTACAGGCGGTGTTGACGTACAGCAAGGATATCTGTATTGGCAGATAGATGCTTGGGGTGCTGGTGTTACAAGCCAGCGTATTGCGTATGGTCGGTGCTTAACTTGGGAAGATTTAGACGAAATCATGGATACTGTTTTCCCCGATGCTTCAGGAAAACCTACACTGCAGGTTGGGGCATATGCTGTAGATACCGGCTACCGAACGGAAGAAGTCTATGACTATTGCGAAAGCAGAAAAAACATTGCAATACCAGTTAAAGGTTCCGCATTCCCTATGGCTGGGCGGGCAAAACCGTCTAATATCGAACGCAAGGATAAAATCAACAAACAGCCGCTGCAGCTTTGGACTATTAATACTGATGCATACAAGAATGAAATTGCCCACCGGTTGAAAATACCTATTGGCCGTGGAAGTTGGATGCTTAATGCAGACTGTGACAAAGAGTATGCAGAGCAGATTACATCTGAGCATAAGGTCATGGAAAATAAAGGCGGCAGACAGGTTGAAACTTGGCAGAAAAAAACATCTGCAAAGCAGAATCACTGGTGGGACTGCTCAGTATATAGCTTTGCTGTAGCTGATCTCATGCATATGAGATTATTACAGGATGATAATTTTGTAGATATGCCGTTGACAGAGTCAGATAGCGGTAATGAAATACCGAAACCTAATTTTTCTATATAAGGTGGTGAAAATGTGGCATCTATTGAGGAATTAAAGCAGCAGTTACAAGAAACCAATGAGGCTATTTCAAAAATAAAACTCGGAGGACAGGAAATTCAGAGCAGAAATGGACGTGTGAAACTTGCTGATCTGAATGCATTACGGCAGGAAAAAGCCGATTTAGAACGTCAGATTGCAGAAGCTCAGTCAATGAATAGGATGGACAGCTTTGCTACACCAGTGTATTTCATGGGAAAGAGGAGATTTTAAGGCATGGAAAACAACCAGAGAAACCCCACTTGGGGGGAGCGTCTTGATAATTTTATAGGCTTTTTTAGTCCTGCGGCTGCTCTGGCAAGAAAAGCTGCTCGATTTAGACTGAGATTATCTCAGGAATATGATGCTGCAGCTCCATGGCGTAATAGTGCTAACTGGATTCCTGCAGACGGCAGAGCTGAAGAAATTAACAGGCGCAGCAGGTCATTTTTGAGGAACAAAGCCCGTTATCTTGAGCGAAACAGCGAGATAGTAAACAGTGTTTTAAATGCTTATCTTCGTAATGTTGTAGGTAAAGGATTTAACTTACAGGTAAAGACCGATAATGCCGAGTGGAACAGTTTATTGGAGTCTGTTTGGCGTGAATGGTGCAAACCGAAGAACTGTGATGTAACTGGTCAGTATTCGCTTACAGAGGTTTTAACGATGATTGTGCGGCGAAAGCTTGTTGATGGCGGCATTCTCCTTGTCAAAACCTATGATAAAGACGCCAAAATACCTTTCCAGGTGCAGCTTAGAGAAGTTGATGATATTGACGCTTTTGGGCAGCTGAAATCTCCGCAAGGAAATCTTATTGTTGACGGGATAGAGGTCAATAAGCACGGTAAACATTTATCTTATTACCTGAAGCAATATGATTGGCAGTCACTGGTGCAGGTTGAAAGTGAAAGGATTTCAGCAGACAGAGTGTATTATCTTTTCGAGAAGATCAGACCATCGCAGGTTCGTGAAATTACACGATTTGCGCGGACAATTGATAAGATAAATGATCTTGACGAGTTCTTTCAGGCTGTTATTTTTGCACAGAAAATTACTGCAGCAGTTGCGATATTTATAACCAGTGATGATTATTCGTCCAGTGGGGTTATCGGTCGCAGTGGTTCTGTGGCTGGTAGTGGTTCTGGAAAAGGAACTGATGTAGGTACAAGGATTGATCCGGGAAGTATTAAAAAATTAAACCCAGGTGAAAAGGTTGAAAGCCTTGTTCCGTCCGGTCAAACATCAGAACTTAACAATTTCAATTTGTCTATGATGAGGCAGATATCTTCTGGCCAAGGGTTAAGCTATGAGCAGGTAACAAGAGATGTCAGCCAGGTCAATTATTCTTCTGCAAGGCAGAATTTACTGGAAGACTGGAAGGTGTTTAGTACTGAGCAGCAGTTTTTGATCGAGCACTTCCTTGATGATGTTTTTGAACAGGTTATAAAATCAGCAATTCTTAGTGGGTTTATACCTGCAGAAAATTTGCCAAGGGATTTTTGGAAAAATCCAGGAGTTTATTTAAAACATCAATTTGTAGGACAGTCTATGCCATGGATAGATCCGTACAAGGAAGCTTTGGCTAATCAGATATTGCTTGCAAGCTATCAGATGACACTTCATGAATATTGTGCAAAAACGGGCAGAGATTATGAAGAGGTTATCGAACAGATTTTAAAAGAAAATGAAGCCCTTGGAAATTTAACGTTAGGGCAGAAAGGGGATAATGCAGTTAATGGCAGCGCAAAAGGGAATAAAAACTCTAACAATTCAGCAGCGGCAGGCAATTCCGCGTCAAAGAGCAGCAACGCTTAATAATTTTAACAAAGAGAACCGTACAGCAACGTTGAGTTTCGCCAGCGAAACTCCAGTAATTGACCCATGGGGTGACTCTGAGATTTTACGATGTACTGCTGAAGCTATGGACACTGCTCGCTTTGACAATAGTATTATGCCGGTTCTTTTTAACCATAACCGTAATGATGTTATCGGTAAGCCCACAAAATTATGGGTAGAAAATGGCAAAGCATACGCTGAAATTCAGTTTGATGAAGACGAAGCAAGCCAGCGTATTATGTCAAAGGTTGAAAGCGGTAGTCTTAGAGGTGTTTCTGTTGGCTATCGTGTTGCGGAATGGCGCATAATTAAGCGCGGTGAAACCTCTGCTGATGGTATTCAGGGACCGGCATGGATTGCAGAACGCTGGGAAGTCTTTGAAATAAGCATCGTGTCAATTCCTGCTGATACCGCTGTAGGCGTAGGACGTAGCTTAGCGATTGAAGATTATTTTGATGATGGATTAAGATCCGAGAATGGAGGAAATGCAATGGGTGACGATGATAAAAAACAAAAACAACAAGACAATCAACAAAGAGCAGCTGCTCCGGTTTCGGTTCCGGCAACAGCTGCTAATGCGCCTGATGTAGAAGCAGAACGCGCAGCGGCTGTTGCTGCTGAACGCGAACGCTCTGCGCAGATCAATAATCTGTGCCGTCAGTTCAGCATTGAAGATGAGAGACGTGACGCATGGCTTCATGACGGCACTTCTGTTGAACAGGTTAACCGTGATATACTCGACATTTTATGTAAACGAAATGCTCCCTCTCCGACTGCCGGTAGTCTGCAGGTAAGTCAAGATGCTGTAGATAAAAAACGCGAATTATATCGCGACGGCTTCTTGCTGCGTAGCGGTATTGACGTAGCTAATCCTGTAAGTGGCGCTGATAAAATTCGGCACATGAGCATGATGAATATTGCTCAGGATATGTTGCTGGGCCGTGGTGAACGTAATGTTATGGGAATGGCTCCTGAAGAGCTGTTCAAACGTAGCATGTCTACAGGTTTGTTACCTGATCTGTTTGCAGATATTACTAAAGTAAGCATTCTGGCAGGTTATCAGGCTGCTGACGCAACCTATGACAAATGGGCATTTATCGGCAGCGTACCAGATTTCAGAGAACGTAAATCTATTCGTTTTGGTATGGATGAAGAATCGAAGAAAATTCCGGAAAATGGCGAATTTACCAATGCAATTCTGAAAGAAGGCAAAGTATCCTTCAAGATTGATACTTATGGACGCTCCTACAGCTATACCCGCCAGATGTTCATCAATGATGATAAGGATGTTCTGACTAAAATCCCTTATATGTTGGGCAGAAAATATCCGCTTTTGATTAACAGACTTGCTTATGCAGCTCTTGCTGGAGGTACTTATACTACTAAGATAAATTTGGGAACCGGTGGTACTATCAGTACTTCTACTTTAGCTGAAGCCATGAAGTTATTGCGCCTGCGTAAAGACCCGACCACAAAAGAATCTTTGCGTATCCGTCCGAAGTTTTTAGTTGTTCCTGTAGCACAGGAAGCTGTTGCAGCTCAGTTCTTGGCATCTACTGCAGATCCTGAAGCACAAAACAGCGGTGTAAAAAATATCTATCAGGGAGCGCTTACTTTAATCAGTGACCCTGAATTAGATGCAGCCGATTCTGACGCATGGTATTTGATGGGCGAGCCTGTTGACGGCGAAGGTGTTCGTGTTGACTTCCTGAATGGTAATAAAACTCCTATTATTGAAAGCCAGGTTGCTTTTGAAACTTTGGGCTGGAAATACAGAAGCTATTTTGACTTTGGCGTGACCATGCTCAGCACTTTGGGTTACGTTAAAAATGCAGGTAAATAAGGAGGGGTAATTTATGGCTAATGAACAAGCTATTTTTCGTTGCAAAGGCGATAAAATCGACTATGTATGTACGGCAGCCGTAGCTTGCGGCGATGTCATCAAACTGGCCAGCGGTATGGTTGGCGTTGCAGAAGTTGGCGGCGTAGAAAATAAAGAAATTGCGCTGACCGTAACTGGTGTTTTTGAGTTCGCTACCGACGGGGCAAAGATTGACCAAGGAGCTCTGGTATATCTCAAATCTGACGGCAAGGTGTCTGCTACTAAAGGCAGCAATACCTTAATTGGGGTTGCATGGACTGCTGCTCCCGCAACGTCTGGAGCTACAGTTTATGTAAACATCAATGTAGGTACAGAACCGGCTGCTGGCGCTGCAGGCTGATTTAAGAAAAACAAAATAGGGGTGGTTTATGTCTACCCCTATTTTTTATACCCAAAAACAGCATTTTTTACTGAAATGCAGGTGATTTTATGAATAATTTTGTGAAAAATATCGTCCAGGATGCCCTGATGCATACTGATATTTTTACCGAGGAAATACTTTATAATGGCCAAAAAATTCTGGCCATGGTAGAAATTGGTGAAAATGAGGTTAGTAATTCACCCGGCATTATGAAACGAACCGGCACTACAGTTATCAGCGGCAGCGGGTTTTTTACTTTATCGGTAGCAGATGTTCCGGAACCTAAAAGACAAGATCAGATTGTCTATAATGGCCAAAAATACAATGTTGCCGGTATCGAATTGCTGGACTCCATGTCCGGGACAGTAACTGTTAAAGTTACCACTGCTGAAAGGGGGTACTTTGGTAGATGATTACTGTTGATGTCAGAGATGAGATTACTCCGTTCATCCGCAGCTGGCTGCAGCAAAATCCCCGGTTTATCCGCAGCCTTACCAAAAGCTTAGGCTGGTACGCGCAGCGTGAAATTAAAGCATTATCAAGAGATAGCCGCGTTACTTCTCGCTGGCCGAAACGTACACCGTTAAAGATTCGCCGGAAACTGGATGCACAAGCGCCGCGGCAATGGCTGGGGAAACTGAGAAATGCTATTGGATATCAATATTATGAGGGTGCCGTGATGATCGGCTGGACATCAGCTACAGCGGCAATGGAAGGCAGAATTCAGGAAGAAGGTATAAGCCGAACTGTTACTCCATTTTTACGTAGGTTTTTTGGTCAACGCGGTGTTCCGCTCAAAGGCAGCACTACTCATATCAACGTGCCGGCACGTCCATTGTTTGAACCGGCAATGGAGCTGGTGCAGCCAAAAATTGGAGCGTTTGTGTCGCAGCGTGTTGGTGAGTATATCAATAACGGTGGGTTCGTAAAATCAGCCGGTAAGGGCAGAAAGTATGAGGTGTTTGGTTGATGGTTAATTATCTACAAAATGAGGACCTGGTATCCGTTGGCGTTAAACTTTCAGATTGCATTGCTACTGATCCGGACGTGATTGATTATTGCGAAAAACATTTTGGTAAAAAAATCACTGTAATTGTCGGCGCTGATGAAGCGTCCATTCCTGGTGAAAACTACACGCCATATGTTTTTCTGAATGCATTATCTAAAAACGAAGGCGCCACCTCTAAAATGGCACAGTATGAAGTTTACTTCTGCATCGGGATTAGTTCTGCAGAAAATGATGCTGCAGATAATGAAAACGGAACTATAGTTCTTACCGGTGCGCAAAGACTTTCTGAACTTATGACGCTGATTCAGAACGCATTGAACACATATAAGAAACCGAATAGTTGTAATCCTCCCGATAAGGTCGAAACAACTATTTTTGGCCGAGTTGGGAATTCTCCAACCCATTGGATGGGGGCCATTGCTGCAGTATGGCAAATGGAACTCGCTATGGGTGAAAAATTTGAATTTTAGAAAGGAGAGCTTATTATGCATGAAATAAAATTACAGCTTCACGGCTGTCCGTGGGGTGTAGGCAGCAAAACCAAGACAAATATTTGCTTTGAGACAGGCAGCTACGGTGTATTGCCTGATGACGCGGCTACTAAAAGCATTAATATGCCGTTTAATGCAAACAATGTGGCCAGCTCGCAGAATTCTACGAATCCGTCTACTATTCGCGGCCGCCGTGACCCGGTTGAACCTATCCTTGGAAACAATGATGTTTCAGGAGATATTACAGTTCCGGTGGATTATACTGCGTTTGGCTTTTGGCTGGCAGCCTTGTTAGGATTCCCTGAAACACAAGATTTAACTGGTGGTAAATATTCTCACGTTTTCAAAATTAAAGATGATCAACCGTCTTTTACCCTCGAAAAAGCATTCCCTGGTATTACTCAGTACATTCAACAGCATGGCTGCAAGGTCAGCAAGCTCAGTTTATCTGTAGGTGGTGACGGAGAGCTGACATCCACTGTCAGCATCATGGGTGCTAAAGAAGAAATCAAACAGGCGTCCATGGCTACCAGCCTTGTCGAACCAACTCTTGACCGTAGCAATAATTTCCAGGCAACGTTGAAAATTGGCGGCACTCCTGCAGGGAAATGTCTGACTTTTACGCTGGATATCGATACCGGCCTTGACGGTGATACCTATACCATTGGGCAGAAAGGTTTCAGAGAGGCAATATGTGAAGGTCTGGTTACAATCAGCGGTACTCTGGAAGCGTTTTTTGCTGATGCAACTTATCTGACCATGGCAGCGGAATCCGCTGAAACCTCTATGGAATTAGTGTTGGAGATGAATACCGATTATTCCTTGAGCATCAAACTCCCGGAAGTTAAATTTGCAAGAACTTCTCCGGGCATTGATGGGCCGTCCGGCATCAAGCAGTCTTTGAGCTTTAATGCGTTCTACAAAGATAACGAAGACAATTCTGCTGTGGTATTTACACTGAAAAATCAGTATAAAACCTATAATCCGGCAGAATTTGAATAAGGAGGCAGCTTAAATGAGCGAAAAGGAATATATTCTTGAAGTCAGGGCCATGACTTGGGAAGAGCATTGTAAATTTGAGGATAAACGTATCGAAGTAGTCCAAGAAAAAGATAACCCGCGTAAAATTGGTGAAACAATGATTGGCTTTGTTGTGGAAATGATGTATCCGAAAGTTTTTCCGGAGCTTACACCGGCTGAAGCTACAGCAATCTTTCACCGCGTTATGGATTTATCAAATTCTATTCGTGAAGATGAAATAAAAAACTTGAAGCCCTCGTCCGCTGGCAGTACGAACGAGCCGGGTATTGCAGAGACTGCCGAAAAATAAATCCGGAATTAAATTGCCAGGAATGTGAATACCGCTGTCCGGATATTCTGCCAGGTAATTCAACGACGGTCTGCTTGATGTATAGGATTGCAAATTGCTTGAAGTATGTTGGTTGCTTCGGCAGATTGGTGTGCACAGGATATGACTGGCCAGCTGTAGAGAGTGTTTTGCGCATGGCCAGATTATCTGTTCATCCGTTAGAGCTGAATAAGCTGCAGGCAGTAGAAAAAATCTTTGTTAAATTTGCGAATAAAAAGGAGGATAAGCCATGAGCAAAGTTACGGAAACAAGGGTAAAAATAACGCTTACTGATGCCATGAGCGGACCTCTACGCGGCATTCAGGGACAGCTTAACAGTACCAATACCGCTGCCAATAATTTAAGCAAATCACTTAAAGATTATGCAGCCATAGGTGCTGGTATTGCTGCCGGCGCTACCGGCATCTACAGCCTTACCGATAAGATTGGCGAGATATTCAGCCAAGGTGCTGGCTTTTACAAATCTATGGAGACCAATGCCATAGGTATGGCTGGTATTCTTACTTCAATGACTACCTTGAATGGTGAGACATTGAAGTGGAATGATGCTCTTAATATTTCGCAGGGCATAATTAATAAATTAAACGACGATGCATTAAAAACTGCAGCTACATCGGAAGAGTTAATCACAACATTCCGTGCGCTTTTAGGTCCGGGTTTGGGTGCCGGTATGAATATTGAACAGATCCAGAAGCTGACTACCGTTGGCGTTAATGCAGTCAAGTCTTTAGGCCTGAATAAAACTCAGCTGGTGCAGGAGCTTCGAGACCTGGTTCAAGGTGGCATACAGCCGGCAAGCTCTACGCTGGCCACAGCTTTAGGCTTGAAAGATAGCGATATTAAGGCGGCAAAGGCAAGCGCCGAAGGCCTGTACAGTTTCCTGATGAAGAGGCTGCAGGGATTCGAGCAAGCGGCTCTGGCTACTCCTCAGACTTTAACAGGTATGCAGGAGCAGCTGCAGGAAGGTTTGACTCGTTCTTTGGCCGTAGGGCTTGAGCCAGTCATGAATGAGTATAAAGACTTCTTGCAGGCAATAAATTCGCAAGTTATCTCTCCTGATACTGGTATTAATCAGGAATTTGTGGCCAACATTAAGATGGCATCCGAACACGTAGCCAACATGTGGCAAGGATTTGAGAATATAGCCGGTGTAGCCGGTAACGTTTTAAATCCTGCCATCCAAATTTTTGGCAGCGGTCTTGCTTTTGCCATGGATAACGTTGACAAGATTGCCTTTGGTTTTGCCGCTTGGAAGTCTATAGATGTTTTCTCAAAGATAGGCAGTTATCTCGATAACATCAAAGCCAAAACCATGGCTGCAGCAGAGCAGGAGATCTTGTCTGCAAATAATGCGGCTCAGGCAATTGTTATTGCTGAAAACAAAAAACAGGCTGCTCTAAAGCAGACTGAAAGCATCAACAAAGCCATAGCTAAATTAAACGAAAGCGGAAATGCTACTTTGGCCACGGCACTTGAGAATGCTGCAGCAAAATATCAGAAGTTAGGGTTATCTGCTGAACAGGCAGGCAAACTGCAATATCAGGCGGCTAAATTAGCGGCCAAAGGGCAGAACGAACTGGCCACAGCAGTCTTAAATGCGCAGGAGAAACACCTGCTTGCCGCTCAGGCTGCTCAGAAACAGGCACAGGCTACCAATGCACTGTATACCAAAACTTTGGCGTTAGGCAGCGGTCTTACTACCATAGGAATGCTCACTTCTATGGTGTCAGATGATACAAACAGCTGGACTAATGAAATGGGGCAGGCTGCTATCGAAGCAGGTATCTTGCTTAGTTCTGTAGTTTCTCTGACAGAAGCCATCAAGACATTGAAGCTTACTTCTATGGGTGGTTTAGGACTTGTTGCTGCCGGTGTTGCTGCTATCGGCTACGGTGCTTACGAGAAATACAAGCATGCTGAGGCTGGCGGCGAGTTCGAATATGATGAGCTGGGCAATGTGACCATAAAAAAAGGACCAGGTTGGGAAGCTGACCATACTGCGCAGGAAATGCAGCGTCGTCGGCAGGCGGACAAGCAGGCTGCAGCGGTGCGTGCTGCTTCTGAGCAGGCTGATAATTTAGAGCAAAAATTTCCTAAAGTGCCAGAAGCCAGCACGAAAAAGTCTGCTGCAGAACGTGCTGCAGAAAAAGCAAAAAAGGAATTTGAGAAAAATGAGCGCGCCATGAATGACCTGATGGCCGAGCTTGATCGCAAAATTTTGGAAGTTACCGGCAGTCAGTTTGATATCAATATGGCCAAACTGGACGAAGAGTTGCAGAAAATGCAGAGCAAAATTGATAAAGCTGCTTTGGCCGGTGTTGATACTTCAGGTGCAGCAGCTCGGCTTCAAGAATTCCAAAGCCAGGAAATCATCCGTATTAAACGGCAAGAAGTTCTGGATAAGCATCAGCTTGAGATGGATTATATTGACGCCCGGCAGGAAGCAAATCTGCTGTCTGCGCAGCAGGCTGATGAACAACGGCTGGCTGAATTAAATTCCTACAAGGCTCAGCTGCAGGAGATGTTATCTACTCAGCGGCTGACACTTGAGCAGCGGCTGCAGCTGGAGCAGGAATATGCAGCTACTATTCAGGCAATCCAACAAGCCCAAGCTACAGATTGGCAGGCAAGTTGGGATTCTGTACTTGCTCATGTGCGTGATACCCAGTTTGACCAGTTGGCCACTCTTGAAGATGGCTGGGATGACATCACCAGTACTATTGCTAACTTTGGCCAGAATATGCTGACGGAACAGAAGTCATTCTCGGAACGCTGTAAAGACCTGTATAACGATCTCGCCAACTCCATCATGAACACTATGATGAAGGTTATCATGCAGGGTCTTGTTATGAAGGCGGTTATGGGTGCTTTTGGCTTTAGCGGGGGCGGCGGTATAGCATTTAGCTCTGACCCATCCTGGAACGTAGGCTATATGGCACATGCTAATGGCGGTATAGCATCCGGTTGGTCTTTGGTTGGTGAAGAAGGGCCGGAACTGGTGAACTTTACTAATCCTGGCAGAGTTTATACGGCTGAACAGACTGCTGCAGCTTTAGGCGGGAAAGATAATCCTACTAATGTCAAAGTCGTAATCGAGAACAGATCTGGAGAAAAGGTTGAAGCTACTTCTGCCAATGCAAGTTTTGACGGTGAAGGGTTAATCGTAGGCATTGTGCTTGATGCGCTTAGAACTAATAAAAACGGAATGCAGGATGCTGTAAAAGCTCTTGCTGGTAATTATTAGGAGGGGGGTGAGGTTATGCCTGCTACAATTAATTTTCCAGAGCTTAATCCTCCAGATTATCCGCTCACGGAAACCCCGGAAGATGCTGTGCTTCGTTCATCTGCAGAAGACGGAAGTGTTCAGACACGGCCGAAATTTACCAGGATACGGTTTACATTTGAGGTAACTTGGAACCATATGCCTGAAGAAATGAAACAGATTTTGGAAGACTTCTATCGGAATACAACGAAAAACGGTGCCTTATCGTTTAACTGGACGCATCCGACGAGTAGTAAAAGCTATGTGGTGCGGTTTACTAAACCGCCAAATTTCAGAGCGATATTGCTCCGCTATTGGACTGTATCGATAACGCTGCAGGAGGTGTAGCGTATGAGGCAATTATCTTTGGCCGGAATTCTGGCCAAAAATAAACTGGCAAGCGATACAGCATGGCTGATGCTGCTTGAAATAAAGCTGCCGAATGACCCTGACCCAATATGTTTAGTCAGGAATAACGAAAACATTGTCTGGGGCGGGAAAACCTGGCTGGCCTATGGTTTTAGCTTGGGCGAGGCTAAGGAAGATAATCAAGGCTCGCTGCCAGAACTGACGGTTAATGTCGATAACACCTCGCGTGATATTGAGTATTACATCCAGTCTGGCGGTGGCGGTACTGGAGCGAAAGTCATCATCCGCGTTGTACTATCTACGGCGCTGGATAATCCGGAGCCGGAGGCTGAGGAGTATTATTCTGTGACTAATACCATGGTTACAGAACAGGCTATTCAGTTCAAACTTGGTAATGCTTATCCAAGCAGGGTACGACGACCGTTTAATCGTTATATAAAAAATACATGCCCGTTTAAATATAAAGGCGTGGAATGCGGCTGCATATCAGACCTGGCAACGTGCAATCACACTCTTTCTGACTGCCGTGAGCGCAATAATTCAAAGCGTTTTGGTGGATTCCCCGGCATTCCGCAGGGAGGTTTATATGCATAAAACTATTAACTATACCGATTTAATCGGCGTTCCATTTAAAAATCTTGGTCGCGATATTAAGACTGGACTTGACTGTTACGGCTTAGTGAAAGAAGTGTACCGGCGTTTTGGCTACGAGGATATTGGCGAATATTGGTGCGACGCAGAGGACAAAGAGTACATCAATAAGATCCTGCGTAAAGCTGTATCCGGTCCGCGCTGGCAAGAAATTGACTATAAACACGGTGAGGATATTCCGGTACCGGCGCTGATCGCATTGAGGTTTAATTCGCCGCCCGGAGTAGTTAATCACACCGGAGTATATCTGGGGAACGGGAAGTTCATTCATACCCGCGAACGGATCGGCTGCTGTGTTGATCGTATTGACTCTATCATGTGGAAAAAACAAATCGAAGGTATTTATAAATTTGTGAGGTGAGCTGATTGGTCAAGGTAATTTTTATAAAAAATCCATTTAAGCCTGCAGCCGGCAGAGTAGTAAAGATTTCAGAAGTTACCGGTCGACCGTTAGCTTTCTATGTTGATGAATTCTTAAAAGATGTTCCGGACGGTAAAGCGTGGCTGCAGATCAACGGCCGAACCGTTCCTGATATTACTCAAGCTCAGTCTGTGTTGGAAGAAATCGTTCCGGATAATTCTTTTGTTATGGTCATGCCTGCCGTGCAAAAGGGCGGCAGTAAAAATCCGCTGGCACTCATTGCATCCATTGCATTGTCCGTTGTGGCCGTTGGCGTTGGTTCAGTGTTGGCTGGAGGCTCATTCATTGGCGCCGGTGCTGCGGCCATGGGTTCATGGGGCCTTTTGTCTTATGTTGGTGCTGCAGCAGTAATGTTTCTGGGTGGCCAGCTTGTAGCTAAGCTTGGACCTAAAGTAGATAGCCCCAAATATGCTGAAAGTGACCCGACATATGGTTGGGATGGCGTTCAGACCATGGAAGGACAGGGAAATGCAATAGCTTTAACCTATGGAACCGTAAAGTCTGCAGGTCAAAGTATCGTGAAGTTTGTTACAAATGACCAGGACGACCAGTACCTGAACTGGCTTGTTGCTGCTGGGGAAGGGCCGCTGGAAATTACAGATATAAAAATCAACAATAACCCGGTGGAGAATTATGAGGGAGTTACTGTTGATATTCGTCCTGGCACGAATAACCAGGATATTATCAACAATTTCAACGATACAATTCAAACTAAGTCCTTGGGCTATGAACTTGATGATAATGCTTACCGCACTGATATAGCTGATGGTAATGCTGCAGAAGGCTTGATTGTGGATATCGAATGCTCACAGGGTCTGTATTACGCGAATAACGACGGCGGCTTAGATACGGCATGGGTAGATGTAAAAGCCGAATGTGCCATTGATGATGATTCAGTGCCGGACGATCAAAAACAATGGTACAAGATTACCACCGGTACGCCGGACGTTAAGGAAAATCCGCTGGGTGCTATAGTTGTGAATGCCACAACAAACGACCTTGATAAATACACAGTGTCTATTAGTATCGATACTTCGCAATACTATACTGATGAAGATGGTAACCGGCAACCAAATCCTACTTACAAGGATTATATAGTTACTATCCGTAGCCAAAGCAAACACAAAGCTGGAATATTCAAAGGTTATCGAACTTTCACGGGGTATTTTTCGCCGGGCGATAAAGGCAATCTTGATATTGGCTTTTTCCGCTTTCAGAAAGAAACATTGCAGGCGAAGGGCAGCGGCTACAGTACAACGCTGGAGGTATATCAAAATGGCCGCATAAGTGCAGCGCAGACTTCTGCTGTACGCAGGCAGTTCCGCATTGACAATCTGCCGCAGGGCAAGTACAAGGTGCGTGTGACTGTTACTGCCAGAAGCCATACAGTAAGTAATACCCGTGCCGGCGTAAAAACCTACTGGACGGGGTTATCGACGATTGTGTACGACGATTTCATTTATCCCAATATCGCGCTTTTAGGTATTAAGGCACTGGCCACAAGCCAGCTGTCCGGAAGTACTCCGTCGCTGTCTTATATAAAAAGCCGTAAAAATGTATGGGTGTGGAACCCGTTGTCAGCTGTTTATGAAGAGCAGCCTGCAGATAATCCGGCATGGGCAGCATATGACTTCCTGCATGGCTGCAGGCAGCTTGCCGATATTAATACCGGCGCTATGGTGTTTGATGTTCGTGGCGTTCCGGCAGAACTCATGCTGTACGATCAGTTCAAAGCATGGGCCGAAAACTGCGACACTATGAACCTTAAGATTAACCTGGAAGTAACTTCCGCGGGCGATTGCTGGGAACTTGTCAATAAGGATATTGCTCCTGTTGGCCGTGGCAAAATAGTGCGTTATGGTACTAAGTTCGGCTGTTATTATGACCACAGTTCGCAGCCGGTACAGCTGTTTAATATGGGTAACATTAAGGCTGGCAGTTTCCAACTGCAGTATTTGGGTACTCAGGATAGAGCGAATGCTGTAGAGCTTACGTTCAATAACGCAGCCAAAGATTATGAACGTGATACCATCACGATTTATGGTGATGATTATGACACGGCAGACATTGTTCAGAACCCTACGCAGATTCAGATGAACGGTATTACCAGTTATGAACAGGCGTATCGTGAAGGTAAATATCAGCTGAAATGCAACAATTTGCTGCTAAAAACGATTAGCTTCAAGGCTGATGTAGATTCAATAGGCTGCATGGTCGGAGACCAGATACTCGTCGCTCATGACGTACCGCAATGGGCATTGTCCGGAAGGATTGTCCGTGTTGACGGTAACAATACTTTGCTTGTTGGTCTTGATCCGGAAGAGATTATGGATAATGTCGAATGGGCGCTGCAGTATCGCAGCAGCGTTACAGATAAGATATACACTTTGCCGGTACAGTCAATTAGTGGGCAGTGGAATAATGTTTTTATATCTATTGCAAGTATGTTTGATGAAACAGATCCGCCGCAGCCGGATGATTTGTTTGTACTGGGAAAGATTGACGCTACCAGCAAGCCGTTTATCGTTACTTCAATAACGAGAAGCCAGGATCTGGAACGGACTATCACAGCAATTGAATATGCAGAGGGTGTATTCGAGGAAAACTACGATATTCCGCAGCCTGATTATTCTTTGGCCGAAGCGCCGGAAGCACAGAACGTTATTAACCTGCAGGCCACTCAGATTGCTTATAAAAATCAAGCTGGCCAGTATCTTTGCAAAATGTTCTTGTCTTGGCAGCTGCCTGAAGGAGCAAAAGCAGATTACTTCCTGGTATATCTATCTGACAATGGCGGCCGCAGCTATAAACTCACCGAAAACACGCAGACTATGGAGCTTGAGCTTGATACTAAGGCATTCACAGAATACTACGTGAAAGTAGTAACAGTTTATAAGCTGAAGCAGAGCAGCGGAACAATTGTTGGCCCGGTTGCAGCAGGTGTTGACGTGCTGCCGCCAAATATACAGATTCTTGATTATGACATTGACGGATATAATGGCCTGCGCCGGTTCTGGTGGCAGTTTGAATACCCAAATCCTAACGATATTGCAGGATTTGAGCTTAGGTATAACCAAGGGACGCTCATCAACTGGGGAACTGCACAGAAGCTTCACACCGGTGTTGTGACGGAGCAGCCGTTTGAGACTAAGGCTCTCAGGCAAGGCGTTCATACTGTGATGATAAAAGCTGTAGATAATGCCGGACAATACAGCGAAAAGGTCGCTTATGCAGTTCTTAATCTGGGTGACCCACTCGAAGAGAATGTCTTGTACAAAGTAGATATCCGTGCGGATCAGTGGAGCCATACCTTGAATAATGGTTACATTGATGCAAATGGGAATATGATATCCAGTTCCAATGTTTATTTTTGGACAGCTCCCGAAGATCCATTCTGGACAGAGCCTGACGCTCCATTCTGGACTGAAAGATATGGCGCATTTGAGTTTAGTTACCAGGCAGAAGTTCCTGCCAGCGGGCAATTCTGGCTTAAATATGACATTACAGGTCCGGCAACGGTTGAGTATCGCGTTGTAGGTAAAAATCCATTCTGGACAGAGCCTGACGCTCCATTCTGGAAGGGAGAGGCAAACTGGGCATTTTGGGTTGACGATACCGTTCTGTTTAAGCCATATACCGGTAAGGTAATGGTCAAGGCAGGGGACACTGTTCAGGTAAAAGTATCTGCTCCAGATAACGTTGCTGAAGCTACTGTTATCAAAAGCATGGTATTTATCGTTGATGTTCCTGATAGGCAGGAACATTTTGAAAATATCATGGTTCCTGAAGCTGGTATTGAGCTTGAAATAAAAACACCGCACTACTATACGACTGCAGTGCGGGTTGATGTACAGGGAACTGAGCAGACTATTATTGGGCGTGTTGAGTTTACCAGAAATCCGTGCGTTATTAAGTTATTTGATATAAATAATCAGCCAATGGAAGCCATGGTTGATGTGACATGGCAGGGCTTTGTAAAGGAGGTTTTATAGATGGCAGATATTGCTACAATAAAAGCGTTTATGACGCTGACGGAAGCATTATTACAGTATGCAAAAGAAAACGGTATAGCGAATCCTTCAGCCACTACTAATCAGGTTATGCAAGACCTGTTCCAGAACTGGTCAGATACTATATTTATGATGGTGCAGAGCTTCTGGCAGCCGAACAGGCAATACGTGTTGAACGATACCTGCCAGTCACCATCAATGCCGGCTAATACGATTGCTATCTGCACGAAGGCCGGTATATCTGGCAGCAGTGAGCCTACATGGCCGTCTTTAGTTAACGGTACCGTTACCGACAATGGTGTTACATGGAAGCTTATAGAAGCGTATCCTCAGCAGCTGCCAGCTAATGGTGGTACGGCCGATACTGCGTCCAATGCTCTGAAATTGAATGGGCAGGCTGCTTCATATTATGCCACTGCGGCTAATCTTGCTCTTAAAGCGGCAATTGCCAGTCCGACATTTACGGGCACGCCTAAAGCTCCTACAGCGGCCGCGGGTACCAGTACTACTCAGATTGCAACTACTGCATTTGTTGCGAATGCTATTGCTGCTATATCCAGTCAAGGTAAGATTGTTGCTTATAATCTTGCCCAAAATGGCTATGTGAAATGGGATATCGGGCTAATTCTACAATGGGGATATTATACAAAGACTGATAGTTCAAAAATCATGTTTCCTATAAATTTTACATTTAATTGTTATAGCGTAACTTTTGGCATTCATTATGATAACTCCCAATACAGTTATGACCAGTTAGTTAGTTATGATCG
>CASDXO010000013.1 GCA_949285135.1 uncultured Phascolarctobacterium sp.
CCACCTGTTCCCATCCCGAACACAGTAGTTAAGCCCTTAAACGTCGAAAGTACTTGGCTGGAAGCGGCCTGGGAGGATAGAAAGCTGCCGGTTGGAAGAAGAACAGCACCTGTTTTACAGGTGCTGTTCTTTTTTTGTATTGATAAACTCAAGTTTTTAGCATAGGTATTTTAGTTATTTTGTGGTAAAATAACTGGTATATTATTTTTATATGGTGATAAATATGAGTGTAAAAGATAAATCTATGCTGCCTGTTATGGCACTGGTACTGGGACATCTTGTCACAGATTTACAGGGCGGAGCTTTGCCTATCGTATTGCCGCATCTTAAAGAGCTTTTTGCTCTTTCGTATTCTCAGCTGGCAGCTATCGTGCTTACGCAGAATATTACTTCTTCTGTTATTCAGCCGGTATTTGGCTATATGACGGATAAAAAGTCTATGCCCCAGCTTCTGCCTTACTGTGCAGCGCTGGCAGGAGCAGGTTTTGCTCTGATAGGATGGGTAAGCGCTTATGAACTTTTGCTTTTAACAGTAATTTTCATCGGTATTGCTAGTGCTACTTATCATCCACAGGCCTCTAAGACAGTAAACTTTTTAAGCACTGCTGAAAGTAAGGCAAAAAATATGGGACTTTTTTCTCTGGGCGGTAATGCCGGTATGGCATTTGGTTCTGTGGCCATGGCTTTTTTAATAAATCTTACGGGAGGGCTGCATAATACCGCTTATTTTGTGTTACCAGGGTTGTTTGTTTTTGGCTTGATGGTAAAATGTATGCCAGATTACGTAAGAGTAAATAATGAGTATAATCTGCAGCAAAATAAGGCTAAGACAAGCGGTAAATGTCTGGAAATCTCATATCTTGGCATTGGCTTGCTGCTGATTTTTATTTTTTTGCGTTCTACTATTCATACCGGACTTTCTACATATCTGCCCCTGTTTTTTATGAAGTTTCGTGGTTGTGAAAGTGCTTTTGCCAGTATGCTTGTCTCAGGTTTTCTTTTAGGTGGTGTAGCAGGCACTTATATTGGCGCAGTGCTGAGTGATAAATTGGGAGCAAGAAATATTATTGTTGGTTCTATTATCTGCAGTATTCCGGCCATTTGGCTTATCAGTGCTGTCGAATCTGAAATTGCTGTTTTGGCTGCAGTAGTATTGGCAGGATTTTCTATTATCGGGTCTTTTGCTACGACGATTATAGTAGCACAGACGATGCTGCCTAATAATGTAGGTATGGCCGCCGGTCTGACTATAGGTTTTAGTGTAGGTATGGGAGGTTTTGGCGTTACGGTACTTGGTTTTCTTGCTGATACATGGGGGCTTCCTTTTGTTATGCATCTGATTACCTGGTTGCCTGTTCTTGCGGCCGCTGTTGCCCTTGCTATACCTATTCCGCAGGAACTGCAAAAACGTTTGAGATGAAGCAGGAGGTTTATAGATGGATAAAAATTATCGACAGGGTATTATATATGGATTAGGTGCATATTGTTTGTGGGGTATTTTGCCTGTTTACTGGAAACTTTTGCAGGAGGTACCTGCATTAGAAATTTTAGCTAACAGGTTTATCTGGTCGGCTGTATTTGTCTTTTTTCTGCTGCTTGCAACCGGTAAGCTGAAGGTATTTCTGTCAGAAACTGCTTCCGTATTTGGTACAGTTAAAACAGCTGCGGCTATGCTGGCGGCCGCTGTTGCCATCAGTTTTAATTGGGGTATCTTTATCTGGGCAGTAGAAGCAGGACGAATTGTAGAAACAAGTATGGGCTATTATATTAATCCTCTGGTAAGTGTTCTGTTTGGAATGATATTTCTGCGTGAACGACTGGATAAATTGCAGCTGACAGCAGTTATTTGTGCAGTTGTCGGTATTGTGATTATGCTGGTGAAAAATGGCAGCTTGCCTTGGGTATCTGTATCGCTGGCAGTAACTTTTGCTTTTTATGCACTGCTTAAAAAAATTATCCCTGTTTCGGCGCTGACAAGTATAATGCTGGAAACTCTTTTAATTACGCCGCTGGCATTAGGGTATCTGTACTATCTGAGTACTTCCGGTAACTGCAGTTACCAGTCAGGTAACTGGCTGACCATTCTGGTGCTGATAGGTGCAGGTGCAGTAACGGCAACGCCCTTACTGCTTTTTACGGGCTGCGCTAAGTTACTTCCCCTTAAGATTGTAGGCTTTATGCAATATTTATCACCAACCATAAGTTTATTTTTAGGAGTATTTGTTTATGGTGAGTCTTTTACCGTAACTCATCTTCTGTCTTTTGGCTGTATTTGGCTGGGTCTGTTGTTTTTTACTTGGTCGCAGATAAGGCTGAAATAAAATATACGTATAATGATAAAAACACAGTTTATAAAAAAATGACTGTGTTTTTTTATTTTCTGAAAATTTTACCCGCTTGTTTACTGCATTTATAATTGTTTACAGGGTGAAAGAATTGACAAGTATGTATAATTAATGAAATTACTACTTGACATGTACCTAAAAGGATGATTTTTATCCAAATTTTTACTGTTAAAAAGAAAGAAAATCAATATTTAGTATTGTGGAAAGATGCGTGGAAAGATATAAAGTTATCCACAATCTGTGTATAAAATGTTGATAAGTAATAGAAATATTGGCAAGTATTGTGTATAAGTGCCTAAAATATGTGTAAAATAACAAGTAAAAAATAAGTTATCCACTTTTTTTGTGGATAAGTATGTGAATATTGTTGATAAAAACATAAAATTACCGATAAAAAAAGTACAGATTTTGTGGATAAAAGAAAAATAGTGGATAAATGTCTTAAAATAAAGGGCAAACAAAAGTTTTTTCTGCAGAGGATAGTTTGTACTTGCATAAGCCGCCTGTTTTGTAGATAATAGTAATAGTGTATAAAATGGATGGAGGATGAAAAATGGCTTTAAAACAAGCAAATGCCTGTGCTGCTGCAGAAAAGCATGTGGGGCAGGTAATAAATAAATCTTTATGTGAAATTCCCGGAGGCTGGCTCTGTTTGGCACAAACAGAAGCAGGTAGACGTCTTGTATGTATTACGGCAGGAGACTCACCGCTAAGTAAGATGTGGGCTGTGGAAAAAAGTGTTGATGAAGGCAGTACACATCTGGATATCATGCAGCTTAATCCTAATAATGCTGCTGTGGTACGTCGTTTTGTCAAATGGGCTGCTCCCAGCGCCTGTGGTACGAAAGGTGCCAGCGTAGGTTTTAGCGACTGGGTAGGAGCGGCAGATGCTTACGTGGCAGACTTGTTTGCCAAACGTCAGTTGAAACCTGTACTGGCAGATTACAGTGCTGCTGACAGTACTCTGTTGCAGCGTAATTTTCTGGAAGCAGTTGATACAGCTACCTGGGGTGTACTGGAAGCCGGTTACAAAGAAGGCTATGGTGCCAACGCGGCAGGGCTGACCACAGAGGAAGAAATAGTTAAGGCTCTTTTATATGGTTACAGCATGATTGGATTTGACTGCAGCGATAAGATTAATCTGGAGATTGAAAAACTGACGGATGAACAGGTAGAAAGCCGTTATAATCAGTTTAACGATCAGTTCCGCAGTGCACTGGAAGCTTCCTATTTAAATGCAGAATTTAAGGTTGGTACTTCTTCTGTAAGCTTTACCGATAAGGAGCTGCGTCGCATTGTACTGGAATACGGCGAAGCTATTATGCATGTACAGTTTATCTATAATTCCTATCTGAAAAATACTCCCTGGGATATTGATTTTGAACTTGCTTTATCTAAACCCGGCAAGGTACTTACTCCGCAGGAGCATTATCTGATTGCCAATGAGCTGCAGCGTAACGGTATCAAGTTGGCAGCTGTATGCGTAGACGGATTGAAAGAGCCGGAGGCTTTACAGGACAACCTGCAGCTGCACTGCGAAATTGCCGATACTTTTGGTTACCGTATCAGTTTCTGCAATGCTGATTTAACTATTAAAGAGCCTGCGGTTGCTATGAAGTATCTGAAAGGCAAGGTACATTTTAAACTGAATAATATTCTCTGGCTGTCTGCTTTACAGCTTATTGCTGCTGAAAATAATACTTTATTTACTAAAATCTGTACTGCAGCAGGATTGCAGCCTGTAACTGCCGAACAGCTGACCTGCACTTCTGAGGCAGGCAGGGAATACGCACTTGGTTATGGTAAAGTGCTGAGTCCTGCAGAAGGAAATTTGGCAGGAGAAATAAAAGACTTTTTAATTACAGAAAGTCAAAAATATGCAACAATAGTTACAAATAACACAGAAAAATTCTTAAAAGCATTATAATTTACATTTTTTGTTGACACATAAAAAAATATATTGCATAATACACTTAATTTCAAATTCAAACTAAAGGTAATGACTGGGAAGAAAGACAAACGTTAAGTTTCAGAGAGCCGATGTTTGGTGCGAATCGGTACGCAGCCTTGTTGAGTAAATCACCCATGAACTCGTCAGCGAAAGTTTTACAAGTAGACTGATGCGCAGCAGATGCGTTATTTCTGAGCCGGTTGATGGACTGGTGCTGAAGTTACAAATTAGGGTGGTACCGCGTATACTATACGCCCCTGCATAAGCAGGGGCGTTTTTTTATAACCTGAAATGCAGCACTGCTTTTCCATCAAGATGTATTATGAGGAGGATGAAAATGATGTTTGAAAAAGTGCTTGTTACAGGAAGAAATGAAGAAACCTTATTGCCTCGTGTTCTGCGCGTTTTATCAAAACAGGGCCTACAGGTACGTTCACTGCATATGGATGCAGATAATGAAATGCTGCGGCTGGAAATCTGGCTGACAGGTACTGTTGCAGTTCAGGTTGCCAAACTGCTGTCCAAGCAGGTATCTGTAGTATCTGTAGATATGGTGGCATAAGGAGGATCATAAATGAAATTAACCGGTGCACAGGCCATCATCAAAGTGCTGCTGGAGCAGGGTGTGGATACTGTTTTTGGTTATCCTGGCGGGCAGGTTATACCGCTTTATAATGCTTTGTATGATGCTCCTTTGAGAAATATCCTTACGGTTCATGAACAGGGAGCTGTACATGCAGCAGACGGTTATGCCAGAGCGAGCGGCAGAACGGGAGTCTGTATCGCGACTTCCGGACCAGGAGCTACTAATATCGTTACAGGGCTTGCAACCGCCTATCTTGATTCTGTACCGCTGGTTGCGATTACAGGGCAGGTTCCGGTAGCGAATCTTGGACGTGATTCTTTTCAGGAAATAGATATCGTCGGCGTAACGATGCCGATTACTAAATATAATCTGATGGTGCGGCGCAGTGAGGATTTAGTGCCGTCGCTGAGAAAAGCCTTTGCCATTGCCAGTGAAGGCAGGCCAGGTCCTGTACTGATTGATATTCCCAGTAATCTGCAGGTGGAGGAGCTGGAATGGGTGGAGGCTGAAACCAGGGCAGCTGCCATGAAACAGTCTGCCTGTGCAGATAAGGTTGCAGAAGCTGCCGTAGTACTTAATAAAGCCCAGCAGCCAGTATTACTGGTAGGCGGCGGAGCAATTAACAGTAATGCGGCCGCAGAACTGCAGGAACTTGCTGATCGGGCAGATTTGCCTGTGGTCAGTACGCTGATGGGTTTGGGCGTGTTCCCGGCTTCTGATGCCAAATCATTCGGTATGACGGGTATGCACGGGCATATTGCTGCTAATATGGCAGTTGCCAATGCCGACGTACTGATTGTTGCCGGCAGCAGATTCAGTGACAGGGTAACGGGCGACCGCAGCAGGTATGTAGGTAAAAAGACTATTATCCAGCTTGATATCGATCCTTCCGAGCTGGATAAGAATGTAGCGACAGGTATACCTCTGGAAGGTAATATTAAAACAGTGCTGCAGCAGCTTCTGCCGTTAATAGAACAAAAGCAGCATGCGCAATGGTTTAGGCAGATCCGACAGTGGGATGCGCAGGAAGAAAGAAAGCTTCTGTCAGGTGAGCAGCTTACGGCGCCCTGGATTATGGAATGTTTAAATGAAGTTATGGCTGGCAAAGATGTAGTATTTGTTACCGATGTGGGACAGAACCAGATGTGGGCAGCCCAGTATCTTAAAATAAACAGGCCGCGTCAGCATCTTACTTCCGGTGGCTGCGGTACCATGGGTTTTGGTATGCCGGCAGCTTTAGGAGCCGCATTAGCATGTCCTGATAAAAGAGTAATTCATATCTGCGGCGATGGTGGTTTTAAGATGACAGGGCTGGAATTATTTACAGCCAGTCGGGAACAGGTGCCGCTGATAAGTATTGTTATCAATAACAGTTGTCTGGGCATGGTGAGACAGTGGCAGCAGCTTTTTTATAACGGCAGATATTCTTCTACCCTGCTGACAGAATTTGATTTCCCTGGTTTTGCTGCTTCCTGCGGCGCCAGCGGCAAAAGAGTTATGAGCAGGCAGGAGTTTAAAGAGACATTGCAGGAAGCGCTGCATAAGCAGCAGCCCTGTGTTATTGAGGCAGTAATCATGCAGCAGGATCTGGTAGAGCCAATGGTGGCTCCGGGAGCTGTGTTGGATGACTTTGTTAAAGTACAGAGATAGGCAGTCATAAATAAGGGATTTTATTTTAAATTAAAAATAAAAAGATAAAAAATTAGGAAAATGGAGTGAAGTAAAATGGTAAAAGTATATTATGATGCAGACGCAGATTTAAAGGTATTGGCAGGTAAAACTGTTGCTGTTATCGGCTATGGCTCTCAGGGACATGCTCATGCACTTAACTTGAAAGAAAGTGGCGCAGACGTAGTTGTAGGTCTTTACGAAGGCTCTAAATCCTGGGCTAAAGCAGAAGGCCATGGCTTGAAGGTTATGACTGCTGCTGACGCAGTTAAGGCAGCAGATGTTGTAATGATGCTTATTCCGGATGAAAAACAGGCAGCAGTATATAAAAAAGATGTTGCCCCCAACTTGAAATCCGGCAGCGCTTTAGCATTTGCTCATGGTTTTAATATTCATTATGGACAAATCGTACCGCCGGCAGATGTAGACGTTTTCATGGTTGCTCCTAAAGGACCGGGTCATCTGGTAAGACGCGTATTTACTGAAGGTGCCGGTGTTCCCTGTCTGGTTGCTGTGCATCAGGATGCTACCGGCAAAGCTTACGAGATTGCCCTTGCTTATGCCAAAGGCATCGGCGGTACCCGTGCCGGTGTACTTGACACTACTTTCCGTGAAGAAACAGAAACAGACCTGTTTGGTGAACAGGCAGTTCTTTGCGGCGGCATTACTGCTCTGATTACTGCCGGCTATGAAACTCTTGTTGAAGCTGGCTACAAACCGGAAAGCGCTTATTTTGAATGCATGCATGAGATGAAGCTGATTGTGGATTTAATGTATGAAGGCGGCATGGCAAAAATGCGTCACTCCATTTCTGATACTGCTGAATACGGCGATTATGTAACTGGCAGCAGAATTATTACTGACGCAACTAAAGCAGAAATGAAACAGGTGCTTGCTGAAATTCAGGACGGTACTTTCGCTAAGAAATGGCTGCTGGAAAATCAGGTTAATCGTCCTCAGTTCAACGCTCTGCGTCGTAAAGCTGCTGAACATCCTATCGAAAAAGTTGGTGCGCAGCTGCGTGGCATGATGAGTTGGATGAAGAAAAAATAATAGTAGGATATACAGAGTGCTGCTATCCTTACAGGATAGCAGCATTTTTTGGTTGATAAACCTGCAGCAGAGAAGATGGCAGAAAGAAATATTTATGTACAGATAAAAATGTGATATATTTCTTGCATTACAGCAAAACTAATGATATAATTATCAAGCTTGTATATAGTAATATATACTTCCCCTGCTCCCATAAGGGGGCCAAAGTCCAAAGGAGGAGGTGATTTCGTGAAAGCATACGAAGTCATGTACATCGTTAAACCTGTTGAAGAGGAAGCATTTGAAGCAGTTGTTGCTAAATTTGAAAACCTCATCACTGCCAACGGTGGTAATGTAGAAAAAACCGATCGCTGGGGCAAAAAACGCCTTGCTTATGAGATTCAGGACCTGAACGAAGGCCTGTACGTTCTCGTAACCTTCAGCGCTGAACCCGCTGCTGTAAAAGAACTTGATCGTGTTATGAAAATTACCGACGAAGTTCTGCGCCATATGATTATCAGAAAAGGTGAATAATCCATGAATAAGATTATACTTATGGGCCGTTTAGTACGTGATCCTGAGGTACGCTACACTCAGACCGGCAAAGTTGTTTGCCAGTTCACGCTGGCGGTCGACAGACCTTTTACCAATCAGGAAGGCCAAAGAGAAGCCGATTTTATCCCTGTCATTGTCTGGGGTAAACAGGCTGAATTATGCGGGAACAGTCTCACCAAAGGACAGAGAGCACTTGTGGAAGGACGTCTGCAAATTCGCAGCTATGATGCCAAAGATGGCTCCAAACGCTGGGTAACTGAAGTTATTGCCAATAACTTTGAATTTATTGAGCGTAAGGGTGATTTTGGCGGCCATACTGCAGCAGATAACGGCGCTCATAAGAGCGATATGGAATCCTTCGGTTCTCCCGTTCCCTTTGATGAAGAAATTCCATTCTAATTAAGGGAGGTTATGTAATGAAACGCGAAAGAGGCAGAAGACCCAGAAGAAAAGTTTGCAGCTTCTGTGTTGATAAAGTAGAAGAAATCGATTACAAGGATGTAGCAAAACTGCGCCGCTATATTACCGAACGTGGTAAGATTTTACCGCGCCGTATTTCCGGCACCTGCGCTAAACATCAACGCCAGCTGACCGTAGCAATCAAACGTGCTCGTAACGTTGCTTTGCTGCCGTTCACCTGCGAATAATTTAACGCACTTAAAGCACCCTGCATTTATGCAGGGTGCTTTTTTTAACGCGCAACTTTTGGATTATCCAGAACAATTGATGATAATACGGAAGCTTTAGTAACAATACCGCGAAAATGATGTTCTTTATCAACTACAGCCAAAGGATAAGGTGTATTGGCAGCAATGGGCATAATATCTGCTAATGGTGCATCAATATTATCTATAACAGGAATACTACGGAAAATTGCATCGTTAAAGGTACTGTAACCGGCCAAAACTTTTAAAGCACTTTCTATGGTTATCAGTCCGATAAATTCCAGATGTTCTCCAATTACATAAGCACTGGATACACCATTTGACTGCATGCTTTTTAAAGCCATACCTGCACCGTCACTGATACGAACCATACAGGTAGGTGTTGTCATAATATTATGTACGGTAAATACTTTACTGGAATTAACATTATTGATAAAATTGCGTACATACTGATCAGCAGGACTGGTTATCATTTCCTCAGGAGAAGCTATTTGTACCATACGCCCGTCGCGTAAAATACCTACCCGATTGCCTAAACGGAAAGCCTCATTTATATCGTGGGTAATAAAAACTATAGTTTTGTCCATTTTTTCCTGTATGCGTAAAAGTTCAAATTGTAAATCATTTTTTACCAGTGGATCAAGAGCAGAAAAAGCTTCGTCCATCAATAAAATGTCAGGATCATTGGTAAGTGCTCTGGCTATACCTACACGCTGCTTCATACCACCAGAAAGTTCACTTATTTTTTTATGTTCCCAGCCTTCCAGTCCAACCATTGCCAGCATTTCCAAGGCTTTATTTTCACGTTCTTTTTTTGGCACACCACGTATTTCAAGACCATAATAGGTATTTTCCAAAACATTTCGGTTATCCATTAAGCCAAAACTTTGAAAAACCATAGAGATTTTTCTTCTTCTGAATTCCTGCAGCTCTCCTGAAGTAAATTTAGTAATATCTCTATTCTCAAAATAGATACTACCATAGCTTGGTTTATGCAGCATGTTAAGGCAGCGGACTAATGTAGATTTACCGCTTCCCGATAAACCTATGAGAACAAATATTTCTCCTTTTTTAACATTGAAATTAATATCAGTTAGGCCTGCCGTAATGCCTGTAGCTTGAAGCACTTCTGAACGTGTATGTCCCGACTTAAGCAGCTGCATAGCTTCGTCTTCTTTTTTGAATGATTCTAAGGGAATAAAAAGTTTATATAGATTCTCTACTCTTAAGATGTCTTCAGCTGTCATAATTTTACTCCTTTTTATTTTTAACAATACTTTGGGTAAGTCTGTCGATGATAATTGCAATAATAACGATTGATATTCCGGCAATAAAACCACGTCCGGATTCAGTACGGTTAATAGCAATTAAAACTTCCATACCGAGGCCATTAGCTCCAATCATTGCGCAGGTTACTACCATAGCAATAGCCATCATCATAGTCTGGTTAACACCCGCCATAATAGTGGGAAGTGCCTGTGGTATTTGTACTTTAAACAGAGTCTGCCAACGGGAGGAGCCAAAAGAAACAGCAGCTTCAACAATTTCCTGGTCTACCTGCTGGATACCATGGCTGGTAAGTCGTATTACAGGTACAACAGCATAAACAACAGTTGCCAGAACTGCAGGAACTTTTCCTGGGCCTAAAAGCATAACGGCGGGAATCATATAAACGAAAGTAGGCATAGTCTGCATGGCATCAAGCAAAGGGCGCATTATATCAGCTGCAAGTTTATTAGTTGATACTAAAATACCTAATGGCAAGCCTATAAGCAGTGAAAGGATTACAGAAGCAATTACAACTGCAAGTGTTTCATTCATCATATTCCAGTAACCAAAGATACCAATTGCAAAAAGGCTTAAACCAAATAAAACGCCATTACGCCATTTACCGGAAGTTTCTTTACCGGCTAAAACAGTCAGTAAAATAGTAACCCACCAGGGAATGAGATTTAATAAGTTTTCAATTCCAAGAATTACAGCAGTTAAAATATCCTTGATACTGTTAAAAAATTGACCATATTTAGCATTGATATACTTAATAAAATTATCGATAGGCGCAGTTAAGTCAATTTTTAATTGTTCAGGAAATTCAGTTAAAAATTTGCTGGAGGATGTGTTTTTTTCGTTTAATGCATCATTTACAAGCTGTGCTTTATCATTAGGAAGCCATTTGGCAAGAAGTTCAGGATGTTTTTTTAAAAACCAGATTGCTGTTTCTTCGTAAGTAGCCTTATTATCGGCAATGTATGTCAGGGCCTCTGCTGTTAGTGCACTTGAAGTATGATAATGCTTTAAAAATTCAGTAAACTCCGGTGCTTTAGTTAACAGCTGTTTGTTTGCTACAACCAGAACAGGTACGGAACGAGCTTCAGTAAGACCTTCTTCAAATGCTTCCTGGCTGTAAGGAGCATCTTTTAATAAAACTAAATCAAGTTTGCCGCTAATCCAGGTTGGTTCATAATTATAGCCTACAATTGGTTCTCCTTTAGTATAAGCAGAGATAAACGCAGTGTTTGAAGCTGCTTCACTGCCGGCCCGAAAATAAATAAAATCTTTGTTTAAGCCATAGGCTTTATATTTTTTATACATAATCTCATCAATCGCCCAGCCAGGAACAGCACCGTAAATTCTTCCTTTATCAGGATTTTCCGGATCCTTGAAAAGGTGAGAATATTTTTTTAGATCCTTTACAGTTTTCAGATTCGGAGCTAAAGGTTTAATGCCTCTATCTTCATCTCCTTCGATTATATAGCGCGGTACATAAAATCCTTGTTTGTTATCATCAAAATTAGTACTAAGATTAACTAATTTACCAGTTTTCATATCTTTATGATAAGATGGTATATTATCAACCCATAATTCCATATTAACGTCAATATCACCGCGTACTAAAGCTGCCTGCACAATTGATGAAGAACCCATAATTGTTTTTTGTTCTACATTATAGGCATGCTTACCAATGTATCCGGCAACAGCATTGTGAAATTTAATACTGTCCCAGCCGGCATCAGAGAATGTAACAGTTACTTTTTCGTTATTATTGTCAGTGTTGCTGCATGCTGAAATAAAAAATGTACAGATAATCAGTAATAAGAAAAATATTTTTTTTCGCATAAATTTTAATTCCCTCTTTTCATTAACAACTTAAAACAAAAATAAGGTTGCCAACATTAGGATAATATGTTATGCTATTTTTGTCAAATGGCTGCAATGGTTTTTTTAATAATTTTATTCATTGGAGGTAATAAGGTTGGCCAATAAACATAAAACAGGTGAGGCAATTTATCAGAAAATAGCTAATGATATGGCTGAAAAGATTGCTTTAGGTAAGTATCAAGAAGGAGATCTGCTTTCCGGAAGATCCTCATTAGCGGCTCAATATTCAGTTTCTCCCGAAACTATCAGAAGGGCAGCAGCTTTGCTGCGTGAATGGGGTATTGTCAACAGTGAAACACGTAATGGCATTAAAATTATTTCCAAACAGAAAGCTATTGCTATTACAGACAGGCTGAATAGTGTTAATGAATTGCTGCAGATAAAAAAGAATATTAATGATATTATTAGTGTTCAGAAAAAACAGCAAATAATGCTGGAAGAACAGATTAATATCTTATTGAGCTATATTGAAAAGAAAAGCCTTGCTTCACCAATTAAGCCTTATGAAATAAAAATAACAGATAAATGCAAATTTATCGGTAAAAAAGTAGCTGAAGTGGCTTTCTGGCAGCAGACCGGTGTTACTGTGGTTGGTATTAACAGAAATAATGAGCTTAATATATCTCCTGGGCCCAATGCTAAATTTAAAACAGAGGATATATTTATTTTTGTTGGACCCGAAGGCAGTTATGATTTAGTATATAAATACTTATATGAATAAAAAAGAAGCATGTTTTCTTCTGAAAACATGCTTCTTTTTTACTTTAATGCTGTCTGAGCTTCCAATAAAATATTTTTTTCATGGGTATACGGTGTCCAGCGTTCTGTAAGCAGCATAAAATCTGTTGTTTCGCAGTAAAAAAAATCTTAATATCGAATCTGTCTGTTGGTGAATAATACAGTTATGTTTGCCGGCAGGGAGAGTAAAAAATAAAGACTCCTGTTGTTTGGGATTTTTTATGTCTACAAAAATATAAAAATTTTTTCTGCTATTTTTATTAACAGACTTGATATCGTTTTGACAGAAAGCTGGGCAGCCTTTCTGTTCAATGATATTATAAAAATTACTGATTTGTTGAATGTATTTATGATTTACAAATACGGTCCCATTAACTGGTGCAGATAGAAGATAACGCTGAAGAAAAATTTCCTGATAGCTTTCATTTTAGGATGATAAAAACAATAGCTATTTTCAGAATTAATATAATCAGGCTTTAAAATACCTATTTATAAAAAAGCAAACAAATTAAGAAAGGAGTAAAGCGTGAATTATACAAAGGCGACTCTTTCTTCCATTGTCCTGGGTGAAAAAAGCAGGAGCAAGCTCAAAATATTTTTAATACCAGTATTTTTACTATTTTGATAATTGCCTTAATTTTTATATCCTTTACGTATCTTTTTTGGAAAAGATAGTAAATTTTTTAGGAGCTAATATGATTCTTTTTGATTACACAGCCGAAAATTACTTACGATACCAATGGAGAAATTTTAAAGTAGACAAAAAGGCTTACTGCCTCAGCAGTAAGCCTTTTGCTTAAAAATCACATATTAAATAGAAAATAACTCTTCCTCAAAACCATGTGGCAGCAGTCCGTATTTGGAAGCAGCGAAATAAGCTGCTATGATGATGACTGCCAGAAAAGCTGCAGCATGGACATAATCTTTCTTTTTCAGACAGGAATATTCTGCACGCAGAGCAAGCAGCAGGATAAAAATCCATAAGTAGGGACTGGTTACTTCGTGAGAGAATTTTTCAAACATGAGCAGACTCCTTTATATTTTAATACAGATATAAAAAAACACCTGCTCAATCTGCAGGTGTAATGTTTTCCAATGGTGCCTCAGCACAGAATCGAACTGTGGACACAAGGATTTTCAGTCCTTTGCTCTACCAACTGAGCTACCGAGGCATAATGGCGACCCGGATGGGACTCGAACCCACGACCTCCGCCGTGACAGGGCGGCATTCTAACCAACTGAACCACCGGGCCATTACATAGAGGATACATGGAAAATGGTGGGCGCTAACGGGATCGAACCGCTGACATTCTGCTTGTAAGGCAGACGCTCTCCCAGCTGAGCTAAGCGCCCGTATTTTGGTGACCGGTGGGGGAATCGAACCCCCGATACCGCCGTGAAAGGGCGGTGTCTTAACCGCTTGACCAACCGGCCAATTTTTGGTGACCCATGTAGGCCTCGAACCTACGACACCCTGATTAAGAGTCAGGTGCTCTACCAACTGAGCTAATGGGCCGTAGTGATGTTACTTGCATATAATACACGATTTTCGCTTTTTTGGCAAGTATTTTTTTAAAGAAATTAGAAAAAATTTGACTACTATTTTATAAAAGCATAAAATATTAAGAAAAAGCTTCTAATAAATTTTTTTGGAGGAAAGAATATGAAATATGATATCGCTGTTATTGGCGGCGGACCTGCAGGTATTTCCGCAGCTATTACCGCAGCCAGCAAAGGAAGAAAGGTCGTACTGTTTGAAGCCCATGGTTTTAGCCCCCGTCTGCGCAGTGTAGAAAAGATTACCGATTATATGGGTGTACCGGATGTAAGCGGCAGCAGGCTGATGGATATCTTTGTGGAACATCTGCGACTGACTGATGCTGATGTGGTAGAAGAAAAGATAATTTCCCTTAAAGAAGTAGGCGAAGGGTTCCAGCTTGGTACTCCTAACGGTACGTATGATGCTGATGCTGTTGTTTTGGCTACCGGTATTTCCCGTTCAGAACTTTTGACAGGCGAAAAGGAATTTTTGGGACGCGGCGTAAGCTACTGTGCTAAAGTTGACGGTATGGATTATAAAGGCAAAAAGGTAATTGCCATAGCTACCGTTCCTGATGCTCTTGCTGAAGTGGAATATTTGGCTGATATCTGTGAGCATGTTTTCTTTTTCCCGCGTTATACCGGCTTTGTACCTCCAAAAAAGAAAAATATTACTGTCGTTATGGAAACGCCGTTGGAGATTACCGGTACCGATAAGGTTACCGGTCTGCATACTGACAGTGATTTCTTCAGTGTACAGGCTGTCTTCATGTTCCGGGCCAGTGATCCCTTAAACAGCTTCCTGCCGGGATTGCAAATCCGCGGACGCAGTATATATGTTGATGATCAGGCAGAAACCAATATTGAAGGCGTTTTTGCCGGCGGTGACTGCACGGGTCAGCCGTGGCAGTGCAACCGTGCTGCAGGGCAGGGACAGAAAGCTGCGCTGAGCGCTATCAGATATCTGGCTAAGCGTGATGAACGCATAGGATATTAAGATACTGCTTTGATTATCCATATAAATTGTGTTAAAATAGCTATTATGAGAATTTGTTTGGAGGCATAGCTTATGTTAGATATGAAATTTGTCCGTGAGAATCCGGAACTCGTAGTGGAAGCCGTGAAAAAACGTAATGGCAGCCTTGATCTTACAGAGTTTCTGGAATTAGATAAAAAACGTCGTGAAATTACTCAGCAGGTTGAAGCTTTAAAGAGTGAACGCAACAGCGCTTCTCAGGAAATCGGCAAGCTGAAAAAAGCTGGTCAGGATGCATCTGAGCAGATGGCGGCTGTACGTGCTTTAGGTGATAAGATTGCCGAGGATGATAAAGAGCTGAAAGAAATCGAAGCCCGTCTGAAAACCATTCTGCTTACTATTCCTAATATTCCGGCAGAAGATGTTCCTGTAGGTAAGGACGATACCGCTAATCCGGTAGTACGTACCTGGGGTGAACCGACAAAATTCGATTTTGAGCCTAAAGCTCACTGGGATATTGGTGAAAATCTGAATATCCTTGATTTTGAACGCGGTGTTAAGGTTTCCGGTGCACGTTATGTGTTCTACCGTGGCCTTGGTTCCCGCCTGGAACGCGCGGTAATTAATTTCTTCCTTGACCTGCACACTCAGAAACACGGTTATACTGAATTTTTCCCGCCGTTTATTGTTAATGGTGCCAGCATGCAGGGTACCGGTCAGTTGCCGAAATTTGCCGAAGATATGTATAAGCTGGAAAATGGCGATATGTATTTGATTCCGACGGCAGAAGTACCTGTTACTAACTATCATCGTGATGAAATTTTAAATGGTGAAGAACTGCCTATAAAATACACTGCTTACAGCGGTTGCTTCCGTGCTGAAGCCGGTGCAGCAGGACGCGATACCCGCGGACTGATACGTATGCATCAGTTTAACAAAGTTGAACTGGTTAAATTTACCAAACCGGAAGAATCCTGGGCAGAACTGGATAAACTCACTAATGATGCGGAAGAAGTGCTGCAGCTTTTAGGCCTGCCTTATCGTGTAGTACGTCTGTGCACCGGCGATCTGGGCTTCAGCTCCGCTACTACTTATGACTTGGAAGTATGGCTGCCGGCAGCAGGCTGCTATCGTGAAATTTCTTCCTGCTCTAACTTCCTAGATTTCCAGGCTCGTCGTGCCAATATTCGTTTCCGCCGCGATGCTAAATCCAAACCGGAATTTGTTCATACATTAAATGGTTCCGGCGTAGCAGTAGGTCGTACTGTGGCTGCTATCCTTGAAAATTATCAGCAGGCAGACGGCAGCGTTATCGTACCGGAAGTATTGCGTCCGTTTATGGGCTGTGATGTTATTCCTGCTCCGGAAAAATAATCCTATATTCTTTTGACAAACTCATAAGACATCTGCAATTCATATTTATGATGGATTTCAGATGTCTTTTTATTTTGTTTTGACATAAATTATTTGAATTATACTGCAGTTTAGTTTATAATGATTAAGTCATAATAAGTGACTAATCAGTCAGAAAAGAGTGTTGAGATGTTTAAAAAAGGAGAATGGTTTAAATTAGGCTGGATATACCTGCCAGTAATGTTTCTTTTGGAAATTATACTTCCTGTGTGGACGGGAGATGAAAATGGCCCTATTGAAAATTTACAGATGCTGTGGCTTTTCGGTGGTTTTTACTGGTGCTGGAAGACGCTTTCGCATCAGCTGCGACAATGGGGAGGTAATGCTAAAAGTCTGTTATATGGCGGAATGATTTATTTTTTCCTTTTGATTATGAGGGAAATAAATTGGGGCAGGACATTGCTGACACATCCGGACGGCAGTTATTACGAATACAGTGATATGGGATTGTACGGTCAGCTTGTCCATCCTATGGTAGCAGTGCTTATTGTAGCATTGCTGATATGTCTGTGGCGTGCTAAAGTCTGGAAGTTCTTACTGATGATAAAGATTCCTGCGCGTAGTTTTACCTTGCTGCTGCTGTTTATTTATTTTTCCTGGCTGGGAGAAAAAGGAAATGTTACAGGATTTCATGGGGCTGTTGCTGAAGAGCTGGCAGAATTTGGCGCATATATGATGATGTTTCATCTTCTTCAGTATGCATTGCATGAAGCAGAAGAATTCAAAAAATAATATATGCCTTTTGTCGGTAAATGCTTTTAAAATAAAAGTGTTTACCGACTTTTAATTTTCTCAAAAAGTCTAAAAAAATAGCTGTTTTTTGCAAAAATATGAGGTTTTAGCTTATTATTTTGAAATTTTTCTTTTCTCCTTAAAAAAAATCCTTTTTCTGCGGTTTTCCTATTGTACTTTCTGATTTTTGTGATAAAATCATATGAGTAAAAATATTGCTAAAGCAAGGGGAGAGTGGATATGAACAGAGACAAAGTATTTCAACTGGAACGTGAATCTGTAGAAAAACTGGCAGATAAATACGGTTCCCCGTTGTTGGTTCTTTCTTTAAAGCAAATAGAAGCAAATTATAATTGCTTAAAAACATATATGCCCAGAGCAAGGGTTTTTTATGCGATTAAAGCTAATCCGCATCCCGCTATTTTAAAAACCATGATTGCAATGGGTTCTTCTTTTGATGTGGCATCAGACGGAGAAATACGTACTCTGCATGAAATGGGCGTTGACGGTGAACGTTTGATTTATGCCAACCCTGTTAAAACAACAGGCGGCCTGCAGGCCTGTCGTGCGTGTGGCGTCAGCAAGATGACTTTTGACAGTGCCAGTGAGATAGAAAAAATAAAGGCAATATGCCCTGATGCTACCGTGCTTTTACGTCTGAGAATTGATAACTCTTCAGCACATGTTGATCTTAACAAAAAATTTGGTGCTGCCAGAGAACATGCTCTGGAGCTGATGCTTAAAGCTAAAGAGGCAGGTCTTGATATGGCAGGTGTTGCTTTCCATGTAGGCAGTCAGACTGTAAGTGCTGACCCGTACCTGCATGGTCTGGATATTGCCAGAGAATTATTTGAAGAAGCTGAAGAAGCCGGCTTAAAATTACGCATTCTTGATATTGGCGGCGGTTTTCCGATTCCTGAACCCAAGGTACGCTTTAATCTTCCGGAAATGCTGAAACAGATTAACGCACGTTTGGATGAAGATTTCCCTGGTATTGATGTCTGGGCGGAACCGGGACGTTATATCTGCGGTACAGCTGTAAACCTGATTACCAGCGTTATTGGTGTTAATGAACGCGGCGGTCAGCCATGGTATTTTCTGGATGAAGGCTTATATGGAACTTTTTCCGGCGTTATTTTTGACCAGTGGGATTTCAAGCTGATCAGTTTTAAAGAGGGAGAAGATAAAGTAGCTGCTACTTTTGCGGGACCAAGCTGTGATTCTCTTGATATTATGTTCCGCGGTAAAATGACAGTGCCGCTGGAGGTTGGCGATTTGCTGCTGGTACCTTCCTGTGGTGCTTATACTTCTGCTTCTGCTACTACTTTCAATGGCTTTGGTAAAGCTCGTTTTGTAATCTGGGAAGAAGAAGCTGCTTTGGCAGATTAAAAATACGATAATATAGCTCCGTGATAGTATAAGTCACGGAGCTTATTTATTGGGTGTATTAACTGAGATAAAAACAGTATTTTTTCGTGGTTTAAATCATGCCTTTGTGATAAAATAAAAAAATATAGTGGAAAAGTGTTTTTTTGATGGAGGTTACAGGTGCGTTCAGATAAGAAATGCAGCAGGATGCCGCTGGTAGCGGCTATGCTGAAATATAAATATGATGATGTCTATCCTCTTCATACACCTGGGCACAAGGGTGGACGCGGCATGCAGCGTCTTCTGCGGCAGGAATTGGGAGCCGGTGTTCAGATGGATGTATCGCTGATGAGCGAGCTTGACGATATCCACGAGCCGGTAAGCTCTATCAAAGAAGCACAGCAGCTGGCTGCTGCGACTTATGGCAGTGATGCCTGCTTCTGGGCGGTAAATGGTACTACACAGGCTATCCATGCCATGCTGCTTACAGCGTTGAAACCGGGAGAAAAAGTGCTGCTGCCGCGCAATGCTCATCGCAGTGTGGCCGGAGGACTGATATTAGGGGATATAGAAGCCGTATATATCAAGCCGGAGTATAACTGTGAGTTTGGTATTCAGACGCAGGTTACCGCAGCTGCTGTAGAGCAGGCACTGGCGCAGGACAGCGACATAAAAGCCGTACTGCTTACCAGCCCCAGCTATTATGGTATAGCAGCTCCGCTGCAGGAAATTGCCGCTATCTGTCATCGCCGCGGCATCGTCCTTCTGGTGGATGAAGCTCATGGCCCGCATCTTGGTTTTAGTGACCTGCTGCCGCCATCGGCGCTGCAGGGAGGAGCTGATGCCTGCGCTCAGAGTACCCATAAGCTGTTGGGTGCAATGACGCAGTGCAGTATGCTGCATGTACAGGGTGAACGACTTGACTTGCAGAGAGCGGCAGATGTTATGAGTCTGCTGACGACTACAAGTCCTAATTATCTGTTGATGGCTTCGCTGGACGCAGCAAGATATCAGGTTCAGCAGCATGGCAGGCAGATGGCAGAGACGGCACTGCAGGCGGCAGAAAAGCTGCGCCAGTTATGTGCCGGTATGCAAGGACTGAAGGTGCTGGAACAGACAGACTGCGGTGCATTTCTTTTAGACAGAACTAAAGTAACAGTAAATTTCAGTGGTTGGGGTTACACCGGTATTGAAGCTGGAGAAAAGCTGCGTCAGGCAGGTGTGGCGGTAGAGCTGGTAGATGAGAGCAATGTCTTATTCCTTGTTACTTATGCCGACAATACGGAAGATTTTGACGCGGCACTTGAACGTATAGAAGCAGTACTGGCAGATATGCAGAAAAATAAGCGTTCGGCAAAGATCATCAAGGCCGTACAGCTGCCGCCTCCGGCTCAGTCGGGACTGGGTCTGAGAAGCGTATTTAACAGCGATAAGATTAACATCAGGCTGCAGGACGCAGCGGGCTGTATCTGCGGTGAGCAGGTAAGCTTCTATCCTCCCGGAATACCTGTACTGCTGCCGGGAGAAATAATAACGGAAGAAATTATAGCTTACTGCAGGAAGATGAAAGAACTGGGATTACCGGTTAGCGGACCGGCAGACAGCAATCTGGAACTGATACGGGTGGTGAAGCCATGAAAGGTATATTTATAACTTTTGAAGGGCCTGACGGCAGCGGCAAGACAACACAGCTGCATAAAGCTGCAGAAAAGCTGCGCCAGATGGGGTACGAGGTTCTGGAAAGCCGCGAACCCGGCGGTACGGAACTGGCAGAAAAGGTGCGTTCTCTTGTGCTGGATGCTTCACTGCCTCTGGCGGCTAAAACGGAAGTGCTGCTGTATCTTGCGGCACGCAGTGAGCATGTGGAAAAGGTGCTGCGCCCTGCTTTGGCTACAGGGAAAATTATCCTGTGTGACCGTTTCTGTGATTCTACCCTTGTTTATCAGGGGCTGGTAAAAGGCTTGAGCAAGGAGCAGCTGGCAGAATTACGCAGGCTTAATGCTTATGCCTGTGACGAGCTGATTCCTGATCTGACCCTGCTTTTGGACGGCAGGACGGAAGTGCTGGCAGAGCGCCGCAGTCTGCGTGGTGTCAGTGACCGATATGAAGATAAGGGACTGGAATTTCAGCGACAGGTACGCACTGGCTTCTGCACCCTGGCAGAGCTGGAGCCGCAGCGTATCCGCGTTATCAATGCTGAGCAAAGTGCTGATAAGGTAGCTGCTGATGTGTTGCAGGTCATCAGGGCAGTATTGCCGGAGTAAAAATAATGTGGGACCGTATTTTAGGACATAAACAAAATAAAGAGTTCCTTGAAAGATATTTACATGTTGCAAGCAGACCGCATGCATTGCTGTTTTGTGGTGCGGAAGGACTGGGAAAACTTGCGTTGGCGCAGCAGTTTGCCAGGACGCTTTTATGTCTGCACGGTGACGGTATGGATAACTGTGAATCCTGTCGTTTGTTAAATTTTGCCGACGGCAATATCAGCCATCCGGATTTTTTGCTGCTGGCTCCTGAGGAAGACAGCAGAAATATCAAGATAGAACAGGTTAAAGAAATTATCAGGCAATCTGCATTTGCACCCGTTCTTGCTGCAAATAAGGTCTGTATTGTAGATGGAGCAGACAGGATGACTGTTGATGCGGCCAACAGCTTTTTAAAGCTGCTGGAAGAACCGCCGCACAGTTGGGTGATTATACTTATTGCCGCGTCAGAAAATGCACTTCTGCCAACTATTCTTTCAAGAGTAGTACGGCTGCGTTTTAATCCGGTAGAAGTTTCTCTGGTTAAACAAGCGCTTGTGATGCGGCAGATACCGGAGCAGGAAGCAGAAGTACTGGCGCGCATCAGTGAAGGCTCGCCGGGTACGGCACTGCAGCTTGTAGAGCAGCAGTTTTTTGACTGCAGGAAGCAGGCTCAGGCGCTGCTGGAAGCATTGCCTTTGCCGGGTGCTTTTAATTATCTGGGTAATTTCCATATGCCTGACAAAGATTATGCGCAGGCTTTGCTGTTTGTGAAAACGTTACAGGTATTATTGCGGGATATGCTGCTGTTGAAAGTAGGAATGTCTGAAAAGCTGTATAATACAGATATGCCGGATTTGCTGCAGGAACTGGCTGCAGGCTGGCAGACGCGGCAGCTGCGTAAATCGCTGCAGGAAATTGATAATGCTTATAAGGCCCTGACTGAAAGTGCCGGTATCAAGCTGACGCTGGAAGCCATGGCTGTGAAAATAGATATGCTGAGAAAGGGGTGAAGCAGGTGCCGACAGTTGTAGGTATCAGATTTAAAAAAGCTTCTAAGATATATTATTTTGATCCGGCACAGACCGGTGTTAATAAAGGTGATTTCGCCATAGTTGAAACAGCGCGTGGCGTAGAATACGGTGAAGTAGTAATTGGCAGCCGCGAAGTAGCCGAAGAGGATATCATTGCGCCGCTGAAACCGGTGATGCGTAAGGCGACTGAGCAGGATGCTGCCAAAGTAGCAGAAAATAAAGTGCGCGAGCGTGAGGCCTTTAACATCTGCCTGCGTAAGATAAAAAATCATGGCCTGCCCATGAATTTAATAGATGTGGAATTTACCTTTGATGTGAATAAGATTATTTTTTATTTCACTGCTGAAGGACGTATTGACTTCCGTGAACTGGTTAAGGATCTGGCGGCCGTATTTCGTACCCGTATCGAGCTGCGTCAGATAGGCGTGCGTGATGAAGCCAAGCTGCTGGGAGGTATCGGCAGCTGTGGTCGTCCATTGTGTTGTGCGACCTTTCTGGGAGATTTTGAGCCCGTCTCCATCAGGATGGCCAAGGACCAGAATCTGTCCCTGAATCCGACTAAGATTTCCGGCATCTGCGGACGATTGATGTGCTGCCTTAAATATGAAAACCATATGTACTGCAAAAACAGCTGCAGCGGCTGCGGACGTCGTGAAAAGGCGGATATTCCCAAGATGGGAGCCATGGTAGTAACGCCGCTGGGTGAAGGCAAGGTAACCGGCATCAATCGTAGCCAGCGTACTGCTTCCGTGCAGCTGGCTCCGGATAATATCATCCAGGTAGAATGGGATGAAATCGTAGATGCTTCTCAGGCGGACAATATCTGAGATGGAAAGTTCAGTAAGATGTGATTATCTGCCGGGCTGTCTGTATAAAATCTGGCAGGATGCTGCCCAGTTCTGCTTTACGACTGATGCTGTGTTTTTAGGGCATTTTCCGCATTTGGTAAGGCAGGCTAAGGTACTGGAGCTGGGCTGCGGTACCGGGGCTATCAGTATGCTGCTGGAAAGCCGTGGGGCTGCGCACGTTACGGCAGTGGACTGCAATCCGCAGGTGACAGAGCTGCTGCGGCGCAGTATCGAGGATAATATGCTGCAGGAGAAATTTACTGTCGTAGATGGTGATATCCGCAGCATCAGAGAATTTATTAAGCCTGAAAGTATGGATTTGGTAGCGGCCAATCCACCCTACCGCAACAGCGGTAATGTGCGCCAGATAGGTACTGCTGCCTGCCATGAGGTAACGGCTACTCTGGAAGATTTTTTTCAGGCAGCGGCTTATGCAGTGCGTTATCGCGGGCGTTTTGCTCTGGTGCAGCTGCCGGAGCGTTTTGCCGAAGCTATGCAGCTGGCGCTGAAATACGGTCTGCAGCCGAAAAAGCTGCAATGGGTACATTCTGCCATAGATAAACCGGCCTGGATCTTCCTTATGGAGATGGTCAAGGGAGGCAGTTACGGACTCGATGTCTTACCGCCGCTGATTATGTATGAAGCAGACGGCAGTTATACACAGCAGGTAAAAAAATATTATGAATAGACAGAAGGCACGGCAATGGTTGCCGTGCTTTTTGCTGTCAGTGCTTTATTGCCCGCGCCGCCACTCTGTGATACAATAAGGAAACAATAATAAGGGCGCGCAAGGCGCAGATGGGAGGCAAAGTTATGGCAAGAGAAACTGCATACGGGACTTTATATCTGTGCGCTACGCCTATTGGTAATCTGGAGGATATGACGCCGCGCGCGATACGTATGCTCAGTGAGGCGGATATTATTGCTGCCGAGGATACGCGCCATACCAGGCAGCTGCTTAATCATTTTGAGATTAAGGGACACCTGGTACGGTATGACGAACACAGCAAGGAAAAACAGGGAGCCTATCTGCTGCAGGAGCTGCAGGAAGGGAAAAATGTTGCCCTTGTAAGTGATGCTGGTTTTCCCGGCATTGCCGATCCCGGCGAGGCGTTGGCTAAAGAAGCTATTGCGGCAGGCATCAAAGTAGTGCCGGTGCCGGGTGCTAACGCTGCCCTTTGCGCGCTGATTGCTTCCGGACTGCCTGCCTATCCGTTCTTTTTCGGTGGTTTTTTGCCCAAAAGTAAACGTAACCGCAGAGAGCAGCTGGCAAAATGGCAGTATGTTCCTGCTACTGTCATCCTGTACGAAGCTCCGCACCGTCTGGAAGAAGTGCTGCAGGATATTTTGGCGTGCTGGGGCGACAGACAGATGGCAGCTGCAAGGGAACTGACCAAGTTGCACGAGGAGTTTTTCCGCGGTACGGTATCGGAGTGTCTGGCATGGCTCAAGGTGCAGCCGCCGCGCGGAGAGTTCTGTCTGGTGCTGGCTCCAGGAGAGCAGCCTGTGCAGGAGGAAACAGAAGTTGACCCGCTGACAGAAGTTAAACAGCTTATCGCCGGCGGTATGGATAAAAAAGAAGCGCTGGCAAAGGTTGCCAAAGCGCGCCGCGTGCCGAAACGGGAATTGTATAACAGTTTGCTGAACGAAGAATAAAAGGCTGCCTTTTGGCAGTCTTTTTGCTTTACAGGCTGCCGTCCGTTATAATCCTGTATATTAAAGGTTTTAGACAGATAAATTATCTGTACGCTTAATATTTTTGGACAATGACAGGCAAAATATGTTAAAATTACAGGGTAACTGGTAGTATGTTTGCCTTTGGCGACGTACATAGTACATAAAGGCAATAAGCCATAATCTATAAAGTGAGAAGGGATTACAGAATGACAAAACCGGCGTATTATATTACGACACCTATTTATTATCCCAGTGATAACCTGCATATCGGACATGCTTACTGCACTACGATTGCCGATTCTCTGGCACGTTTTCACAGAGCTAAGGGAGAAGACGTATTCTTCCTGACTGGCAGCGATGAACACGGCCTTAAAATTCAGCGCAAAGCCAATGAACAGGGCATTACTCCTATTCAATACGTTGATAAGATTATTGCCAATTTCAAACTGCTGTGGCAGCGTCTGAATATTTCCAATAACGATTTTATCCGCACCAGTGAAGAACGCCATCATAAGGTTGTGCAGGAAGTACTGCAAAAAATCTTTGACCAGGGCGATATCTACAAAAAGAACTATGAAGGTCTGTACTGCGTTCCCTGCGAATCTTACTGGCTGGAACGTCAGCTGGTAGACGGAAAGTGCCCTGACTGCGGTCGTCCGGTAGAAAAAATGGCGGAAGAAAGCTATTTCTTTAAACTGTCCAAATATCAGGACAGACTGCTGGAATATATTGAAACCCATCCTGATTTCATCCAGCCTGTCAGCCGCCGCAATGAGATGATTAACTTTATTAAACAAGGTCTGGAAGACCTGTGTATTACCAGAACAACTTTCGACTGGGGTATTCCTGTTCCTTTCGATAAAAAACATGTTGTATACGTATGGTTTGATGCACTGCTGAACTATTTTACCGGTATCGGCTACGGCAGCGATCCGGAAAAATTCCAGAAATACTGGCCTGCCAGCCTGCATCTGGTTGGCAAGGAAATCGTACGTTTCCATACTATCATCTGGCCGATTATGCTGATGGCTATGGGTCAGCCCCTGCCGGAAAAAGTATACGGACATGGCTGGCTGGTTGTAGAAGGCGACAAGATGTCCAAATCCAAAGGCAATGTAATTGACCCGCTGGGTTTGATTGACGAATTCGGCGCTGACGCTATTCGTTATTTCCTGCTGCGTGAAATCAATCTGGGCAGCGACGGCAACTTCTCCCGTGATGCCCTTATCAACCGTATTAACGCCGATTTGGCAAACGACCTGGGCAACCTGCTGCACAGAACTGTGAGCATGATTGAAAAATATCACGGCGGTGTTGTTACGAATGCCGGCGCTGTGGAAGCAATCGATGAAGAGCTGCAGGCACTGGTAAAAACTACTGTTGAGCAATATGTTAAAGATATGGATAACATGGAAATCAACAGTGCTATTAAAGGCGTTTGGGCGCTGATCAGTCGCGCTAATAAATATATTGATGAAACAGCTCCCTGGATTTTGGCTAAAGATGAAGCAAAGGCAGCACGTTTGCAGACTGTAATGTACAATCTGGCAGAAACCCTGCGTATTGTAGCTATCCTGATTGCTCCGTTTATTCCGTCCACCAGTCCGAAAATCTTTACCCAGCTGGGTCTGGCAGTGCCGGAAGAATTCCTGCTGGCAGAGGCAGTTTGGGGCGGTATTGCTGACGGTACCAAGGTACAGAAAGGCGAGCCCCTGTATCCGCGTATCGAAATAGCTGAAGACGGCGCTACCATTATCGGTGGCAAACGCTTTGAACATAAACCGGAAGCTGTTCCTGCCCCTAAAGCAGAAGCAAAACCGGCGGCTAAGGTAGAAGAAATCAAACCGGAAATCAGTATTGATGATTTTGGCAAGCTGGATCTGCGTGTAGCAGAAATTATTGCCGCAGAACGTGTGCCCAAAACCGACAAGCTGATGAAGCTGCAGGTAAGAATCGGTGAAGAAGAACGCACTATCGTCAGCGGTATTGCTCAATACTATGAAGCAGAGCAGCTGATTGGCCGTAACGTTATTGTCATTGCCAACCTGAAGCCCGCCAAGCTGCGCGGCATTGAATCCCGCGGTATGCTGCTTGCTGCTTCTGACGGCAACGGCAATCTGGTGCTGGCAGATGCTCCCGGTATTGCTTCCGGCAGCAGAGTAAAATAAATTCATAGGAGGACATAATGTCAGAAAAGCTGTTTTTCAGACTTTACTGGCGTCCTTATGTACTTTTAGGCGTCAGTGTGCTGCTGGTCTTGATCGGCAGCCTGGCGCCTTATATATTGCCTTATGCGTGGCTGGAGCAGCATGTGCCCGGCTATTACTTCTATCTGGTTAAGACCGTAACCTGGATGGTGAAGCTGTCGATGCTGATAGCTATTATTTCTCTGGTAAGGGCCATGACGGCTGATTATTTTCCTACGCTGGAAAAGCTCTGTACAGAAAAAACTAACGGTACTATATCCGGCTATAAGAAGACCTGGGACAGAGGCAGTCAGCTTCGTCCGATTATTGACTTTAAAGTACAGCATCAGGATTACAGCTGTCCTATCAATGAGGCAAAGGGACGCAGAACGAAAAACGAGGACATTATCGACAGCGGCTTTACAGCAGGCTTAAAGAAAAAGCTGATGTATAATGCGCAGAATCCGCGACTGTTTTATCTGCCGGGAGAAGAAATCTACTCCCGTAAGGCTGCGGTGCTGAGATATATTTTGTTATGGATAATGTTCGTATTGGAATTATATATAGGCTTTTTACGTTATATGTTGGGGTAAATTATGAGCAGAACAGGATTGTGGGATTCCCACGCACACCTTGATTCCGATTATTTTACAGACGATCGGGCAGAACTTATCAGCAAGTTGCAGCAGGATTTGGACGGCATCGTCAATCCCGGCTGTGATGAAGCTACTTCCGCCTTTGCGGTAGAACTGGCGGAAAAATATGATTTTATTTATGCGGCAGTGGGCTGGCATCCGGAAGAATTAAAGGGTATACCTGCCGATTATCTGGATAAGCTGGCGGCATGGGCCGTACATCCGAAGGTTGTTGCCATCGGAGAAGTAGGGCTTGACTACTACTGGAAGGAAAATGAGCCTAAAGAGGTACAGAAGCGTATTTTTTTAGAGCAGATAGACCTTGCCAAACAGTTTGACTTGCCGGTTATCATCCATGACCGTGATGCTCATGGGGATATGCTGGAAATCTTTCAGAAGGAAGTAACAGGCGTGCGCGCAGTATTCCACTGTTTTTCCGGCTCGCTGGAAATGGCTAAGGAACTGGTTAAACGCGGTTATTATTTTGGCTTTGGCGGTACTTCTACCTATAAGAATGCACAGAAGGTGCGGGAGGTAATGAGCTATATTCCCCGCGAGCTGCTGCTGTTTGAAACAGACAGTCCCTATCTGACACCGGTACCGTACCGCGGCAAGCGCAATAATCCGGGTTATGTGGAGCTGACGGCACGTAACGCGGCTGAGGTATTGGGTGTATCTTTTGAAGAACTGGCAGAACAGACTACAAAAAATGTCAAAGCGTTGTTTACGAAAATTAAATAAAATAAAAATCTGTATAATCTATGATTATACAGATTTTTTTGTTGTCGTCTGCTGGTTTAAAGGTATACTATACTGTTAAAGGCGGTGCAAAAAAGATGCGTAAATTACTGATAACAGGTTTTGACCCTTTTGGCAAATATACTATTAACCCTTCCTGGCAGGCTGTGCAGGCACTTCCTGATAAGATAGGTGATTTTGAGCTGCATAAGCTGCAGCTTTTAAATATCTACGGTTCCGAATTTAAAAAGATTGCCCACGCAGTTGAGCAGCTGCAGCCGGATTGTCTTTTAATGCTGGGAATGAACAGCGGCAGTACGGATATTATTTTAGATACTGTGGCAATTAATCTGAGAGATGCACTGATAGAAGATAATTTAGGTAAAAAGCCCTGGAATGAGCCTATTATAACAGATGGCCCGGCAGCTTATTTTGCCACACTTGATGTGCATACGCTGGTGAAGAAACTGCGCAAGGAAAAATTGCCGGTAGCCATAGGTTACAGCAGCGGAGCCTATATCTGCAACGAGGTTTTTTATCTCTCGCTGCATAATTATCAGAATACTAAAATGAAGATTGGGTTCGTTCATGTGCCGTTAATGCCGGAAATGGTTTGGGATGAAAGTATGTCGCGTCCTTTGGAGGAAACGGCAGCGATACTGCAGAAGATTATAGAAGCAATTTAAAAAGACTTAGGCGTAGCCTAAGTCTTTTTTTGTAAAGCCATATAAAGAAGTGGATAGGGTCTGCCCTGTTCGTCGACAGGTGTTTCCTTAAAAACTGCAAAACCCATTTTTTCATAAAATACTATAGCCTGTCGGTTTTGTTTGTTGACGGTTACTTTATCTGCCGCATATTTATTTAAAGCATAACTGATAAGTATTTTACCTATACCTTTACCACGGTAGTTCTCATCAATAAAAAGCATTTCGATATTGTCTTCCTGCAGACCTATGAAAGCAATCTGTTTATTGTTATCTGATACGGTGATTAGTATAGGCACAGCCGCCAGATATTGAGGAATACATTTTTTGATAGCAATAATATCTGATTCCGGCAGAAAGAGATGTGTTGCTCTTACTGAGCTTTCCCAAACCTGTGTCAGCTGCTGCAGTAAAGCATCGGGACGATAAAGTTCTTCTTTAAGCTGCATAAATTAATTATGACAGCCGCAGGTATGATGTTCGCCGCAGTGGTGTTCACCATGCTCATGGTCGTGGTGACTGCAATGTACGTCAGGATTGAAAGTAAGCTTGCCTGCTAAAAGTGCTGCTACTGCTTCGTCAGCACTGCCGGTTGCGCCGCCATATAATTTAATGCCAGCCTGTGCCAGAGCATTTTGCGCGCCGGCGCCGATGCCGCCGCAAATCAGCGTATCTACCTGCAGATCAGAGAGCAGAACTGCCAAAGCACCGTGACCGCTGCCGTTAGTGCTGATGATCTGGGCGGAGATGACTTGCCCGTTTTCTGCTTCATATACTTTAAACTGTTCGGTATGACCGAAGTGCTGAAAAATATTTCCGTCTGCATAAGTTACTGCTATTTTCATAGTTATTTCTTCCTTTCAAATTAGCTGTTTACAGCAGCTTGATGAATATGCTAAGTAAGTGCTGTAAACGTAATATAATTTTCTGACATATGACGATAATATTATAACGCTGGATGTCAGCGGTGGCAAGCAAAGTTTGCCAAAGAAAAATAGCTGTTAGCTATTGACAACTCAAAAAAAATATAATATAGTGTTCTTAAACAGGAACAATAAAAAGAAGAGCTGAATGAGGGACAATGGAACTTATCGAAGGATTGACAAACTTTAATCTTACCAAGCAGGAAGCAACGCTGTATGTACTGCTGCTTAAGGCAGGCAGCCTGACAGGCTACGAAGCTGCCAAGCAGACAGGTATCTCACGTTCCAATACCTATACGGCTTTGGCCGGTTTGGTAGAAAAAGGTGCTGCCTATATCCTTGAAGAGGGCAAGGTAACGCGCTATACGCCGGTAGCGGCAGAAGAATTTTGTCAAAATAAACTGGAACGGCTGCAAAAAATCAAGCAGGACATTCTGCAGCAGCTGCCGCAGTTAAAAAATGATGCCGAAGGCTATATCACCATCAAAGGCGAGCAGGAGATAATCAATAAACTAAAAAATACCGTCCGCCAGGCACAGGCCAGAATCTATGTTTCTGCCAATGCCAGAGTGATGGAGCTATTGCAGCAGGAGCTGCAGGAGGCGGTAGACAGGAAATTAAAGGTTGTAATCATCAGCGATAAGGATTTTACGATGCAGGGGGCTATCTGCTACTCTGCCAGCAAGCAGCATGAACAGATTCGTCTGATTGCCGATTCGCATACGGTACTAACCGGTGATTTGGCAGACGAAGAAAATTCTACCTGTTTATATTCCTGCAAGCGCAACCTGGTAGATTTATTTAAGGATGCGCTAAAAAATGAAATCAAACTAATAGAACTGCAGAAAGGTGATAACCGTGGCTGAAAAAATACCCTTTGTAAACAAAGAGCAGCTGGATGAAATTGCTGCACATTATGCAACTCCGTTTTATCTGTATGACGAGGCTGGCATCCGTAAAACTGCCCGCCTGGTAAATCAGGCTTTTGCCTGGAATAAGGGTTTTAAGGAATATTTTGCTGTTAAGGCAACGCCTAACCCTTTTATTTTACAAATCCTGCGTGAGGAAGGCTGCGGCGCAGACTGCTCCTCTTATACTGAACTGGTAATGGCGGACGCCGCCGGTTTTAAAAATGACGAGATTATGTTTTCTTCCAACGCTACTCCGGCAGAAGACTTCCAGCTGGCACGCAAGCTCAATGTAACCATCAATCTTGATGATATTACCCATATTGCCTTTTTGGAAAAGGTTGCGGATATTCCCGATACTATCAGCTGCCGTTTTAATCCCGGCGGTCATTTTGCCATTGAGAACAATATTATGGATAACCCCGGTGATGCCAAATACGGGCTGACCCGTGCCCAGATGACCGAAGCTTTCAAAATCCTGCTGCAAAAAGGCGTTAAGCATTTTGGTATGCATGCTTTCCTGGCTTCCAATACCGTTACCAACGAGTATTATCCCGAGCTGGCAAGAATCCTCTTTAAAACTGCAGTAGAACTGAAAGAAGAAACCGGTGCTCATATTGAATTTATCAACCTTTCCGGTGGTGTTGGTATTCCTTACAAACCGGAACAGGAAGGCAATGATATTTTGGCTATTGGCGAAGGTGTACGCAAAGCATATGAAGAAATCCTGGTGCCTGCCGGTATGGATGATGTAAAAATCTTTACTGAAATGGGACGTTTCATGCTTGCTCCTCATGGCGCACTTATCGCTAAAGCTATCCATGAAAAACATACCTATAAAGAATATATCGGACTGGATGCCTGCGCTGCCAATCTGATGCGTCCTGCTATCTACGGTTCTTATCATCATATTACCGTTATGGGCAAGGAAAATGATCCCTGCGACCATAAATATGATGTTACCGGCGGCCTGTGCGAAAATAATGACAAGTTCGCTATCGACCGTATGCTGCCGAAAATCGATATCGGCGACCTGCTCTTTATCCATGACGCAGGCGCGCACGGTTTTGCCATGGGCTACAATTATAACGGCAAACTGCGCAGCGCCGAAGTACTGCTGAAAGAAGACGGCAGCACTCAGCTGATCAGACGCGCAGAAACTCCGGCTGATTATTTTGCAACTTTTGATTTCACCGGTTTATTTAATAAATAAAAACAGGAAAATTTGCTAAAAATAAAGGAACTGTATATGATATATATAGTTCCTTTTTTATTTGAGGAGAAGGTTTTCGTTGCCAAAAGTCGGAGGAGGAAACAGTATGCAGGATAAATATGCAGTGTATGTGGAGGCGTTGAAGGCAGAGCTTATCCCTGCCATGGGCTGTACTGAGCCTATTGCTATTGCTTATGCCAGTGCGGTATGCAGAGAGCAGCTGGGGGGCTTTCCTGAGAGCATAGATATCTATGTAAGCCGTAATATTATTAAGAACGTTAAAAGCGTAGTGGTACCCAATACTAATAAGATGCGCGGCATTGAGGTTGCCTGTGTAGCAGGTTTTGTGGCCGGGCATTCTGAACGTCAGCTGCAGGTTCTTGCTTATATCAGTGAGGAAGAAAAAGCAGCTATCAAAAAATATACGGAATCAGGAGTAGTAAAAGTGCATGTGGCAGAAGAGCCGGATATTTTCTATATCAGGGTGGAAGCTGCTTGGGGAGGTCATACGGCGGCGGTAACTATCCGTACAGACCATACCAATATTACCTGCATTAAAAAAGATGACGCAGTAATAATGGAGAAGCCTGTGGAGCCGGTGCAGGCAGAAGAGGCTGTGAGCTTATGGAAGCTGGACGAAGTTATCAGCGCAGCTGCCAATATGCCTTTAGAGCCTGTTGAAGAGTTTTTGCAGCGCCAGATTGATTACAACATGGCTATTGCCGAGGAAGGGCTGAAAAACGAATACGGCGCCAGCATCGGAAAAATTCTGCTGCAGCGCGAACCAAACAGCAGGCGTATTCAGGCTAAGGCCAACGCGGCAGCAGCTTCTGATGCCCGTATGAACGGCTGCGAGCTGCCGGTAGTAATTGTTTCCGGCAGTGGCAATCAGGGCATTACTGCTTCCGTACCGGTGGTGGTTTATGGTCGTGCCATGAAGGCTGAGCAGGAAAAACTGCTGCGTGCTTTGCTGTTAAGTGATTTGATTACTGTTTATCTGAAACAGGGTATCGGCAAGCTTTCCGCCTACTGCGGTGCTGTCAGTGCCGGCTGCGGCAGTGGTGCTGGTATAGCTTTCCTGCATGACTGTACTGCCAAACAGATCGAGCATGTAGTAGAAAATGCGTTGGCGATTAACTCCGGCATTATTTGTGACGGTGCTAAATCCTCCTGCGCGGCTAAAATAGCTATTTCCATTGAAGGTGGTCTTTTAGCCTTTGATATGATGATGGCGGAGAAAAATTTTGCCGGCGGAGACGGCATTGTACAAAAAACGGCGGATGAAACTATTGCTGCCGTAGGCAAGATTGCCAGTCAGGGTATGGTGGAAACGGACAGAGAAATTATTGATGTTATGCTGGGAATCTGACAGCTTCATTAGCAAAAAATAAAAGCACTGCTTGGGCAGTGCTTTTATTTTTGCGTTTGCTTTTCACCGGTAAGCTGTTGCAGGAAAAGAATATTTTTATTATGTGTAAGGATATAAAGAAAATCTCCGGCGCGAATTCTGGTAGTACCTGCCGGAATCAGCCGCTGTTCACCTCGCTTGATGTCAACCAGCAAAGTATCAGCAGGCCATTTGATATCACGTATTAGCTTATTTTCAACTGCGCTGCCGCTGCAGACGGCAAATTCCGCTATATTACGCTGTTCCAGCAGGCTCGGTTCCGGCTGTTTCTGCAGCAGAGAACGCTGCAGAAGCTCTTCGTAAATGGGCTTGCTGCGGCACAGCTCGGCAATGATTAGCGCAACCATGGAGGAAATAGCCAGAGGTAAAAGCTGCTCATAGGAAGCAGTCATTTCCATAATCAGCACCGTACCGGTAATAGGTGCGCGTACAGAAGCAGCAAACAGAGCGGCCATTGCCATGATGACCATGTCAGCAGCATACTGGGGAGCAATGAGCTGGCAGGAGACAAGGATATTGCTGCAGATACTGCCGCAGAGCGCTCCGATAACAAGCATGGGCAGAAAAAAGCCGCCGGGAACACCGCAGCCATAGCTGAGTAATGTGAACAGCAGCTTGACGACCAGCAGCAGGATAAGCATTTGCAGAGATACAGGAGCAGCAGCGAGGCTGTTAATCAGCTGGTTGCCGCCGCCGAGCACCTGAGGCAGGACATAACCTAACATACCTGCGATAAACAGGGGAAAACAAATTTTAATTATAGGCTTTTGCAAACAGGGCAAAGCATAAAAAGCAGGGATTGTCAGCAATCCCTTGTTAAAAATAACACCGCAGAAGCCGGTGACGACTGCTACTAAAACGACATAACCATAATAGCCGAGCGGCAGAGCTGGCAACTGGGGAAAAATAAATACTGCCTCAGCGCCAAATAACGCGCGGGAAACAATCGTGGCGGTCATAGCGGCAGCCATGGCAGGAAGCATGACGGCTACAGAAAAATTACGGTGCAGTTCTTCCAAAGCAAAAATGACGCCTGCCAGAGGTGCGTTAAAGGAAGCTGCCAGACCGGCGCTGGCACCGCTGGTGAGCAGGTAGCGTTCTTCCATACGCGTCCGTCCCAGTAAGCGGCTGATGCCCTGGGCTGCCACTGCGCCCAGCTGAATGGAAGGGCCTTCGCGTCCCAGAGAAAGTCCTGCACCGATGGCGATAATACCGCCAACGAGTTTGGTGCAGAGGACGGAGAGCCAGCGCAGTTTGACAAGACCAAGCAGTACGCCTTTGACCTGGGGAATGCCGCTGCCGCCGGCTAACGGCTCGAAGCGGATAAGCAGGGTCAGCAGCCAGGCTAAGAAAAGCAGCAGCAGAAACCAGCCGAAGTGCCAATACCACTCTGCCCCTGTCAGAGACAGGTAGATAAGGCTGCGCAGTTCTTCTGCCTGCTGCAGGCCAAAACGGAACAGACAGATAACAAGACCTGCTGTCAGCCCTGTCAGGATGCCTTCAGTAAAAAGGCGCAGCCTGAAGCCGTGCCAGTCGCTTAAAGATTTATAGGTATTGATGACCTGATATTTGGTGTTCATGACAGTACTCCCGGCGCATCGCCGCGGCTGACGGGCACACTGTAGCCTATTTCAGCCAGCTGAGCTTTTAAGCTGGCTATGCCTTCAGCAGCCTCGCTGCCTGTAGAACGCTTGTTATCGTATAAGGTGTATTTAGCGCGTACATCCTGCGGCGAAAGATTAGGCATGATGACATTTGCTCCTGCCAGTATGCCCAGCTGATGACCTTTAGCCGACAGGGTATTGAGCGCCGTAGTAGCCGGCAGCAGTACTTCCGGCAACAGCAGCCGCAGGATGGCCAGCAGTCTGAGCGTCAGCTGGACGCTACCTGCGGGGAAGGCGGAGAAAGGCGTATCATGGTGCGGGATAAAAGGGCCGATGCCGACCATATGGGGCCGGAATTTTTTTATAAACAGCAGATCCTGCACAAGGTTTTCATCGGTCTGCCAGGGAGAACCCACCATGAAGCCGGTACCGACCTGATAACCTATTTCCTTAAGACTGTACAGACATTCAAGACGCGACTGCAAGGAAAGCTCCGGCGGATGAAGTCTGCCGTAATGCCCGGCGTCAGCTGTTTCATGGCGCAGCAGGTAGCGGTCAGCACCGGCGTTATGCCACTGCTGGTAAATATGGGGTGCCCGCTCGCCTGCTGAAAGAGTAACAGCGCAGTCAGGATGCTGCTTTTTGATGCTGCTGATAACCTGTGTAAGTTTTTGGTCGTCATAGGCGAAATCTTCACCGCCTTGCAGTACGAAAGTGCGCAGACCGAGTTTGTAGCCTGCCCGGCAGCAGGTAAGAATATCTTCCGGAGTCAGACGGTAACGGCTGACATTTTTGTTGCTGCGGCGGATACCGCAGTAGAGACAGTCATTACGGCAGTAATTGCTGAATTCAATAAGGCCGCGCAGATAGACATTTTTACCAAAAATTTGTTGAGCCTGCCTGCGGGCGTGCTCAAACAATAATCTGTCAGAAGTTTCGCTGCTGTTTTGCAGCAGCTGTAAAAGCTCCGGAGCAGACAGAGTATGTTCTTTTGCAAGCCTGTTTATATATGCAGATATATCATTAGAAGGCATATGCTTTCACCTCTTTATTTTCTGTGTCCATTATAGCATAAGCGGCTTTATCAGACGTATTTTTTATATGCAGAGACAAAAAAATACAGTACCGCAAGGCGATACTGTATTTAGCAAAAGCATTATTTGGCTGTTTCTTCAGCGATATAATCCGGGTCATATTTTGGATTCAGGAAATTGATGAAGATCCATGCCAGTACGGCACCGGAAATATTATGCCATGCGGAGAAGATAGCTCCCGGAACGGTAGCCATGGGCATGGAAGCAAAATGTGCTTTGGCAAGGCCGGTGGCCAGACCGGAATTCTGCATACCTACTTCTACAGAAAGGGCGATAGCTTTTTTCCAGGTCATGCCGGTAAGGCGTGCCAGCAGGAAGCCCAGGGTGTAACCCAGGCAGTTATGCAGGATTACTACCAGCAGGATGGTACCGGAGGTCTGCAGAATATTATCACGGCTGACGGCGATAACACCGGCAATGATAAGAGAGATGGCGATAGCAGAAACAGCTGGCAGGTAATCTGTTGCCGTAGCAGCCAGTTTGGGCAGGAAGGATTTTACTGCCAGACCCAGACAAATAGGTACGATAACGATTTGAACGATGCTCCAGAACATGCCGATGGGATCAAAAGCAATTCTTTCACCAATCAGCTGATAAGTAATGAAAGGAGTAAGGATGGGAGAAAGTACAGTAGAAACGCTGGTCATAGTAACAGAAAGTGCTACGTCGCCTTTGGACATAAAGGTAATAACGTTGGAGGAAGTGCCGCCGGGGCAGGTACCAACGAGTACTACGCCGGCAGTAAGTGCCGGGTCAAGATTAAACGCGCTGGCGATAAGGTAAGCCAGACCGGGCATGATGATGAACTGTGCGCAGGCACCGATAAATACATCCAGCGGTCTTTTTAAGACAAGGGCGAAATCCTTGAGGTCAAGGGTAGTACCCATACCGAACATAACTACGCCTAACAGCAGACTAAGAACAGCTACGCCACCGAATTTACCGACTACCCAGGTAAAGTTCTGCGGCATCGTCATACCGAGAATCAAAAACAGTACAGCAATCATACCGAAATATTTTCCGATAAGCTTACAAACATTTTTCATACAGAAAACCTCTTTCCCTTTTAAAAATAAGATGGACTAATGTCCTGGAAAAGTACTCTTGAGACGCCTTTCCTTTATATTTGTGCAGTATTATAACAAATATAAAATATAAAATAAACAGAAAAGCAGTAAATGTATAAAAAATACAGAAAAACAATTTTATAATAGAAGAAATATGTAAAGATATTTACGATACTGTTATAGTCAGAAAATAATTTAGTAAATATTTTTACTAAAATTTTAAATAAAATCAGCTGTGTACATTCTCATAATGAGTGATTATGGTATAATAACAATATATTTATAAGGAGGAGCAGACTTGTTTACCATTGTCAAAGATTTCAGACAGGAAACGGTTATTGAGAAATCACGCTTTATCTGTACGTTGAAAAAAGTGGAAAATGAAGCTCAGGCTCAGGAATTCATAAAAAATATTAAAAAGGAATTCTGGGATGCTACTCATAACTGTTCAGCCTACATTATTGATGAGCTGGCTCAGCGTTCCAGTGATGACGGTGAACCTTCTGGGACGGCAGGCATACCCATGCTGGAAGTTCTGCGCAAGAACAGGCTGACTAATACGGCAGCGGTGGTGACAAGGTATTTTGGCGGTATTAAGCTGGGGGCCGGCGGTCTGGTACGTGCCTATACCAACAGTGTTGCCGGTGCTGTGCGCGGCAGCGGGATTGCCGAAAAGGTAGTAATGGGCAGATATTTCTTCCTTGATGATTTAAATGATGTAGGTAAGATTCTCAATATCCTGTATCAGCAGCAGCTTTTTGAAATTGCCGATGTGGAATACGGTCTGCGTGCCAGGATTATCCTGCGTCTGAAAGAAAGTGACAGACAGCAGGCAGAGTCATGGCTCACCGAAAATCTTAACAGGCCTGTAGAATTGCAGCTGGAAATGCTGGAGATTGTAGAAGTGCCTGTAGAGTAAAAAATATTTTAGGAGGCGGGAGAATGGAATTTATCGAAAGTATTGTAGGAATGCTTAATGGTTTCTTATGGTCCTATGTGCTGATTATTATGCTGATTGGCCTGGGGCTTTGGTTTACTGTGCGCAGCGGTTTTGTACAGCTGCGCTGCATTAAGGAAATGGTACGTCTGATTACGAAAACAGCAGGCAGCAAAGTGGAAGAAAACAGTGTTTCTTCTTTCCAGGCTTTCTGCATCAGTACGGCATCACGTGTCGGTGTAGGCAATATTGCCGGTATCGCCATTGCAGTAGTAACCGGCGGTCCGGGTGCTATTTTCTGGATGTGGGTCATCGCTCTTATCGGCAGTGCTACCGGTTTTGTGGAAAGCACTCTGGGACAGATTTACAAGGTGCCGCGTGAAGGCGGCGGTTTCCGCGGCGGTCCGGCATATTATATTAAAAATGTGCTGGGCAATAAACCCATGGCTATTTTATTTGCTATCCTCATAAGCGTTACTTACGGCCTCATCTTTAACTCTGTGCAGTCCAACACTATTGCGGTTTCTTTCAGTGCAGCCTTTGGCGTCAGCCGTACCGTAGTAGGCGTAATCATTGCTGCTTTAACTGCAGCTGTTATCTTTGGCGGCGTTACTCGTATTGCCAAGGTAGCAGAAATGATGGTGCCTGTAATGGCTGGTATTTACCTCTTGGTGGCCTTGTATGTTACTATTGTAAATATTTCTCTGGTACCGCAGATGCTTGCTGATATAGTTTCTTCTGCTTTTGGGCTGCAGGCTGTTGCCGGCGGCGGTATGGGTGCGGCCTTAATGACAGGTATCCAGCGCGGTCTGTTTTCTAACGAAGCCGGCATGGGTGCGGTTCCTAATGCTGCAGCAACCGCTTCTACCAGTCATCCTGTCAAGCAGGGTCTGATTCAGGCATTTGGCGTTTTTGTAGATACCTTGTTTGTCTGCACTGCTTCCGCATTTATCATCCTGCTGACTCAGGATTACACGGCCAGCGGCAAAACCGGTATTGAACTGGCGCAGGTGGCACTGGCTGAGCATATCGGCGGCTGGGCGCCTACTTTCCTGGCAGTTATGATTATTTTATTTGCTTTCAGTTCTATTGTGGGTAATTATTATTACGGCGATATCAATATTCCGTTTATTAACAAGAACAGAAATTTCCTGATGGTATACCGTGCTGCTGTAGTAGCTATGGTTATGTTCGGCAGTATCGCTGAAGTGCCCTTTGTCTGGAATCTGGCGGATTTATTTATGGCGTTGATGGCTATTACAAACCTTGTTGCGATAGCTTTTCTGGGTAAATATGCGTTTATTGCGTTGCAGGATTATCTGCAGCAGAAACGTTCCGGTATTGTGGAACCAGAGTTTGACCCTGCTGTAATGCCTGACCAGAAAGGCATTTTCTGCTGGGGCAAAAAAGGTGAAAAATAAATTTAAATAAAAATAAAACGTCTGCATTTTATTGCAGACGTTTTATTTTTGACTGATCAGACTGATGATTCTATCATACGCTTCCAGCCCACAGCCGATACCATGATCGTGCAGGGCCAGTAATTTATCCGGTTTGGTGTCAAGACGGTCAATTTCAAGAGGTATCTGAGGACGAATGATGACTGCTTTACCCTCTTTTGCCAACTGCTCGACATATTCCAGCTGCCTGTTATAAACAGCAGGACGCTGCTGCATGATTTCCCATAATTTAGGATAATTTTTATACCAGGTTTTGAGCAGCAGCTGCGGTACAGATTTTTTCTTGCGATAACCGCTGTTACGGGTAAGTACGATGATAAATTTTTTATAGCCTGCTTCCTGAGCCTTTTCGTAGGGGATAGGGGCTACCAGAGCTCCGTCCAGCAGGTCGCGGCCGCCGATGTGCACAATGGGCGCCAGAAAGGGCAGCGAAGCAGAGGCACGTACTGGCAGGAAGGAATGGCCGATAGCTTCTTTGCCGAACCAGACGGACTGTCCTGTATGACAGTCTGTGGTGCCTACCTGCAGCGTACCGGGATAATTGTAATAGGTTTCAAAATCAAAGGGCAGCAGCTTCTGCGGCAGATCTTCAAAGATGAAATCAAAGCCGAAGATACTGCCTTTTTCCATCCAGTTTTTAAGGCTGAAATAGCGTTTGTCAGTAACGTAGTTTTCGATAATTCTGCGGGTGCGCAGAGGCTGGTTGGACATATATGATAAAATATTGCAGGCACCGGCGGAAACAGCAGTGATATAGGGAAAAACAAGTCCTTTAAGCATGAAGGCTTCGAAAACACCTGCCGAAAACATACCGCGCATGCCGCCGCCTTCCAGTACAAGGGCTGTATCAGTTATTTGCATGATTTTTATCCTCCGTGCTCTTATTATACACTACAATTTTCCTTGATGTGCAGAATTTTATTTGCGTAAATATTGTGCTATCATAGAAGTATCTGGAAAGAAAGGCGGACAGAAAATGAAAAAAATAGTAGTGATAACTACCGGCGGTACCATCGCCATGAAATATGATGCTGCTGCAGGCGGATTAGTACCTGCTGTAAGCGGTGCTGACCTTTTGGAAGCTGTTCCTGCGCTGCAGGAGATTGCCGAGCTTGAAGTAAAGGAATATGCCAATGTGCCCAGCGGGCATATGACGCCGCAGATGATGCTGGAGGTAGCTGCTCTGGCAGATAAATATGCTGCACGTGCAGATGTAAGCGGCATTGTTGTTACTCACGGTACTGATACTATGGAGGAAACAGCCTATATGCTGAGTCTGGCCTGCAGGACGGAAAAACCTGTATGTATTACGGGAGCCATGCGCGGTGCCAGTGATATGGGTTATGACGGGCTGGCCAACATTCTGGCGGCAGTAAAGACAGCTGCCTGCAGCGAAGCCTGCGGCAGAGGCGCTCTGCTGGTTTTTAATGACGAGATTCATGCAGCGGCTGAGGTTACCAAGACTCATACGGTTTCCTGCAGTACTTTTGCTTCGCCCCACTGGGGTCCTGTAGGCCATGTGTATGAAGACGGCGTAGTTTTCCGCCGCCACAGTGAAAATCTGGAAAAAATAACTGTGAACGGAATATTGCCGGATAATGTAGAGCTGCTTAAGGTATATGCCGGCATGGATGATTTCTTTTTCCGCTGTGCTGCGGATAAGCCTGTACAGGGTCTGGTAGTTGAAGCAGTAGGCTGCGGCAATGTTCCGCCCAAGGTTATGGAAGGCATACGTTATGTACGCGCTAAGGGAATACCGGTGGTGCTTGCCAGCAGGGTACATGCGGGACGGGTAGTGCCTGTTTACAGTTATTTGGGCAGTGCAGGATCGATGAAAGGGTTCAACCTGCTCTATGCAGGAGAGCTGACAGGGCAAAAAGCACGTCTTAAACTTATGCTGGCACTGACTGAAGCTGCCGATTTTAACGAATTAAAACAGTATTTTACGGAGGAAGCAGTAAAATGAAAATAGTTGTTGCAGAACCGCTAGGGATAAGCAAAGAAAAGTTAGACATGTTGGCGCAGCCTTTGCGACAGGCTGGATATGATTTTGTTGCCTATGAGGACAGGGCTGCAGATACAAAACAGATGACTGACAGGATTGCTGATGCTGATGTGGTAATTATAGCTAATCAACCGCTGCCGGGTGGTGTCATTACGGCTTGCGACAGGCTGAAACTGCTGTCTGTGGCTTTTACCGGTGTTGATCATGTAGATTTGGCAGCCTGCAAAGCGAAAAATATCCTGGTATGCAATGCGGCAGGTTATTCGACTAACGCTGTGGCAGAGCTTACTTTTGGCCTTGCCATCAGCGTTATCCGTAATATTGTTCCCTGTGATGCGCGCTGCCGCAGCTGCGGTACTAAAGACGGACTGATAGAATTTGAGCTTTACGGCAAAACGTTTGGCGTAGTTGGTACCGGTGCTATCGGCAGCCGCGTAGCTCAGATTGCTCAAGCTTTTGGCTGTCGTGTTATTGCCAGCAGCCGTACGGAAAAACAGGAACTGAAAGATGCCGGTGTAGAATATGTATCGCTGGCAACCTTGCTACAGTCAGCAGATTTTGTTTCCTTGCATGTACCACTTACGGAAGCAACAAGAAATCTGATTGACGCACAGGCAGTAGCGATGATGAAGCCGGGTGCTGTGCTGCTCAATACTTCCCGCGGGCCGGTTATCGACAGCGAAGCGGTAGCTGCGGCGCTTAATGACGGAAGGCTGGGCGGTGCCGGTATTGACGTATTTGAGAACGAGCCGCCCATTGCGTCTGAGCATCCTTTATGCAGTGCAAAAAATACAGTACTGACGCCTCATGTTGCCTTTGCCAGCCGTGAAGCATTGGAAAAACGTGCGGAAATAGTTTTTGCCAATATTAAATGTTGGCTTGAAGGAAAGCCTCAGAATATCATAAGATAACATTAGATATAAAAAAGCCTGCCAGGTTTGCAATTCCTGGCAGGCTCTTTTTATATGCTTATAATACTTTTTGCATCAGATTAAGTACATTGCGATGAGTAATCTTGGCGATAGTTTCGTCACTGTAATTTTTGCTTTGCAGATATTCTATCAGCGGACGGTAATCCTGTACGCCTTTAATGTTATAAGGAGGATGGCTGATGCCGTCAAAATCGCTGCCGAAACCGATATGCTCGTCATTACCCATCAGGTTCAGCATGTAGTCGATGTGGCGGTAAACGCTGTCGATGCAGGCGTTGTTATAGTCTTCCTCCAGAAACTGTCCGGCAAAGGTGATGCCGATTAAGCCGTCATTTTTGTTGATAGCCATAATCTGTTTGTCATCCAGATTACGCGGATGAGAGCAGAGACTTTTAGCATTGGAGTGAGTAGCGATAATAGGCTTGCTGCTGGTTTCAATAACATCCCAGAAGCCGGCAGGAGCAATATGAGAAACATCTACCAGCATACCCAGTTTATTCATTTCCTGCACTACCTGACGGCCAAAAATGGTAAGTCCGCCGCCGGTGGCAGCTTCATTGATGCCGTCGGCAATGTCGTTGCGGTTACTCCAGGTAAGGGTCATGGCACGTACTCCCAGGTCATACAGGCATCTCAGGGCTTCCAGACTGCCGTCGATAGCGCCGCCTTCTTCAATGGCGAGCAGGGTGGCTGCTTTATGGTTTAAAGCATCAGCAGCATCTTCCTTAGTAAGGATGGGCAGTACATCAATGCCGTCAGCATGCATCTTTTTAATTTCCTGTCTGTATTTGTCTAACAGGCAGAGGGTGTAACGCAGGCCGCCATAGTAACGGAATTCATGGGTTGGTACGAAAATAGCGCAGAACTGCAGGCCGCCGCCAAGTTCCATCTGACGTTTAATATCAAAGTGCTGGTCGTTGCTGTACAGAGAAGTCTGTTTTTTATACAGCTCGGTAAGGGTATCGCAGTGACAGTCACAGATAAACATGTACATCATTCCTTTCTAAATAAAAACAGCCGGCTGCTCTGGCAGCCAGCTGTCGGTAAGTTAATCAATAACCGGAATAGTAGTAGAAGAAGGTCATGCCAATAGTTACGATCATGGCGCCTGCCATCGGAATAGCAGTACGTTTTACCAGGTCAAAGGAGGACACGCCGCCCATACCGGAAGAAACAACAATAACGGCAGTGATCGGAGAGCAGTTACGCATGATGGAAGCTGCAAAGTGCATCGGTAGCAGCATCAGCACCGGATGCAGGCCTGTGTGGGCTGCAACTGCCGGAGTAAGTGCGGCGAAGGCAAAGAAGGGAGCATTGCCGCTGCCCATTACTACTGCAGACACAGCAATAATGCCTACCATTACCAGCATCATGGCCATCGGGCCGAAGCCGAGGTCTTTACTGCTTTCAATCAGGGTGTTGATGGTACCCATAGCAATCAGGCCCTGTGCGAAGGTCTGACCGGCGATAATCAGGGTGATAACATTAGCCATCTGCATGCCAAGGCCGTCAAAGAAGGCCTGAATGTCGCCAAATACTTTTTTGGCATCGCGCCATCTGATATATTCGCAGCACATACCGATAAAGAGACCGATAAACATAGCCATAACAATGTTCATCTTAACGGTAGTAATCCACAGAGAGCTGAAAGAAAGAATCAGTGCCAGCGGGATTACCGGCAGGATAGCGTAAATCATCGGAGCAGTATCAGATTCATCTTTAACGGTTTCTACTTCCATGGGAGCAACAACATGACCGGCACGTTTGTCCATATATTTCTGTGTGAAATAATGCAGTGCGCCTACAACTACAAATGCTACGGCAACGATGGGTACCTGATAGTGGCTCCAGTAGAATACCGGATTTACACCTGCGGTTTCAGCGGAAAGGATGGTGCCTGTGTCACTGGGGCTCCAGTCAAAGCAGAGCGTAGTGGCAACGGCTGCAGTAGCAGACAGGCGGCTTACGCCAAGACCAAGCAGGATTGGGAACATGGTAACCATGAGCAGCATGGCCAGACCGGAGGCACTGTTGATGCACAGGCCGATCAGCATGCCGACAATCCAGGTACCGGACATTACCAGATAAGGAGATTTCAGTGCTAAGAGCGGTTTAATAGTCAGACGTACCAGAGCGCGGGAAGCACCGATTTTATCCATATAGCGGGCAAATGCGCCTACGGACATAATGTTCAGACCAAGCTTGCCGACATTGGAGCTCATGGCAGAACGCATAAATTCAAAAGCATCAAAGAAAACAGAACCGGTTCTGGCTTTTTCTCCGAGAATCTGGCCATAACCTAAGATAACAGCCAGATACATCAGAATCATACCGCCGAGGAAAAGTACCGGCTGCGGCTTGTATTTCTTGTAGATCAGATAACCAACCCAGAAGGTAACAAGAGCCGAAATAACAACACCCATTTGCAACACCCTTTCCAGAAGAGAATAGTTTTTAAGCAGGTAAAGTATATCATTTTCAGAAAACTTTGGCAATGTAAAAATATTTACATAATGTAAAGACTTTAATATTTATACATAAAAAGAAAAAGATTTCTGTATAATGTAAAGGTTATTTTATTTCGTTAAAGAATAATGCTTTTAAAGCATGCCTGATATAAAGTGACTGTATTGCTTTATTGCGTCCCAGACCGTAGAGATGTCCATGCGTGGTAATACCGATTCTTTCTATACGGTTTTTCCAGCTGTCAGGCTCATCGCCATACATATCGTTATTGGCGTGATCGCCGGATACGACCATCAGCGGATACATATGTACGCAGCTGTAGCGTCTTTGCTGCAGCTGCTGCAGAACAGCAGCAAAATTAGGACTGTCTTCATCTTCTACGGTACCGACGATGACAGGCAGTCCCATGGCGTCGAACGTTTCCTGTAGTCTGACATAGGTACGGCCGAAAGCCTGATTATTGCGCCGCGGGGTGCCGTGGCCCATAAGGATGATGCCTTCTGATGGTGCCACCGGTGGGAACTGCGCTGCAATAGCGGCAGCGGCAGGGGTATAGTCATCATCGGAGGCAATCAGAGGAGTACTGATTTTAAAAGAGTCAAAGGCATCGGCAAATTTTTCTTTTAACGACAGAATTTTTTGTTCAAATTCTTCTCCGTGCAGCAGATGAGTAGGTTGCAGGAGGATATGGCGGAACCCTTCGTCATGCAGCTTCTGCAGCGCTGTTGCCGGGTCGTCGATAAAAATATTTTCTTTTGCCAGCTGGCGGCGCACAATAGCCGAGGTATAGGCGCGGCAGTGATAATAATAAGGGAAAGCATCTTTCAGAGCCTGCTCGATCCCGCCGATATCCTGCTGGCGGGATTCCGGATAGGTAGAACCAAAGCTGAGAGTTAGAAAGGCATGATTGTTTTTCATAAATAAAACCTCGTAAATTAGTTTAGATACAGTATAATCAATATATTTATTCATACAGTAAATAATCCCTGCCTGAAGGCAGGGATTATTATACGTGCTATTTATTTTTGCAGAGCTTCCCAGGATTGTTCAGCTTTATCTACAAATAATTTCTGGATAGCCGGATTTTCTCCCAGTCCATGAATATAGGGGGTAACTTTGAAACCTTCTTTTTCCAGAATAGATTTATGAGAATCTTCCTCACTGCCAGCCATATCATTATTGGCATGATCGCCGGCAACCATCATCAGCGGCATAATAGTGATATTTTTGATTTTTTTGGCTTTAAGCTGCGGAATTACCGTTTCCAGATGCGGCCAGCCTTCAACAGAATAAATAAATACATTGTCATAACCAAGCTCATTGAGGCGATCCTGCATTACGGCGTAGTAAGCATTGGCAGGATGCGGAGTGCCGTGTGCCATGATAAGCACGGCATCCTTTTTACCCAGTTTGGGGAATTGTGTGGCAACTGCCTGCATGGTGGCAGTAATATCATCTTCCTGACCTTCCTGCCCCTGCCAGTACATCAGCGGGGTACCAATAGTCATTTTTTTGAAGTCGTTTTTATGCAGATTGTAAACTGCTTCTTTATAGGCATATTCCATACCGGGAATGATATCCAGAGAAGTAAGGGCTACACGGGTATACCCTTCTTTTTTTAGCTGTTCCAGCGCCTGTTCCGGTGTAGGATATTCGATGCCTTCATTAGCTTTGATACGGTCAATAATGATGTGGGAGGTGAAAGCAACCATGACCTTGGTATCAGGATGTTTTGCCTGGATTGCCTTAACGGTAGCGTCGATAGTTTTTTCACGGGTATCTTTAAAGGTGGTACCAAAACTCATGATTAAAATAGCATCCTTGTCGGGAAGCTGCTGCAGAGCTGCTGTTTCATGGGTGCGAACGCCAATCTGAGTGGCCTGCAGTAATGCCGGAGTAGGCGCCTTAACTTCTTCGCTGAGGCTGTAGGCTGCCTGAGTAACTGCTGTAGTGCTGAGCAGAGCTGCACAGGTAAAGGTCATTACTGCTAATTTCTTCATACTGGATTTCATAATATAAACACTCCTTTTTTATTATGCTGAATACATACAGAGGAATAAAAAAACCTTGCTGAGATGGCAAGGGAAAAATATTGCTTCAATTTCCTCCCTATCGCTCGTAGATCAACGGTAAATATAGTAATGCAGGCCGGCTGCTGCAGCCGTTAGCGGCGGGACCGCGTCACAAAGGACTTGATATTCTAAAAAGAACCTGCTCTGTATTCAGCTTTGGATATTAAAATTATAACATTTTTTGTTAAGAAGTCAATAAAGATAAGAATAGATTTTAATAACAAAAAACATTATATAAAAACAGCTCTGCTTTAGCAGAGCTGTAAAATAAATTATTTGCCTTTTTTGATATTTTTCAGTAAATCTTTAGCAGAACGTTCCAGCATACCGCTGGTATCATAAGTGCCACCACGTTCGCGGAAGTCACGGCTGTTGAAAATCATGGTATCTGTTTCAGGGTCATAAAGATTATAGAGTATTTCTACATGAGCAGTGTAGTAGGTAGCTTCAGGAACATAGACCTGATGCGTAACAGGAACGCTTACTTCGTTATAATTACCGTTACTGTCTTTCACTTTGGTTTTGACATAATCTACCTGGTTATCATAATGTGCAGGAATGACGGTAGAGGAATAGCCCAGCTTATTAACAGTAATTTGCAGGTTTATAACTTTAGGGGTTTTACGTGTTTTTTTCAGTAACGAGGTTTGGGTGCTATTATACGGTTCCGCTGGTGCAGCATTTTCTGTGATAAGTAAATTTTGTTTGGAAGAAGCAGCATACAGGGCAGACATAATATTCTCCTGAGCATTTTTTTCAGCTGTATAATTGCCTCCTGATTTGCTGTTATTGGTAAAATTAGTGACATTGATGGTAGTAATCTGTGTTAAATCATATTCCGGATGAACCCAATGACTGGGTGACGCTGCTGCAGAAAGTGCAAAAGACAGCGATACAAGAAGACAGACTGCAAAAGTAATGAATTTTTTCATTTAGACACCTCTTTTCAGTATTTTTATATTATTCTTTATCCAACAGATTTTTAATTCCGTTGAAAGTTTCCGGACTTATAATGTGCTCAATGCGGCAGGCATCTTTTTCGGCTATTTCTTTGGGAACCTGCAGATATTCATTGATAAAGCGAGTCAGAGTAACATGTCTGTCCAGCACGGAAGAAGCCTTGCGCATGCCTGCTTCCGTAAGGTTAATTCTGCCGTCGGCCTCCATGGTTATATAGTTATCACGTTTGAGGATACTCATGGCACGACTGACACTCGCCTTAGTAAAATTCATTTCTGTGGCTATGTCGATAGAGCGAACATTACCGTTACGCTGTTTCAGGATGAGGATAGTTTCCAGATAATTTTCTCCGGATTCAAGCAAGGGCATAATAAGACCTCCGTACAAAATGGTGTATATGTATATTTTAGCATAAGAAAAGCTAATGATAAAGCAGTACAGACTGCTAAGATAGTGTATAATAAAGAAAAACGGAGGTCATGATGCTGGATTTTATTAAAGAAACTACAGATGTCTGGACAAAACTGCGCACTACAGCAAAACCGGTCATCCTGTATGGTATGGGAAATGGCGCTGATAAGATTATTGACTGGTGCGAAAGTAATGGTGTTCAGGTACAAGGCATTTTTGCCAGCGATGGCTTTGTACGCTATCAGCAATTCAGAGGTTTTACTGTATGCAGTTATCAGGATATTATTGAACGTTTTGGCGAGGATATCTTAATAGTGATAGCCTTTGCCAGCGAGCTGCCGGAGGTACTGAACAAATTCAGAGAGCTGGCAAATAAGCATGAGGTTTTGGCGCCGCATTTACCTCTTTTTGCTGAGGCAGATACGGTTAGCTGCCAGTGGCTGCACAAATATGAGCAGCAGCTGCAGCAGGTATATGAAAAACTGGCAGATGAGCAGTCGCGCAAAGTATTTGCTGCTGCACTTAATTATAAACTCAGTGGTGATATCAGGTATCTTTTTGCGTGTGAAACAGACAGACGTGAAGATCTCAGCAGTCTGTTTGTTTTTAAGGAGGACGAAGTATATCTTGATCTGGGAGCTTATAACGGCGATACGGTACAGGAATTTTTGGAACTGACAGGCGGCAGCTATTGCAGGATAATAGCTGTTGAGCCTGACAGACGTAATTTTAATAAGCTGGAGCGGCTGCATGAAACCCTGAAGGAAAATTTTATTACTCACAATAAAGGTGTCTGGCGGCAGGCAGACGAGAAGGGATTTTCCGACAGCGGCGGCAGGCAGTCCACGCTGCTGGCAGCACAGAAAAAGATGGTTCCTGTTGATTCCATAGATAACTTGTGTCGTAATCAGATGGTAACCTATATAAAAATGGACGTGGAAGGCGTGGAAAAGGAAGCGCTTGAAGGCGGCAGAGAAACGATTAGCCGCTGTAAACCTAAAATTATGACGGCTGCCTATCATTATGATGTTGATATTTTCCTGCTGCCGTTATTTTTATGGCAGCTTGTACCAGAATACAGGATTTATCTGCGTAAGCATCCCTATATTCCAGCCTGGGAATTAAACTTTTTTGCTGTGATATAAAGCGGGACACAATAAGTCCAAGCAGGACGAAATGCGTCAAATGTAATATAGTGGTGGAATGTCTTTTTAAAAAGCGTAAAAGTGACAGAAATTCTTAAAAAAACGTAAAGTATTTGTAAACTGTAAGCAGGAAATAAACAGGTTGAAGAGAAATTTAGAAAGGAAAGTGTGTGTGCTGTAGTTTATGAATGATAAATTAAAAAAAGGAGTGTTAAGAATGAAAAAATCTAAATGGGTTTTAGGTGCTGCTGCTTTACTGGCTTTGTCTGTAGCTGTTGCTGGCTGCGGCGGTGATGACAAGAAAGCTGACAGCGGTAAAGGCGGTCCTTCCGGAGAAGTAATGGTTTATACTTCCATTTATCCGGATATCATCGACAATATGTGCAAACCTAATGTTGCCAAAGCCTTTCCCAATATGAAAGTAAACTGGTTCCAGGGCGGTACTGAAAAAGTAATCACCAAGATTACCGGTGAAATTAAAGCTAAAAAGATTTCTGCTGATGCTCTGATGGTTGCAGATCCGTCCTATTATCTGAAACTTGACGAACAGAAACTGCTGTTGCCGTATGTTTCTCCTGAAGCAAAGAACGTTATCAGTGATAAAGATAAGGAAGGAGCATGGACTGCTGTTCGTATCAGCAACATGATTATTGCCTATAATTCCGATAAACTGAAACCGGAAGATGCTCCTAAGACCTGGCAAGACCTGACCGATCCGAAATGGAAAGGCAAAATTGCCATGCCTAATCCGATGCTTTCCGGTACTGCTTATGTTGCAGTAGGAGCATTGGCTGACAAATACGGCTGGGAATATTTTGACAAGCTGAAAGCAAACGACATCCGTGTTGAAGAAGGCAACTCCGCTATCCAGAATAAACTGCTGACTGGCGAATACGCTGCAGCTATGATTTTGGAAGAAAATATCCTGAAACTTGCCAATACTAAGAATGAACCTTTGAAAGTATCCTATCCTGAAGACGGTGTAGTAATGGTTCCGTCTCCGATTGCTATTTTCAATACTACCAAGAATCCGGAAGGTGCCAAAGCACTGGTTGACTGGTGGTTGTCCAAAGAAGGCCAGGAAGCCGTTGTTAAAGGCTGGATGCACTCTGTACGCGGAGATGTTCCGGCTCCGAAAGGTGCTCCTGAAACTAAGAAACTGGTAGAAGGCGCAATCAAGGTTGACTGGCAGAAACTTGCCAATAATAACGCTGAAATTAAGGAAGAATTCCGTAAGAGAGTTATGGAATAAGCTGCCGTTAATCAATTTCAGAAATGATATTATGGAGAAAAACAGGGGCGTTTAGACGTTCCCTGTTTTTCCTGTGTTATAAAAGTATGTATTGATTCACCTGATTTATGTACAGAAAGGAGTTTTTTGTGATTTATGGGAAGAATTAACAGTAAATTCTTGGTCATTGCGTTTTCCGTATTGATGCTGATCTATTTTGTAATATTCCCGATGGGTGTGCTGCTGTATGACAGCATTATCTATAACGGCAGTATTAATTTTGAAAATTATCGCAACGTGTACAGTCAGGATGTTAACTGGCGTGCACTTACCAATACAATCAATTTGTCGCTTTTAGTAATGGTTGCCAGTGTCATCATTACTTTCCCCCTTGCCTGGCTGGTAGGTCGTACTGATATGCCCGGTAAAAAGACTTATCGTACTTTGCTGGTGTCCAGCTACATGATTCCGCCGTATGTTGGTGCCATTGCCTGGGTGCAGCTGCTGAATCCCAGCGTCGGCTATATGAATAATATTTTCAAGTGGATGTTTGATTTGCAGCAGGCTCCTTTTGATATTTATACCATGGGCGGTCTGGCATGGGTGTTAACGCTGTTTTATTCTCCTTTTGCCTTTATTACTATTTCCCGCGCAATGGAGAAAATGGATCCAACTTTGGAAGAAGCAGCACGTGTGTCCGGTGCTTCTCCGCTGCGTACGCTGCTTGACGTTACTTTACCGTTGATGGCCCCCAGTATCTTTGCCGGCGGCCTGCTGGTATTCATTGCGGCCGGCAGCTGCTTCGGTATTCCTGCTATCGTTGGTATGCCGGGCAATATTGAGGTTATGACTACCCGTATTGTAACCTATATCTATATGGGCGACGTGGATGGTGTCCGTGATGCTACGGCACTGGCTGCTTCGCTGATGTTTCTGGCAAATTTCCTGCTGTTCTTTATGACCTGGGTTGTCGGACGCAAGGATTATACTACTATCAGCGGTAAGAGTACCCGTCCGAATATTGTCGAACTGGGCAAATGGAAATGGCCTGCTTTCTGTGCCGTAGGTGCCTACAGCATGATTTCCGTTATTATTCCGCTGGGTTCCATCGTGCTGACCTCTCTTATTAAGAGCTTATCCCGTCCCATCAATCTGGATAATCTGGGCTTTGATGCCTGGATTCCCGTTATTACCAGTTCCCAGTATATGGAAAGTATTTGGAATTCTGTTATTTACGCAGTTATTGCTGCTACTATCGGTACGCTGCTGTCGTTGTTTGTGGCTTACCTGGCAGTTAAAACTCATGTTAAAGGCCGCAGCATACCTGACTTGCTGACCGTTATCGGCGGCAGTACTCCGAGTATCGTTATTGCTCTGGCACTGGTTGTTACCTTCTCCGGTAATTTTGGCCTGAACCTGTATTCCACTATGTGGATACTGGTAGTCAGCTATCTGGTAAAATATATGACTATGTCCGTACGTACTATTGCCGCTTCTCTGAGTCAGGTACATATTTCTCTGGAAGAAGCTGCACTTAATTCCGGTGCTAACTGGCTGAGGTGCTGCAAGGACATCATCATGCCGCTTATTGCTCCGTCAATTATTGCCGGCTGGTTCCTGATTTTTATGCCGTCTTTCTACGAACTGACCATGTCATTGCTTTTGTACGGCAGCGATACTAAGACTATCGGCGTACTGCTGTATGAACTGCAGACTTATGCAGATACGCAGAATGCTTCCGTATTGTCGGTAATTATTCTGGCTATCGTTTTAATCGGTAACCTGATTCTTAACAAACTGAGCAAGGGTAATGTTGGTATTTAACGAAGGAGTGTAATCTATGTCTGAAGTACGTATTGAACATGTTTATAAAAGATTTGGCAAAGTAACTGCTGTTAATGATTTTGACCTTGTCGTGAAAGATGGTGAGTTTGTATCCATCCTTGGTCCTTCCGGCTGTGGTAAGACTACGACTCTGCGTATGATTGCCGGTTTTGAGCGTGCTACGGAAGGTGAGATTTATATTGGGGATGCCTGCGTAAGCTCTTCTGTGCAGGGCAGTTTTACCCCGCCGGAAAAACGCGATATCGGCATGGTATTCCAGTCCTATGCCGTATGGCCACATATGACGGTTGAAGAAAATGTTGCTTATCCGCTGAAAATTCAAAAAGTACCCAAAGAAGAAAGAATGAAACGCGTTCAGGAAATGCTGGAGCTGGTACATCTGGGTGAATACGGCAAGCGTTATCCTCACCAGTTGTCCGGTGGTCAGCAGCAGCGTGTGGCTCTGGCACGTGCATTGGTTGCTCAGCCTGGCCTTTTACTGCTTGACGAACCTCTGTCCAATCTGGATGCCAAGTTGCGTGAAAGCATGCGTTTTGAAATTCTGTCTATCCAGAAGAAGCTGGGTATTACCGTTGTCTATGTAACCCATGATCAGAGCGAAGCCATGGCAATGAGCGACCGTGTCGTTGTTATGAGTAAAGGCGTTGTACAGCAGATCGGTGCTCCCCATGAAATTTATACTACACCGGCTAATAAGATGGTTGCTGACTTTATCGGCCTGGTTAACTTCATGGACGGTGAAGTCAAGGGTGACCGTGTCTTTATCAAAGGCACTGATATTTCCTTTGCCAATACTGCCAATGTCAGTGGTGCAGCCGTTATTGCCGTACGTCCGGAAAATATTACCATGTCCCTTGACGGCGGTTTAATTAAAGGTGTGCTGACACATCGTTTCTATCTTGGCGATGCTGTTGATTACCGTATCAAAGTTGGCGACCATGATGTGCGTGTTATTGAAAAAGGCGCTGATTTACACAAATTTAAAGACGGTGATACCGTATATCTTGATTTTGAACGGGTTATGATTTTTGGCCGTGACTGATAACAGCAAAATCCGTAAAGGCTTTACTGCCTTTACGGATTTTTTTATGCGCCAACGTTTACCGTGCCGGAAGATTTTATTACGGTAATAAACACAAGCTGTCTGTACGTATGCTATAATTGAGACAGAAAGGCGGATGTAAATATATGCGAAATTTTATTATAGCCGTTCTGTTGCTGTTAATTATGGCTGCGACAGGTTGCGGCAGTCATAAAGAGGAGCAGCGAGAGCTGAATATCTGCTGCAGTATGGAAAGTAAGGTTGCTGCACTGCTGGCAGAAGATTTTACTGAACGCACGGGCATAAAGGTTAATATTAGCCGTTTGCCCGCTGGCTCGTTTAATGAACGTATGGAATTTATCAGAAAGAATAATATTGACTGCTGGCTGGGTGGTACTGTTGAAGAATATTACCTTGCCAGTCAGCAGAATCTGCTGCAGCCATATCTTGCGGCAGAAGCGTATAAGGTACCGGCAGCAATGCGCAGCAAAGAAGGTTACTGGACAAGCCTGTACCTGGAATATGTCGCTTTTATCAGCAATAAAGAGCGTCTGCATGAACTGGGACTTTATGCACCTGACACCTGCGGCGAGCTTTTGAAACCACAGCTGCAAGGAGAGATTGTGGTTCCTGATTATATTTATGGCGGCGCCAGCTATGGTCTTGTAACATCTATCTGGCAGCTGCAGGGAAGAGAACAGGCTTTAAAATACGCTGCTGCACTTAACAGGCAGCAGGTTACCTATACTGATCATGTCAGCGATGCTGTAGATATGGTATATTCCGGGCAGAAAACAGTGGCGGTTTTGCCCCTCAGGTATGCGCTGAAACTGGAAGAACGCTACAATCACCTTTTTGCTACCGTGGTAGAAGATGCTAACAGAAATTTGCTGACAGGAGCGGCTGTTATCAGCAGCAGTAAACATCAGGAGGAAGCTCGCAGCTTTTTGGATTATCTTATGAGTGATGAAAGTATGCTGGTGCTGCAGAACAACGGTTACAGGTATTTGTGGCATGTTAAGGATTATCCGCACAATAATCTGCGCAAGGAGCTGCTGGGTAATGTACAGGTGCCCGTAGATGATCTGAGCTGGACGGCAGTAGAAAAAAATGAAATCATCAGGCAATGGCTGAGTGCCGGAACGGAGGAGAAATAATGCTGAAAAAACTTGGTGTTTTAACGCTGCTGGCGCTGTTGACGGCAAATACTGCTGCGGCAGACAGCGGACAGAAAGACAGCTTTTACTGGCTGGGGCAGATTAACAAGGCCACAGCTGTTATCAACACGCAGCAGGGTTTGCTGACCAGGGAGCAGGGCCAAAGATTTGCCAGAAGTATTGAACAGGTGCTGGAAGATGGGGAAAAGAAAAACGGACCGCGGCCTAATTTAGTAATAACTTTTGAACCGCTGCTGATTAAAGCTTATGGCAGTGAAGAAATTACCATGCTGCACGCAGGACGTTCCAGTCAGGATATGCTCAGCACGGTAAATTTTGCCATGAGCAGGCAGCAGGCACTTGAACTTGCTGAAGCATTGAATAAGATGCAGGGAACGCTGCTCAAACTGGCGGCTGAGCAGCAGAAGACGATTATTCCCAATTATACCAACGGAGTAGCAGCGCAGCCTAACAGCCTGGGACATTATCTGCTGGGGTATGCGTATGCTTTCGGGCGCGATGCTCAGAGACTGCAGCAGTATTATACCAGACTGAATCGCTCTCCTATGGGTGCTACCGTGCTTAATGGTACAGGTTGGCCGTTAAACCGTGAGAAAATGGCAGATTATCTTGGCTTTGATACGATTGCCTATAATACTTATGATGCAGGGCAGATCTATACCTCAGAAAATGCCGCCGATGCTGCAGCGGTAACAGGTAATATTGCGCTGCATATCAGCAGCTTTATTGAAGAAATTATGCAGCAGTATGCTCAGCCGCGGCCCTGGATTATTTTGCAGGAGGGCGGCGGCAATACCTATGTATCAAGTGCCATGCCTCAAAAGCGTAATCCTGGCATTCTGAACAATGCAAGACGTGATGCATCCATACTGCTGGGAGAAGGAACTGCAGCTCTGTTCAGGGCACATAATATCCCGGCAGGGATGCCGGACGGAAGAACAGGTGCAGAAGCATTGCTCGAAAATGCAACGAAGCTGGTACAAAATTTTGACCATATTTTACAGGCGTTGGTAATTGACCCTGAACGCAGTCTGGAGGAACTGAATCTGGACTGGACCTGCTCACAGGAAATTGCTGACGTGATGATGCGTAAATACAACATTCCTTTCCGGACAGGTCATCATTTTGCGTCGGAAATAGTTACCTATGCCCGTAAAAATAATATTACTCCCTCTGATTTTTCCTATGAAGATGCCAGGAACATCTATCGGCAGATAGCTGCAGGTGATGCAGATATTCCGGCAGAGCTGCCGCTGAGCAGACAGGAATTCAGGGCGGCTCTTGATCCGGCCGCTATTGTTGCCGCACGGGCAGTAAAAGGTGGCCCGCAGCCGGCAGAAATGACAGAAATGCTGCAGCAGTGTAACAGGGTGCTGGAGAAAAATGAAGTGTGGACGGCTGCTGCCGTAAAGCGTCAGCAGGAAGCGGAGAAAAAACTGGAAAAAGACTTTGCATCCTTGCTGCAAACGGAACAATAAGAAAAGCCCTTTCGGTTTGTACCGAAAGGGCTTTGTAAGTTTTAGACCATTTTATGTTTGACGTGATCCAAAGCCTGAGCAAAAAGAGTCAGAACATGTTCGTCATCCAGTGAATAGATGACTTCTTTGCCATCTTTAGTGTACTTAACAAGATTGGCAGAACGCAGCAGACGCAGTTGATGGGAAATTGCCGAATGGGTCATGTTCAGTGCTTCTGCTATACAGCTTACGCAGAGTTCCTGCTGTGCCAGCAGCGCCAGAATTCGGATGCGCGTAGGGTCGCTTAATACTTTGAAGATGGCCGCCATCGGCATGATATATTTTTCATTTTCATGGCCCGGAAGCGGGAGAGAGGTTGTGTGCCGTGAAGAAGTAGTCATAAAGTTCACCTGTTTTTAATATATGTTCTGTAACCCTGAGAAAAAAAGTAAATCAGTACTGCGCAGTAGAAAAAGCCGCCAATGGGTGTTCTGGTGATGAACCAGGCCGGAAAAACAAAAAAACAGACAAGTAAGAACAGCAGCTGCGGCAGAGTTGTTATCAGGCCGCCAATACCGGATGCAGCAACACGTTCCTTGATTTTCAGACAGGAAAGTACGCTGTAGCGGGAGGCAAAAATACCGAAGCAAAAACCGCTGAGTGCATATAAGATATAATTTATCAGAGTGCCGATATCCATATTATTTGTCCGTTCTGCCGGAAAGCCGGCTTTGTTTTAGAATTCCGCTCTTAATAAGCAGGCCTGCGATAATACTGCCGCCTACAGTACTGATAAGAAAAGGCGGAATAAAGAACCACGCTGCAGTATTGCTGCCCAGTACATAAGAGGCAATTAACCAAGCTGTAAAGCCGCCAAGCAGGCCGGTACCAATAATCTCTCCGGTCATGGCGGCAAGGATGCTGTGGCAGCGTGCAAAGGCAAGCCCGGCAAGCAGGGCTCCTATCATACTGCCCGGAAAGGCCAGCAGTGAACCCGTACCTAACATATTACGCAGACAGGAAATAATAAAGGCGATAGCCGTACTATAAAAGGGGCCAAGAATTACTGCGGACAATACGTTGATGGCATGCTGCACGGGAAAGCATCTGGAAACACCGGCGGGAATATAGACCAGATGTGCACTAAGGGTACCGATGGCAATCAGCAGTGCTGCCGTGGTGAGTTTGCGTACCTGCATGGAACAGACCTCGTTTCATAATTGCAAAAGATAGTTTAACTTTTATTATAAGCATTAGCAGGCAGGGGTGCAATAAAAAATTGCAGGTGAAAAAGAAATTTTGTAGAATTTAAAAAGAAACATCTTTAATCGTGTGAGGTACTTATTATGCAGGTGTTAGAAGGCATCAAAGTAATAGATTTTTCCAAGTGGCTTCCCGGACAGTATTGCGGTATGCTGCTGGGTGATTATGGAGCAGAAGTTATTAAGGTTGAGGATATAAAAGGAGACAGTACGAGGAATTTTTTTCCGGCAAAAGCTGCGGGGATGAGCTACTGGCATCTGATGCTGAACCGTAATAAAAAGGGTATTGCTTTGGACATTCGCCAGAAGCAGGGGCAGGAAATACTGTTAAAACTGCTGCGGGGTGCAGATGTATTTTTGGAGGGTTTCCGACCAGGTTATCTGGCACGTTACGGACTGGATTATGATGCGGTGCGGAAAATTAATCCGCGGCTGGTATACTGTTCCATTACCGGCTTTGGACAGCAGTGCCATAAACCTGCCCATGACCTTAATGTGGTAGGTCTGGCCGGGCTTAATTCTCTTGATGACACTGGCGGAGCCTGCGTATCAGAAGTACAGGTTTCGGCTATTGGCAGCGGTCTTCATGCACTGAGTGCTGTTTGTATGGCCTTGCTGGCACGGGAACGAACTGGTGCAGGCCAGCATCTTGATGTAAGTCTTTATGCGACGGCGCTCAGCATGCAGGTGACTGGCATCAGCAGCCGCTGGGGCAGTGAAGAAACAGGGGAAGCTGAGTTTGGGCGTACTGCTCATTATTATAATATTTATCGTACCAAAGACGGCAGATATCTGACTGTGGGAACCATTGAACCCAAGTTTTGGCGACGTTTCTGCAGTTTGATTGGCTGCGAAGAACTGGCAGAACGGCAGTATGATTTTGCCCATGAAGAAGAGCTGCAAGATATTATTGCTGCCAAAATTGCCGGACGTACGCAGCAGGAGTGGCTGCAGCTGATTGGTGATGAGGAATTCTGCGTAACACCTGTATGTACGCTGCGGGAGGCGCTGCAAAGTGAACTGACGTATCAGCAGAAGCTGCTGATGCAGCAGGACAGTGATCTGGGACCATTGCGATATATCGGTGCGCCGGTACATTTTTCCGGTCAGGATGCTTCTGTGCGCACAAGAGCGCCGCTGCTGGGCGAGCATACTGCAGAGATTTTGAAAGAGCTTGGCTACAGCGAACAGGAAATTGCTCAGCTGGTACAGGAAAAGGTTATATAAAGGAGGAGCCATGAAAAAAATATTTTTAGCTGTCATATTTTTCTGCTGCCTGTTTTTTGGTTTTGTTCCTCCAATGGAAGCCGGCATTATCAGTCAGAAGCAGGAAATAGAAATGGGCAGAGAAACAGCAATGCAGCTGGAAGCCCAGTATGGTGTGGTGCAGGATGAACAGCTGCAGGCAAGGGTCAACAGTATCGGGCAAAAGCTGGTAAGCGTCTGCGGCAGGCAGGATATAGAATATTCCTTTAAAGTACTTAACAGTAATGAGGTTAATGCGCTGGCGTGTCCCGGAGGTTTTATCTATGTATTCAAGGGGCTGACAGATTATATGCCTACAGATGCAGAGCTTGCAGGTGTACTGGGGCATGAAATAGGGCATGTGGTAGAGAAACATACGGTACATCAGATAGAAAAACAGATGCTGACAACCCTGCTGCTGATAGCTGTTACCAAAGGGGAATCACTTGGGCTGGTACAGATGGCGCAGCAGGCACTGTTTGCCGGTTACAGCCGTACAGATGAACGCGGCGCTGATAAAGAAGGTTTTTATAATACGGTGAAAGCCGGTTATAATCCTTACAGCATGATTATTACTCTTAATAAATTGGATGATCTGGCTGCTCAGCAGGGAAATCCAGGTTATGGTTTGTTTTCCAGCCATCCTGAACCGGAAGAGCGTATTAAAAGAGTAATGAAGCTGATTAACAAGCTTGATATCCATCCGGACGTAGTTATTGAAGATGATGACCATGCTTCCGTCTGTGAAGGCGACTGGCGTTTTAATATCAGCCGCAGCATAGGAAGCAATAAAGCTAAATATCGTGCTTATCTGCTCGCTGGCGGGTTGTGGACAGTGCGCCAGCGAGGTACTGTAAATCCGGATTATTTCGTTGTATATGACAACGGCAGTTATGCCAATATCTATTATGATGATATCCAGCTGCTGACGGTATATAATCAGGATGCCGGAGCTTTTGGATCTGCGGGAAATTATGCGGCAGCCTGCACGGATTTACTGCGGCAATGGGCAGTGATTGCTAATACTAATGATGCAGCTGATAAAGCTAAAAAGAAAAAATAAGCTATAATAAAAAACTCCGTCATCATGCAGATGACGGAGTTTGTATGTTTTAAGATTTCTTATGCGAAATAACGTTTCAGCAGACCTTCAAATGCTTTGCCGTGACGAGCTTCGTCGCGTGCCATTTCATGTACGGTGTCATGGATTGCATCCAAGTTCAGTGCTTTGGCACGTTTAGCCAGGTCAGCTTTACCAGCGGTAGCACCGTTTTCAGCTTCAACACGCATTTCCAGGTTTTTCTTGGTGGACGGAGTTACAACTTCGCCCAGCAGTTCAGCAAATTTTGCTGCATGTTCTGCTTCTTCAAAAGCAGCTTTTTCCCAGTACAGGCCGATTTCAGGATAACCTTCACGGAAAGCAACACGGCTCATAGCCAGATACATACCTACTTCGCTGCATTCGCCGTTGAAGTTAGCGCGCAGGTCTGCTTTAATATCTTCAGGAACGTCTGCTGCGATGCCTACTACATGTTCAGCAGCCCAGCTCATTTCACCAGCCATTTCGGTGAATTTGGAAGCGGGAGCTTTACATTGCGGGCAATAGTCCGGAGCAGCTTCACCTTCATATACATAACCACATACTTGACAAACGAATTTTTTCATTGAGTATCCCTCCACATAATTAGCTTGATTTTTGTATTTTATCACACATCTTTAGTGATGTATCCTTGACATGACATATAATAGCATACTTCAAATGATTCGTCAACAATAATTATTATTTATTACGAAAAATAAAAATAAAACACGTGCCAAGCGGCACGTGTTTATAAATGTTAAAATTTCAGTGTTACGCCCATATTGACGCCTTTAGCTTTCATATCGCCGTCGTCACCCAGAGCGTCCTGGAATTTGTGGTCGTAATAGGAAACATTCAATTCTACATTATTAAGGATAGGTTTGCTTACGCCTATTTCATAGGATCTGTTTTTGTTGCCATAACCAACATTACCCCATACTGTAAACAGCAGCGGCAGTTCAAATTGAGCCTGCAGACCTACCTGACCGGAATTGTTGTCGTGGCCTCCAGCGTGGTCGGTACTGGTATCGGCATTCAGATAGCCGGCATAGGCGGAAAGATTAGGCAGGAGTTTATACATCAGGTTCAGTTGCTGAGTGCGTGTTTTGCCTTCGTCAGCCTTGAAGTTATCCCATCTGTAATTTAAAGCAGTATTGCTGCCAAGGCCTACGGTAGCACCCAGATAGGTACTGTCAGATTTACTCATTTTATAATTATCCCCTTCGATACTGGAGGGAAGGGTGATGCCTGCATCGACAGCGATTTTACCGGCGTCATAATTTTTCAGCGGAGATGCGTATGCTGCCGTAGAAAGACTGGCCGCAATAACGGCGCTCAGAATAAAAGAGGCGTAGATTTTCTTCATAATAGTCATTCCTTTGCTTTAAATATCTTGTTTTCATTTTAACATACTAAAAATTTTATGCAAGAATAATAAGTGTCAGTAATTTTACAAAAGTGTTAAAAGACTTGTAAAAAAATATAAAAAATAGGATAATATCAATGTATATCTAATTTTAAAGGCGGATTATATGGGCGAGACTGCAGTTAATGCTAATAATGATAATAAAAAATTTCTCAAGGGAACTTTAATCCTGACTGCCTCCAGTATCGTGGTCAAGGTAATTGGGTCGCTGAACTGGATTATTCTGTCACGTGTGCTGGGCGGCGAGGGTATCGGCCTGTACCAGATGGGCTTTCCTATTTACCTGATGGCGATAACCGTTTCCTCAGCAGGCATTCCTGTAGCCATTTCCATTATTACTGCCGAAAAGCTGGCAAATAAGGATTATCGGGGAGCGAAAAGAGTATTCAGCGTATCGCTTCGGCTGCTGCTGGTAAGCGGTCTGCTGTTTTCTTCGGCGCTGTTTTTTGGCGCCGGCTGGCTTATCGACCATAATTTTATTCGCGACGGGCGTGCTTATTATTCAATTATTGCGCTGGCACCGGCTGTTTTCTTTGTAACCTTTCTGGCAAGTTTCCGCGGTTATCTGCAAGGCTGGCAGATTATGACGCCTACGGCGGTATCGGAAATTGTGGAACAGCTGATGCGCGTTATTACCATGCTGATTTTTGCAGATTTGCTGCTGCCTTACGGACTGGCTTATGCCGCTGGCGGTGCCAGCATGGGCGCAGGTGTAGGCGCTTTCTGTGCCTTACTGGTACTGATGTGGTTTTACAGGCGTCTGAAACGCCGCCTGCATGCGGAAATAGCTGCGCAGGCTGATACTGCAGAGGTTGAAGGTGCCTGGCATATTATCAAAAGGATGCTGCGTTTGGCGTTGCCGGTATCACTGTCCAGTCTGATGCTGCCGATTGGGGCGAATCTTGACCTTTTAATCGTACCCCAGCGTCTGGAAGTGGCAGGTTTCAGTGTCAGGACTGCTACGGAATTGTTTGGTTATCTTACCGGTATGGCGGTGCCGCTGGTAAATTTGGCGGCAATTTTTACTGCTGCCATGACCATCAGCCTTGTGCCTTCTATTTCTGAGTCCAGAGCTTTGGGTAATCTTGATGCTATCAGAGAAAAAATCATGATTGCTTTCAGAGTTGCTATGATTATTACCTGCCCTTGTTTTATGGGACTGTATTTTCTGGCTGAGAAGGTCGCTGCGCTGATCTATAATGCGCCGGGAGCTGCTGATGCTATTCAGACCATGAGTATAGGCATTTTGTTCCTGGGCTTACACCAGATTAGTACCGGCATTCTGCAGGGACTCGGTAAAACGGCCATCCCTGTTATTAATATGATTTTAGCCGGTGTAGTTAAAGTTGTGCTCAGCTGGACGCTGACGGCTGTGCCTGCTTTGGGTGTGAAAGGTGCTTCCATGGCGACTGTTGCTGATTTTGCCGTAGCAGCCATTATTAATATGTGTTTTATCTATAAGTTTACGGGTTATCATCTCTCCTGTGGCAATCTGCTGAGGCCTTTGGCTGCTTCCGGAGTCATGGGGGCGGCTATTTACGGGGTGCTGTATTTCTGTGACAGCTGGGGTGCATGGTCTATTCTGGTTGCGATGGCGGTTGCCGTGCCTTCCTATGCATTAGCGCTTACAGCCTGCGGCGGACTGCACAGAGAGGATTTGGAAAATATACCTTTTGTAGGCGCAAGAATGCTGCGGGCCGGGCAGCGGTTTGGTTATTTTAAGGGATGAGAAAATGAAGATAACAGAAAACAATAATCACGATGAACAATGTGAAAGCTGCAGAATAATCCTGCCGGGTAATAAAGTTTTTTCCTGCAGTGCAGGCAGTTTTAAATGGTTGGTGGTGCTGGGAGCAATTATTATTCTGGCATCTGTATCGGCAGCAGGTTATTTCGGTTACCGTTTATATCAGTTTCGCAGTGAGCAGCAGGCTTTTGCCGAATATCAGCAGCATAAGGCTGAAGAGCAGGCTGCATTGCAGAAAATGCTGAATGATAATGAGAAAATGCTGCGTGATATGGCAGAGCTTTCCAACCTTGAGAAAAAATTGCGCCGTACTCTGATTCGTGAAGTTGACAGCAATAAATTTTTAAGCGGTAATGATGTGGCAAATGAGCAGCAGGAAGCTGCTCGCTATCTGGGACAGGGTGGTCCCAGAGAAAGTATGGGAGCCAATGAGATTAAGGCAGTGCTGCAGGCTCAGAATCAGAATATCGGGCAGATGATTGCAGAGAGGAAAAGCTCTGTTTCAGAGCTGCTGCAAATAATAGGCGGCAGCAGCGGTTCACTGGCAGCATTTCCTGATAAGTGGCCTGTACAGGATGGTGAAATCAGTTCGCCGTACGGCAGCCGTGTGGGCCCAATAGAAGGCGGTTATGAATGGCATCAGGGCATTGATATCGCTGTCGACTTTGGTGCTCCGGTATATGCCAGTGCGGCCGGCAAGGTTGAACAGGCTGGCTGGAATGGCGGTTATGGACGCTATGTGAGAATTGACCACGGTAACGGTTATGAAAGTGCTTACGGACATATGAGCAGTATTGCCGTAGAAGCCGGGCAGCAGGTGTCCAAAGGTGAGATTATCGGTTTTGTTGGCAGCAGCGGTTACAGTACCGGGCCCCATGTACATTATGAGGTTCTTGTAGACGGACAGGCAGTTGATCCTTATTATATGCTTAAAAGCAAAGAATAAATAAAAAAGCAGTTATATCCTTCAGGATATAACTGCTTTTTGCTGTTTGCGGTAAATTATTTGCCGAGAATAATCTTGGTCAGATCCATGGGGTCAACGATTTTGCCGTCTTTGTAAACGCGCATATTGCCGCTGGCAATTTCGTCAATCAGGATTACTTCATTGTTGTTGTAACCAAATTCAAATTTGATATCATACAGATCCAGACCTTTTTTAGCCAGATCAGCAGCAACGATATGGGTAATCTTCAAGGTTTGTTCTTTCATGCTTTCAAACATTTCGCGGGTCATGATGTGCAGTGCTTCCAGACCTTCACAGGTAACCAGCGGATCGCCTTTGGCATCATCTTTGAAAGTAGTTTCAACATAGCCGCCGGGCAGTTCGGTGCCGTCAGCAATGTAATCGCCGTAACGACGGATAAAGCTGCCGGTTGCTTTCAGGCGGCAGATAACTTCCAGACCTTTGCCGAATACTTTGGCAGGCAGAACTTCCATGGTAGCTTCGTCAACGTTTGCGGATACATAATGGGTTTTGATGCCTGCTTCTTTCAGGATTTCAAAGAAATGAATGGAGGTTTCCAGATTTGCTTTGCCGATACCTTCGATAGTCAGGCCGATGCTGTTTTCGCCCGGATCAAAAACGCCGTCTTTACCGGTGCAGTCATCTTTAAATTTCAACAGTACATTACCGTTTTCCAGCTGATAAACGGTTTTGGTTTTACCTTCGTAAATTTTTTCCATAATAGCACCCTTTCGTTAGTAACAAGTTTATCTGAACATATTTATCCTATCACAAAGTGTTTTTTTGCTCAAGAAAATTGTAAAAAAATTTACTGCAGTAAAATGTTTGCGTTACCAATTGTCGGTCATAATTATTAGGAATAAAAGATATTCCGAAAAGCAATTTGCCATCCGTGTCGCTTATTTCTATAATATTGCCTGTCAGTGATACTGGCAAAATAGAGTATAAAAGAGATGGTTTAGTTGCAGATGCTTCTGCTTTTACGTGGTTTTGTTGTTTTAGGAGTTATGCTGATGCATACGGCCTGGTTTTTTCAGCAGGCAGCAAACAACACTTGGGAAACTGTTTCCGTGATGATTTTGGATATTATTTCGCTTTTTGCAGTACCGCTTTTTATGTTTGTTTCCGGATATTTGTTTATCAGCCGACATGGGCATGCTGATATGTACGGTAGAGATTTCTGCAAAAAGATGTTTCTGTCAGTCCTGTCGCCCTATTTACTGTTTTCTCTGTTATATATTATTGGTGCCTGCTGGTTTAATCACAGTAATTATAGTGCAGCAGACATTGTTTGGATGATGGCTACCGGCAGTGCGGCGGTGCATATGGGATTTTTTCGGGCTCTGTTTGGCTTTTATGTTTTTTATCCGTTCATAATAAGGTGCTTTAAATACTGTCACAGGAAAAAATATTTGTTACTGTATTTTGTCGCGGTAATATTTTTGCAGATATTATGGAAAAGTCTGAATAACATAACTTTTTCTGAACACATAACTTTTTATTTTATTCTGGTTTTTTCTTTTCTGCGCTATATAGCGTATTTTTCCTTTGGCATGGTGACCTATCTTTATCACAGGCGCATTTTAAAGTGGATAGGGCAATATTACGCAAGGCTGAATCTGCTGCTTGTGCTGTTTGTACCCGCAATAGGCGGCTGCTGGTTTGCCAGGTATTATCTGCAGGATTACAGAATACTGGAATTTATCTGTTTCCCTTTAAATCTTTTTCTGTATACCATACTTATAGCAATGCTTTTTTTCGTTGCCAGTCATCTTGTTAGAAAAAATAATTTCGGCAGGTATGCGGTGGCTTATCTTGGCAATTATTCTTTTGGCATTTTTTTACTGCACGTAATATTTATGTGTTGCGGGGACAGATTATTGTTATTGGCAGGTATTACGCCGGACAGACTGATATTTTATCCGCTGCTTTTTGCCATGATGCTTACGCTGAGTATTTTAGCCATGGAAATCATTATACATTTGCCATGTTGTGAATATTTGGTTGGAAAAGTAAGCAAGGTACATACTGCCGATAAGGAAGCTGTCGATTTAGGTTTTCTCGTCAGGAATCTGCTGCAGAGTTATTATGGTAAAGTAAATAGAAAAAAACATGGAGCATGACGTATATGTCGTGCTCCATGTTTTTATATGCGCTCACGGCGCAGCAATTCTTCCAGATTGCAAACCTGCTGGGAATTACGTTTCTGGGCGTAAAATTTTAAAAATTTTTGCGCGATAACAGAAAGTGGTCTGTCTTTAACCTTGACTATAGTCTTAAAAAGCCTGATATCCGGATCAGTTATTTTCTTTTTTATTAGCTGCGGACCAAGATTTTCTTCTGGTTCTGCAGGAACTATAGCAGCAGCGATATTGTCTATGGCCCATTGCAGAGCAGTGCTGCGAGTGGTGCTGATACAGACGATGTGCTTTAACGCAGGTAATTCGGAATGACGCTGTTTTAGCAGTTCCCAGCAGCCGGCAGAAATACTTACAGGGATTTCTGCCATAGAAGCTAATTTTATGTCGGTATCAGCATTGTTTATTTGAGGTGCATCCTTATGAAAGACTGCAAATAACTCTTCTTTGCGTCTGAATAACACTTCAAAATTATTTTCGTGGGTGATGGGGACACTGAAAATACCAAGTTCAGTAATGCCGTTTAAAAGTTGCTGCACCTGGTCGGTAATGCCGCCTTCGTAAATTTCGTAGGTGATATTGGGGTGCTGAAGATGAAAGTCTTTCAGTACATTACTGATGAAAAGGGAAGAACGTGAATTAGCAGCACTTATCCTGAGCGTGCCAATAGCACCGCCTGTGACGCTGTCAATTTCCATTTTGGCCAGGTCTTCCAGAGAGCAGATATATTTTGCTTTCTGATATAGAATATGACCGGCATCCGTAAGAATGAGCTGACGACTTCCTCGTTGGGTTATAATCAGCTTGGTGCCGAAGTAATTTTCCAGTGCCTTGAGCTGCTTACTGAGAGCTGGTTGGGCCAGATGTACGCATTCCGCCGCACCGGTAAAGCTGCCTGCCTCTATAATAGCAAGAAAATTTCTGTAGTTTTCTAATTCCATTGTGCCTCCTAAACAGCATTAGTTACAGTATAAATTTATTTTATTGTAGCATCGCCAATACAGCTTGTAAATAATTTTATTAATTAGAAGTAAATACTAATAATTATATCTTTTATGCCTAACTGATATTTTTATTTCTGTGTTATTTTATATATAATTTAAAATACCTAAGAGAAATAAATATTATTTGATAGTAAAGGAAGTGAGCTTTATGGCAGAAGGAAAATCTGACTGTAAATTATTTGCAGCTGCTCATGGAAGCGGTATTTTAGAGCATTTATGCAAAAAAAGAAAACTGGCGGCAAGGGTATTTCCTCATTGTGGTGAACGTGGTTACGGTTTCAGCAGATTTGTACAGGGGCAAAAACTCAGTATGGCTTCTCTTAGGGCTTTAAAAAGGATTTAGATTTATGTTGTACTGGACAATGTTATATCAGCTGCTGCAAACAAAGCGGCGGCTGATAACAGAACTTTATGATAGCTCTGTATTATAAGATTCTTATATAGTAAATAACAAAAAAGCTCTTCCAGTTATCAGGAAGAGCTTTTTTGTTGCATGTATGCTTAAAATTCATATTTTTTATAAAAATTAGTTATTTTTCTTATTTAGGAATATTTTGTATAATTTTTACGAAAAGCATGCAGCTGCTGTTTACAGGCATATTAAAGGAGGGAAGTGATATGGATAAATCAATCAATGATGCTGAGCAAATAGCGGAGCAGAAAGAACTGCATAAAATAAAAAAATGTCTGCAGCAGGCTGACCAGTCCTGTTATCACAGGATTATCCAGCATCATAAAAGGCATGGTAAAACATTGCCGCATTATCGTGATCATGTACATCTATTTTTGAATACATTTCAATATATTAATATTTTTAGCAGGAACAGGGGGTAATAAATATATGACACCTGCAATTAAATGCTTGTTGCTGTTGGCAGTGGTAGCACTGCTGTTTATAACTGAACTTATTCCACTGGCTGTGACAGCCGTAGGTGCCGCTGTTGGCTGTTGGGTACTGGGACTGATTCCGGAAGAACAAATCTTCATGGGGTTGGCTGATTCAACAGTCGTGCTGTTCGGCGGCATGTTTATTGTCGGTGCCGCCATGTTTTATACGGGTCTGGCTCAGCGCATCGGCGGTGCAGTAGTCAAAATGTGCGGTACGGGTGAAAACAGGCTGATGTTTGGTATCATGGCTGTTGCGGCAGTTATGTCTGCTTTTTTATCTAATACGGGGACGACAGCATGTTTGATACCTGTTGTACTGGCAATTTGTGCCAATGCAAAAATATCGGCTTCGCGGGAGTTAATGCCGCTGGCTTTTGCAGCCGGGCTGGGAGGAACCATAACGCTGATTGGTACACCGCCTAATATACTTGCCAATGTGGCATTAAAAGCGGCAGGCATGCCGGAATTGCAATTTGGTTTTTTTGAATATGCCTACATAGGTATTCCTATAACGATTGCGGGTATACTTTATATGATGTTTGTAGGAAAATATCTGCTGCCTAAAGAAATGCTTGCTGCTGATGCGGTAGCAGTAGAACAGGAAATTACTGCCAACAGTACCGATTCCCGCAAACAGGTTATCTGTGGTCTGATTATGGCAGGTGTTATCATATCTATGGCAGTGAATATCATACCGCTGGAAATTGCTGCTGTGGTGGGTGCATTGCTCTGCGTACTGACTGGCTGCCTTACTGAAAGGCAGGCCTACAGCTCTATTGACTGGATTACAATTTTTCTCTTTGCAGGCATGATACCGGTTGCTTCGGCTATGAATGCTACAGGTGCTGGCAAGCTGATTGCTGAAGCAACGGTCAGGATGCTGGGAGGTAATCCTTCTCCCTATCTTGTTACTGCAGTCTTATTCTGTCTGGCTGTTCTGCTGACGCAGTTTATGTCCAATACTGCTTCTAAAGCTTTGTTATGTCCTGTGGGCATTGCCCTTTCCTCACAGATGGGTGCTTCTCCGAAAGCTGTACTGATGGCTATTTTAATTGCTTCCAGTTGTGCTTTCGCTTCGCCGGTAGGAACGCCGCCGAATACATTGGTGCTGGGGCCTGGTAGCTATAAATTTCTGGATTATGTTAAAGCAGGGTCTGGGCTGGTATTTGTCTGTCTGATTGTGTCTATTATCGTTATTCCCGTAGTCTGGCCCTTTTTCCCGCAGGGATAAATTGTATTCGGTAATAAAATACAGTTAAAAGTGGTTATATTGCATTGGTGCGGGTTGTATGGTATAATACGGGAGAATTAAAATTATATCTGCGGGTATAGCTCAGTGGTAGAGCAGCGGCTTCCCAAGCCGCGTGTCACGAGTTCGAATCTCGCTACCCGCTCCAGAAAAAAGTACGTCCCCCGAATTTTTCGGAGGACGTTTTTTATTTTGTTATAAAGATGTCGGCATAACTGCCATTTTCTATATCTTCGGGTTTGTTGTCGGAAAATACGGTGACAGCGTTCTTGTCAACAGATTGAATAAACCCGGGGAAAGGAGGAAATCCTTTAATATTTATTGTTACCTGTTGTTGAGGCTGCAGCTGTGCTGCTAAAGCCTTGTCAGGTGAGAAGGTAATGGTACAGGTATCAGTAGCAGTGACCGTCATTATTTTTTGACCGGCTTCTGCAGTGAAATTATTTTCGGCTGTCTTTTCTGTAATAATACCGGTACATGGACTGGCTGCTTCGTTTTGCAGCTGCTTGTCCCGCAGCATTTGCTGCTCCGTCTGAAGCTGGCTGATAAGTTGTTTTTGTGAATTAATAGCTTCCGGAGACGATGGCTTGAGCAGAATATTATGCTGGCTTGCTGCCTGCAGTGCAGCCTGAGCAGCAGCAAGTTCTTCCTGTGCAGCTTGGGCCTGTCGGCGTGCAATGGCACCCTGGGCCAGTAATTTATTCATTTTTTCAGCATTTTGCCGTGCCAGATTGTACCTCTGCTGAGCGGCTGCAATATTGCCTGGATTCGTTCCGCTGCTGGATGGTTCTTCCATGCTTTTTAAATCAGCTTTAGCTTTGGCAAGCTTCGTAGTAATAAGCTCTTCCTGTCTGTCTGTTTCTTCATCGGCAATGGCGAATAAAGGCTGCCCTTTACTGATGCGTTCACCCTGTTCGCTGATCATACCTCTGATTTTGCCGGTTGCCGGCGCTTCAATGGTATATATCGGTATATCTATTTTTCCGCCGCCGATTTTTTTGCCGGCTGGATTGTTGTTGCTGCAGCCGCAGATTAGCATTATCGCAGCCAATAGTATGGTTAAAATAATTTTTGGCATCTTAGTCAGTCTCCTTATTATTAAATAAACTATATCATAGACAACGGAAAAAATGAACTGCAGGACAAATGTTTTTGTACAGAAATTCCTGCTGACTCAAAGAATTTTCAAAAATATTTTACAATATAGAAGAAAATGCAAAAATCTATGTATCAAAAGTAACAAAAAGTTCACTCAAGGGGAGTTACAAAAAAATAAAATTTTAGTATAATAGATTTTAGAAAAATAAATTTACTTTTCTGTAAATCGGCGCTGATTTGTTACTGTAAAGTATCTGCAGTATTTTATTATTATGATTTGTTTATACAGGAGTTAGATATGTTTTTTGATACCTACGATACACCGGTTTTCAGACCGCCCAGTGAGGCGCGCAGTTTTATTTTAAGAGTGACACGCGGATGTGCTCATAATAAATGTACCTATTGTAATATGTACAGGGGAGTACCCTTTCAGATTTTGACTGACGAAAAAATTTCACGGCAGATCGCTCTTGCTGTTATGTATGGCAAGGAATCTGTCCGCCGCGTTTTTCTGGCTGATGGTGATGCTTTGGTGTTGCCTACGGCTAAATTGCTGAAGATTTTGCAGGCGCTGCGGGAAAATTTCCCGAAGCTGCAGCGAGTAGCGTCCTATGCTGCGCCTAAAGATATTTTGCGTAAGAGTGAAGAAGAGCTGCGACAGCTGAAAGCTGCCGGACTGCAGCTGCTTTATTACGGTATGGAGACCGGTGACGATATTACGCTGAAAGCGGTTAATAAGGGAGTGAATGCGGCTGAAGCGATTGAGGCCGGCAGACGCGTAACTGCCAGTGGCATGAAGCTGTCCATGATGGTAATTTTAGGACTGGCAGGCAAAGAAGGTTCTCAGCGTCATGCGCTGGAAACTGCTAAAGCTATCAATATTATCCAGCCTGCGATGCTGAGTGCATTATGTCTGATGTTGTACAGAGGCAGCGAGTTGCTGGATCAGTTTGAAAATGGTCAGTTTGATCCGCTGTCACCGCAAGGGCTGATGGAAGAATTGCATCTGATGATGCAGCATATTGATTTGCCGCAGGATAAGCACTGTTTGTTCCGCAGCAACCATGTTTCCAACTATGTACAGCTGGCAGGAACGCTGCCGAAGGATAAAGATAGGCTGCTGCAGGAAATTTCCTATAGTGCCCGTCAGCTGGGCAAATTAAAAAGCTGGGATGTGTACAATAATACCCGTTATTGATTTTTTACAGGAAGGTGATTGCTTTGCTGAAAAAGTGGCTGACATTAATATCTGTTTTGAGCATACTTGTTTTGCCTCTGTCTGCAGATGCAAAAACCTATACCAGGGGAGATCATGACTGGAAGATAAAGGTAGCGCAGCAGAAGCTACAGACTTTAGGCTATTTGCAGGAAAAGCCCAGCGGTGACCTGACCGCTGCTACCGAAGAAGGTCTGAAAAAATTTCAGAAGAGCAATAAACTGAAAGCTAATGGTAAACTGGATGATAAAACCTATCAGAAGCTGAACTGGGCTGCCTTTACCCGAGAGGGGATTCAGAAGGTAAAAGGCAAGGATATAGTCAGGACGGCGGCAAAATTCAAGGGCGTGCCTTATAAATTCGGCGGTACGACACCCAAAGGTTTTGACTGTTCAGGCTATGTGCAGTATGTGTTTAAAAAGCAGCATGCAGATCTGCCGCGCAGTGCCGATGTACAGGTACTGGAAGGAATTTTTGTGCTGCAGAAGGATCTGAAGCCGGGCGATCTGGTTTTCTTTTCCACTTATGCTCCCGGGGCTTCTCATGTGGGAATTTATGCCGGCAGCGGCAAGTTCTGGAGTGCTTCTACTTCTAAAGGCGTAGTGCTGTCATCTTTGCAAGACAGCTACTGGAAATCCAGGTACTATGGTGCGCGCCGGGTTTTGATAGAAAATGGCGAAGTATAATTAAGATATGATGAAAAGCATGGTCATTCAAGGAGGGTTTTATTTATGATTCGCGAACGGCGTAATAAGGAAAAGCTTGCTTCCTATTACAAAAAATTTATGGAAGAAGGGATTATCGATCCTAACGTACATCCCTGGGTAGCCGAGTCCTGGCAGCGCTGCCGGGCAATGAACCTGCCCCATGAAACAATGCCGAAAATCAATAAGCTCAGCAGAGAGGAAATCATTGAACATCAGAAGACTCACGAGTTTATTGTAAAATATGTTGACGGTCTCTATGAGCAGAGCAAACAGCATTTTAATATTCATAATCTGAGCATGCTCCTGATAGACGAGGGAGGTTATGTAATTAAAAATTATGCTCTGCCTTTCTTTCAGCGTGTTATTGAAGATATTCAAGGTATGCGTGTACTGGAAGAGGATGTGGGAACTTCCAGCATCAGTATTGCCCGTGAGCACAATGTACCGTTTCTTATGTTTGGACCGGAAATGTGGATTAAAGACAGCCATTCCGGTGATGCCTGCAGTGCGCCTATCTATGTAAACGGTAAAATCAGGTATATTATTTCTTTCTTCTCACTGGATCAGAATGATTTACCTTATGATTTGCTGCTCAGTCTGCTGATGACCATGAAATATTCCATTGAGCAGCACCTGTCCATGCTGGAAAGCTGGAGCATTAACCAGATTATGATGGAACAGCTGCCTATTTCCGTTTACTGGATTGGTAAAAATGCCAAAATTAAATATTGCAATGAAAATGGCAGGAAACGTTTAGACGGTAAGGAAGAACTGGAAGATGTTTTCCTGAATTACGAACATATACCCATCAAAAAAGCTTTGCAGGGCGTTCCTACCTACAGACGTGAAATCACCTGGATAACTCAGGATCGTACTTATGAAGATATTACGACTGTTATGCCTATCAAGGTAGGCAGCGAAGTGGAAAGTGCGCTGGTATTGTCCATGTCCATTGAGGATTTGAAAACTACTATTGCTCATGCTACAGGCTACAGCTCTCGCTACAGTCTGTACAGCATGGTGGGCGAAACCAGTGAATTTCTGGCGCTGCAACATAAAGCTACCCGTGTGGCACGTACAGACCACAATATCTTGCTGCAGGGCGAGCCCGGTACTGGCAAACAGCGTCTGGCTCACGGCATTCACCAGGCCAGCTCCCGTGCTGCCGCTCCTTTGATTGTTGTTAAGTGCTCCAATGCGCCGTTGGAAGAGCTGGAAGAAGAATTTTTCGGTCATATGGACGGTGACCAGCCGCTGGCTGGTAAGCTGGAGCTTTCACTTGGCGGTACCCTGTTCCTGGACGAAGTGGAAAAACTGCCTGTAGAAATGGGCGATAAGCTGGCTGATGCGCTTACTCATGGTATTGTCAACAAGAAAACAGGTATTACCAAAAAATTCAATGTTCGCGTAATCGCAGCCTGCGATTCTAATTTGAAGCGTCTGGCTGATAAGGGCTTGTTCTCCCGCAAGCTGTATGAACTGGTGCTTGATACAACTATGCGCGTGCCGCCGCTGCGTGAACGTGTTAAGGATATTGAGGTTATTGCTACCCATATTCTGGCAGAGATGTCAGCTCAGCATAATCTGCCGCCGAAAAAGCTGTCGCCTGAAGCAGTTGGTCTGCTGCTGAGCTGCAGCTGGCCAGGTAATATCAAGCAGCTGCAGGGCGTTATTGAGCAGGCGTTCTTCCACACTCCCGGCAGTATTATTGAAGCGGAAAATATCAAGCTGCCCGGTGACCGTACGCTGGAAAAATCATGGAAATATGATAAAGAATCCTTTATTGCGGCGTGGAAATCTGCCGGCGGCAATATCAGCAAATTAGCAAATATGCTGGATGTAAGCCGTGTAACCCTGTACCGTTATTTGAAAAAATATGGCCTGGGGCCGAAACATAAAGAAGACTGAGTTATTTAAAACTGCTGTAAACGTTTTGTTTACAGCAGTTTTTTTATCAGCAGTTGTAAAGAAAATGTTGCATAATCTTTAAAAATATTTTTTGACATTAGAAAAATTTGACGAATAATCTGTTCCGTTTTACAATAAAAAGGATTGATTAAAATTATTTTAAAGAAATATTGTAGGAGCGCATTGCATGACGACAGAAAAAGTGAAGGAGTTTTACAGAAAAATTAACGAATTATGGCGTAAAAACCATTATTTTACCTTTTGGTTTATACCCGGTAACGGACAGAATATCGCTAAAAAGAATATTGAGAAGAAACGGCTTAAATATGTTTTGTCCAGTATGGCTGCGGCAGGTGTATTATTTATGATTAGTTTTGGTGTTATGGCGCATATAGCCTACCAAAGCTATGTGCAGCAGCAGGAACTCAGGGAGTTTCAGCAGACAAAGCAGCAGCAGGAGCAAAAGCTGCAGGAGCTGGCGGCCATGGCGGAAAAGAATCAGAAAGAGCTCGCATATCTGGATAGCCTGGAAAAACAGCTGCGGCAGCAAATGGAAAAAAGCGGTGCGCAGTTGCCGCCTAAGGATGAGCAGGTAGCTTACGGTGGTAAAGGCGGCCCTATGGACGGCAAGCAGATATCCCAGCTAAATGTGATTTTGGAGCAGGAAAAAAATCTGCAGGCAGAGATGCAGGCTCAGAAAAAGAATATGGAAGGGCTGCTTGATGCAATAAGAAATGAAAATTATCGCCGGGAATTTACACCAGACTTATGGCCTACGGACAGTTATGATATTACTTCCAGTTTTGGCGGCAGAGTAAATCCTTTTGATAATTACAGTTCTGACTGGCATCCAGGTATTGATATAGCCAATAATTACGGGGCACCAGTATACGCCAGTGCTTCCGGTGTTGTAGCAAGTGCTGGCTGGTATGGAGGCTACGGCCGTTATATTAAGATTGAGCACGATTATGGCTATGAGACTGCTTATGGGCATCTGAGCAGTATAGCTGTCAGGTCCGGTGAGTATGTAGAAAAGGGACAGCTGATCGGACGTGTCGGCAGCAGTGGGTACAGTACAGGTCCGCACCTTCATTTTGAGGTGATTAAGTACGGTGAACAGGTTAATCCGTCACAGGTAATATAGGAATGAGAGGGCATTATGCGTTTAAGAAAAAAACCATGGATTGAAGAAGCAATCAAAGAGCTGCAGGGGGAATATGTTTATATGCACGATCTGGAAAAATTTAAAGGGCATTGGCAGGAGCTGTTTCCCGGTAAAAAGCTGTGTCTTGAGATAGGATGCGGTAAAGGCCGTTTTACTATTGGGATGGCGGAGCTTAATCCTGATAAGGCTTTTATTGGTGTTGAAACCCAGCAGGATGTGGCCTATTACCCTGCCCGCGCAGCTAAGGATAAGCAGCTTGACAATGTCAGGATTATCTGTGCTAATGCAGAAAATCTTACTGACTGGTTTGAGCCGGGAGAAATCAAAGAACTGTATCTTAATTTCAGTGATCCGTGGCCTAAAGCGCGTCATGCCAAAAGAAGACTGACGCATCGTAATTTCCTGGAAAAATACAGGCAATTGCTGGGTAAAGGCGGGCATTTGCGCTTTAAAACGGATAATCGTGGCCTTTTTGATTTTTCGGTGGAAGAATTTAAAGAATTTGGACTCGAAATAATTGCGTTAAGCTATGATTTGCACCATTCTGAATATGACAATCCTGTCCAGACGGAGTATGAACAAAAATTCAGTGCTCTGGGCACGCCTATCAATTTCTGTGAGGTTGTATTTTAGGTCTGCGTAAGCAAAAGGAAGAAAATGTTTGCATTACTTAATAATCCTAAGAAATTAATATATTTTCTGGTAGTAATACTGATAAGTATCGGTGCGATAAATGTACTGAGCGCCAGTTATCTGGAAAATGGTTATGCCTATTTTATCAGGCATTTCATTTACGGTGCTATTGGCTTTACTGTCATGCATCTTATCAGTCGTCAGGATTACCATGTTTTTTTGCGGAAAAATTTTCTGCAGTTAGCCTATGTGGGAGTACTGGGGCTGCTGATACTGGTAGATGCCATAGGTGCGGTTAATAAAGGTGCACAGCGCTGGCTTTATCTGGGACCTTTTTCAGTACAGCCGTCAGAGTTTGCCAAGCTGATAGTAATTATGCTGTCATCGAAAATACTTGGTAATATGCTGTATAAAGGTGAATATATCAGTCTGATCAGCGGCAAAGGCAGCAGAGGCTTTCTGGCAGCAGTAATTTTGTCGGCACTGGTGTATATGCAGCCTGATCTGGGGACGGCAGCCATTATCTTTGCGCTGATGCTGTGCGTTTATATTGTGGCCGGACTTTCCTATAAAGAAATATTCACCATCCTCGGCGTAGGTATGGCAGGAGCGGTACTTTTTACACTTTCTACTCCTTACCGCCTGGAACGCATCAAGGTATGGTTTGACCCCTGGCTTGATGAAGTCGGCGCAGGCTATCAGATGGTGCTGTCGCTGCTGACTATAGGCAGCGGCGGTCTTGTAGGTGCCGACTGGGGGCAGGGCAGCGGTAAGTATCTGTATCTGCCGGAATCACATACGGACTTTGCTTTTGCTGTTTTCTGTCAGGAAAACGGTTTTATTGGTGCGGCTGTGTTGATAGCACTTTTCCTGCTTTTAGGGTGTGCTTTTCTGAAAATTGCCATTAGCACCAGAGATAAACGCGGTTTTCTGCTGGTAACGGGAGTAAGTTTCCTGATAGTAGGTCAGGCTATTGCCAATATGGCCATGGTCTGCGGCATTTTTCCCGTTATCGGTGTCCCGTTGGTTTTTATCAGTTATGGCGGTACTTCGATGATTGTTTCCATGGCAGGTATCGGGCTGGCGTTATCTGTCTATAATGAAGAAATGAAGCAGCGCCTGCAGCAGGAAACAGAGCAGCTGTCGCCGCAGACAAGACGGTATGATTTGCGCGTAGTAGGCAGGAGGTAGCGGCTGATGAGCAAACGTTTTAAAGTAAATACGGCCGGACGTTACGTTGTACTCTGCCTGGTAGTATGTATTCTTGCAGTTATGGTTATTGGGCGGCTGGGCTGGCTGCAGCTGGTTAAAGCGCAGGAACTGTCGCAGAAGGCGGCAGATAAACTGACTGCCAGCGGCATGCAGAAAAATCCGCGCGGCAAGATTGTTGACCGTAACGGAGAAGAACTGGCCGTCAGCATTATGACGGGTACGCTTTATGCTGATCCGCTTGCCATGGAAGATTCTGAAGATGACAGAAAGAATAAACCGGGACGTGATGTGCGCAAACTAAGCGCTGAGCTGCTGGCTCCCGTATTGAAAATGGATGCAGCGGAATTATACAGGGATTTTAACGAACAGCTGCATTTTATCTATATTAAAAGAGCCATGGAGCCGAGAGAATATGAAGCTGTGCAGAAAATTATCAAAGATAATAAACTGCCGGGGCTGCATTTTCTGAAAGAAAGTAAACGGTACTATACCAAGCAGCACGCCGCAGCACAGGTCATCGGCTTTGTCGGTACCGATGACAAGGGGTTAAGCGGTATCGAACTGCAGCTTGATTCGGTACTGCAGGGGAAAGAAACAAAATATAAAGCTTTTTACGATTTGGCTGGTAAGCGTATTTTAGGCAGCGAGTACGAAAAGGGAGAACAGAAAAGCAACCTTTCTACTGTTTATCTGACTCTTGACAGCAAGATGCAATATGTGCTGGAAGATGCCATGGATGATGCGATTAAACGTACTAAAGCCAAAGGGGCTGCTGCTATCATCATGGATCCTTATACGGGTGAAATACTTGGTATGGCCAGCCGCCCTACTTTTGACCCCAATACTTTTTATAAATTTGCACCCAGCAGCTGGAGCAATAAGGCTGTTTCCATGATTTATGAACCTGGTTCCGTCTTCAAGCCTATTGTAGGCTGTATGGGACTGACAGAGGGAGTTATTACTCCTGAAACGCTGATTCAGGATAACGGCAGCATCAAGATTGCAGACCGTATTATTCATAACTGGGACGGAGAAGGCATGGGGCTTGTGCCCTTTACCGAGGTCATTAAGTTTTCTATCAATACGGGCATGGTGCAGCTGGGGATGAAGTTAGGTGCTGAACGCCTTATTGATTATAGTAAGAAATTCGGTTTCGGCAAACCTACAGGCATTGATCTGCCAGGCGAGGAGTCAGGTATTCTTTACCGTGCGGAGGATATGTATGAGCCGGATATTGCTACCATGTCCATCGGACAGGGTATTGCCGTAACACCGCTGCAGATGCTGCGTGCAATCTGCGCTATTGCCAACGGCGGCGAACTGCTGCAACCGTATATTGTGAAAAAGGTTGTGGATGCAGACGGTAATACGGTAAGTGAAGGTCAGAAAAAAATTGTCAGTCGTGTACTGACGGAACAAGTTGCGGCCCAGATGCGCGGTATGATGGAAAAAGTTGTCAGTGAGGGCGGCGGCAAACCTGCTGCTATTCGCGGGTACCGTATTGCAGGCAAGACAGGTACGGCAGAAAAGCTTGCCGAAGGGGGCGGTTATGCAGCAGGTGAATATATTGCATCCTTTGTTGGTTTTGTACCTGCCGATAAGCCTAAATATGCCATGCTGGTAATGCTTGATACGCCGCAGGGGGCGTTCTATGGTTCGCAGGTGTCTGCACCTATTTTCCGTGATACGCTGCAGCAGATACTGGTTGCCAAAGGCATCCAGCCTGTAAGCAGCGAAGGACTGCCGTCTTTCAGCGAGATGAATGCGCAGCAGAATGCGGTGGAAAAAGCGCCTCAGAAAATGCCGGAGCTGCAGCTGCTGCCAGGCGGCAAAGTGAAGCTGCCGGACTTTTCAGGTATTAATATGCGTAAGGCAGCTGAACTGCTGCAGTATGGCAAATTAAGACTGCAGCCTTATGGCAGCGGCATTGCTTATCAGCAGAAGCCTGCTGCCGGTACGGAGGTTGAGGAAGGAACGGTTGTGGAAATCTGGTTTAAATAGGCAAATAGTTTACTGCAGCGGCAGGAAAAAGCTGTCAATATACAGAAGTAATAATAATTACGTTTGTATTTTTAAGAAGATATTTGGAGGAGGGCTTGAATATGTTGTCTGATATTGAAATTGCTCAGCAGGCTAAAATGCTGAAAATTACCGAGGTTGCTTCCAAACTGGGTATCGGTGAAGATGATATCGAGATGTATGGTCGTTATAAAGCAAAATTATCCATGGATTTGATCCGCTCTCTGGAAGAGAAAAAAGCAGGTAAGCTGATTCTGGTTACTGCGATTACACCTACACCGGCCGGTGAAGGTAAATCCACTACAACCGTAGGTCTTGCCCAGGGTCTGGCAAAGCTTGATAAAAAGGTTATTGTAGCGCTGCGTGAGCCTTCTCTTGGACCCTGCATGGGCATTAAAGGCGGCGCTGCTGGCGGCGGCTATTCCCAGGTTGTACCTATGGAAGATATCAATCTGCATTTTACCGGTGACTTTCATGCTATTACGTCTGCACATATGCTGCTGAGTGCAATGCTGGACAACCATATTCAGCAGGGCAACAGTCTGAATATCGACCCGCGCCGTATCGTGTGGAAACGTGTAGTTGATATGAATGATCGTGAACTGCGTAACATAGTTGTAGGTCTTGGCGGTAAGGCCCATGGCGTGCCGCGTCAGGATGGTTTTGATATTACAGTTGCTTCCGAGGTTATGGCAATTTTGTGTCTGGCTACTGACCTGCATGATCTGAAAGAACGTCTCAGCAAAATTATTGTTGCCTATGATTATAACGGTCAGCCTGTTACAGCCGGACAGCTGAAGGCGCATGGCGCAATGGCTGCACTGTTGAAAGATGCTGTTAAACCTAATCTGGTGCAGACATTAGAAAATGTACCTGCTATTATTCACGGCGGGCCCTTTGCCAATATCGCTCATGGCTGCAACAGCGTTATGGCTACCAAGACGGCTATGAAACTGGCTGACTATACTATTACTGAGGCTGGTTTTGGTGCTGACCTCGGAGCGGAAAAATTCTTTGATATAAAATGTCGTTATGCAGGACTGAAGCCTGATGCCGTAGTACTGGTGGCAACGGTGCGTGCGCTGAAGATGCATGGCGGCGTGCCCAAGACAGAATTGGCAGTGCCCAATGTGGAAGCTGTGAAAAAGGGTATTGTTAATCTGGAAAAACATATTGAAAACGTTAAGAAATTTGGCGTGCCTCTGGTTGTGGCTATCAATATATTTGCCCAGGATACTCCGGAAGAACTGGAAGCAGTGCGTGAACACTGCGCTAAACACGGTGTTAATGTAGCGCTGTCCGATGTTTTTGCACGCGGCGGTGAGGGTGGCATGGAGCTTGCTCGTGAGGTTATTGCTCTTGCTGAAAGCGGTGCTGCTGATTTTAAACCGCTGTACGGCAGTGAGCTTTCTCTGAAAGAAAAAATTGAGACTATTGCCAGAGAAATTTACGGTGCCGACGGTGTCAGCTACAGCAAGGACGCCGATAAAGCTTTGAAAGAATTTGAGGAAATGGGCTATGGTTCTTTGCCTGTCTGCATGGCAAAGACTCAGTATTCTTTCTCTGATGATCCGGCGCTGTTAGGGCGTCCCAGTGGCTTTAAGATTACCATTAAAAACTGCCGCATTGCAGCAGGAGCTGGCTTTGTTGTAGTATTAACCGGTGATATTATGACCATGCCCGGACTGCCTAAAGTACCTGCAGCCGAAAAAATTGATGTCAGCGATGCAGGTGTAATCAGTGGTCTGTTCTAAGGAGAAGAATATGGAAACATTGTTGATGAAAGGCAGACCGGTTGCCGATGCATATCGAGAAAGCATTACTGCCAAGATAGCTACGGCAAAAGCACATGGAAATATGCCGACACTGGTCATTGTTTTGGTAGGCGATGATCCTGCTTCCTGTGTTTATACCGACAGGCTGGCAAAGCTTACCGAAAGTCTGGGAGCAGCGGCTAAGATTGTACGGTTGCCGGAAGAAACAACGGAAGAAGAAGTTATCAACCTTATCCGGAAAATGAACCGCAACAGATATATTACCGGCATACTGCCCATGATGCCGATGCCGAAACATATTAACAGTGATGCGGTGGGTGCTGCGGTAACGAAACATAAAGACGTGGATTGTCTTAATCCGACCAATGCCGGCGAGTTTTATCTGGGGCGCAGAAGCTGGGCACCCTGCACTGCCAGAGCCTGCATGGCAGCACTTGAATATTATAAGATAGATTTACAGGGTAAGCACGCAGTCGTTATCGGACGCAGCAATGTTATTGGTAAACCAGTGGCGCTGCTGCTGCTGCAAAAGCATGCTACAGTAACTGTCTGCCATTCTAAAACAAAGGATCTTGCTGATATTGTCAAACAGGCGGATGTCATCATTGCTGCTGTAGGTAAGGCAGGCTTTGTTACGGCAGATATGGTAAAAGAAGGCGCTGTTATTATTGATGTAGGCATTAATGAAGTGGATGGAATGCTTGTGGGCGATGTTGCACCGGAAGCTGCTGCAAAAGCGTCTGCGTTCACACCGGTACCGGGCGGTATAGGTGTCATCAGCAATATGATGGTTATGGAATGTCTGGCTGCTTACGCTAAATAAGGTGAGATTATGCAGAAAGTATTGTGGGCTATCCTGCTGGTAGCTTTTACCCTGCTGATTTTTTTAAGTTCGTCTCTGCCGATGTCTGAGTCAGGCAGGCTGAGCTCGCTGGCCGCCGATTTTCTGCAGCGGCTTTTGGCGCTGGCAGACATATCGGTAGATGGCAATCTGGAGCATCTGCTGCGCAAGTTAACGCATTTTACTGCTTTTGCTGTACAGGGATGGCTGTTATGCCGTACGTTCAGTGAGTTTAGATTAGCCGGCAGAGCCGCAAACGGATATGTACTGTTTCTGGGGCTGCTGACAGCGGTCGTGGATGAATATATTCAGGGCTTTTCGGCTGGGCGGACTTCCGCAGTTAATGATGTATTACTTGATTTCAGCGGTACGCTGTCCATGTGGCTTGCCTGTCGTATCTGGCAGTGGAGCAGGCATTAATAAGAAACTCTGCTTTCCGGTAACATACGGAAGGCAGAGTTTTTTGTTACAAAGATTATAAAAAGAAGGACATTTACAAAAAAATATAAAATTAGCCGCGCAGCGTTGACCGGCGCGATATTGGATGTTATACTCGAAAATAGTATTTAAAAATATTATTGTGAGGCGTAAAAAATGGACGAGAAGAAAAAAGATATACCTCAGTTGATAGAGATAGAACCGCTGCAGGATGGCTATCGTTGGGTGGCGATTACAGCAATGCTCCTTGCTATCGGTATTATTCTGCATACTGTAAGTCCCAATGTAGGCGGTGTTACACCGAACTGGACAATTGCCATGTATTCCATTGTTATTAATCTTACCAATCCTAAGTTATCGCAGGCTCTTGGTATTGGCTTTATTGCGGGACTGACGCTGGTGCCTTCTTCCAAGTCTGCTTTTCCTCTGGGGAATCTTGCCAGTGAAATTGCCGGGGCAACTGTGTGCTGCATTTTGGTTAAAGCCATGCTGACAGCCGGCCTTGGCAGCTGGCGTCTGCGTCCTTTTATTACAGGATTTGTGGCGACCATGGTAAGCGGCGGACTGTTTACCTTTATTTTAAAAATTGTTCTGGGATTACCGCTGAATGTATGGGTATATGCCATGCTGCCGGTAGTGGCAATAGTGGGTGTGTTGAATGCACTGATAACCTTTCTGTTATACGCGCCCGTGCGTAAGCTGTTTTTTGTACAGGAGGATGAAAGATGATGGAAAGTGCTATCCAACTGCAGAATTTCTATTTTGCCTATAAAAAATCAGATATCGTCCTGCATGACATCAATATCAATGTCCGCAAAGGCAGTTTTACCGTACTGGCCGGACCCAGCGGTGCCGGTAAAACAACTTTGTGCAAGGCTATGACTGGTATCGTGCCTTATTATATGGGAGGACGCTACAGCGGCGACGTGAAAGTGCTGGGAGAATCTACCAAGGGACGGCGAGTATCAGATATTGCCATGCGCGTTGGTTTTATCATGGAAGATTATGAAAGCCAGCTGGTATCGCTGACTGCAGGTGAGGAAATTGCCTTCAGTCTGTTAAATCACGGCTTTTCTGCCAAAGAAGTGGCAGAGCGTACCAGAAAGGCACTGGAAGATGTTGGTTTGCCGGGCAGAGAAAGCTATCAGTTAGATGAACTGAGCGGTGGTCAGCGTCAGCGCTTGCTGCTTGCTGCGACCCTTGCCGTACATCCGGAAATCATTGTATTGGATGAACCTGTATCCGCTATGGATCCGGACGGTGCTATTTCCCTTTATAAGCTGGTATATGATATTCATAAAACTTATGGTACTACCATAGTAGCCGTAGAACACAGGACAGACTACCTGCTGCCCTATATTACTGATTTGATTGCCTTAAAAGAAGGCAGGGTGATTGCCAGTGACAGCTTTGAAGCTGCAGCACCGAAAATGTATGCTGATCCTGAGCTGCGTTGCCTGCTGCCGTCTCTGTGGCAGGTAAAACTGGGACTGGAAGAAAGATTTGGCGTGGATCTGGGCGACTGGCGCAGTGAACAGGATGCGCTGGCGGATTTGAAAACATATAAATTTGAGAGGAGGGCTGACTGATGCTGGAAGCTAAAGAAGTTAATTTTGCCTATCTGCGCGGGCAGCCTGTAATCAACGATATGGATATCCGTATTGAAGACGGAGAATTTGTGGCACTGCTGGGACATAACGGCAGCGGCAAGACTACACTGAGTCGACTGTTTATGGCGCTGTGTCATCCGCGCAGCGGGCAGATATTAATTGACGGTGAAGATATCGTAAAAAAAGAGCCTGCCGACCTGGCTGATAAAATAGGCTATGTTTTTCAAAATCCGGATCTGCAGATTTTGGAAGATACGGTTTATGACGAGGTTGCCTACGGCCCGCGGGCCAAAAAACTGACGGAAGAAACTATTGACAGGCAAGTACTGGAAGCGCTGGAGGCCATGGGACTGACAGAATTGAGAGAAGAATATCCTCGTCTGCTTTCCTTCGGACAAAAGCGCAGGCTGGGTGTTGCTGCTGCGCTGGCTTTGAATCCGCGGACACTGATACTTGATGAGATTACTAACGGGCAGGATGCTCTTGAAAAAGTGCGCATGATGGAATATCTGCAGGCAATTAACGAAAAGCGCGGAATGACCATTGTGCTTATTTCCCACGATATGGAGATTGTGCGCCGTTATGCCCGCAGGGTACTGGTACTGCATCGAGGTAATCTGGTATTTGACGGAACTCCGCAAGAGCTTTTTAATGGTTCGCATCCTGTGGAACGCTGGGGTCTGCATAAACCGGTAGTAGCATCTTTGGCGGCGGCCTTTGATATTGACGCGGCACAGGCAGAGGAATTCTGTGATGCAGTATGTATAAAAGAAGGTGAGCGCAAATGAAACTTACGGCTTTTACACAAATCATAGTTACGATTGCAGTGACTGCCTGGGTATTCATCCTTCCGGTAGAGGCTGTGGCTACCATACTTGTTATTGAACTGGCACTGCTCCTGTATATCAAGCATGACAGAATGACGATGGCGGCTATCGGCGGACTTGCAGTTTTTACCGGTACGATGGTGCTGCTGCAGCTGCTTTTTGGCACACCACTGGAACAGTCGCTGATTGGCGGTCTGCGCATGCTGGTTATGACTATGGCGTTTTTATGTATGCTGGCCGCTACCAGAATACAGGATATTGCCAAGGCGTTGGTAGACAGATTCCGTTTGCCGTGTGAATATGCCTTTATGCTTACGACAGCGCTGCGTTTTGTGCCGAACTTTCTTACAGACAGTGCTATTACACTGGATGCACAGAGCTGCCGTGGTTATTCCAACCGTGGCAATATTATCAAACGATTTCTTGCTTATCTGGTAGTTATCAGACCGCTGGTTATGCGTGCAGTTGCCAAGTCGGAAACACTGGCGCTCAGCATGGAACTGAAGGGCTTTGGCGGGAATACTTATAAGAATATGCCCTCAGAACCCCTTAGTATTGCTGATTACCTGGTATTGCTCTTGGTTGTTGTTTTGAGTACTTATCCGTTCTGGATTGATTGCATATAAAAAGTAAAGGCTTCTGCAATTTATTTGCAGAAGCCTTTTAATTTTTAGCTGTATTTATTTATCAGCTGCAGCACTGTCAGCAGTGGTGTTGAACGGGCAGTCGGCCGGCGGAGCCATGCGGAAATGTTTGCCGTGATGTCTGAAGCCGGGGCCGTAGGCACGAAGTGCCTGACGTTGTTCCGGGGTCATCTGTGCAACACGTTCACGCATAGCCTGACGCTGCTGGTTGCTATCCTGAATGAATTGCTCTACTTGCTGGCGTTGTTCATCAGTCAGCTTACTGAGGCATTCTTCTCTGTATTTTTCGCGTTCAGCCTGCCATTGTTCACGAGCCTGCTGACGTTGTTCCGGGGTCATGTTTTGCCATTCAGCATGTTTTGCCTGCCACTGCTGTCTTTGTTCTTCAGTAGGACGGAAGTTTCTGTGGTGACCGTAACCATAACCGCCATCAGTACGGCAGTGCAGCATTGCTGCTGGACAGCCATTGCCGTTAGCAGGAGGGGTCTGTACTGCGTCAGCAGCGAAAACTGCACCTGCACAAAGGGAAGTTAATACAGCAGCGGTCAACAAAGTTTTTTTAAGATTTAATTTCAACATATTTATCACTCCTTGAGTTTTATTTATTAGGTTCCTTTGTTTGATTTTATTGTAAGGGTGATTTATGGCAAAATAATGTTTTTTAAAAATAAATATAAAAATTTTTTTAGCCTGTTTTGGCAAGATTATGACACATTTTCTAATTATAATTTATAATATTGATATAAAAGCAAGCAGATTGTGCCGGAGGTGCTGGTATGAATAAGATTTTGATTGCAGATGATAATAAACAGATTACATCTATCCTGGCTGGCTACGCCAGAAAGGAAGGACTGGAGCCAGTGATTGCTTTGGATGGTAAAGAGGCTTTGGAAGCCTATGCCAGATACGGTGATGAGATAGTAATGGTACTGCTGGATGTTATGATGCCGGAAGTAGATGGGTTTGAGGTCTGCCGCCGCCTGCGTAAGGAATCAATGGTTCCCATCATCATGGTTACGGCCCGCGGTGAAGATTATGATAAAATTATGGGGCTTGATATTGGTGCTGACGATTATATTTTAAAACCGTTTTCTGCCAACGAAGTTATGGCCAGGGTTCGTGCCGTACTGCGCCGCATACAGGTACAGGAACAGCAGAAACAAAATATTTATCAGGCTGGCAGTTTATTTATTGATCTTGACCGGTATTTGGTAAGGATTAACGAAGAAGAGGTGCCGCTGACCAAAAAGGAAATAGAGCTTTTGTGGACACTGGCAAAAAATAAGACCAAAGTTTTCAGCAGAGAGAACCTTTTGGACAGTATCTGGGGCTATGATTATTATGGTGACAGTCGCACAGTTGATTCTCATATTAAAAGGCTGCGGGCCAAATTGGAGAAATATGAGCATACCGGCTGGGAAATTAAGACTATCTGGGGCGTAGGCTACAGATTTGAGGAGAAAAAGGATGAATAACAGGATTGCCTGGAAACTGACGGCTTATTTTGCCGTGGTGCTGGTGCTGTTTTCTCTGGTAGTGGGCGTTGCCTTTGCTCATTTTTTCAGGCAGCATACAGTGGAAATAAAGAAAAAGGAAATGCAGGTACGTGCCGTAAGAATAGCGGAAGTAATCAGTGACAATATGAGCTTTCTGCAGGAACGGTACGGTAACAGTATTTCTAACAGCAGATTTATTCAGTATCTGGATAATGTCACGATGGAAGATGTCTGGGTGGTAGATGTGCAGCGGAACCTGAATATGCCTGCTGCTGCAGCTCATCACATGCAGAACAGGCAGCAGGGACAGGGGCGATGGCATCACCGCATCCAGCTGGAAAATAATCCGCGGGCTGCCTATGATGCATTGTCTGCTGCGGCTAAAAGCCATATAGATGAGGTGTTTCAGGGAAAGTCTTTTACAATAGAAGAGTATAATCCTGTTCTGGAGGATATCGTCGTTACGGTGGGCGTGCCTGTTTATGACCAGAACGGACAGATACGTGCAGCGGTGCTGCTCAACTCCTCGGTGCAGGGGATGCGGGAGGCTGCGTGGGAAGGTATACGTCTGCTGTTAATCAGCGGTATGGTGGCACTGCTGATGGTAATTGTGCTCAGTATTGTTTTTTCCTGGCATTTTACCAGACCGCTCAATATTATGAAGGACATAGCCGGACGCCTGGCTGATAGAGATTATGAAGCAAGATGTAATATTGTGCGCAATGATGAAATTGGTGCCCTGGCGGCTACGATAGATGAACTTTCCGGCAGGCTGCAGAAGGCTGATGAAGAAAGTCAGAAGCTGGAGAAGCTACGGCGGGAGTTTATTGCTAATATCTCCCATGAACTGAGGACGCCTGTGACGGTTATCCGGGGCAGTCTGGAGGCATTGCAGGATGGTGTGGTTACTGATGCAGAAGAGGTAAAATACTATTATGAGCAGATGCATAGAGAAAGTCTTTTTTTACAGCGTCTGATTAATGATTTGCTGGATCTTTCGCGGCTGCAGAATGTAGATTTTCCCATTGAAAAGGAGTTGCTCAATCTGTGTGATGTAATTCAGGATGTACTGCGCAGCAGCAGACAGTTGGGCGCTGAAAAGCAGCTGCAGATAACTGCCGGAACCGATACTGATGTTTATGTTATTAACGGAGATTACGGCAGGCTGCGTCAGATGTTAATGATCTTTTTGCAGAACAGCATTAAATTTTCTGCGGTAAATGGCAGCATTGAGATAGAACTGAGTGACAACAAACTGACGGTTACTGATCATGGCTGCGGCATCAGACAGGAAGATTTGCAGCATGCGTTTGACCGTTTTTATAAGGCGCGCAACGAGCATAATAAATCCGGCAGCGGACTGGGGCTGGCCATAGCCAAACAGATAGCCCTGCGTCATGACATGCAGCTGGAACTGGAAAGCAGGGAGCATGAGTATACTAAGGTAACGGTAATCCTGCCCCCGAAAGAAAAGGTATAAGCGAAAGGGAAATATTATGAACAGATATGGCTGCGAAGGACTGAATATAGTTATCAGCGGCGGTACGTCTGGAATCGGGCTTGCTGTTGCTGAAAAAATGCTGCGTGACGAAGCAGCGGCGGTATATCTTTTGGGACGAAGTGAAGAAAGAGGTGCAGCTGCGGTAAAAAGTCTGTATGAGGCAACAGGCAGGCAGGCGGTTTATTTACAATGTGATGTTGCCGTACAAGAGGAGTGCCAAAAGACATTGGCGGCAATGACGGACAGGGTTGATGTGCTGGTGGCTTGCGCAGGTGTTTATGCCGAAGAAAGACTGGAGCAGGTTACGGAGCAGAGTCTGACACAGATTATGGATACCAATGTCAAAGGCACTGTGTATTTCCTGCAGGCCGGCCTGCCATATATCAGAAGCGGCGGCAGTATTGTAACTGTTGCTTCTGATGCAGGAATCAGCGGTAATTACGGCTGTCCGGTTTATTGTGCTTCCAAAGGGGCGGTAGTGGCACTGACCAGAGCACTGGCCCTCGATCTGGCGCCAGGAGTGCGGGTGAACTGCGTCTGCCCTGCCGATGTAGATACACCTTTGCTGCATAGACAGTTACAGCAATGCGGAGAAAGCTATAATATAGAGGATATGAGCTCCGTATATCCGCTGCAGAGGATTGCCAATGTCGATGAAATTGCTCATGTTATCTGCTCGGTAGCGTCACCGCAGAACAGCTTTATGACCGGAAGCATCATTGCCGTTGATGGCGGTCTTACAGCAAAATAAAAGAAAAGGAAAAAGCTCTGCCTGATGGCAGAGCTTTTTTAGCCTAAAGAAGTAAAGCGTGTTATAATATAATATTGTAATCTTTATATATTGTGAGGGGATTTTTATGAATAGGGATTTACCTGTAGGGGTTATAGACTCCGGTGTTGGCGGTCTGTCCGTACTTAAATGTCTGCGTCAGGCATTGCCTGATGAACAGTTTATCTATATAGGCGATACGGCGCGTACTCCATATGGCTCACGCAGTGAAGCAGAGGTACGGGCCTTTGTAGAGGAAATACTCTGCTGGCTGGATGCACAGCAGATAAAAATGGCAGTAATTGCCTGCAATACAATTACTGTTCTGGGAACTACTACCTTGCAGCAGGGGCATGATTTTCCGCTTGTAGGCATGTCTAAAGGAGAGACTCTTGTTTTGCGTGCCAGTGAAAATAAAAAGATAGGTGTTATGGCTACGCCTTTTACCGTAAGTACTCAGGCCCATAAAAAAGCTATTTTGGCACAAAATCCGTTGGCGCAGGTTTATGCTCAGGCGTGTCCAGATTTTGTACCTTTAATTGAGCGTGAGATTTTATCAGGACCGGATATTCAACAGGCAGTAGCTAAATATGCTAAACCATTGAAAGATTTTGGTGCTGATACGGTAATTCTTTCCTGTACTCATTATCCTTTTATTAAAAATATTATCAGCAAGGAGCTGGGTACGGAGGTTAAGGTAATAGATCCGGCTGAGGAAACTGCTGCCATAGTAAAGCAGCAGCTGAAAGATAAAGGATTGCTCAGGACTGCAGCTGCTGCTGACAGCATTATCTGCAGCACGGCTGATATTAACAGAGTACGGCGACTGGCTGAATATATGCTGCCGCAGGGAGATTATATTTATCGACAGGTTAATCTGACTGAGTAATAACAAAAGTTATTTACATTTTTTTTACAAAGTTGTAAAAAAAGCAGGATTTTAAGGATTTATGTCTAAATACATAAAAAGTATTGAAGGAGGTTAGAAGGTAACTGACTTCAACTGATGACTGCATTTGTAAATATGGCCGTGGTTAAAGAAGCAGATGCCGGTTTCACAATAAACTATTGTGAAAGCGGTATTCTGTTTGATTTTGCAGCTGCTGTGATTTAGATAATCTTGGAAAAAGAAAGGTGGTAACCGTGGAAAAACAAAGTGTTTTACATGATGAAAGGATAGTCGGTTCCCCGGTAGTACATTTAGTTGGTATGGCAATAGTTCTGTTTGCTTTCTGGATGATTTTGGCAGGCCGTACGGAAGTTAAATTTATAGTTTATGGTATTTTGACAAGCGTGGTTACCTCCTGGATAACTTATCCGCTGCTTTTGATACCGAATAAAGATGGCAGCAAAAAGTACTTTGTTTTCGGCATCTCTCTGCCAAAGCTGCTGAAATATTCTCTGTGGCTGTTGTGGCAGCTGGTACTGGCCAATATTGATGTTGCCAGAGCTACTACCAGTCAGGAACTTGAGATTGACCCTAAGGTTGTACGCTTTTACTTCAGAACAGATAATCCTATGGCAGAAGTAGTGCTGGCGGACTCAATTACATTGACACCCGGTACGGTAACCATTAATGTTACGGACGATGGACTGTTTGAAATTCATGCGCTGACTGCAGGTGCTGCTGCCGGAGTTTTAGATGGCAGCATGCAGAAGCAGGTAGCAGATCTGTTTGGAGAAAAACTTGATTTTGCAGTTGCAGAAGGTGAGGACTGATTATGAACATTATCTTTGCTATCCTGATGGTTTCCATTATCTTTGTCATCGCCATGATGCTGCAGCGGGTATTTCAGGGACCTACTATTTATGACCGTATGAACGGCCTGGGCGTTATAGGTGCAGATACCATCCTGCTGCTGGTACTGTTTGGCTATATAGATCAGCGTCCGGACATGTACGTAGACATTGCCATATCCTATGCAATGCTTGGTTTTGTTGGTTCTGTCATTGTTGCTAAATATTTGGGAGGCAAGAACATATGATGTTTGATTTTACTGCCAGAGAATTTTTTGCAGCGGTCTTTATGCTGGGTGGCGCTATTTTCTTTCTGGCTTCTGCTATCGGTATGATGCGTCTGCCTGACTTTTACAGCAGGATTCATGCTTCCGGCAACAGTGAGACTTTGGGCTGCATGCTTTCCTTTATAGGACTGATGATTTATGAGGGAGCCACGCTTACTACTGTGAAGATGGCTCTGGTATTTATTATTGTATTTTTGGCCAATCCTATTGGCTCACATATTCTCAGCAAGGCTGCCTATAAGTCCGGGCATAAGATATGGACTTTAAAAGATATGCAAAAGGAGGAAGATGAAGATGCAGATTTACATCATTGAAGCGGTTTTGCTTATTTTCCTCATCCTGATTACCTGTGCAGTTATTTTCTGTAAGGATATTTTAAGTGCAGCTATTATCTACAGTGCGTTCAGTTTTTGTGCGGTACTCCTATATCTGATGATGGGTGCGCCCGACGTTGCCTTTACAGAGGCTGTTATTGGTACTATTTCGACCATCTTTTTTGTAGCTTCGCTGAAGAAAATTGACAGGTGGTGTAAATAATGCGTGGATTAGTAGCTGTATTGCTGGCTGTTATTACCAGCATGTTCTGTACCTTTGTAACCTATCTGCCGGAAATCGGCGATGCTAACACTGCTCCGAATCAGCATGTCACACCTACATATATTTCCCGCAGTGCTGAAGATACCGGTTCGCCTAATATCGTTACCGGCGTTATTATTGATTACAGGGGTTTTGATACCATGTGGGAAACATCAGTAATGTTTCTGGCAGGCCTGACAACCGTATTGATACTTACCAGCAATACTGTAGGCAGACGCCCTGAAGAAGAGCCGGAAGATCCGGATGAAGGGGAGGTAATAAAATGAGAGGTCCTTTTGGCGGTCTGATTTTAAATATTGCCTTTCGCATGTTGGTACCGTTTACTATCGTTTATGGTATTTATGTACTTTGTTTGGGAGAGTTTTCTCCGGGCGGTGGCTTCCAGGCGGGAGCTCTGCTGTCAGTAGGTGTATTGCTGGCGCGCATGATTCTTGGCGAGAATGCCAGATTTAATGTTCTGGGTAAGACTTCTGTAGTGCTGGCTGGCGTAGGAACTTTTCTGTATACTTTGACTGGCTGGCTGACGATATTTGGTGGCGGCAGATTTTTGGAATATGATTTCATGCCCATCCGTATGGAACCAGCTCATGAGATGCACGCCATGGCCATCTTTATGATTGAAATAGGCGTTGCTGTCTGCGTTATGATGACTATTATCAATCTGATGGATGCAATCATAAAAAGGGGGGACGAAGATGGAAGTAGTAAATGAATTCTTGAAAACTAAAGGCATCTATTCCCTGGTTATGATTTTGTTTTTCCTGGGTGTATATGGTATGGTTCTGAGTAAAAATTACATGAAGAAGCTGATGGCAATGAATGTTATGCAGGTTGCCGTTATTTATTTTTATCTGTGCTTTGCTCAGAAAGATGGTGGCATGATACCTATCCTGAATGGGGTTACAACTGATCCTGATGCCTATATCAATCCTCTGCCGCATGGTCTTATGCTGACAGCTATTGTTGTCAGCCTTGGTACTACCGGCGTAGCTATTGCACTGCTGATGCGCATTAAGGAAATCTACGGCTCTGTAGAAGAGGTCGAGGTTTTAAGGAGGGCCAGCAAATGATGCAGCATGCTCCTGTAATGATTGTTTTGTTGCCAGTATCGGCAGCTCTGCTGTGTATGCTGTTCAGCAGGATCAGTAAAAATCTTGGCTCCTGGCTTGTCATAGCTTCTATTTTTGGTGCATTTCTCAGTGCCGTAAGTGCTTTGCAGCAGGTAATTGCCAATCATGGTGCGGCAATCCATTACTGGATGGGTGGCTGGCAGCCTCCTGTCGGTATTGAATTTGCCATTGATCCTTTGAGTGGCATTTTGGCAGTGCTGATAACGTTTATTGCTCTGCTGGTTTCTATTTACAGCCGGCCTTTTGTCAAGGATGAAGATTGGCTGCATATAGGCGGTTATTATACGCTGTTCGGCCTGATGACGGTCGGTATGTGCGGTATGGTAATTACCGGCGACGTATTTAATCTTTATGTATATCTGGAAGTAATGTCTTTGTCCGGCTATGGCCTCATTGCTCTGGGTGGCAAGAAATCCATGCTGGCTGCGTTCAGATATCTTCTGATAGGGACCATTGGTGCTTCTCTGTATTTGCTGGGTGTAGGTTATATGTATGCCATGACCGGTACTTTGAACATGGCAGATATGGCAGCCTTGTCTGCCGCACACCTGCATTCGCCGCTTTTTGCCATGGCAGTGGGCTGTTTCGTTATCGGTTTCGGTATTAAGATGGCACTGTTTCCTCTGCACGGCTGGCAGCCGGATGCCTATACCTATGCTCACCCCGGTGCAGCAGCGCTTATTGCAGGTATTATGAGCAAGATACCTTCTTACGCAATGATCAGATTCCTGTTTTATATGTTTAAAATAGATAATCCTGTAGTAAGCAGTGCTCTTAATGTTCTCGGCATCATGGGTGTTGCAGGTATTTTGATTGGTTCCGTCATGGCACTGGCTCAGTACGATTTCCGCCGCATGCTTGCTTATTCCAGTGTGGCACAGATCGGTTATATTGCTATTGGTCTGGCTATGGGTAATATGTATGGCTTTATTGGCGCCGTGCTGCATATTATTAACCATGCTTTTATGAAATGTGCTTTGTTCCTCGTTATCGGCGGTATTGAATACCGCTTCGGTGAAGTAAACCTGTATCGCTTAGGCGGCCTAAATAAAAAGATGACTATCAGTACGATAACAGTTACCTTTGCAGCGTTGTCCATGATTGGCCTGCCGCCGACAGCAGGATTTTTCAGCAAATGGTATCTGCTGCTTGGTGCCTATACCGGAGCGCAGTACTTCTATATCGGCGTATTGGTTATCAGCAGCCTGCTGAATGCTATCTATTTCTTCCGTATTCTTGAGCAGATGTTTATCCAGAGGGAAGCATCGCTTACAGAAGTACACAGACATAAAGGGAAATTGGGACTGCCTGTTGAAATGGCGGTGCCTATTTTCGTGGTCGGTATCGGTATTCTGGCTTTAGGTTTCTACAGTGTAGATATTGTTACTGATATAATCAAACTTGGCTTGCCGGAGGTGTTTCTGAGATGACTATTATAGACTGCAGACCATTTCTGGCCGTTGGTGTATCTTTCCTGGCTGCTGTACTTATTGCTTTCAGCCGCAAGTATCCTAATTTGCGTGAAACCTGGAGTGCTATCGCTTCGGTTATCAAGTTTGGTATTATTCTGTCCATGGTGCCTGCGGTACTGGACGGCAATTATTATGAATGGACACTGTGCCAGATAACTGATACAGTGGGCCTTACACTGCGCACGGATCCGGCAGGTATGATTTTTGCCGTGTTGGCATCCATGCTGTGGGTGCCGATGAATTTTTATTCTATCGGTTATATGCGCTGCAATAACGAAAAGGAACAGACGGGTTATTTTGCTGCTTTTGCTATCTGTATGAGCTCGGTCATGGGTATTGCCATGGCAGCAAACCTTCTGACTTTCTTTATGTTTTATGAATTGCTGACCTTGGCCAGCTATCCGCTGGTACTGCATAAGCGTAATGAAGAAGCGCTTATGGCCAGCCGTAAATATTTGATTTACACTTTGATTTCCGGACAGCTATTTCTGGCCGGCATTGTTGCCGTTTACTGTATTTCCGGTACGATGGACTTTACGGCAGGCGGTTTCCTGACAACCGAGATGGCGCCTCGCTGGGTATTGCAGGCTATCTTTGTACTGATGATTCTGGCCGGGTCTGTAAAAGCTGCGGTAATGCCGCTGCACGGCTGGCTGCCTGCTGCTATGATTGCACCGACACCGGTCAGTGCGCTGTTGCATGCTGTAGCCGTAGTTAAAACCGGTGTTTTCTGCGTACTGAGGGTTATCGGTTTCGTCTTTGGTCCTAAGCTGCTGGCTGAGATAGGTACGGTAGATGCTCTGGCATGGGCTGCGGCAGCAAGTATCCTTATTTCATCACTTATTGCCCTGCGGCAGGATCATTTGAAACGCAGACTGGCATTTTCAACAATCGGACAGCTTTCTTATATTGTCCTTGGTGCGGCACTGCTGTCACCGTTGAGCATTAAAGGTGCTTATCTGCATCTGGTAGCACATGCAGTAATGAAGATTACTCTCTTTATGTGCGCGGGACTTATCATTGCCCGTACGCACCGCAACAATATCAGTGAATTATATGGCATAGGCAAGAAGCTGCCGGTAACAATGGCATGCTTTACCATAGCTTCGCTGGGTATTGCCGGGATGCCCTTCCTTGTGGGCTTTATCAGTAAGTGGAACCTGGCGCTGGGCGCATTGCAGGCGGGTAAACCGCTGTATGTACTGGTATGGGTAGCAAGTGCCTTGCTGGCTGCCGGTTATCTGATTCCTGTGTGTCAGATGGCTTATTTGAAAAAAGATCCGCAGGAAGATATCCGTGAATACGGTGCTATAAGTTACAGAATGCTGATACCAATCTGTATTACTACGGCAATGGCAGTTATTCTGGGTATTATGCCTGATATTTATCCGCATTTTTATGAACTGGCAACAATGGCTTCTCAGGCTATTTGTTCCGGCTGGACAGGAGGATGGCTGTAATGACTGAAAAATCGGTATATATTCTGGTTGGCGTTATTCTGCTGCTGTCTGCTGTTGCGGAATTTTTCGGCATACATCTGCACAGTCCGGCGTGGTGGCCGCTGCCCTTCGGATATAACATCTTCTTTGGCTTTGTCGGCTGCTGGGTATTGATAATTGCGGCTAAAATGATTATGGCGCCGCTGCTGCAGCGTGAAGAAGATTATTATGATGACAGAGGTGACGATAATGATTGACGGAATTCTTCACCCGGGTCTGATTTTAATATGCGTCGGCTTTTTGGCGCTGGCCGTTCCGAAAGCTTTGCGGAAGGTGCTGCTGGCCTGTGGACCATTGGTAGGATTGTATGCTGCCTGGCAGCTTGTTCCCGGCACTGATATCATCATACCGTTTGTCAACGATTATAAACTGGGCGTAATTTTTGTTGATAAGCTCAGCTGGATTTTTACCTTTATCTTTGCCCTGATGGCAGCCATCGGCGGTATTTATTCCGCTCATAATGAAAACAGGATGGAAGCTTTATGCTCCATGTCATATGCAGGCTGCGCCATCGGCGTAACATTGGCTAAAGACTGGCTGACTATGATCTTTTTCTGGGAAATGCTGGCTATTACCTCATTGTTTCTGATTTGGTGCCGTAAGACTCCGGCGTCCCGCAGAGCAGGTTTCCGGTATCTGCTGGTGCATATGTTTGGCGGCAATCTGCTTTTGGCAGGTATCTTTTTGAAAATAAGCAGCGGAGATGCTCTGATTTGTAATCTGGTCAGTGGTGCTCACGATTATGCCTTCTGGCTTATCCTTGTCGGTGTTGCCATTAATGCTGCTGTGCCGCCGATTAATGCCTGGCTGGTAGATGCCTATCCTGAAGGTACGATAACTGGCAGCGTATTTTTAAGCTCCTTTACCACGAAAGTTGCTGTCTACTGCCTGATCCGCATCTTTGCAGGCGAATATTTCCTGATGGGTATAGGCGCATTTATGGCTTTGTATGGAGCCTGCTATGCGGTTATCGAAAATGATATGCGGCGTTTGCTGGGCTACCATATCATCAGTCAGGTTGGCTTCATGGTGGCCGGTGCCGGTATTGGTACTGCCATGGCGCTTAACGGTGCAACGGCACATGCTTTTTCCCATATCCTGTATAAATCACTGCTCTTTATGTGTGCCGGTGCCATAATTTATGCGACCGGCATCAGAAAAATTAACCAGATTGGCGGACTGGCAAAGAAGATGCCTTTTGTAACTGTGTGCTTCTTTATTGCCGCGTTCTCCATTTCCGGCATACCTCTTTTTAACGGCTTTATCAGCAAGACTATTACTGTAAGCGCAGCGCAGCTGGCAGGGCATGATACGATTTTTAATCTGCTGGAGCTTGCCAGTGTCGGTACTTTTTTATCGATAACTTTGAAGATGGGATATTTCATCTTCCTGCGTAAAACAGATATTGATGTAGAAATTAAGCAGGCATTGCCGAAAAATATGTATGTGGGCATGGGACTGGGAGCATTCTTCTGCTGCCTGTACGGTGTTTGTCCTGATCTTTTGTATCGGTATCTTCCCTTTGATGCTCCGGCATATCAACCATTTCTGCCGGAACATATCCTGCAGTATATTCAGATGCTGGGTATGACCATGATACCGTTTATGATGTATCTGCCCAAGATGGAACCGCACACTGCCATTTCACTGGACACGGACTGGTTCTACCGTAAGCCTGTCAGAGGCATCATTATGGAGTGCAGTTACGTTTTCTGTGCACTTTGCAGCGCTTTAGGTTCAGCCTGGAATATGCTGTATGAGAAGTTTATGGAACTTACTTCCAATCCGATGGAATTTCTTGATGCACGGCCTTTCCGCGTCAGCAAGAAATATAATCCGGAAAATTACCGCACATCCATTGCTGATCCGATGATGATCACACTGACGGTGCTCACCTTTGCAATCGGTTATTTTGTAACTTCCATGTAGGGAAGCGGACAGACGGCTGTCTTTTCAGGCAGCCGTTTATTTATATATAAAACCAAAATGCTAACATGAAAAATTTTCAGGGAAGGAGAAAGGTGAATGAAGCAAAGATTTTTGCGCGGCGTACTGCTGATTGTTGCTGCAGCGACTGCCTGGGGCATGGGTGGCGTAGCCGGCCAGTATCTTTTTCAAAACTATCAGGCAGACGCAGTCTGGCTGGTTATGGTACGGCAGATTATTGCCGGCTTTCTCTTTCTGTTATTTGCCTGGCTGCAAAAGCAGGATGTGCTGCGCATAATGCGGGAAGATTTAAAAGCCATAGCGGCCTTTTCGTTCATCGGTGTTTTAGGTGCGCAGCTGGGTTTTTACCACACTATATCCCTGTGTAACGCGGCTACGGCTACGGTGCTGCAGTACATGGCACCTGTCTTTGTGATGCTGTGGATGTCGCTGAAGAACAAAACACTGCCGGAAGGCAGAGAATTTATAGGTATCTTCTTTGCTGTTATTGGTGTCTTTTTGATTTCTACCCACGGAAATATAGATACAGTTGTGCTTTCACCTGCAGCACTGGCAGTGGGCATTTATTCGGCAATAGCCTACGCTTATTACACGGTGATGCCTGTTGAGCTGCTGCAAAAATATTCGGCGACTGTAGTCATTGGCTGGGGTCAGTTGCTTTCCGGCTTAGGACTTATATTTTTCCGTAGCCCGGCAGCCTTTCCTTCCTGTTGGGATAATCAGGCAACTATGGCGTTTTTATACCTGCTTTTTGGTGCAACCATTGCCAGTTACAGTCTGTATCTGGCAGGTCTGAAAATCGTAGGGCCTACCAAGGCCAGCCTTATCTCCTGCGCTGAACCGCTGGCTTCGATAATTGCGGTGGTACTGTTGCTGGGAACGGTACTGACGGCGGAAGACCTGATTGGGATGGGCTGCATTATTTTTACAGTGCTGCTTTTATCGTTGCCGAAAAAATAGCGTAAATGCTCCCCAAATACAATTCTTTATGCTACAATGAAATTAACAAAAGAGTTTATGGGGGTGTTGATATGACTAAAGCAGATTATTCCTATAAATACGGACATGGTTATAAAAATTTTTCTCTTGAGCAGGAGCGTGTCATGGCAGAAATAAAGGTTGCCGAAATGACGCCGCTTACTGATTTAAAGCAGGCAGTACTGGACGCTGTTTATCATCCCATTGCCAGCAAGCCTTTAAACGAACTGCTGCAGCCGGGACAGAAAGTTGCCTTTATCTGCAATGACCCTACCCGTGTTGCTAACAGCCATGATTTTATGCCGATTTTGGTGGAAGAATTAAACAAATTAGGTATCAAAGACGAAGATATGCGCATTGTCTTTGCTTTAGGCACTCACCGGAAAATGACACAGGAAGAAATGGTGGAAGCTGTAGGTGAAGATGTTGCCAAAAGACTGCCCATGTATAACAGCGACTGCAACAGGCAGGAAGATTTCGAGTATTTTGGCGAGACCTCTTTTGGAACACCTGTCTGGCTTAACAAGCTGATTTGTGATGTAGACCTGGTAATTATGACCGGTACGATTGTGCACCATTTCTTCAGCGGTTTTGGCGGCGGACGCAAGGCTGTACTGCCCGGTGTGGCTGCTATGGAAACCATCAGACGTAATCACAGCCTGATGATGAGTCCTGATTCACAGCTGGGCAAACTGCATGGTAATCCTGTTTATGACGACCAGATGGAAGGAGTACGCCTTTTTGCCAAAGAGCACAGACTGTTTTTATTCAATGCCGTATTGGATGCCAAAAAGCAGTTTTTAAAAATTTTTGCCGGTGACTGGGAACAGGCGCATTTGGAAGCCTGCAAATTTGTAGATAAAGTATACGGTGTAGAAATTGAAGCGCCTGCTGATATCGTTATCGCCAGCTGCGGCGGTTATCCCAAAGATATTAACGTTTATCAGCTGCAAAAAACCATGGATAATGCCTGGTGTGCAGTAAAAGAAGGTGGCGCAGTCATCATTATTGGTGAATGTGAGGAAGGCAGCGGCAGTGCAGCGCTGGAAAAAGCTTTACAGGAGCATCCGTCGCCGGATGCCATTAAGGCGCAGCTGGAAAAGAATTTTGTTATTGGTGCGCACAAGGCTTTTGCCATTACACGTTTAATGAAGAAAGCAAAATTTATCCTTGTTTCGGCGTTAGATAAGAAGATTGCCAAAGATTTGTTGTTTGATGCCGCCGACAGTGTGGATGAAGCACTTGCACTGGCAGAAAAATACGTTGGCAGCGATTATAAAATTATCTTGATGCCGCAGGGAAGCCTGACAGTACCGTTGCTTAAAAAATAAATTATCTGTGATATATAAATTAGCTGACTTAACCCTTGCCTTAAAGAAGTTTTTCCGCTATAATATCTAATACTGATGTGTATTAAGTACGGCAGTTTATGCCGAGTTGATATATATGGTAACTGGAGGAGAGGGTTTAGTGAAGATGGATATTGATTATAAGGCAATAGGTGTGAGGATAAAAGCGGCACGTACACGCAAAGGTGTGACTCAGGGAAATATCGCCAGGATTACCGGGCTGTCCACGCCGCATATCAGTAACATCGAAACCGGCAATACCAAGCTGGGTCTGCCGACAATCATCCATTTAGCTAATGTATTAGATGTTTCTGTTGATGAGTTGCTGTGCGATAACATCCATCGCAGCGAGAAGATTTTTCACAATGAGCTGAGTGAGCTGCTGCAGGACTGCACAGTTGACGAACTGCACATCATTGCAGAGCTGGCTAAGGTGATTAAAAAATCCGGTATCAACAGCGTAAAAAAAGTCAGAACAAGAAAAGCGAAAGCAGAATAGGTTTATTTGCTACTGTAGCTCAGTTGGTAGAGCAGCTGATTCGTAATCAGCAGGTCGCAGGTTCGAGTCCCGTCAGTAGCTCCAGATAAAAAGCAGCGCCGCAGTTAGTCTGCGGCGTTTTTGTTTAAACAGATTTATTTGCAACATACATGTTCAGATGACATTAAAAGTTTCCGTGAAATGAGGAGTCGCGATGCAACAAACAGACACTTTATATCTTGCTATGCTGCAATATTTTGCCGGTGATGCTAAACGCTGCCAGCATTTTATCAAGGTGCACAGTCTGGCGGCGCTGATTGGCAGAGCAGAAGGGATAGATGAGCATACGCAGCTCTTACTGGAAGCGGCGGCACTGGTACATGACTGCGGTATTAAGCCTGGTGAAGCCAAATATGGCCGTAACGACGGCAAGATACAGGAGCAGGAAGGTCCGGCTGTGGCAGAGGTGCTTTTAGCTGATGCAGGCTTTGCTCTGCAGGACAGAGAGCGCATCTGTTATCTGGTGGGGCATCATCACACCTATAGTAATATTGATGGACTGGATTATCAGATTTTAGTCGAGGCAGATTTTCTGGTAAACTTTTATGAAGATAAACTGCCGCCAGCAAATATTAAAATATGTACGGAGAAAATTTTTAAGACTGCGACAGGTATCAAGCTGGCGCGGACCATGTTTGGAATATAGGGAGGGAAAATAATGCGTCCGCAAATAAAACTTACGCTTATTGAGCAAAAAGGCTGCCGTGGCTGTCATCGTGGTCATAAGGTTGGTGATACCTTTGATTTTGATACGCAGCGGGGCAAACTTTGCCCCATGGCGCTGCATGCAGGTTTTCCTTACATAGATATTCTGCGCTATGGTGGCAGTATTCCCGGGGAACCGGAGGGGACGGCACGTTTTTGCTGTCCTGACCCTGATACGATTAACGTCTTTAAAGTAGAGATAGTGGGCGGGACCAGTTGACTGCCTGCCGGAAGTATGTATAATATATTTATTGACAAGTGCATAAGACAGTTCGTAACCATCCTGTCTTAAAATAAAACTACGGATATAAAGGGTGCCGTGGTGCGCCCTTTTTACTTTGGAGGTAAGAATATGGGAACGGTACCTTTTGAGTGCAGGTACGCCTGCATCGACGAAAAAAATTCCCGGGAAATAGTGTTGCTGCGCGGCAGCGGCTGTAAATGGCGGCGTTGTCGTTTTTGCGACTATCATCTTGATTTTTCTTTAAATGAAGCAGAAAATTTTCGCCTGAACAGTAAAGTGCTGCAGCAGGTAACAGGTAAATATGGACGTTTGGAGGTTATCAATTCCGGCAGTTTTTGTGATTTGGATGCGGCAACGATTCAGTTACTGATAGAAATTTGTCAGAAACTTCACATTACGAACGTATATTTTGAAAGCCACTGGCTGCACAGAGAGCTTATTGCTGCATGGCGACAGCGTTTTGCCGCTGCGGGTATTACGGTTAAGATGAAGATTGGCGTGGAAACCTTTGACAGCCTGTTTCGTGAAAGTTATCTGGATAAAGGGATGGGCATGGCTGCGCCGCAGGAGATTGCCGCGTATTTTGATCAGGTATGTCTGCTGCAGGGTCTGCCTGGGCAGACTAAGGAAAGTATGCTACGTGATATTGAGCTGGGGCTGCAGTATTTTGAACGGGTCTGCATTAATATCATGGTAGCCAATACCAGGCCTGTGTTGCCGGATGCGGGTGTCAGAGACATTTTTATTAAAGAGATATATCCTTTGTATAAGGATAACGAGCGGGTAGATATCCTGCTCAATAATACTGATTTCGGGGTTGGTGTATGATGCAGAATGAGTATTTGCTGCTCCTTAATCTGGCAGTTGTATACGGTGGCGTGCTGGTATGGCAGGTGCTGTTTAAGGATAAAGGTTTGTATTGCTGGACGGTGCTGGCGACCATTGCTGCCAATATCGAGGTAATGATACTTATCAAGGCCTTTGGTATGCAGCAGACGCTGGGCAATATTCTATTTGCTTCTACCTTTTTGGTAACGGATATTTTAAGTGAGCTGTACGGCAGAAAACAGGCTGACAGGGCGGTGAATATGGGTATTGCCGCTTCGGTAAGCTTTATCCTGCTGTCGCAGTTCTGGCTGCATTATCAGCCGGACAGTGCAGATACGGTTTTTCCGCATATTGCAGCAGTTTTTACCAATACGCCGCGCATTATGCTGACAGGCCTGATAGTTTATGGTATTGTGCAAAAATTTGACGTGTGGCTGTATCATTGGTGGTGGGAGTTTACCAGAAAAAGATATGGTGATGCGGAACGTTTTCTGTGGCTGCGTAATAATGGTTCCACGCTTATTTCTCAGTTTCTGAATACGGTACTGTTTACGTTAGGTGCTTTTTATGGTGTGTATGAACAGTCTGTACTGACAGATATTATTTTATTCAGTTATGTTATCTTTATTGTTACAAGTATTGCCGATACGCCTGTAGTTTATCTGGCACGTTATCTGCACAGGAAATATGCTGCCGAGACAAAATAAAAACCGCCCTTGGGGGGCGGTTTTTTTACATTAAGTTGTTTTTATCAGGACTATCGTTACCGTCAAGCAGAAGGTTACCAAGCATTTCGCGATGTACTGACGACTGGATATGTGCCTGCGCTGCTACAATAGCCTGTTTGAGCGGCAGCGTCAGATACTGATAGGGCCATTCTCTCAGTACGTGATAAGCCATACCGATAAGTATTTCATTTTCTGCTTGCAGCAGACGGAGCAGGATATTGTTGCCCTGACCGGGATTATCGCGCAAATAGGCAAGAGGAGTGAGCAGTGTAAGAGGATAGAACATATAATAATCCATATGCTGCTCAATAATGGCAAGTACGTCATTAAGCTGCTGCGGATCACCGCTGCTGAACAGATAAACCAGCAGTTCATGGTCTTCGGGATGCGCGACGAAATAGTCGTAAACTGGCTGCCAGATATCCAGTTCCAGATATTTGGCAAAATCACAGATGAGATGATTTATTTTGCCGTCTTCAGTAAACAGCTGTGTCTGGATTTCAGCTTTCCAGTCCTTCTGGTAAATAATGCTGTCGCAGGCTGCTACAAAAGCATGACACTGATTGGCTGATAAATGGCTCCAGTTTTCTTCTTCGATAAGCTGCTGCAGCTGTTCACTGATGAAAATAATGGGCATGAGCGTTTCCGGTGAAACCGCATGGCGGTGTGCGTGACGGAAAAATGCGGGCAGCAGTGCCTGCAGATCAACATGGCTGACAGGAAAGAATTTTTCCAGCCTGTTCAGGTCGTAGGAAGTCAGCAGTTCCAGAAAATTAAGGATGGCAAAGGCTGCTCCGTGGAAAAGCTCATAGTCGAGTTCATCGGCAGCAAGTTCCCTGGCAAGCTCACAGTCCAGAATTATTTTTACTGCAAGGGGCGGATAGTCAGCATTAGTGTCAAGGGCGTTTTTAATGCACCACAGTTTTTGTTCATGGGTGGAGATTACAGCTTCTTCCAGAGCAAAAATACGGCCCCAGTTTTTGGTATGGTAGATGATTTCCCACAGTTCTTCCTGCAGTTCAGCAAGGTCGGAGCGTGCAGCCAGAACAAAAAAGTAGGTAAATTCCTCGCAGCGTGCTGCCAGCAGCAAATCATGCCAGAGTTCAGGATTATTCTTTTTAATATTAAGCATTCCCGAGCAGGAAAAGAGCAGATAGGCCAGTTTCAGGGACTGGCGGCAGCCGGAATTGTAAAAAAGCTCCTGTGCGAGTATGAGCATGTTGCTGTTATAGTCTTCGTTGGTAAATTTTGTTGAAAAACCATACAGTACTTCAATCATAACCAGTTCAGAAAGGGTGTTTTCAATCTGCTGCCTGTTTTCTTCTGTAGGGAAAGCAGCGTATTGTCTCAGTTCTGTCAGCAGCTGGTCGGCACTGTCGGGATCTTTGGGAATGCCGTTGGTGAAGTAGTGACCATCTTCATCACCGAGCAGGTAGGCTATTTCCGGTTCCGTGTCATCGGGCAGTACTGGTGAGGCAAAAAAGCCGTCTGCACTCATATGTGTTTTTATATAATCAAAAATACTTTCTTTTTTCATCAATAATCTTTCCTTTGATAAATCAGTTATAGCAAAGAATATTATAGCATATCTGCTGCTTTTTGCCTGTGACGGTATTATCACAATTGTGAATTTTTCAGCAAATACAAAGAAAAGCCCTTAAAAAGGGCTTTTCAGATTATTTTTATGCTTTTATGCTACAGGTGTTATTTCCAGCAGGCAGTCGCCGCTGTCCACACGTTCACCGGCAGAGACGTGGATGGCACTTACAGTGCCGTCAACAGGAGCAGAAAGAGTGGTTTCCATTTTCATGGCTTCAGTTACAATCAGCGGGGTGCCTTTGGTAATTTGCTGTCCTGTCTGAACCAGTACTTTGACTACTGAACCGGAAAGGGAGGCGCCTATCTGACCGACTGCTGCTTTATCTGCTTTCTTGCGGCTGACGTTGGCAGTCTTGACGTTACGGTCTTTGATTTCAATTTCGCGGGGCAGACCATTAAATTCAAAGGAAACAGTACGCATACCGTTAGCGTTAGCTTCTGAAATATGGTCAAGTTTGATAATCAGTACTTTACCCTGTTCAATCTCTACACGGATTTCTTCGCCAGGCTTCATGCCGAAGAAGAAGGTAGGAGTATCCAACACGGAAACATCACCAAAATTATTGTAGCGTTCTACCCAGTCGGTGAATACTTTTGGATAGAGACAGTAGGAACTTACTGCTTCATCGGTAGTAGGTGCGCCGATTTCTGCCAGTTTGGTACGTACGTCTTCAAAATCAACAGGCGGCAGTACGGCACCCGGACGCACGGTAATAGCAGGGCGACCTTTGAGGATGATTTTTTGCAGTTTTTCCGGGAATCCCTGATAAGGCACGCCTATGCGTCCTTCGAAGAATTCTACTACGGAAGCGGGGAAGTCCAGCACATCGCCTTTGGCGTAAACATCTTCCTCGGTCAGATCATTTTGTACCATAAAGAGAGCCATGTCACCGACAATCTTGGAGGAAGGAGTTACCTTGATTAAGTCGCCGAACATCATGGAAACGCGATGGTACATATCTTTGATTTCTTCCCAGCGATGGATGAGGCCGAGAGCCTGTGCCTGCTGTTTGAGGTTGGTATACTGTCCGCCGGGCATTTCATGTACATATACTTCCGGATTGGGGAAGTTTTCGGTTTTGTCAGCTGCTTTGTAGTAGGGACGGACGGTTTCCCAGTAGCGGGACAGTTCGTTCATAGCGTCTACGTCCAGATGCGGCTGACGCGGATGTCCGCTGAGAGCATAGTAGAGGCTGCTGCCGCTGGGCTGAGATGTGCCGCTGCTCATGGCGCTCATGGCAGTATCGACAATATCTACGCCGGCGTCGATAGCGCGGGCATAGGTATAGATAGCATTGCCGCTGCCTTCATGGGTATGCAGATGGATGGGCACGCCTACATAGGATTTCAGGCTGCTTACCAGGCGGAAGGCTGCTTCGGGTTTTAAAAGACCGGCCATATCTTTGATGGCGATAATGTTGGCTCCGGCTTTTTCCAGCTCTTTGGCCATATTTACATAGTATTTGAGGTCATATTTATCGCGGCTGGGGTCAAGAATATCGCCAGTATAGCAAAGAGCTGCTTCGGCAACCTTACCGGTTTCGCGTACGGTATCAATGGAAAGACGCATATTATCCAGTCCGTTCAGACTGTCAAAGATACGGAAGATATCAATGCCGTTTTTAGCTGCCAGCCTGATAAATTCTTTGACTACGTTATCAGGATAGCTGGTGTAGCCTACAGCGTTAGCGCCGCGCAGCAGCATTTGCAGCATAATATTGGGTGCTGCTTCTCTGAATTGTGCCAGACGCTGCCAGGGGCTTTCGTCCAGAAAACGGTATGCTACGTCGAAAGTAGCACCACCCCAGCATTCAAAGGAAAAGAGATTGGGCAGCTTGCCTGCCGTATCACGCATAACTTTCAGCATATCATTGGTACGCAGACGGGTGGCGAATAAGGATTGATGAGCATCACGGAAGGTAGTATCAGTAATGAGTACTTCTTTCTGATCCATTACCCAGTCGGCAAGGCCTTCGGCTCCGCGCGCGTCGAGGATATGTTTGGCACCCAGTGCGGGAATGCCGGTAAAGGGTTTAGGCATATTCAGCGGCGCAAAGTTCGGTTTGGGCTGCACGCCTACATTGGAATAGCCGTTGACAGTGATGTCTGCGATATAGCTCAGCAGTTTGGTGCCGCGGTCTAAAGTTTTGGGGAAGATAAACAGTTCAGTATTTTCATCTACGAAATTGGTAGAGTAATCGCCGTTGGCAAAATGTTCATTTTGCAGTACGTTTTCCAGAAACTGGATATTGGTCTTAACGCCGCGGATACGGAATTCTTTCAGGCAGCGCAGCATCTTGGTAATGGCTATCTGATGGGTCAGACCCCAGGTGGTTGCCTTAACCAAGAGAGAATCATAGTAGGGAGTAATGACGGAACCGGTGAAGGCGTTACCGCCGTCCAGACGGATGCCAAAGCCGCCGCCGCTGCGGTAAGCAATGAGCTTGCCGGTATCAGGCATGAAATTATTGGCAGGGTCTTCCGTAGTAATACGGCACTGGATGGCATGACCATGATAACGGATATCTTCCTGATGGGGAATAGCAATTTCAGGGTCATGGAGAGCGTAGCCTTCGGCAATCTTGATTTGGGACTGTACGATATCGATACCGGTGATTTCTTCGGTTACGGTGTGTTCTACCTGGATACGCGGATTAACTTCGATAAAATAGAATTTACCGTCACCGGTAGCCAGAAATTCTACGGTACCGGCACTGATGTAATTTACGTTCTTCATCAGCTTTACTGCAGCATCGCAGATAGCCTGACGCTGCTCAACGGGCAGGGAGAAGGCGGGAGCGATTTCTACCAGCTTCTGATGGCGGCGCTGTACGGAGCAGTCGCGTTCAAAAAGATGTACCAGATTGCCGTACTGGTCACCGATAATTTGTACTTCTATATGCTTGGGGTCCTGCAGATATTTTTCCAGATAGATTTCATCGCTGCCAAAAGCTTTTTTTGCTTCACTGCGGGCCATATCGTAGGCAGAGGGGACTTCGTCGGCGCTGTGCACTACGCGCATGCCGCGGCCGCCGCCGCCGTTGACTGCTTTAATTATAATAGGATAGCCATATTGTTCACCAAAGCTCAGCACTTCTTCTACAGATTCCACATTGCCGTTGCTGCCGGGAATCATGGGAATACCGGCCAGCTCAGCCTGATGACGGGCGTTCAACTTGTCACCAAACATGATAAGATGTTCCAGACGCGGGCCGATAAAGACGAACCCTTCCTCTTCACAGCGGCGGGCAAGATTACTGTTTTCAGACAGGAAGCCATAGCCGGGATGGATGGCGTCTACGTCATGTTCTTTGGCAATTTTCAGGATGCCTTCGATATCAAGGTAAGCTTCGGTAGGGCTTTTACCTTCGCCGACCAGATAGGCTTCGTCTGCTTTATTGCGATGCAGAGACAGCGTATCTTCTTTAGAGTATATAGCAACGGTACGGATACCAAGTTCATTGCAGGCACGGAAGACGCGGATGGCAATTTCACCGCGGTTTGCCACTAAGACGGTTTTAATTTTTTGCATGATTAACTCCTCCTTCAGTGTTACAGAACCATTGTATATAAAACTTTGTACCTTTGCAATAAGAGACAGAAATGTATACATAATTCTTATTTCTGTCTGTACACTGTATACACGAAAAAGAATTTACAGCTTTTTCACTTGCATGTTTTTAAAGTTCGGTTTAATATTATAATGAATTAATTGATATAGATAACATATTTACCGAGGAGATGAATAATTTGGGCGACAGTAAGAAACCGCAAAAACCAATGATTTATTATTATGCGATGACGCTGCTGTTCATACTTTTGCTGAATACGGTAATCTTACCGACTTTTTTCAGTCCGAAAGTAAACGAGATTTCATATGGCAATTTTCTGCAGATGGTTGATGAAGGCAGGATTTCCAAAGTAGAAATCACCGACAATAAGATTGCTTCTGTCTGCAAAGATGACAGTGAAGGCAAGATTTATGTGACGGGGCGTGTGGAAGATCCGCAGCTGGTAGACCGTCTGATTAAGAGCAAGGTGGAATTTTCGCAGGTAATACCGAAAGAAAATTCTCCTATTGTTAATTTCTTCCTGAACTGGATTATGCCTATTTTGATTTTCTTTGCCCTGGGGCAGCTTTTCATGCGCTATATGGGCAACAGGATGGGCGGTAATGCCATGACTTTCGGTAAGAGCAATGCCAAGGTTTATGTTGAAGCTCAGACAGGTAAGAGTTTTGCTGATGTGGCAGGTCAGGATGAAGCCAAGGAAGCATTGATGGAATTGGTGGATTTTCTCCACAATCCGGATAAATACAAAGCCATTGGAGCTAATATGCCGAAAGGAGCGCTGCTGGTAGGGCCTCCTGGTACTGGTAAGACACTGCTGGCTAAAGCGGTTGCCGGTGAAGCGAAGGTTCCGTTCTTTTCCATCAGCGGCAGTGAATTTATCGAAATGTTTGTCGGCATGGGTGCAGCCAGAGTGCGCGACCTGTTCAAGCAGGCGCAGGAAAAGGCTCCCTGCATCGTGTTTATTGACGAAATTGATGCTATCGGTAAAAAACGTGATACCGGTAAATTTGGCGGCAATGACGAGCGTGAACAGACACTTAACCAGCTGCTTTCAGAAATGGATGGTTTCGACGGCAGTAAGGGTGTTGTAATTCTGGCGGCAACTAACAGACCGGAAACATTGGACAAAGCGCTGCTGCGTCCGGGTCGTTTCGACAGACGTGTGCCGGTCGAGCTGCCTGATTTAAAAGGCCGTGAAGCAATTCTGCGCGTGCATGCTCAGAATGTCAAGATTGCTGATAATATTGACTTCAATGCATTGGCAAGGGCTACTTCCGGTGCCTCCGGTGCTGAACTGGCCAATATCGTTAATGAAGCGGCACTGCGTGCCGTGAAGATGAACAGACAGTGTGTAGAACAAGCCGATCTGGAAGAATCTATTGAAGTGGTTATTGCAGGTTATCAACGTAAAGGAGCAGTAATTTCTCCGGAAGAAAAACGTGTTATTGCCTACCATGAAATCGGTCATGCGCTGGTTGCTGCCATGCAGAAAAATTCTGCTCCGGTGCATAAAATCACCATTATTCCCCGTACCAACGGTGCGTTGGGTTATACTATGCAGATCAGCGAAAATGACTCTGTCCTGATGAAGAAGGAAGAGCTGTTCAATAAAATTGTGACGATTACCGGCGGGCGCAGTGCTGAAGAAATCGTATTCGGTTCCATTACCTCAGGTGCTGCCAATGATATTGAGCAGGCTACCAAGATTGCCCGCAGCATGGTTACCCGGCTGGGTATGACGGAAGAATTTGACATGATGGCAACGGAAATTATGAGTAATGTATATCTGGGCGGCGATGCATCGCTGCAATGCAGTGAAACCACAGCTGGTAAGATTGATGCCAAAGTACTGGCTATCATCAAGGAAGCACACGCTAAGGCGCGCCAGATTTTGCTGGATAATCGTACGAAGCTTGATAAGCTGGCGCAGTTCCTGCTGGAAAAAGAAACTATTACCGGCGATGAATTTATGACGCTGCTGCGTCAGGAAGAAGCCGAAGAGGCAAGTGTAAAAGAGCCGCAGGCTTAAAAAATAAAAAACGCTTCTCGCAGAGAAGCGTTTTTATTTTTTCGTATCTGCTGCTAATAAATTTAGCAGCAATTCTTCTGTTAAATCTTCTTCACTGTATAGCCTGTAACCGAGGCTGGAAAAACAGGCGGCGGTAACTCCCTGCCCCGGCAGCGTCTTTTTGCTGAAACTTCCGTCATAAACTGCGTGTACACCGCAGGACGGACTGCGTTCTTTGAAAATAACGGCCGTCACCGTATGCTTTTTGGCAAGCTTGGCGCAGACCAGTGCTCCCTGACAGAAATTTTTGGTAACATCAAGGCCGCTGCTGTCCATTACGCGGCATTTTCCCTGCCATACCAAAGCGCCGTTTCCGTGCTGTATTTCGGCAGGCGGACGGGGGATGGGCAGTTTGCCGGCGCATTCCGGGCAGACAGGAAGGAAATGCCCGCAGTTTTTGTATTTTACCAGCAGCGGATGTGGTTTGGAATGACCGTCAAAACGTGCAGAATTGCCTAACAGGCAGGAACTTATTAAAATCATTGTTATTTCTCCGGTTTGTAGTTTTTGGATTGACTGAATGTCATGCGTATGGTATCTTAATAGAACAGGGAATGAGGTTCTCCCGGGATATTTACATCCGAACCGCTTTAAGCTGATGACTTCTGCTCTTGGCAGGAGTGTCAGCTTTTTTATTTTGTCTGGAGGTTTTTCTGATGGAAGGATTAGTTAGTATTGCTTTAGGCGGAGCACTGGGAGCAGTGTGCCGATATGAGGCCGGCAATCTGGCCGTAAAACATCTGGGGGATGGTTTGCCGTACGGTACCTTCCTGATTAATCTGGCAGGATGTTTTTGCATGGGACTTTTAATGACGTTGATTGTAGATAAAGGATTGCTGCCTCCTGCCTGGCGTCTGTTTTTGTGTGTGGGCTTCCTGGGCGGTTTTACAACTTTCTCATCTTTTGGTTATGAAACATTTACCTTATTTGCCGAAGGCAATCTTTTTATGGCGGCAGTTTACGCAGCAGGCAGTACACTGCTGGGATTTTTAGCAGCGGCTGTTGGTGTTCTGGCAGCCAATATTTTTTGAAGGTAGATTAAGGATGATAACGGAAGCCAGAATAAGAGCAATACCTGATAGTTTTTGCCAGGTGACTGGTTCGCCGAAACAGATGATGCCCACACAGGCTGCAACCAGCGGTTCTACTGTAGCCAGAATGGAGGCCTGCGTGGCTTCTACTTCCTGCAGACCACGATTATAAAGCAGGTAAGGTATAACTGCGCACAGTCCGCCGATGCCGAGCGATGCCAGCAGCGTCGTCATATCCCAGCGCCCGCTGCCGGAGGAAAAGTCTGCCAGCGGCAGCGAAGAAATTGTGCTGAAGTAAAAGGTATAGGCAGAAATAGTAGCAGAAGAATATTTTCTGACTGCAAATTTGCCGAAGATACTGTATAAAGCATAGCCGATACCGCTGCCCAGTCCGAATAAGAGCGCGGTAAGGGAAATGCCTGAGGCCGCATTCATTATTCCCGTAATCAGCGCACAGCCGATAAAGGTGGTCAGCAGGGCAATGCCTTTGGGCAGGGTGAACTGCTCGTGAAACAGTAACAGCGACAGCAGCATGACGAAGATAGGTGCTGTATAAAGCAGCAGAGCAGCAGCGGCTAATGAGCTGGCGTTGATGCAATTAAAATAACAGTAATTGAAAAAGGTAAGGCTGAGGATGCCGGTACCTATAAAAAGCCAGATATCACGCCAGGATATCCGAAAATATTCTTTGCCCAGTCGTAACAGGACAACAGTGATGCAGGCTGCCGAGGCAAGAGAACGCAGTGCTACAATCTGCATGGAAGAAAAGCCCTGCGCTGATAGTATTTTGACAAACAGGCCGATCAGACCCCAGAGGGAGGCAGCGGCAAGAATATAAAGATAAGCTGTTAATTTCATGTTTAGCTCCTGTAATCAGATATCGTTTTTAGTGTAGCACAATTATTGGGCAGATTCAAAAGATATTGATGCAGAAAAGAAAATACAAAAGGAATACGCAAAGCGTATTCCTTTTTCTGTTTACAGAGTAGTGATGCTAATAGAGCTGCCAGGTCCCTGACGCAGTTTATTTTTCGTAACGATGATTTTTTTGCCAATCATTTCCTTGAGGTCGCTGACGTGGGAAATAATCCCTACCAGACGATTATTTTCCGACAGTGTGTTAAGGGCACGTACAGCCTGGGTGAGTGCTTCCTCGTCAAGAGAGCCGAATCCTTCGTCGATAAACATGGTATCCAGCTGGATGCCGCCGGCTGCAGACTGTACCTCATCGGAAAGACCGAGAGCAAGCGACAGAGAGGCTTCAAAGGATTCACCTCCGGAAAGTGTTTTGACGCTGCGTTCACTGCCGTTATAGTGATCGATGACATTCAGCTCCAGTCCGGCCTTGCTGCGTTTGCTGCTGCCGTCAGCTTCACGTTTCAGTTCGTACTGGCCGTTACTCATGGTCATCAGACGCAGATTGGCACGGCGAATGATGCGGTCAAAATAGGTCATCTGGATATATGTTTCCAGCTCTATCTTTCTTTTGCCGGTAAGTGTACCGTTAGCTGTATCAGAAAGTGTTTTCAGCCAGCTAAATTCCGTTTCTACGGCCTCAAGCTGCTGTTGTTTGCTGCTGACAGCATTAAATATTTTTTGGTTGGCGGTATGGGCGGCAAAGATATCTTTCTGCTCTTTTTCCAGTCTGATAAGTTCCTGCTCCAGCTGCAGCCTTTCTGTTTGCAGTAAATCAAGCTGCAGGCTGTCTGCGTCTTCAAGTTGTCTGGACAAGGTGTCTGCTGCTGCCATAAGGTTGCTGCATTGCTCTGCAAGATTTTGGTACTGTTCGCCAGCTTCTTTTTCAGCGGCAAGTAAAGCCGCTCTCTGTTTTTGCAGAGTGTTAAGCTGCTGCAGATTTTCTTCGCGGGTAAGAGCGCCCAGTTCCTGCTGCAGTTCAGTCAGCAGGCGTTCAGACTGAGCATGTTCTGTTGCAAGCCGTGTAAGTTCTATGGTTACCGCCGACGCAGCATCTACGAGTGATGCAAGTTCTTTTTCCTGCTGCGGCAGCAATGCTTCCAGAAGCTTTTTCTGCTGCAGTTTAGCATTGATTTCGCTCAGCTGTTCGGCAAGCTGACTGATTTGGTCCTGTAAGGCTGACAGGTAAAGGTGGGCTGCTTTTGCAGAATCTGTATCTGTAGGTGTGGGCAGTCTGTTTGTCAGCTGCGCCTGCTGGTCAAGCAGTTTGCTCTGCAGGATGCTGCTGTCTGTTTGCAGCTGCTGTAACAGTTTTTCAGTTTCGTCAGTCAGCTTGCTCAGCTGTTCTTCCTGCTTTTTAACGGTTTCTTTTATGTCCAGCTGCTTCTGCAGCTGATGCTGTTGTTTCCGGTTTTCCATGAGCAGCTGCTGCAGATTAGTCTCTGTTTCGTCGGCATCGGTGTCTGCAGGCAGCTGCAGAGCAAGCGCTGTTTGCCGTACTGTTTCTGTAAGCTGAGCTGCCTGCTTGTACTGCTGTTCTTCGTTGGCAGAAAGACACGCGGCTGTTTCCTGCAATTTTTCTTTATTTGCTTGTTGCAGCTGCAGCAGCGATTGCAACTTATCCTGCAGTTCAGCTTTTTTCTGCGAATCCTGTTCAGCCTGCAGCAGCTTTTTGGTGCAGTTATTGCAGTAATCTTCCAGCTGCTGCAGCAGAAAGCTTATGGTATCTGCCGGCAAAAGTGTGGTTTCCTGCAGTTGACGGTATGGCTGCAGGCTTGTAAGCTCGTCTAAATCTGCGGTATCAAGTAAGCGAAGCAGCTGTGACTGCTGTTGCTGTGAATTACCACAGTTTTGTGCCAGTGCCTGTTCTTTCTGAGCTTTATATTTCTGCTGTTCAAGCAGTTGTTTTTGGATGGCATCGGCCTGTTGCTGCTGTTGGGGAGCTGCTTGCAGCAGTTGCTGCATGGCTGCTTCTTGTTGGGCAATTGTGTCTAACTGGGCTTTGATTTCGTCCTTACGTTTTTGCGCCTGCTGCTGTTTATAGCTGATGGAATCGTCAGCAAAAAGCTGATTTTCGCCCGGTAGAAGCTGTTCTGTTGCCTCCTGCAGCTGTTCCTGCAGTATCAGCGCTTTGCTGCTCAGTCCTATTGTCCGGCTATGGCAAGTATCAAGTTCAGCTTTTAAGTTATCAAGAAATATTTTTTCAGGTACTTGCCCGGGAAGCAGTGCCGGCTGAGGATGATGGGTGGAGCCGCAGACGGGGCATGGCTCACCTTCTTTTAAGTTAGCAGCTAAAAGACCTGCCTGTGCATCTAAAAACAGTTTTTCCTGTCTGCTGTATTCCTGCTGGCAGTGTTTATAAGTTTCGGAGGCAGAAATATATTCCTGCTGAATGACAGCAAGTTCTTGCTGTAATACTTTGTGGCTTTCAATTTGCTGCAGAAGCTGGTCCAGCTGCAATATTTCGTTAGTTAAGGTGTTTTTTTCTGCTGCTGCCTGAGCCAAAGATAAGTTAGCACTGCTGGCAGCAGCCAGTTTGATCGCAAGCTGTTCCTGCTCCTGCTGCAGCTTATCTGTCTGGCTGCTGCAGGTGTTGATGTCGCTTTGCAGCTTGTCCTGCAGAGCCTGAGCCGCGTTTAACTGTGTTGCTGCTTCCCTGAAATCGGCGACGATATTTTTGAGAGCGTTGTTTTTGTATTCCAAATTGATTTTTAACGAATTGGTATCGCCAAGTGCTGCTGCTGATTCTGATAGGGTAAGTACTTCACTGTCAAGTGCTGCAATTTCCGCTGATAGCCTGTCTTTAGTTTGGCGGAGGGTAAGAGAAGCCGCTGTAAGGGAAGCCAGTTCCTGTTTTTGTGCAGTAAGACTTTCATGCCATGATTGCAGCAGCATACCTTGCTGTTTCTGCTGTAAAAGTTTTATTTCCTCTTCCTGCAGCTGTTCAAGCTGCTGCCGCAGGCAAAGCAGTTGTTGCCTGTGGATAGCGGCAGTCCTGCTTTCCTGAAGTAAAGCCTGCTCTTTTTGCTGCAGTTGTTGTTTTGTTGTGCTGAGCTGATGCATCAGGCTGCAGATTTCCGTACTTTGCTGTGTCAGGCTGTCGTGCTGAGCAGTAAGTTTTTCCTTTGCCGCACTGACATCGCTGAGAGCAGCCAGACAGTCTTTGTTGGCAGCATATTCTTGTTGCAGCTGCTGGATATTGTTTGTGAGCAAGGTTTTACTGGCTTTTTTTTCTTTCAGCTGCCTGCTTTCATCATTACATAGCTGTTGGCAAGCAGCAAGCTGTTGAAACTTTTCTTCCCGTGCGGCGGCACTGCGTACAGCTTCTTCCAGTTGGGGACAGACTGAGGCAGCTGATTGTGCCTGCTGCCAGTTCAGTTCTGCGGCCTGCTTTTGGCTGAGAAACTGTTCAAGCTGCTGCTTTTTTTCCTTCAGCTGCATTTTTAAACTGTCATAATGGCGTACTTTTCCAAGAAGCTGGTCTTTGGTCTGAATTTTATCAGACAAAGTTTTTATATCAGTATCATATTTAGCAAGTAAATTGGCGTCCTGCTGCAGCAGAGCATGCAGCAGCTCCAGACCACGGACGAGCTGTCCGGCAAATTTTTCTTCTTGAAGCTGTCTCAGCTCCGCAGTAAGCTCCGTATTTTTGCTGATGCTGATATTTTCCATATACTGGACAATGCTGCGGCTGATTTCCTCATATTCACTGCTTTTTTTGCTTTGCAGGGTTTTCAGCTGGGCCTGTAATTGCTGATAAATATCCGTATGAAAAATCTGACGGAAGATTTCGCTGCGTTCGGCAGTACCGGCTAAAAGGATTTTCTGAAAATCTCCCTGGGCAATCAGAGCAATCTGGGTAAATTGTTTGTAATCCAGTCCCAGCAGGTCAATAACGGCTTTAGTGACATCTTTGTATCTTGTCACCGGCTGCCGCTGGTCAGGATATATCAGTTCAGCTTCTGCTTTCTGCGTAGTCATACCGCTGCCGCGTTCTTTGGGACGCTGATATTCTGGCTTGCGGATAATCTTATATTCCTGACCACGATATTCAAAGATAAATTCTACAAAGGTAGGAACCGCGGCGGCTGCATACTGGCTGCGCAGCATGGCGGCTTCGCGATTACGGCCGCTTGCTTCGCCATATAAAGCGAAAGTAATGGCGTCGAAAATGGTAGTCTTGCCGGCACCGGTATCGCCTGTTATCAGATAAAGACCGTTAGAGCCGAGTTTGGTGAAATCTATTTCCGTTCTTTCGGCGTAGGGGCCGAAAGCGCTGATAATAAGGTGTTTTGGTTTCATGGTATTATTGGTTCACGCTTTCTGTAAATTTACTTACGACGATTTCAGAGAGTCAAGCAGTTCCTGCACCAGCTGCTGCTGACTGCTGTTCATGCCAGTGCCGTTTTGCAGCTCAAAAAATTCTTGGAAAAGTTCCAGCTCAGACTTTTGGGTAATCTGCTCTGCTGCCGTAATTTCTGTGGAAGTACGGGTACGACGGTTATCGTATTCCAGCTGCATCAGATTGGGATAGACAGTACGCAGTTTTTTGACTGCATCCAGTACATCATCTTCGTCAGTAAGGGTAATATGGAAATAGTTATCGCGATTAAGAGTTTTATAAAAGCTCAGTGAGGTCAGCTCCATGTACGTACCTTTTAGTTTCTGCAGATCATGCAGCGGCTGCAGTGGCAGGCAGCGGATGCTAAGGCTGCCTTTTGACCCCAGCTCTGCTACGGTCACTGATTTTTGCTGCGCTGCTTCGGAAAAAGAGTATTTTAAGGGCGTGCCGCAATAGCGGACTTTTTCGCTGCCAATATTTTGCGGGCTGTGTATATGGCCCAGCGCCGTATAGTCGAAAATATCGAATAGAGAGGCATCAACATTATCAAGACCGCCGACAAAGATTTCCTCAGATTCGCTGCGGGCAGCTCCCGTAACAAACTGATGAGCTACAAGAACATTGCGCTGGGAGGTATCTATGTCCATATGCGACAGTACAGTGTGCAGTGCTTCGTTAAAGCTGCCTGCAGGAGCATCTTCAAATACTTTTCGTACAAGCGATGGTTTAATGAAAGGCAGCAGGTGAATATATACTTTACCGTATGCATCAGAGAGGGCGCAGCAGGGAACCGTACCATCATAAAGACTGGAAAAATGAATATTACTCCTGCAGAGCAGGCGGGAACCAAACGCAAGCCGTTCTGCTGAATCATGATTGCCGCTGATAATAAATACGGGTTTTTCGGTTGCGGCAAGCCGGGTAAGAAAATCATCCAGCAGCTGCACTGCTTCAACTGATGGAATGGCTTTATCATAAATGTCGCCGGCAATAATTATTCCGTCCGGCTGTTCCTGTCTGATAAGGTCAAGTATCTGAGTAAGAATATGTCTCTGATCATCCAATAGCGAGAATTCATTGAGTTTTTTGCCTATATGTAAATCGGACAGATGGATAAGTTTCATGTTAAATCTCCTTGTGCAAAGCTTTCTGTTTTATTATAACATGCGGTGCAGACAGAAAAAATAAAGGGCAGGTCTTATTCCTGCCCTTTATGTGCATGTTTTTGTTCAATATATTTTTTTGCGTATTCCGGTCGCGGGTTATGAGGGCCGGAGGGCTTGAGGGTGAAGCCTCTGCCAAATACGTCGTTAACGTCGTGAATTATCATGAAGGCATTGGGATCAATTTCACGGCACAGCGACTTTATCTTGGCCGTCTGCGTCAGCTTGGCTACAACAAAAAGAATTTCACGGTTCTGATGGGTAAAGGCGCCTTCGCCATGCAGATAGGTAACACCGCGCCCTACAACCTTGATGATTTCTTCAGCAATATCGTCTGCCTTATCGCTGATAATGATGATGTTTTTCTTGAAATCAAAACCGACAATGAAGGTGTTGCAGGTCTTGGTCATCACAAAAAAGGTGAGCAGCGTATATAATACTGGCTCAATACCAAAGAAAAAGGTACTGATGGTCAGCAGCAGTATATTGAACATAAAATTGGTGTTGCTGACAGTAATGGAATAATTTTTCTGAATGATGGCACCGATAATATCGGTACCGCCGCTGCTGCCACCGGAGCGATACATACAGGCAGCGCCGATGCCGTAAAGTACGCCGCCTGCGATACAGGCCAGCATGGTATCATGTACGGGACGATAGGAAGAAAGAAAATGAAAAAAGTCCAGAGAGAAAGCAAAAAATAACATGCCAAACAGAGCATTAAGCGTATATTCTCTGTCCATGTATTTATAGGCAATAAAAAATAAAGGAATATTGCAGATAATACTGGTTAAACCCATGGGCATGCCGGAGATATAGTATGACAGTACGGCAACGCCGCCGATACCGCCGCTGAGCAGTTTGTTGGGCATGTAAAAGGTATTGAGGGCAATACCCATTATTGAACAGCCTAATGCTGTCATGATATAGCGATGCAGGATCATTTTGGTGTATTTATTCATATTAGGTTCCTTTACTGAAATTTATATATTAGTATAGTAACATTTTTAACAAAAAAAGCAACCGGCAGTCGCTTTCTTTTGCAGCAATTTACTGAAAAAGCAAATAAAAAAAGAAATGTACGAATTTAATGTTCGAAAATTAGCTTGCGGTGTAGATTAAAGCAGTATACAATAATATTGTATACAAAAATATTTAAGGTGTGCTGAAAATGAAGAAGATTATTGAATCTGCATATGCAAAAATAAATCTTGGCCTGAAGATCCTTGGCAAACGCAGTGACGGGTATCATGAAGTAAGTATGATCATGCAAAGCGTAGGGTTGAAGGATGAAATTATCATTGAGCCAGGCAGGGGTATAGAACTGAAATGTAATCTGCCCGGACTCAGCTGCGGTGCTGATAATCTTGCCTGTAAAGCGGCAAGACTGCTGGCCGACAGGTATCAGATAATTCCGAACGTTCACATTACATTGAACAAAAAAATTTTTCTGGCAGCCGGACTGGCTGGCGGCAGCAGCGATGCGGCGGCGGTACTGCGCGGATTGAATAAATACTGGGAGCTTGATCTCAGACTGTCTGAACTGGAAAAGCTGGCAGCCGAAATCGGCAGTGACGTGCCGTTTTGCATTAGCGGTGGCACGGCGCTGGCCAAAGGACGCGGCGAGGTAATCATTCCGCTTGCTGATATGCCGGAAACGATTGTTGTACTGGCTAAACCACGCAGCCTTGAAGTTTCTACCGCCTGGGTATATAAAAATTATGACCGCGGCAGGGTGGTGCAGATGCCGTGCATCTGGAACATGATGGAAAAACTGCCTCAGGGAGGACATGCTATCGTACCCTGTATGGGTAATGTGCTGGAAACGGTGACAATTCCGGCGCATCCGGAAATTGCTTCGATTAAAGCGGCAATGCTGTCGGCAGGAGCCTATTATGCCATGATGAGTGGCAGCGGACCTACTGTTTTTGCTCTGGCAGATGATATGAAGACGGCAGAGCGTATAGAAGCGTCTTTAGGTGATTTTGATGTAGAAACAGCCATAACGGTTACTACAGGAAGGATGAAGATATAATGGCAGGACATTTACAACCAATCAAACTTGACAGTTATAAACCCCTGCGTGAACTGGTATGCGAAAATATCAGGCAGGCAATTATTGACGGTACCTTCAGTCCCGGAGAGCGTCTGATGGAGATCCAGCTGGCGGATGAAATGGGCGTCAGCCGTACCCCGGTCAGAGAGGCCATCAGAAAGCTGGAGCTGGAAGGCTTTGTAGTAATGATTCCGCGCCGCGGTACCTATGTTGCAGACATTTCCATCAGAGATATTACGGAGATTTATGAAATTCGTACCTGTCTGGATGTGCTGTCAGCAGGCCTTGCAGCTGAGCGTATTACCGACGAGGAACTGGAAGCACTGAACCGTTTGCTGGTAGAAATCGGCCAGTATATGGCTGAGAATAATATGGAAAAGATTGTCGAGGCGGATACTGCCTTTCACGATATCCTGTATCAGGCAAGCCGCAATGAAAGGCTGCGTTCCATTATAAATAATCTGCGTGAACAGCTCACCGGTATCCGTGGTCGTTCCATGAGCTATCCCGGCCGTCTGGTGGAAACCATGGATGAACACAGGGCGCTGGTGGACAGCATCGCGGCCAGAGATGTGGAGCGTGCTCAGGAAGCGGCAAGAGCACATATTGAAAATGCTGAACACACACTGATGAAATCTCTGACAATGGCAAAATAATTATGAAAAAAACGTATGATGCAGTTATCCTGGCTGGCGGTTATGCGCCCTGGCTGAAAGAGAAAGCGGGTACGGATATTCGTTGTCTGGCCAGACTGAATGACAAAAGAATTCTTGACTATCTTACGGATGCTCTGCAGGGCAGTGGGCGCATCAGAAGGATTATGCTGGCAGCGCCTGCCGGAGCGATAGCCAGAGAAGATTTGCCTCTGGGCGTAGAACTGTGCGAGGCAGAACAGGATATGCCGACTACGGCAAAGAAAGCAGCTGATGCACTGATTTGCAGAGAAAAGCTGCTGTTTGTCTGTGATGATATCCCCATGCTGCATGCAGCGGCGGTAAATGATTTTTTAGATAAATGTGAGGAATATCCTGACAGTCAGGTATATTATCCTGTTATTCCTAAGGAAGTATGCGTGAAGGATTATCCGCAGGCACAGAGAACATATGCGAAACTGGCAGACGGTATTTTTACCGGCGGCAATATGATGGTAGTAGATGCCTCCATCATACCGCAGGGGCTTGCCAAAGCCAGAGAGATTTTTGCCAGAAGAAAGCAGCCGTTTCAGCTGTGCAGGTGGCTGGGGTTCGGGTTTATTTTTAAGTTTCTGCTGCACAGGCTGACACTGGCGGAGGCAGAAAAAAGAACAGGTGAGTTGCTGGAACTGCCTTGCAAGGTAGTAGTAAGCAGTTATGCAGAAGTAGGCATGGATATAGATAAGCCGGCTGACTGGGATCTGATTGCCGGCTATCTTGCCGCAGACAGAAAATAATGCAGAGAAAAGAGGGCGATTATGGGAAGGGCAAAAAGAATGGAGCGAGTGGTGGCTTTAACCAAGCAGTTAACGGATCATCCGCACCAATTATTTTCATTTTCCTATTTTTGCAAAAAATTTGAAATAGCAAAATCAACTTTGAGTGAGGATGTGCTGGCAGTTAAGACTGGTCTTGAGCTTTACGGGCTGGGAAGGGTGGAAACTCTGGCCGGAGCGGCTGGCGGAGTGCGCTTTATTCCGGGTCGCTCGGCGAAGGAAGATCATGATTTTCTGCAGGATCTGGCTATCAAGCTTTCCGTTCCGGACAGGATTCTGCCGGGAGGATTACTGTATACGACAGACCTGCTCTGTATTCCTGACGTAGTGGTGCGTCTTGGGGAAATCATTATGAAACACACGCGGCATCTGGAGCCGGACTGTATCATGACGGTGGAAACCAGGGGCATACCGCTGGCGCTGTTTGTTGCCAGAGCTTTTAATGTACCTCTCGTAATGGCGCGGCACAGCAGTCAGATAACGGAAGGTTCCGCGGTGAATATTAACTATGTCAGTGGTTCTTCCAAGATGATTCAGACTATGGCCATGCCCAAAAGAGCATTGCAGCCAGGCAGCAGGGTGCTGATGGTAGACGATTTCATGAAAGGCGGCGGTACTGCCAGAGGCATGCTGAATCTGGCTAAGGAAGTAGGCGCCGAGGTAGTTGGCAAGGCCTTTATGATTGTTACCGCAGAGCCGGAAAATAAAATGGTGGATGATTACACGGCCCTGTTTATGCTGCACAGTGTAAACGAGTTGGAAAATAAAATATTTATTGAACCTGTACAGGTGAAGGAGTAAACAAATGTCAGAATTAAGAGCTGTAATTTTAGCTGCCGGTAAGGGTACAAGGATGCGCAGTAAACTGCCTAAAGTTTTACATAAAGTGGGAGGTAAGCCCATGCTGCAGCATGTGTTGGATGCAGCTGATGCAGCAGGTGCTGCTGAAAAAATTGTTATTGTGGGACACGAAGCAGAACTGGTGGAAACCATGGTTGGCGAGCAGGGCAGGATAGTCCTGCAGGCTGAGCAGCTGGGTACCGGTCATGCAGTAATGCAGACAAAAGATGTACTGGCAGGCTTTACAGGTACTGCCATGATTTTGTGCGGCGATACGCCGCTTTTGGACGGTGCAGAACTGAAAAAATTCTATGAGGCTCATGTACAGTCAGGTGCTGCTGCTACCGTGCTGACTGCTTTCATGGACAATCCCTTTGGCTATGGCCGTATAGTGCGCGATGCTGACGGCAATGTGCAGGGCATTGTGGAAGAAAAAGATGCTGATGCGCAGCAGAAGCTGATTAAGGAAATCAATACCGGTATTTACTGTCTGGAATGTCCGCTGATGTTTGACGTGCTGGCAACGCTGACCTGCGATAATGCGCAGGGTGAATATTATCTTACTGATGTATTGACCAAGCTGAATGCAGCAGGCAAAAAAGTGGGCGGCGTCGTTACCGAAGACAGCGACATGGTTATGGGGATCAATTCCCGCCGTCAGCTGGCAGAGGCCGAAAGCGTTATGCGCGTGCGTATTCTGAACAGGCTGATGGATGACGGTGTGACCATCATGGATCCAGCAAGTACCTTTATTGAGGGCAGCGTAAAGATAGGCCGCGATACCATTATTTATCCGTTCACCTGGCTGGAAGGCAGTACGGAGATTGGCGAAGATTGCGAAATCGGGCCTAATGTACGTCTGACTAACGTAGAAGTGGGCAATGGTACTCATCTGCAGTTTGTTTATGGGCATGACTGCAAAGTATGTGACGAAGTTACCGCAGGTCCTTATGTACATCTGCGTCCGGATACGGTTATCGGCAATAAGGTGAAGATTGGTAATTTTGTAGAAGTAAAAAATTCCAATATCGGCATCGGAACCAAACTGCCGCATCTTACCTATATTGGCGACAGTGATATTGGCAGCGGCGTAAATATGGGTTGCGGCTGTATTACTGTTAATTATGACGGCAAGAAAAAGCATCGTACAGTTGTAGAAGATAATGCTTTTGTAGGCTGCAATACCAATCTGGTGGCACCGGTAACTGTTAAAGCAGGCAGCTATATTGGCGCCGGTTCTACGATTACCAAAGAGGTGCCGGAAAACAGCCTGGGTATTGCCAGAGCCAAACAGAAGAATCTTGAAGGCTGGGCTGAGAAGTATCGTAATCAATAAGCAATTGTAAAAGAGTTTACAAAAAACTTGTTAAAGACTTGCTTTTTGGGTATAATTAAACAGAGGATTAAATATTGACCAACAAGGTACAATTTGGAGGGATTGGGACATGTTGTCAGATGAAAATAAGTTTAGAATTTTTGCAGGTAATGCCAACCCAGATTTAGCACGTGAAATTGCCGCTTATCTTGGTACTACCGTAGGCGATGCCGTTATTAACCGTTTCAATAACGGCGAAGTGCAGGTTATGATTAACGAAAGCGTACGCGGCAAAGATATCTTTATCGTGCAGCCTACCTGTGGCCCGATTGTTAATGACAATGTAATGGAACTGCTGATTATGGCAGATGCTTTCAAACGTGCGTCCGCACAGCATATTACAGCAGTTATACCGTACTATGGCTATGCTCGTCAGGATCGTAAAGCCCGCGGCCGTGAGCCTATTACAGCTAAACTTATGGCTGATCTGCTGGAAACTGCAGGTATTACTCGTGTAGTTACTATTGACCTGCATGCTGCACAGATTCAGGGCTTCTTCAACATTCCTTTCGACCATATGCCTGGCGGTCCGCTTTTGGCTGAATATATTAAGAGCAAGAAGCTGGATGATATGGTTGTTGTATCTCCTGACCTTGGCGGCGTAGGTCGTGCGCGTGGATTTGCAGAGATGCTGCAGTGCCCGCTGGCAATTATTGATAAACGTCGTCCGGAACCCGGTGTGGCAGAGGTTATGAACCTTATCGGCAACGTAGAAGGCAAGACTGCCATCATGGTTGATGATATGGTAGATACAGCTGGTTCTCTGACTGAAGGTGCGCGTGCGCTGAAAAAATTGGGCGCTAAAGAAATTTATGCCTGCTGCACCCACCCCATTCTGACGGACCCGGCACTGTCCCGTATCGCTCAGTCCGATATTACGGAACTGGTTGTTACCAATACAATTCCGCTGCCGCCTAACAAGAAACATCCCAAGATTAAAGTGCTGTCTATTGCTCCGATTCTTGCGGAAACTGTTCTGCGTATTTACAATGACTGGTCTGTAAGCCAATTATTTGATACCCATAAATAAAATAACAGGGGCTTGCCGTGATGGCAGGCCCTTTTCTTTGGAAAGCAACGGTTGCTGAAGATGAGACTTATCTATATTGTTGCCTGCTGCGGCATTTTTGGAGTACTGGCTTTGTGGCTGGGAAAATTTAATATCATTAAAAGGCGTACGGCGCTGTTGGCGGCAGCAGCCGGAGTGCTGACGGCCGGAGTACTGACGCTGCTGGCAGTACTGCCGAATAATAATTTTTATGGACAGGTCATTTGCCAGGTTCCAGTTCAGAAAAAACTTATCGCACTGACTTATGATGACGGGCCATATCTGCCCTATACGTTGGAGCTGCTGCAGGTGCTGCAGGAAAAGCAGGTTAAAGCCACCTTTTTTATGGTAGGTGATAACGCGTTTAAAAGGCAGGAGGCAGTAAGGCAGGTAAGCAGGCAGGGACATGAAGTTGCTCTGCATGCAGGCAGTCACCGCGATTTGCTGAAGCTGGACGGAGAGGCGGTGGCAGCCAATATTGACAGCGGCAAGACTACGCTGGAATGGCTGACTGGCAAAAAAATACAATATATGCGTCCGCCTCATGGATTCCGTGACTGGGCGGTAATGAAAGATATAAACCAGGCTGGGCTGACGGCTGTAAACTGGAGCGTTATTCCGCGCGACTGGACGAATCCGGGCAGTGATGTGATTGCAGACAGAGTGTGCAGTAAAGCATTTCCGGGAGCTATTATCCTGTTGCATGATGGTGACAGTCCTAAAAATATCGCTTCCCGACAGCAAACCGTCGAAGCAACTGCTGCTATTATTGACCGGCTGCGGGCAGAAGGTTATGAGTTTGTTACAGTCAGTCAGTTGCTGGCTGCAAAGGAGGAAAAATAAAATTTATGAAACTGATTGTCGGCTTAGGCAATGTGGGCAGGGAATATGCCAATACGCGTCATAACATCGGCTTTATGGTTGTAGATGAGCTGGCCAGACGCTGGGGTGTTAGTTTTGACCGTACGGATCGTAATGCCATGTATGCGGAATACCGTTTGCCGGAGAAGGTACTGCTGTTAAAGCCTACTACCTATATGAATCTGAGCGGTGTGGCAGTGGGTGCGTATGCTGATTTTTATAATATTGCGCCGGAAGATATCGCTGTAATCCAGGATGATATGGATATGCCCTGCGGGCAGCTGCGTATTCGCCGTAAAGGCAGTGCCGGAGGGCATAACGGTATTAAATCTGTGCAGCAGCATCTGGGGACAGGTGAGTTTCCGCGTTTTAAGATTGGCATAGGGCATCCTGAACGCAGCAGTCAGGCTGTAGTAAATCATGTATTGCATGCTTTCCAGAACGAGGAAAAAGAGCTGATCGAAAAGGCTGTACAGGAAATGGCAGATGCAGTTGAATGCTGGCTGCGGGAAGATATCGAAGCAGCCATGCAGAAGTATAATAAAAAAGCTGCTAAAAAATAGAAAAAGCACTTCAGTATGAAGTGCTTTTTTCTTGCTCAAATGTTAGTCTGCAAGAGACAGGCAAGCTCTGCTACAGTAGCCGCATAATAATCCGTACCTGCTGCAAGCAGTTCATCTTTGCTGCCAAAGCCGTAACCGACGCCAATACATTTGATGCCATTAGCGTGGGCTGCCAGCACGTCTTCCCGCCTGTCGCCAATCAGCAGGCTGTGCTGTTTTTGCTCTGCTGTGGTAATATCAAGGCGGCGTAATGCTTCAGCAACGACAAGTGCCTTATCATCCAGTTTGCCGTCAAGGCTGCTGCCGGTGATGGTTGATAAATAGGGAGCAAAACCAAAACGTCTGGCTATGGGCAGTGCGTAGACTTCCGGTTTGCCGGTAGCAATGCCCATAGTTATTTTTTGTGTGTACAGCTTGTGCAGTAGTGCAAGAATTTCAGGATATGCTTCGTTTTCGTAGATACCGATGTTGTGATAGCGTTCACGATATTTTTGAGTAGCATTTTCAGCCTGCTGCGGAGTAAAACCATAATATTTTTCAAAGGAAGCTCTGAGCGGCGGGCCGATAAATTTGCGGAGGCTGTTTAAATCAGGTTCATCGATACCTGCATCCTTTAATGCATATTGTACGCATTTTGTAATGCCCTCAGCTGAGTTGGTCAGGGTGCCGTCCAAATCAAAAAGTAAAGTATGAAACATTATTTTCTCCTGTTATAAATAAATTGCCAAAACTTTTACTGATTATAACACAAGAGCCATGAAAGTGATACAATATTCTTGTTTTGAGGGGGGACTATTTATGACAGAAAAATTATATGAAAATAATGCGCTGCTGCGAAGCTGCAAGAGTACCGTTTTGGCTTGTCAGGAAAAAGATGGGCATTATCTGGTAGAACTGGACAGAACCGTCTTTTTTCCTGAGGGAGGCGGACAGCTGAGTGACAGAGGCACATTAGATGGCATCAAAGTCAGCCATGTATGTGAGAGCGAAGGACGCATCTACCATGTGTGTGACCATCCGTTGCAGCCTGGCGCCAAGGTGGAAGCGGCACTGGACTGGCAGGTACGTATGGACAGGATGCAGCAGCATCTGGGTGAGCATCTGCTGTCGTATGCCTGCTGGAAGCTTTTTGGAGCAAATAATGTTGGGTTCCATATGAGTGAAGACATGGTAGCTATTGATCTGGATAAGGAGCTAACAGCAGAAGAATTACTGCAGGCTGAACTTATGACCAACGAAATTATCTGGGATAACCGTCCGGTAACCATAAGTTATCTGGAGAGTGAAAAAGCGGCGCAGCTGCCGATGCGTAAGTTTAACAGCAAACTGCAGGGACTGCTGAGGATTGTGGCTGTCGAAGGGGCAGACTGCTGTACCTGTTGCGGTACGCATCCGCCTTATACAGGAATGGTAGGCCTGGTAAAAATTATCCGCAGTGATAAGCATAAGCAGGGAGTGCGTGTAGAATTTGCCTGCGGCAGGAGAGCATTAAAGGACGCCGATGTGAAAAATTCCGTATTGCTGCAGACTGCTGCAGAGCTGTCTATTAAGCCGGCGCAGGTATATGATGGGGTGCTGCGTTTGAAAGATGAATTGGCACAGATGCGTGAAAATATCAGAAACAGGACTATGCAGCTGTTGCGTTATGAATTGCAGCAGGCGGCAGAACGAGCATTGAAAAAAGATGATGGTACAGTCTTAATCAGTATGGTTACTGATGACAGTAAAAATATTAAGCCGCTGCTGGCACTGGCAGGAGAATATGAAGATGCTGTCTGCATATTTTTGGCTGTGCAGGAAGAGAGAATGACCTATGCTGTAATGGCAGGACAAAAATTATCTGCTGACTGCCGTGTATATATTAAAGTGCTGAATAATATTTTTCAGGGTCGTGGGGGCGGTAAGGCAGACTGCTCACAGGGAGGAGCGGATTTTTGTCCAGGCTGGCAGGCGCTGTTTCAACAGGCCGTAAAGGAAATGCAGAAAATTTAAAGATAAAATGCATTGTAAGAAATTGCAGTGCATTTATTTTTTTGAAAAATAGAGGATGTTTTTTATTTCTGTCGAAAGAATAAAAGTCGAGCTATAAGTATTTTGCAAACAATTAGTTATGGAGATCATCATGCGGAAGCTTTGGAAAATTCTACTGACAGGCGTTGCCATTCTGGCAATGCTTTATTATGCTTTAGTAACCTATGTTGTGCCTGGCTATATCAGGCAGATGCTGCCGCAGGCAGAAAGCCTGGCGCGGGAATATATTAATGGCAGTGTGCAGATAGGCGGCCTTGCCTGGAACGGCGGTCTTACGGCTGAAGTAACTGATGTCATCATCAGGGATGAGGAAGGCAAAAAGGTTGCTGTACTGCCCAGGACGGTTGTCAGTTTGCGCCCCTGGCTGGCTCTGCAGGAGCCTGCGCGGGCTGTAAGCAAAATAAGGCTTATACAGCCACAGGTTTGGCTGGTTATGGACAGACAGAATCAATGGAATATGCAACATTTTCTTAAACCGTCTCAGTCAGAAGAAACGCCTTTTTATGGATTGCTGCAGGCAGAAGAAGGTGTTTTACAGGTTGTTACACCTTATGGCAACTGGGATTTTTCTGTTGACGCAGAAGTTGACGGTGGAGCCAATCCTCAGTTTGCCTTGAAGGCTGATGTAGCGGCAGGAGAAGATAAGATTACGTTGCAGGGCATGCTGACCACTGAAGGTGTTGGTAATTTGTATATCAAAACCGACAGACTGCAGCTTGCAGCTTACGCGCCGCTGGCAGCACATTACGGGCAGGTAGAGGCTTTAGGAGGCAGCGCAGAGGATCTGCAGCTTACCTGGAAAAATGATGGTGCACAGGTACGTCTTTCCGGCAGGGGTAAGCTGGATGCAGTAACAGGTAAAATGGAGCTGGCAAATGAGCTTCATACTTTCTGTATTGACGGTACTGTAGATGCGGCAGAGAGCAAGGTAAATACAGCGCAGCTGCAGGTATCTGTCGACGGTCAGCCGATTGCTGTTCAAGGCGAGGCTGACTTGCAGGATCTGGAAAATATCACAGGCAGTATCAGTATCACGGCACCGTCGCTACAATGGCAGGAGTGGAAGACGGAAAATATTAACGTAAAGGGCAGACTGGCCGAGCATACGCTGCAGCTGGAACAGGCAGAGTTTGCATATGGCGGCGGTAAAATCATGCTGCATGGTACTTATGATTTAAATCAGAAGGTTTTGCTGGCTGATGCAGAGTTTGATAATGTAAGTCAGCAGGTTGCCGGGCTGAAAAATGATAATATAACTGTCAGCGGCAAGACAGCATTGCTGGCTGAGCAGGAGGATGACATCTGGAAGCTGCAAATGGCAGCTGATACCCTGAATATTAAATGGCGTTCTCTTACTGTCAGCAGACTTGGCTTTGACGGTAAATATGACGGCGAAAAGCTTACGGTAGAGCATCTGGGTGCTATGGCGGGGCAAGGCAGCCTGGCAGTCACCGGTACAGTAAATGCTGCTGGTGGTCTAAATCTTACAGGCAGAATGGCAGAATTCCCTGTTGATCCCTTTTTGGAGTTTGCCGGTTATACGGGGCACGGTTTGTGTTCGACTGGCTTTTCTCTGGGAGGAACATTGTCAGCACCGGAATTTTCAGGTATTATTCAGCTGACTGATGTAAGCTTTATGGAACAAAAACTTAATGAGGCTCATGGTTTTATCGGACTGAAAGATAATATACTGCGCTTTAAAGATTTTCAGGCTAATATGGAACAAGGCAGGCATGTAGTCAATGGCAGTATCGATCTGCGCGGACAGGAGGCTGTGTTTGATCTGGCTGTGGAAACGAGTGGTGTCAGGGCAGAACCGCTTATGGCTGTTGCTGATCCTGAACTGAAGCTGACCGGCAATGTGGATAATATTGTCCAGCTGCGCGGTACGCTTGCGGATCTTGACGTTGATGGAGAAGTGCTGCTTACAGACGGCAGCCTGGAAGGGTACCTGCTGGACAGTGTTGGTGGCAGGTATAACTATCATGGCGGGCAGCTTGCATTGCAGGACTTTGTTATTAATGCCTTGTCTACAAAAGTAACATTAAATGGCACCATGAACAAGGAGCAGCAGCTTGATTTTATGATGGATGCCAGAAACATTAATCTGGACAGGCTTCCCGTTATGGACAAGGATGTTGACCTGGACGGTTATATGGATGCGAAGGGTTATTTGCGCGGTACACTGCAGCGTCCGTATTTTATGGGCGAAATAGCCAGCGATTCCATGAGTATAAATGGTGAAGAACTGACCGAACTTACCGGCAGTGTAAGCAGTAACGGAGAAGACCGCAATGAGCTGAGCGTATCCTTCAAACAGCCTTATAATAACGGCAATGGCGATTATGGCCTCTTCAAGGCGGAGCTGAATATTAACATACCGCAGCGCTTTATGCAGGGTAAGGTAGTAACTCTGTGGGGTAATCTGGATGGTATCCTGAAAATGTGCAAACAGGATTATAATATTGACGGTACCGTACAGGGTGAAATTGATATTAATCCCAATGGAAAAGGCAGCGGTATTGATATTGATATTTGGGCGGAAGATGTTAAGATTCATGACCTTGACTATTACCGTATGATGTTTAAAGGCCGTCTGCAAAAAGGTATTTTATATTTCGATGACGTAAAAATACTGGAGCAGAGTGATGTAACGGATAAAGGCGTTATAGCTGTAAAAGGGCAGGTCGATTTTGCCGGCAGGCTTTATGATGTAGAGCTTGGTGCCACTAAAGCAAATCCTGCCATTACCACGGTACTGATGCATGATCCGCCTGAAATTAAAGGCGAAGCTGATATGCTTGTGCAGTTGAATGGCCCGTTTGATAATCCGTCAGGCCATTGTTCTCTGGAAATTACCAATGGCTCAATTGCCGGTGTGAGCATTGATAAGCTGACGGCATTGATGACTTTGCAGGATGATAATATCCGTCTGCAGCAGTTTATTGCTTCTAAGGACGTTTATAATGTTAAAGCCAGCGGCGATGTGCCGGTAGATTTGTTCAGAGAAACTGCTGCCAGAAAAAATCCTAACGCACAGATGCATATAGTTGCTGACCTTAATGAAGCACGACTCGGTATTTTGCCTGCACTGACTGAAATGGTAGAATGGGGCATCGGAGAAACACAGGGCGAAATTATATTGGGCGGTACTTTGGAAGAACCGCTTATAAATGGCTCTGTAAAAATAGACGGCGGCAGCATTAAGGTGAAAAATCTGAATACTGTTATCGACAATATCCAGACAGATATTGAGTTCAAAGGCAATGAAACGGTACTGCATAATCTTTCCGCACAGCTTGGCAAAGGGACAATAGCAGTCAGTGGCAGTTATGCGCTGCGGGCCAGTGAAAAAGATACCTATAAGCTGTACGTCAAGGCTGAAGATGCAGAGCTGGCTTCGGAGATCTTTACCGGGCGGCTCAACAGTACCATAGAGATAATACCTCAGCGATACTATCAGTTTGTTGATGCTAATACACCGCCGCAACCTGCCTACAGACCGCAGATTAAAGGTGCAGTTATGTTGGATGATGTGCTTATCAATATGCCGACAATACCTGAGTTCGGTGAAGGTGGCAGCAATCTTGGCATGGATTTGCAGATTGGTCTGGGACCAAAAGTACATCTTTTCAATAAATATCTGTATGATATCTGGCTGGCTGGTTCCATGCATATTGCAGGAAGTACGGTATATCCGGTAATAGATGGTTCTATTAAGACTGACCACGGAACAGTAACTTATCTCAGAACGCCTTTTAAAATCAGGAATGCTTCGGTAGGCTGGGCGCTTCCGGGCACCTTCCTGCCTAATGTAACACTTGAAGGCGAGGCAGGGTTCAGTCGTTATGATATTTTTATGCGTATTAATGGGCCTGTTGAAAACATGGAACTACAGTTGAGCAGTAATCCACCGCTTAGCGAAAATACAATTATCCGTATGCTTACGTTGCAACGTGATACTTCCGGAGGAGAGGACGTTACCGGTGAGGATCTGCAAAATCTTATGACTGCCGGTTTACAGATGGCAGTTTTAGGTGACGTGGAGATGCTGGTCAAACAGACCCTGGGTCTGGATCAGTTCCGTATTTACATGGGGAAGGTGCGTTCCGGTATTGGGTTTGAAAGTATGAGCGACAGCGGACAGGAACTAACTGCTGAAGAACGTAATCAGTATAATCTGTTGGTAAGTAAATATCTTACTGATAATTTCATGATTGGCTATACGACAAGCTTTGATGGTATTGACAGAAGTATCTTTGGACAGTACGATATTAGCAGGCACTTTAATTTAACCTATTCCAGAAGTTATGACCTTTCCAATGAACCGGAAGACTGGTACGGCGTGGAATACAGAGTAACTTTTTAAAATTCTGAAAGGAGGTGAAACAATGCTGCAAAGCTATCTTGAAGAATTGCGTAAAACGACTCTGCTTGATCGTGAGGAAGAAGCAGAACTGTGGAAGCTTGCTGCTGACGGTGATGCCAGCGCGCATCAGAAACTGATGACTGCTTATCAGCCTTTGGTATTTAAAATCGCGGTCAGTTTTCAGTTACCGGAAGCAGACACTATGGAGCTTATCCAGGAAGGTATGATTGGTTTGCTGGAAGCTGCGGAAAATTATGACTATACGCGAGGAGTAGCTTTCAGTCTGTTTGCCTCCTATAGGATTAAGGGATGTATGCTGGATTTTCTGAAAAAAGATTCCGACAAAGGCATGATATCTTTGGATGGGAAAACCTTCTGCGGCATGGCTATGGCAGACTTGCTGGCTTCTGAGAAAGCTTCTCCGGCAGAAATTACTGAAAGGCAGTTGCTGCAGGAAAAAGTTGCGCAGGCGCTGCACCGTTTGCCAGAAAAAGAACAGCGTGTTCTAACCGGGATGTATCTTGAAGATCAGACTGCGCAGAGTGTTGCTGATAATATTAATGTCAGTCTCGGTTATGTCTATCGCCTGCAAAAGCAGGGCGTCAGAAGAGTGCGTGGTATGCTGTCAAGGTTTATCCATGATTTTAGATAAATATAAATAATTAGTTATATTAAGCAGATAACTGGAGTAAATAGTCGTATAAGCAAAATAAATTCTGAAAATCGACTATAACAACAGATGAGAAAAAACTTTTTTTTGTGATTATATACGAAAAGCTTTATTATTTTTAAGAAAGGAGTTTTCGGCATGGTCAAAATGAGTCGTTCTGTATGCCAGCGTATTCGTCGGATCAAAAGCAGTCTTGAAAATGCCGAACAAAGTTTTTTAGATAATAAAGATATGCGCGGAGAGTTGGATTTAATGCTGGCTGAAGCTGAGCTCAGTAATCTGCGCAGGAAAAAAGACGTTCCCTGGAGCTGGAACAGACAATTGCTGGCAATGTGTGCCGCATTGGCTGTGATTTTATCCTGCTTTGGCGGCTGGTGCTATGCACGACATAATATACCTTCTGCTGCACCTGCGCCGGTACATAACGCAAATGCCGGTAGCCAGCCGACTGGTATCGTAGTACAGCAGGCAAAAGAGCAGATGTCAGCGGTGCCTGCAGAGTCAGTGGTGCAGGCAGATAAAATAAGTGATACTCCTGTCGAAACTGAACAGGGACGACAGCTAAAAATATCAGATACAGATATGCGCAGACTCGTTAAGTCTGCCAGAGTGGAACTGACCAGTTCTAAATAGTGTTTAGGAGGGTATACATTGAAAAAAAGATATTTGATTCAGCCTTTATCCGTAGGTCTCGCTGCTGTTTTTCTGGCATTGCCTGTATGGGCGGAAGAAAGCACTGCTGAGGCTGTTCCGGGTCTTGCCGCAGAAACTGCTGCTGCTGTTGCTCCGGAAGCTGAAAAAGAAAATAAACTTGCTCCCTATATCGGTAAGACTATTACCAAGCAGATTATCAGCGGTAATACTGTTATCAGTGAAGCAGAGATAGCAGCTGCTTTAAAGACTAAGCCTGGTATGGAATTTACTGAGCAGGGGCTTAATGAGGATTTAAGCGCTATTTATGATCTGGGCTGGTTCTATGATTTGCGTCCTGAATTTAAAGAAGTGCCGGAAGGCGTACAGGTTATTTATCATGTAATGGAAAACCCTGCTTTTACCGGTGTCAGGATTACTGGCAATACTGTAGTTGATGACAAGAAGGCTGCTGGGTTCTTTGACATGGAAGAAAATAAAATCATCAACCTGAAAGATGTTAATACACGCGTACAGCGTCTGGAAGAAGAATATCGTCAGAATGGCTATATATTAGCCAGGGTGACAGATATCCATATGGATACAGATGGTACGCTCAATATTACTGTCAACGAAGGCATTGTAGAAGATTTTAAGGTCAAAGGTAATGTCAAGACTAAGGACTACGTTATTACCCGTGAAATGAAGCTGAAGAAGGGTAAGCCCTTTAATGCCAAGGATGCCCGCCGCAGTATGCAGCGTATTTATAATTTAGGTTATTTTGAGGATGTTAATGTCAAATTAAATCCTGGTAAAGAGCCTAATTCCGTGGAAGTAGAAATCAGCGTTGTGGAAATGAATACGGGAACCTTTGGTATCGGTGCCGGCTACAGTAATGCAGACGGCTTCATCGGTATGATTTCTATTGGTGATAAAAATTTCCGTGGTACAGGCGATAAAGTTAATATTCGCTGGGAATTCGGCGGCGAGGATAACAAGAACTATGATTTTAGCTATACTAAGCCCTGGATTGACGATAAGGAAACTACGGCTACCATCAATCTGTACGATATTACCAATGAATATGCAGACTACAACATTGATGGTGATGAAATTGCCCGTTATGATAAAAAGCGTCGCGGACAGGAGCTGACTTTCAGCCGTAAGACGGATAATGAGTTTGTAAGTAACTATGTTACTTTAAAGAACCGTGACGACATTTATGAAGGTATGGCTGATGGCTATGAAAATGATGTAAACCAATATTACGAGGACAGGTTTAACCCAAATAGTCCGTATTATAAACCCTGGATGCCTGCGACTGCTGCGGAGCGCCGCAAAGAAAACTTTGGTGTTACCCGCAGTATCACAGTAGGCAGAATTTTTGATTCCCGTGATAATATTTATGATCCCCATGAAGGCAAGCGCATAGCTTATAGCCTGGAATGGGCTGGTCTGGGCGGTGACTTTGATTTCACCAAGTTTACTGCTGATTACCGTTATTATTATCGTGCTGGCGGTGAAAGCGTCTGGGCATTGAATCTTGGTGCAGGTTATGCTGATGGCGATATGCCCTTGAGTCAGCGTTTTTCCATGGGCGGCAGTGATACGCTGCGTGGTTATGAAGATGATCAGTTCCGTGGCAACAGCATGCTTAAAGCTACGCTGGAATACCGTTTCCCGATTATTAAAAAAGTGCAGGGCGTACTGTTTACCGATAATGGCTATGCCTGGGATAAACGTCATGAAGATGAGTTTGATCTGGGCCTGATTAAAAACAGTTTTGGTGTCGGCTTACGTATCAATTCACCTTTAGGACCGGTAAAACTTGACTATGGTTACGGTGACGATGGCGGTAAATTCCATTTCAGCTTTGGCGGACAGTTCTGATTTTATAGCGGGGCTGAAATGAAGATTAGTAAGATTCTTATGATTGCTGCAATGACAAATTTTTTGTCATTGCAGCAAGCTTTTTCTATGCCGATTAATGATGTACAGGTACAGGTGGTTGATGTCGGCGGCAGTACGAGCAATGATTTGCTGCAAAAGATGTCTGATAGTATGCAGATAGTGGCGCAGCAGCTACTTGTAGACAGGGACACCCAAAATGTTGAACCAGTTAAAACAGAATACATATCGCTGCTGAAAGAAATTGGTGACCGGGTATTAACCGGTTACGAAATGCAGCAGGCTGATATACGGCTTGGAGAGCAAACAGAAATAGTGCTCAAAATAACACCGTGGAGCGATACTATAAATAATGTCGTTACAGACCTTCAGTTTTCTGGTTTGGAACAGGAGACTGCGGAGCATTTAAGGCAGCGGTTGCCTGGACTTGAACAGAGACTGAGGAACATTATCAGCGGTGCTTCTGTGGATGCGCAGGATTGGGCCGGCGGTGTTTTACGCAGAGTAGTGAGACAGGAAGTAGAAAAAACTTTACCGGAGTTCAAAGCTGCTGTTGATCTGGTTCAGGAAGACGGCAAGGTTATTGTGCAGGTCATTATATATCCGGTAGGTCAGCTGGTAAGCTCGGTTAAATATGAAATGCGTTCTGAATCTATACCCAATCTGCTTTTAAACAGGCTGAAATTCAAATATGCTGATGAATGTGAAAAACTGCAGGGATTACCTGTTGCCTATCTGGAACACCACTGTCAGGAATATGCTGATTATCTCAGTACAAAACTGGCTTCTGAATATGAAGTAAGACAGTATAATCTGAAGCCAAGGATAACTGTCAGACCCGGTGCGGATACAGCCGTGGAAATTATCCTTTATTCTGATGAATATAAAATCTGGCTGGAAGGTTATGGAGATATCGGGCGTGATAAGGATAATTTGTCTGGCAAGGCACATCTTGGCAAATATATTTCTCCGCATGACGAAATTTTTGCCGAAGCGGAAGTGGTGCTGGATGATGTACAGTGGCAGTTTGGTGCCGGTTATACATGTTACTGGGGAAAAAGCAGCTGGAGCTACATGCGTCGTGCCCCGGCAGGCGATAATGTTTATAAGCTGGAATATACGCTGAGTCCCAAATGGAAACTGCGTGCAGAACATTTTTCCGGTGATGACAGAAACGAATACGGCGTAAGATATCGTATCCATGAATTTCTTAGTGCAGAATATGTTTATGGAGGCAATGAATTTTATTTGCGGCTGATAGGAAATTTATAGCTTTTGATTGAAAGAATACTGGCAGACTGATATAATAAACTATATATCTGTAATATAATTTTATTTTGTAAGAAAGCAGGGAATTTTGTTATGATGCAGAAATTGCGTAATCCTAAAAATGTTAAATTAGTTTCTTTGTTTGTTGCGGCAATATTCGTACTGGGCTGCTTCGCGCTTTCCGTGACTCAGAGTGGTTTTGGCAGAGTGGCTTCTGCTGCAGCAAGTGAATCTGCTATCGGAGTAGTAAACTATCAAATGCTGGTAGCACAAAGTCCTGATTTGCAGAATGTAAGAAATGCGATGAAGACCGAGATTGATAATGCTCAGAAAGATTTTGACGAAAAAAGCAAGAGCATGAATGACAGTGAAAAACAGCGCTATTATGTACAGCTGCAGGAACGTATCGGCAATAAAGAAAAAGAGCTGATGGAACCTGTACTTAAAAAAGTTGAAGAACAGATTAAAAAAGTTGCTGATAAAAAAGGCCTGTCTGTGGTAGTTGATAAAAGCACCGTTATTTTTGGCGGTGTAGATATTACCGACGAAGTGGCTAAAGCACTGCAGAGCGGTAAATAAGCCGTGGTTACTGAGGCCCTTTAGGGCCTCGTTTACTGTTTCCCCAGGAGGATGTTATGCGTAAGATCATCTTTGCAGTGCTGTTAATAGCTTCACTGCTTGTATCAGCGTGCGGCAGCGTCAGTACGACAGGTGAGAAAATTGCTGTGGCAGACTGGAAGAAGGCTGTTGCAGAACATCCGCAGTATGGCAGGCTGCAGCAGGGTGAAGCGGTTGTCAGAGATCTTGTGCAAAAGCGTAAGGCACAGGAAGAAATGGCAAAAATGCAGCTAAGCAGTCTTGATAAGCTGCGTGGACTGAAAAAAGCCAGTGAGGCTACTTATTGGAATGCGGATTTTACTACTCGCATGGTGGGAGCACAGGCGAAAGAAAATGCCAAACTGCAAAAATTTTTGGCACAGACAGAAAAAGAAGCTGAAGCACTGATTGCAGAACGTAAAAAAGAGGTAGAAGATTCTTATCAGCTGAAAATGTTTAATCTCCGTATGCGCCTTGAATCAGTGAAGATGAAGCCTGATGAAAGAAAGCTGGTTGAAGAGGAACTTGCTGCTGCCAGAAATGCGAGAGAGCAGGAACTGGCTAAGCTGAATGAAGAAAAAGCTGCTTATATGGAAAATAAGCTTGCTCCTTATACCGAGCAGATGCGCAGCCGTATGGATCAGGAAGCGGGCAGATTGCGGCAGAATGCAGAGGCAGTCATGCAGGCATCTGAGGGTAAATATGATGCCATGCTGCAAAAGGCTCCTTCGGCACTGAATAATGCTCTCAGCATCATGGACAGAGAGATTGAGAAGCAGCAGGAGAAAAATGCGGCTTTAGAGAAAGAAATTAATCAGGATATTGAAAATGTAGTAATGCGTCTGGTAAATAAAAATGGTTATACAATCGTATTTAATACTGTAAAAGTTAATCTTACTGCTGATGACATTACAGATAAAATAATTTCTGAGTTACAGAAAGAAAAGAACAAGTGAGGTTAAAATTATGAAAAAAATTATTGCCGGCCTTATGATTGCATGTGCCATGCTGACTTTTGGCTGCAGTGGTCGCAATGCAGATTTTGGTACTGTAGATATGAAAAAAGTTGAGGCAGAGGCTGCAGTTGTAAAAGATACTAAGGAAGATGTTACCAAGAAGATGCAGGAACTGAAAGTATCTATGGACAAGGATATGGACGGTAAAAGTGCTGAAGAACAGAAAAAGGTTGCGGAAGATTATGCGGCGCGTGCACAGCTGATTCAGAGTGAAGCGCAGAATAAGCTGAAGGCCAGTCTTGATACAGCTTTAAATCAGGTTGCCAATGAAAAAGGTCTTGGCGCTATTTTGATTAAAGATGCGGTTCCTCAGGGCGGTACTGACGTAACCAAGGAAGTTATTGAGAAAATGAAATAAATGGCACACCCTGAGCGGGCGGACTCGTCCGTCCGCTTTTTGTGTTGTCAGGTCTGCTTGCAGACCGATTATGGGGAGGTCTTTTTATGGAGAAAAGTGTTCAGGAATTAGCTGTATTCTTACATGGTACATTGGAAGATGATAATCCGCAACTGGTGGTTACCGGCGTTAACGGATTGCTGGAAGCAGGACCGCAGGATATTTCCTTTGCAGTACCGCCGCATGTGGAGCATTGCCATTTAAGCAAGGCTGGCGTTATGGTTCTCGGTTACGATGATCCCAAGCTTGATGGTAGACCGGTTATCAGAGTAGAAAATCCTCGCGCGGCTTTTGCGGCGCTGCTGGAACTTTTCCGTGCACCGGAAGAAGTAGAACGCGTTATCAGCCCGTTAGCATATATTGCACCGACAGCAAAACTGGGCAGTAATGTTGCAGTGCAGCCTTTTGCCGTTATTGAAGACGGCGCTGAGATTGGTGATGGCTCCATCATCTATCCGCATGTATATGTAGGTAAACGGGTAAAGATAGGCTGTGATTGCATTGTTTATCCAAGTGTTACTATTCGTGAGGACTGCGTACTGGGCAATCGTGTTATACTGCAGGCAGGTTCTGTTATCGGTGGCGATGGCTTTGGTTATGTAACCCAGAACGGCAAGCACAGCAAGGTGCTGCAGACAGGCAATGTGGTACTGCAGGATGATGTAGAAATAGGCAATAATACCTGTATTGACAGAGCTACGGTTGACAGTACTATTGTTGGTAAAGGTACCAAGATTGATAATCTGGTACATCTGGGACATAATGATATTCTGGGAGAAAACTGTCTTGTAGTTGCCCATGTAGGTATTTCCGGCAGTGTTACTGTAGGCAACAACGTAACCTTTGCCGGACAGGTGGGCACTGTTGGTCATATTACCATCGGTGATAACTGCGTGTTTGGCGGCAAGACAGGTATTACCAATAATATTCCGGCTAACTCCTTTATGGCGGGCTTTCCTGCCATGCCGCATAAAGAGTGGTTGCGCCAGGAAGCAAACTTGCGTAAAATCGGCGATTTGCTGAAGCGTGTAAAGGAACTGGAAAAAGCAATGGACAAGCTCAGCGATAAATAACCTGACAGAGGAGTGTTACAATGCTGAGTTATTATATAGTAAAGTTATTCAGCAAACTGATGTGTATTGCACCAAAGTTTATCCGTAATCTGACAGCACAATTTTTGGGTGGAGTGGCTGTTGTTGCTGTACCTGAGTGGCGTATGCAGATGGCAAGAACCAATATTATGGAATGCCTTGGCGTTGATGAGCTTCGGGCTGCACAGATTGCCGAAGAAAGTCTGCGTCGGTTTGGCAGGATGATTGTTGAGGTTATGAGGTTTCCGCTGTTGAAACCGGACAATATAGATCAGACTGTCAGGGTGGAAGGGCTGGAGTACCTTGATGCTGCTTATAAACAGGATAAGGGAGTCATCATGGCGACTGGTCATTATGGTAACTGGGAACTGCTGGGAGCAACAGTTGCTCTGCATGGTTATCCCATGCTGTCAATAACACGTAAGCAAAATAATGGGGCTATGGACAGATTTATCAATGAATATCGTCAGATGGTAGGGCAAAAAGTGGCCTACAACCGCGGTGAAAGTGGCTTGCTGGCTATCAGCCGCATGCTGAAAGAAAAGCATCTTCTGGGTGTGCTGTATGATCAGGATACTAACGACGATGGCGTGGAAATCAATTTATTTGGTAAAAAATCCATCATCCCCATGGGTGCAGCAGCGTTATCAAGAATTTATGGCTCACCGATACTGCCGATTTTCCTGCATAATAATGCTGACGGGACGTGCACGGCAAAAATTTATCCCCCTCTTTATACACCTAAAACAAAGAATAAAGAAGAGGATTTTTATGAAGTGACCAGACAGATGGTTACAATTTTAGAGCATGAAATAATTGCCCATCCGGAAATGTGGTTTTGGGTACATGACCGCTGGAAAGATGGACGGCAGAGGTTTAAAAATAAAGACAAATAAAGAAGGAGGAGACCAATGACTGTAAAAAATATGCAGCATACTATAGCAAAAGCAGTATCTTATTCCGGTATTGGCTTACATTCTGGCAAAGAAGTACTCATGACGATGAAGCCTGCGCCTGAAAATACAGGTATAGTTTTTGTGCGGACGGACTTGCCGGGTAATCCTGAAATCAGAGCGCTGGCGGAAAATGTCAGCTCCACGGTTAAGGCAACAACACTGAGTGCAAACGGAGCAGAAGTATTCACTGTAGAGCATTTGATGGCGGCACTTGCAATGATGGAAATTGATAATATCGTTATTGAAATGTCTTCGCCTGAACCGCCTGTTACTGATGGCAGTGCAAAAGTGTTCTGCGAACTGCTGGAACAGGCCGGCATTGCGGAACAAAATGAGGAACGAAAGATCTATAGTATTGATAAAGAGTTTTCTGTTTATGATGGAGACCGTTATATAGTAGTTACGCCGTATGATGACTACAGAATTTCTTTTACTTCCATCAATAAACATCCTCTTCTTGGTACGCAGTATTTCGATATTGAGCTTACTACGGAAAGCTTTAAAAAAGAAATTATGGCCGCACGTACGGTGGCATTTACAGAAGAACTGGAAATGTTGAAAAAATTAGGATTAGGACTTGGCGGCAGTCTGGAAAATGTCGTGGTCTTTGATAAAGATAAAATTTTATCTGTACCGCGTTTCGATGATGAACTGATCAGACATAAAATACTTGATGTCATTGGTGATTTATATTTATTAGGCCCAATCAAGGCTCATGTTATGGCAGTTAAGACTGGACATGCGTTTAATTCTGGGATAGCTAAACAAATACAAGCATATAGAAAAAGGGAGGAACAGTAAATGACAGTTCTTGATATTAATGAAATTAAAAAAATTCTTCCGCATCGTTATCCGATGCTTTTAGTTGACCGGATTCTGGAACTGGAACCTATGCAGCGTGCAGTTGGGATAAAGAATATTACTGCCAATGAGATGCAGTTTTTAGGACATTTTCCTAATGAACCAATCATGCCGGGAGTACTGCTGATTGAAGCTATGGCACAGGTTGGCGGTGTAGCAATGCTTTATCCTGAAGAAAATCGCGGCAAGATTGCTGTCTTTGGTAAGATTGATAATGTGCGTTTCCGCAGAAAGGTTGTACCTGGTGATCAGGTGGTGACTACTGCAGAGGTAGTAAGAATTCGCGGTAATATGGGTGTAATGCACTGCGAAGGTAAGGTAGATGGCAGTATAGCCTGCGAATGTGACTGCACTTTTGCTATTATGGATCCCAGAGAAGCGTAATTTTTTACAATTGGGTAGATATATAAAGTAAAATTAAGATAATTAACTATATTTTATTTTAATTGGCAAAAATAACCGAATTTAAAAGGTTAAAAAAATAAATGCTACAGGACTATAATTTTATATTTATGTTTAATCATCTGATTAAACAAGAGGAGTGAAAAAGATGAGTTCGGTTATTATACCTAAACGTAAAATACATGAGACAGCCGTTATTCATCCTAATGCCGTTATTGGACAGGACGTAGAAATTGGAGCTTATGCTGTAATTGACGAGGATACGGTAATTGGTGATGGTTGTAAGATTGGTGCTCATGCAGTTATTCATAGATATACTACTGTAGGTAAAAACTGTAAATTTTTTCCGGGCTGCTCCATAGGTGCGGAACCGCAGGATCTTAAGTTTGCCGGAGAAAAATCTTATACTGTCATTGGCGATGGTGGTATTTTCAGAGAGTGCTGCACTGTCAACAGAGCTACCGGTGAAGGCAATGAAACCAGAATCGGCAATAATATTCTGATGATGGCTTATACACATGTTGCTCATAACTGTATTGTCGGCAATAATGTTATCATGTCTAATGTTGCTACTTTGGCAGGACATGTTATTGTCGAAGACCGCGTTGTCATTGGTGGTCTTTCGGCAGTACATCAGTTCTGTAAAATTGGCCGTAATGTAATGATTGGCGGCATGGCTCGTGTAGCACAAGATATTCCACCGTTTATGATTGTTGCCGGCGACCCGGCGTTTGTTTCCGGACTTAACAGCGTGGGGCTGTCCCGTGCTGGTATGCCTGCTGAAGAACGCAGTCAGCTGAAAAAAGCTTTCCGCATCCTGTATCATAGCGGACTTCCGCTGCAGGAAGCAATTGCAACCATGGAACAGGAGCTTGACAGCAGCGAACCGGTGGAACATCTGATGCGATTCCTGCGTAATGTTGAACGTGGTATTATCCGTACCCGCAGAGGCTGATGGTAATGGAAACAATAGGTGTTTTGTCCGGAATAGGCCATTTGCCGGTGGAAGTTGCCAGATCAGCAAAAGCACAGGGTTATCAGGTTGTAGCTATAGGGGTGGTACCTGATATAGATGAAGAACTGCCAGCCTGTGCTGATTTTTACTACGATATTAATATCGGTAAGATTGGCAAAATTATATCCACTTTAAAGAAGCATAAGGTAAAACAAGTTACGATGATTGGCAAAGTAACTAAAGAAGTTTTATATAAGGCTGGGAAAATAGTTCCTGATTTGCGTGCTATAAAAATTTTAGCAACCGTGCCGGACAGAAAAGATGATACTATTATGAATGCCATTGTCCATGAACTGGAGGGCGAAGGTATTCATGTTATGGATCAGACTGTACTGATTAAGCCCCTGCTGCCTGCACCTGGAGTGCTTACCAAACGCAAGCCTACAGAAGCGGAACTGGCTGATATGGAATTTGGTTTTACTATGGCCAAAGCTATTGGCGGACTGGATATAGGGCAGACCGTAGTGGTTAAGAACAGAGCTGTTATGGCAGTCGAAGCTATAGAAGGAACTGATGCCTGTATTTTACGCGGTGGTTTTTTGGGAAAAGGAGGAGTTATTGTAGCCAAGGCAGCAAAACCCTCTCAGGATCAGCGCTTTGATATTCCTGGCTTTGGTACCAAAACAATGGAGTCCATGATTCATGCCGGCGCTACCGGTATTGTGATTGAAGCTGGTAATACCCTTCTTGTAGACAGAGAAAAGACCATTGCTATGGCAGATGAGCATAATATTACTATTTTGGTTAAATAATTAACAGAAAAATTTCATTTTTAAAGCGACCAACAGTATTTGTTGGTCGCTTTTGTGTTATAATATACAATGAAATGTTATAGACTTTTTTAAAATACTTTATGTACAAAGAAAAAGGTGCTGCAATGACGAAGGTTTTAATTTCTGCCGGGGAAGCTTCCGGTGATATACATGCGGCTGCTGTGACAGCAGCAATAAAAAAACTCAGGCCGGATACTGAGGTGTTCGGTATGGGCGGAGATGCTTTGCGACAGGCTGGTGGCGAAGTGCTTTTCGATATTAAGGAACATGGTGTAATGGGCTTTGCCGAAATTATCTGCAAACTGCCTGCGTTATTTCGGTTGCGCAATAATTTTGTAAAGGTTATGGATGAGCGTAAACCTGACTGCCTGGTTGTGGTAGATTATCCTGGGTTTAATATGAAAATTGCTAAAATTGCTCATGAAAAAGGCATACCGGTGGTTTCTTACATAAGTCCTTCCGCATGGGCCTGGCATAAAAGCAGAGCGAAAAAAGTGGCACGTATTGTTGATAAAGTAGCAGCTATTTTTCCGTTTGAATACGATGTTTACCATGAGGCCGGTGCTGATACTGTATTTGTGGGTCATCCACTGCTGGATATTGTTAAAACCTCTATGCCGCGCTGTGAAGCTGAGGCTTTTGCAGGTAAGAAGGCTGGAAGAAAGCTGATCCTGTTGATGCCTGGCAGCAGACTCATGGAGATTGAAAAAATGCTGCCTGTCTTGCTGGAGGCAGCCAAAGTAATTAAGCAACGGATGCCTGAAGTAGATTTTGCGATGCCGCGTGCAGGTACGATTCCTTTGTCGATGCTGGAAGAAAAAATCAAAGCAGCCGGTATTGAAGTAAAAATTACTGAAGGTCATAACTACGACCTTTTCAGTGTAGCTGATCTGGCCTTAGCTACCAGCGGTACGGTTACGTTGGAAGCAGCTTTATGCGGATTGGGCAGTATTATAGTATATCGTACATCAGCGATTAATGCGTTTATTGCCAGACGCGTGATTAATATTCCGAACATTGGGCTTCCCAATATTGTTGCTGGAAGGCAGGTACTGCCGGAATTGCTGCAGGAAGATTTCACACCTGAAAAGGTGGCGCAGGCAGCTTGGGAGTTGCTGCAGCCGGAGCGTAATGCCCAGATGAAGCGTGACCTTGATTATGTCAGGGAGCGACTGGGCAGGCCAGGTGCTGTTGAACGCGTAGCTGAGTTAGTACTGAAGATTGCTGAGGAGAAAAAATGAATTTGTATTTACGATTATTAAAATATGTGCAGCCGTATTTGCCACGTTTGCTTTTGGCGGTGCTGTGTACTTGTCTGGCGTCAGGCTGTAATCTGTATCTGCCCTGGATTATTAAGGATGTTGTTGATAAGGTACTGGTGCAGAAAGATGTTCAGATGCTGTATATTATTGCTGCCAGTATCGTAGTAGTATTTATTATCCGTGGTCTGTTTTTCTATGGACAGACTTATCTGATGAGCTGGGTAGGTCAAAGAGTTGTTATTGATATCCGTGGCGCTATCTTCCGTAAATTACAGCGGCTGAGTATGTCTTTTTATGATAAGAATAAGACTGGCACCATTATGAGTTATGTAACTAATGACGTTGCTGCTTTACAGGTCGCCATGGTTGATAAAGCTGTGGAACTTGTAACAGAGGGACTGGTACTGGTAGGCAGTATTGCTGCTATGCTGTGGCTGGACTGGAAACTGACTCTGTTCACTTTCTGTACTTTTCCGGTTGTTTTATGGTTCATGGACTTTTTTGGCAAAAAAATACGCCGTAACGGTGGTCATATTCAGGCCTGCACTGCGGAGCTGACTTCTGTTTTGCAGGAAGTTGTTGCTTCTGCCAGAGTGGTAAAGTCCTTTGTGCGTGAAGAACATGAAATCAAACGTTTTGATGCACAGAATATGACGAATTTTTATGCCAACATGAAAAACATCAAATTAAATGCTCTTTTAACGCCTACGGTAGAGTTTGTGGCAGCTGTGGGTGTTACGGTAGTCATGTGGTATGGCGGCATGAGCGTTATTAATGGAACCATTACTGCCGGTTCGCTGGTAGCGTTTCTGGTATATGCTGTTAATATCGCCAATCCCATTAAGCGTCTGACCAAGGTTGTTGCCAGCATTCAGCAGGCGTTGGCTGCCGGAGAACGTGTTTTCGGCATTCTTGATCTGGAAGAAGCCATTAAGGAACTGCCTGAAGCTAAATCTTTGCCGGCAGTACAAGGACATGTAGAATTTAGGCATGTTGATTTTGCCTATAATAAAGAAGAACAGGTTATCGAAGATCTGTCTTTCAAGGTAGAACGTGGGCAGATAGTTGCTATTGTCGGACCGTCCGGTGCCGGCAAATCCACTATAGCCAGCCTGCTGCCGCGTTTTTACGATGTAACTGGTGGCAGCATTGTAATTGATGGTGTGGATATCCGCAATGTAACTTTGAATTCGCTGCGTGAACAGGTAGGTATAGTACCGCAGGAAACTCTGCTTTTTAATGGCAGTGTTTATGATAATATTCTGTACGGGCGACTTGATGCTACCCGGGAGGAAGTGGAAGCGGCAGCGAAGGCTGCTAATGCACATGATTTCATTATGGAACTGCCGGAAGGCTATGAAACCATGCTTGGCGATCGCGGTGTTAATATTTCCGGTGGACAGCGGCAGCGCATTTCTATTGCCCGGGCAATTTTAAAGAATCCGCAGATTCTGATTCTGGATGAGGCAACTTCTGCTTTGGATACAGAAAGTGAACGTATTGTCCAAGAGGCACTGGATCGCTTGATGGTAGGCAGAACTGCTTTTGTTATTGCCCACAGGCTTTCAACGATTAAAAATGCCGACAGAATTCTGGTTATGGACAAAGGGCGGTTGGTTGAAGATGGGAACCATGAGGAGCTTATGGCTCAGGATGGCTTATATGCCCATTTGTATAGAATTCAGTATCGCAGTAAAGAAGCGAAATGAGGTCTGTGAATGTATATTATCTATAATATAATTGCCTTAGTAGCATTGATAGTTTTTGTATTGCCGTATTATACTTATCGCTTGATGACAGAAAAAGGATTTGGCAGGCGTTTCAGGCAGAGTTTTGGACGTGTATATGACGATGAAATTGCCAAAGTTGCACAGAAGGACTGCATCTGGATTCATGGTGCATCTGTAGGTGAAATTGTTGCTACCAGTCCGCTGGTAAAACAAATACATAAGGAAATGCCGGGTAAGCCGGTATTGGTATCTGCGTTTACTGTTGGCGGCTATAATATGGCCAAGCAGATTATTCCGGAAGCTGATGCTATTATATATTTTCCGCTTGATTTGCCTTTTGTTGCTGAATCATTAGTCAAACGTATCCACCCCGGTATTTTTATGCCGGTAGAAACTGAACTCTGGCCTAACTTTTTGCGTGCTATCAGGGAACGCAATATTCCCGTAATGATGGTTAACGGACGTATTTCCGAAAAATCTGTAAAAAGCTATCGTTATCTGTACGGCATCTGGGAAGATATGCTCAATACTGTCAGTCGTTTTTGCATGCAGTCCAGCATTGACGCTGATTATATTGCTCATTTAGGTGCAGATAAGGATAAAATCTTTGTAACAGGTAATACGAAGTTTGACCAGACTTATGCGGAAGTAACACCTCAGGATCTGGCAAAGTATAGACTGGAACTTGGCCTTGCGTCTTCTTATCCCGTTATTGTAGCTGGTTCCACTCATCCGACGGAAGAAGACGCTTTGATGAAAGCATTTAAAAATATTCGTGCAGAATATCCGGAGGCGCGTCTTATTATAGCGCCGCGTAAAACTACGCGTGCTGATGAAATAGCCAAGATTGCAGCTGATTATGGTTATGAAACAGGATATAGATCAAAACTGCTGGAAGCAACCGGAGAGCGCCATCAGTATCCTGTACTGCTCATTGATACTATTGGCGAGCTGGGACGTATTTATGCCGTTGGCGATGTCGTGTATGTCGGCGGCTCTCTGAGCAAACATGGCGGGCATAATGTTCTTGAACCTGCGGCTCATGCAAAACCTATCCTGGTTGGGCCTAATATGCAGAATTTTAAAGATTCATATGCGTTGCTCAGCAAGGTTGGCGCCTGCAAGATGGTCAATAATGTTAATGAGCTGACGGCTGAGATGCTTGATATTATCAGTAATGATGACAGAAGAACGAAAATGGGAGCTGCTTCGCTGCAGGTTATTAAGGAAAACCGTGGTGCTGATGTACGCAGTATAAAATATTTGAAAGAACTGCTGGAACTGACTGCTGTTCCGGCTAAGGAATACCTGTCGTATCCCGTTAATACCCGTAATCTTACAGATGAAGGCGGCGGCAGACTGCGTCATGGCGATGCCATTATCCAATATGTTTTTCAGATGGCTCATGGACCTGAAACTCCATTTTTCGGATGGGTATTGCTGGCATTTTTGCGAGTACTTTCCTATCTGTATGAATTTGGAGTTTGCTGCAAGCTGGCAATTTATAAGTCTGGTTTACAGCAGCAGAAAAAATTGCCTTGTTGTGTTATTTCCATAGGTAATATAACTGTAGGCGGTACAGGCAAGACTCCTACTGCTCAGAAGATGGCAGCCATGATTAAGAATATGGGCTACAGGGTTGTTATTTTGAACCGTGGTTATCGCTCACATTGGGATAAAGAGATCGGCGTGGTATCTGACGGAGAGAAAATATATATGACGGCCTATGAGGCAGGCGATGAAGCTTATCTTATGGCTAAGACGCTGCCGGGCATACCTGTAATTATCGGTAAAAACCGTGCGGTAACAGGTAAATATGCCGTGGAAAAAATGCATGCTGAGGTAATCATTATGGATGATGGTTATCAGCACTGGCAGCTGGAGAGAGATCTTGATATTGTGCTGGTAGATACACTGAATATGTTTGGCAATGGCTGCGTCTTACCACGTGGTACTTTACGTGAACCGCTGCAGAATTTAGATCGCGGCGATGTTTTCCTGCTCACCAAGACTGACCAGAGCAGTATTCTGAGCAGAAGGCAGCTGCGCAAAACTATTGGCAAATATAATGCCAAAGCACCGATTGTGGAAAGTATCCATCATCCGAAAAATTTTGTAGAGATTGCTGACTGGTATAAAGGTATCGTACAGAACTGTAAGGATCTGGATGAGCTAGAAGGTAAAGACGTCATGGTATTTTCGGCTATTGGCAATCCGTCTTCTTTTGAGCAGACTTTGTCAAGTATAGGACTGAATATTTTGGAAGCAGTGCGTTATCCTGACCACCATGATTATGGTATGCTGGAAATGCAGTATATTAACGAACTTGCCAGCCGTGAGAATGCTGTTGCCATGGTTACTACAGCGAAGGATGCCGTTAAGATACCGACAGAATTCATTTATTCCGACAGAAAAATACCGTTATATATCCTCAATATGGAAATACAGGTTACAAATGGTATGGATAAACTGGAAGAATGTGTTATGAAAGCCATTAAAAAGGAGCAGGAGAAAAAATGAAAGTTTTATGCGTTATTCCGGCACGTTATGCTTCAACGCGGCTGCCAGGCAAGCCGTTATCTTTGATAGCCGGCAAACCGATGATTCAGCATGTATATGAAAGAGCTTGTCAGGCGCAGATGCCGAATGAGGTTATCGTGGCAACCGACAATGAATTAGTCGAAAAAGCAGTTGCTGCTTTCGGCGGTAAAGCAGTGATGACGTCTCCTGACCATCCCAGCGGTACTGACAGACTGGCAGAGGTTGCTCTGATGTATCCTGATGTTGACGTTATTGTCAACGTACAGGGGGATGAACCGATGATTCCGCCTGAAGTTATTGATAATCTGGCTAAGGCTTTTGAGAATGATGCTGAGTTAAATATGGCTACCATGAAGGTTGTAATGGATGACGCCGACTATAATAATCCGGCAGCGGTAAAAGTAGTAACAGATTTGAACGGCTATGCCTTGTATTTTTCACGCAGCCTGATGCCTTATCCACGTAATAAACCGGACGGCTATAAGGTGTACAAGCATGTTGGTATATATGCTTATCGGCGTAACTTCCTTCTCAAGTATGCTGCCTTACAGCCTACTCCTCTGGAAAAGGCAGAGAGTCTTGAGCAGCTGAGAGCACTGGAAAATGGTTACAAAATCAAAGTGCTGGAAAGCTCTTTTAAGGGCATTGGTGTTGATACGCCTGAAGATCTGGCTGCAGTAAACGAATTGTTTGCTGCTATGAATAAATAACAGCAAGGAGGTAGATCCTGTGCATATAGTAAAAGTAAAAGATTACCTGATTGGTGAAGGTCAGCCGTTATTACTGATGGCAGGACCCTGTGTTTTGGAAGGTTATGAGCGCAGTCTGAAGATAGGGCAGCAGGCAAAGGCTGTCTGTGATGAATTAGGCGTGCCTTATGTATTTAAGGCTTCTTTTGATAAAGCAAACAGGTCTTCATACAGTTCTTTCAGGGGACCCGGTATAGAGGAAGGCCTGAAGATACTGGCGCAGATAAAAAAAGATCTTGACGTTCCTGTGGTTACTGATATCCATGAACCCTGGCAGGCTGAAAAGGCTGCAGAAGTTGTTGATATTTTGCAGATACCGGCTTTTCTGTGTCGGCAGACTGATCTTGTTTATGCAGCGGCGAAGACTGGTAAAACTGTCAATGTAAAAAAAGGACAGTTTCTGGCTCCCTGGGATATGAAGAATGTGATCAAAAAAGTGGAAGAAGCAGGTAATAATAATCTGCTTTTAACTGAGCGTGGTGCAAGCTTTGGTTATAACACACTGGTAACCGATATGCGCGGTCTCGCTGTTATGAGAGAATTAGGGTATCCGGTGGTCATGGATGCAACACATAGCGTGCAGATTCCAGGCGGACAGGGAACAAGCAGCGGCGGTCAGAGTCAGTATGTACCCCATATGGCAAGAGCTGCAGCCGCTGTAGGAATTGATGCCTTATTCCTCGAAGTACATGATAATCCGGCAGAAGCACTGTCTGACGGACCGAATATGGTGCGTTTGGATGACTTGAAAAAGCTGCTGCAGGATGTACTGGCAATCGATAAAATTGTGAGAGGTTGACAGAAGGGAGAGCTTTCGTAATGCAAGACATGCTTGAGCATGCGCAGGATGTATTGCGCATGGAGGCTGAAGCCATTTTGGAGTTAGTACCGAGAATTGATGCTAATTTTGCCGCAGCGATAGAAATGATTCTGCAGTGTCCGGGTCGTACAGTTATTACGGGCATGGGCAAATCAGGCATTATCGGCCGCAAGATGGCAGCAACATTGGCAAGTACTGGTACACCTTCTTTTTATCTGCACCCGGCCGAGGGCATTCATGGCGATCTGGGCATGGTTACTGCCGGTGATGTAGTTATAGCACTTTCTAACAGCGGTGAAACTGGTGAGGTACTCAATATTCTGCCTTCATTGCGCAGGATTGGTGCAAAGATTATTGCCATGGTTGGTAATGACGCTTCCACACTGGCCAAAAATGCGGATGTTGTTCTAAATGTTGGCGTCAGCAAAGAGGCCTGTCCTTTAGGACTTGCACCGACAAGCAGCACGACTGCGGCTTTGGCTTATGGTGATGCACTGGCACTTGCTCTGCTGCAAAGGCATCATTTCACAGCCAGCCAGTTCGCCATTTTTCATCCGGGTGGTTCTCTGGGCAGGCGCCTTTTGCTTACTGTAGGAGATATTATGCACGGCGGAGAGGAGAATCCTGTTGTTTTAGGGAATACGACTGTACAGGAAGCGTTGTTTGTAATTACTGATAAAGGTCTTGGGGCCGTATCGGTAATTGATGCTGACGGTATTATGCTGGGCGTGCTGACTGATGGTGATATACGCCGCGGTCTGAGCAAGGGTGTCGGTTTCCTGCAGCGTCCGGTTACGGAACTTATGACAAGGCAGCCCAAGACCATTACTAAAGATAAGCTGGCGGCACAGGCACTGCACATTATGGAGAGCAATCATCCCAAACCTATTACGGTACTGCCTGTTATTGATGCAGATAATAAAGTGATTGGTCTGCTGCACATGACCGATCTTGTACGGCAGGGTGTGGTATAAAATGCTGCAGTTGGAGAAAATAAAGCTGCTGGCACTGGATGTAGATGGAGTACTCACTGACGGCACTATCAATATCGGCAGCAGTGGTGAGGTTTTTAAAGGATTTAATGCCAAAGACGGCTTGGGAATAAGCTGTGCACTGAGATATGGTGTAGAAGTGGCAATTATAACAGGACGTTTTAGTGAGATAATTCATCGACGTGCCACAGAACTTGGCATTAAATATCTTTATGAAGGAGTCAGAGATAAATATGCCGCTCTGGAAAAGCTGCGCAAAGAATTAAAGTTGGAGCAGCAGGAAGTAGCCTACATGGGTGATGACCTTAACGATTTGCCTGCGTTTAAAGCTGCGGGATTAGCTTTTGCTCCCGCAGATGCCGTAGCTGAGGTTGCTGCTGCGGCACATATAGTTACTGCAGCCTGCGGCGGACGAGGAGCTGTAAGGGAGGCAGCCGAACTGCTTTTAAAAGCGCAGGGAAGCTGGGAAAAGGCTGTTGCCTCCTATCAGGAATGCGGACAGGGAGATAGACAGTAATGTGGTTGTATTATTTATTGAAAACTATAAGTACAGTAGTTTCCTGGCTGCCTTATAAACTGGTAGTCAAAATAGGTAAGGGCATGGGGCATCTGTATTACAGGATTGCCAAAAAGCAGAGAATCCGTGCTGAAGAAACGATTAAAGAGCGCCTTGGCTACAGTGAAGCTCAGGCACATGATGTTATAAAATCGCTTTTTATCAAGCTGGGTATCACCTTTATGGAAATTATGTATATGCCGGCTTTGAATAAGGATAATATCCGCGGACTGGTTACTTTTGACAGGCCGGAAGTATTATGGGATACTTTAAATGAAGGTAAGGGTGTCGTTATGCTTGCCTGTCATATGGATAACTGGGAATGGCTTGGTGCGGCGCTTGCCTTAAACGGATTTCCGCTCAGTGCAGTAGAAAAGCCCCAGCCCAACAGAGTGTACAGTGATTTTATGAATGAATTGCGCGAAGGCGTGGGACAGGAAATATTTTCTCGTGGCACCAGTGAAATACTTGGCTGTGCACGAGCCATGAAGAAAGGCCGCATGCTGGGTCTTATAGCCGATCAGGATGGCGGGTATGATGGCATCTTTGTTCCGTTTTTGGGTAAAATGGCATCAACACCTACAGGACCGGCCTATTTTGCCCGTAAATTTAAGGCGCCTATAATCCCTATCTTCATTATCCGTAAACCTGACGGTTATGGGCATATGGCAATAGTTAAAGATCCTATCAGATATGAATTTACCGGTGATCAGAAAGCCGATGATTATAATGTCACTTTGAAAATGACGCAGGAAGTAGAAAATATTATCAGGCAGTATCCGGATAACTGGCTTTGGTTCCAGCATCGCTGGAATACACCGTATACGCCGCGGGAGGAGCAGCAGGCTGATGAAAAATAAAAAAGCGCTTATAGCGATTGGCAGCAGTATCCTGATTGCAGGTGTTATTATTGCCTGGTTAATGTTTGGTGGCAGTGCGCCTGTTAATGTAAATATGGGTGACGGCGTCAGCGCTCAGTTTAATGCTTCTCTCAAAAATAGTGTTATCAAACGTGAAAAGGACGGTAAAATGCTGTGGGAATTTACCGTAGGAGAAGTTATTAATGATAAAACGAAAAATCAGGCAATTTTAAAAGATGTTAAAGGGAAAGTCTATCGTAATGATGGCAGTTATCTTGATATAACTGCTGAAAAAGGCAGTGCTGTTCTTGATGGAAATAATTTTGCTCTTGAAGGTAAAGTGCAGGCAGTACTTTCCAGCGGAGGCAAACTGTTGGCAGATAAGGTATCCTGGCAGCAGGATAAGGAAATTATAACAGCAACTGGTCATGTTAAGTTATATAAGGACGAATGGTTTGCCAGTGCCGATAAGGCCACTACTACCAGTGCTTTTAAAAAACTGAAACTGACTGGCAATGCCAAGGTTGAGAAAGGCGGCGATATCCATGATAAATAAAAAATTTGTATCTGTTTTAGCGGCGGCTTTGCTGAGCTTTGGCGTTATGTCCACAGCTTTAGCAGCACCCGATAATTTTTCTGTTAAGGCGGATGAACTGGAATACGATCTGCAGACAGGTCAGGGTACTGCTAAGGGACATGTTGTCCTGCAGCAGGATGGCGGCACAGCAACTGCTGATTACGCCGAATTCAACAGTAAATCGAAAACAGGTGTTCTGACTGGTAATGTCATAGCTGACAGAGAAGATTCTCATATTTCCTGCAATAAGTTTATTATGCATAATGAGAATTATCTTTCGGCAGTTGGTAATGCCGTAGTGGTAAAAGATGGCAAAAGCTTGCATTCTGATCAGGTAGATTATTATAAAGACAGAGAATATGCTCAGACTGTTGGCAGCTGGGCTCGCCTGACCGATACTGATGGCAGTGTTTTAAATGCAGCTCAGATAGATTATGATATCAAGGCTGGCGTTGCTAATGCTACTGGCGGTGTTACTGTTGACAGTGATGCCAGAGAGCTGACTGCTTCTGCTGACAGAGCTGTTTACCATACGGACAGTAATGGCTATATTGAATTGATTGGTAATGCCAGGGCAACGCAGAAGGGAAATTCTGTAGCCGGTGATACGCTGAGACTGACTAATACTAATGTAGCCAAAGCAGATGGTAATGTAAAAATCATCTATATTCCGGAAAAACAGCCTGCTAAAACAGAAGAAAATGTTCAGCTGGCGTAAGCCTGTACAGGATGGAGGATAATCCATTGATTATTAAGACAGACAATTTAGTCAAAAATTATTCTGGCAGAAATGTTGTTGACGGCGTCAGCATTACTGTGGAACAGGGAAGTATTGTCGGTTTGCTGGGACCAAACGGTGCCGGCAAAACAACTACCTTTTATATGATTGTAGGCATTGAAAAGCCTGATGCTGGTAATGTGACACTGGACGGGCAGGATATATCAGATATGCCCATGTATGAACGGGCCAGAGCCGGCATTGGTTATCTGCCGCAGGAAGCATCTATTTTCAGTAAGATGACAGTGGAAGAGAATATTATGGCGATTCTGGAGACAACATCACTGTCGGAGGCAGAACGTATTGATAAGATGAATGCCCTGATTGAAGAATTTCATATAGGTCATATCCGTAAAAGCAAAGGTAATGCACTTTCCGGTGGCGAACGTCGTCGTGTGGAAATTGCCCGTGCGCTGGCAACAGATCCTGCTTTTATTTTGCTGGATGAGCCTTTTGCAGGTATTGACCCTATCGCTGTGGCTGATATCCAGGGCATGATTGCGCATCTTGCGCAGCGTGGTATCGGTATCTTGATTACGGACCATAATGTCCGTGAAACGCTCAGTATCGTGGATAAGGCGTATATTTTAGCTAATGGTAAGCTACTGCTGCACGGTGACAGTGAAACTATTGCTAATGATCCCATGGCCCGTAAATATTATCTGGGCGATAATTTTTCAATGTAGGAGGAAGAAAAGTGCGTTTACGTTTATTAGACCGTTATGTACTGTCGGAGCTGCTGTATCCGTTTATTTTCGGCGTTGCCGCTTTCTCCAGCATTTTTATTGCCAGCACCATGCTGTTCAAAATTACCCAGTATATTACTCAGTACGGTGCTTCATTGGAAACGATTGCCAGACTGTTTTTATACAGTTTGCCGGAAATCGTTAACTACACTTTTCCTATGTCCATGCTGCTGGCGGCACTGATGGCTTTTGGCAGATTGTCCGGCAGCAGTGAGATTATTGCCATGAAAGCCGGAGGCATCAGCTATTATCGTATTGTGGCACCTGTACTCGTGGTTGGTTTTGTGGTAAGCATGTTTTCTGTTATCTGGGCTGAAAAGGTTGTACCTGCAGCCAAGGTGCAGTATGGCTATATTTTAAATTATGAAATAAAACATAATACTAAACCGACTACGCAGGAACATATTGTTATTAAGACTTTTAGCGGTGATACGCAGCGTATAACTTATGCCAATAAATTCGATGAGAAAAAAGGCAAGATGAGCGGTATCACTATCGAAGAGTTCCATAAAGGCAGTATTGCCCGTATTCAGACAGCAAAAGAAGGTTACTGGGAACAGGGAACATGGAGAATTGTCAATGGCACGGTCTTTTCTTTAAATGATGAAGAAGGCGTGCAGAGTTCCGTACAGTTTAAGGAGCAGATTATTCCGCTGGATATTTCTCCCAAGCAGATTTCCTGGGAACAAAAAGATCCTGAGGAAATGACTATTAGAGAGCTGCGGGAATATATCAGCATTCTGGAAAAACAGCAGCAGCCTACGGCAAGGCAATGGTGTGAGATATTTATGCGTATCTCCATACCGCTGGCAAGCTTCTTCTTTGCTATGATTGGTGCAGCGCTTGGCACACAGAAGCAAAGAACAAGTTCGTCTATTGGTTTAGGCATCAGTATTATAGTTATCTTTATCTATTATGCAGTAATGACCTTTACAACTGGTCTTGGCAAGGGAGGAGCAATGCCTCCGCTTTTAGCCTGCATGCTGCCGAATATTTTATGCCTTATTATAGGTATTTATCTGATGAAGAAAAAGAATGCCTGACAGAAATAAAATAATGTCAGAGGGGGTGAATGCTTGGTTGGTATAAGGTTAATCGTCATTATGGCAATTGTAGGCGGATTAATTGCTTATATTGCCGATAAGATGGGCAGCAAGATTGGCAAGAAAAAAATGTCGGTATTTGGGTTGCGCCCTAAATACACCTCTATTTTGCTGACAGTTTTCAGCGGTGTGATTATTTCTGTTGTTACAATCTGTGTAATGGCCATTGCTTCTCAAAGTGCCAGAACAGCGCTGTTTGGTATGGATAAAATCCAGAAGGAACTGGAGTCGCTGAATCTGGAGAAGATAACAGCGGCAGCAGCTTTGGCAAAAGCTGAAGAAGATGTAAACAGCAAAAATCTTACTATCAGTGAGTTAGATGAGAAAATAAGGCAGAGTACGGCAGAAAATGATGCCATGGAAGCAAAACTGGCTGATGTTAATGCCAAATATGCCTTAGCACAGGATGAGGTTGCTTCGCTCTCAGAAGCTAAAAAACAGCTGAACGACGAAATCGATGAGTTGGAAAAAACTACCGATGCACTGCGTAAAGGTATTATCAATATTCGAGAGGGCCAGGTATTCTACCGTGCAGGTGAAGTTGTTTATGCAGGAATTATGCGTGGCGGCCTGAGCCATGAAGAAAATATGGCTCAGATTAACTGGTTGCTGCAAAATGCTAATGAGATGGCCTTACAGCGTCTTGGCATTCAGGATGAAGATAAAAGTATTCAGGCTATCTGGGTTTCCAAAAAGATTGTAGATAATGCTTTGCAGGCCTTGGATAAGAGCAACGGTAATATGCTGTTCCGTATTCGCACTGTGGCCAATATTATTGTTGGTGAACTGGTAATATGCGATATTGAAATGACAGAGAATCAGTTTATCTATTCTGATGGCTCATTGATTTATCGTGAAGCAGTTAATCTGGATGTTCCTGGTGCAAACTATAATAATATCATCCTTAATTTCCTGAACAGAGTTAATCATGCTGCCGTTCAGGCAGGTGTTTTACCGGATCCTTTGACCGGTAAGGTTGGTAATATGGATGCTGCCATGATTATCGAGGTCAATAATGAAATGCGTCGGCTGGGAGGACAGGTAGTGTTGGAAGCCTATGCTAATGGCGATATTACAACAGCAGGGCCGGTGCTGGTAAGATTGGAAGTGCAGCCAGGCAATGACTGAATATTATCTTGGTGTTGATCCGGGCCGCAGTAAAACTGGTTTGGCGATAGCAGACAGAAACGGCAGGATACATTATCTGAAAGTAGCGCAGACAGCTGAACTGAAACGGGAGCTGGCTGAATGTATACAGCGGTTTCTGCCTGCAGCAGCAATTATCGGTAACGGTACTAACAGCAGCAAAGTAGCAGATATTGTGCAGCAGGTTGTGCCGGAGCTGCCCCTGAGTATGATTGAGGAAGCACACAGTACAGAGGAAGCAAGAAAGCTGTACTGGGAAGAAAATCCTCCCCGCGGCTGGCGTAAGCTGGTGCCGTTGGGATTGCTTGTTCCTGCCGAACCGCTTGATGCTTATGCGGCAGCAGTTTTATTGAAAAGGTTTTTGCACAGATAAAAGGAAGCGCGTGCCGCTTCCTTTTCTTAATGTTATCCTGATGGTATATAGCTGGCAGGGTTATTACAGCATTTGGAGAGATTTTCCGGAGGACGCATGACAAAATTAACAGATTTACATACTAAAGAATTTTTAAATTTATTAGCTTCGGATGCACCTGCGCCTGGAGGCGGCGGCGCAGCCGCTATTGCAGCAGCACTGGCAGCAGCTTTGACATCCATGCTTGCCAATTTGACTGCAGGCAAGAAAAAGTTTGCTGACAACGAAGCGGAAGTAAGAGAGATTTTAAAGCAGGCTGAAGAAAGCAGGGCAAAAGTACTGCAGCTGGCAGAAGCAGATGCAGAAGTTTTTTCTGCATTTATGAACTGCTACCGTATGCCTAAAAACAGTGAAGAAGAAAAAGTGCTGCGTAAAGAAGCTATCTGTCAGGCAGCACGTAAAGCAGCCGAAATTCCTTTGGCGACAGCACAGGAGAGTCTGCAGATTATACGTCTTACTGCGCGGCTGACGAAAATAGGCAATCCAAATGTTGTTACTGACGGAGCAGTAAGTGCGCTGCTGGCAAGAGCTGCTCTGCGCAGCTCAGTGTATAATATCCTTGTAAACTTAAAACTTACCGGTGATGAAGAATATAATGATACACTGACACAGAAAGTTGCCTTATTGGAGGAAGAAGCCTTACAATTAGAGCGGGAAACACTGCTCTGGACGGACAGGATTATTGGTGTCAGCAATAAATAAAAAGTAAGCCCCCGGATTGATTCATCCGGGGGCTTTATGTATATAGTTTATCAGATTACGGGTTCCAGAAATTTAACGTCTATTTCCAAACCGTCTTTTTTCAGATCTGTCTTGCCGTAAATACGGAGCTGTTCGTTGAGCGGTACAGGTCTGTCGTCATCGGCATCAAGAATAATTTCGTTGCCCTGAGCATCACGCAGCAGATAGTCTTCATCACTTAAACGGCTGACGATGGTGCCTTCCAGAACTACCCGGTAGTCATCAACCGGATTGGCGGTAAGCGACGGGATATCGCTGGGGGTATATCTGGAGAGAAAATCAGGACGACGATGTGCAGCTGGTGTTACGCCGGGAGCAGCAGGTGGTGCCGGCGGAGCTGCCAGATGAGGCGGCAGGGGCCGTTCAGCGCGCATCATAGGCGGAAGCTTGGGACCGCCTTCAGGTTTTACATCAATAACCATGCCCTGTAAATTTTTCTCGATTTTCACATGCTGGCCGGGCTGCAGGTTTTCTGCATTGAAGGGAGAACCGGTAAAGTCGACGCTGCGGTTTAACCAGCGTGTGCTTACAGTTACTTCCTGACCGTTAACGGAAGTAACAAGACCATGTACGTGGAAATAGTTGTGTGCTGCTTCGTCAGCAATTTCTGCTGCACCAAAGAGAGCGATGACTGCGGCAGCACCAATGATGACTTTCTTGTATTCTTTTATGGTATCGAAAAATTTATTGTTCATAGCATCCATTTCATTCACTCCTTTTTAGGTTGCTTCTTATCTTTGCTTACAGTATAGCAGGGCATTATTAGATGGCAATTAAAGAAAGATTAGAATTTAATTAAAAATAGGAGCAGATACTTTTCAGAAAAAGCAAAGACGTATATAGTATAAAGAGAGAGGAAGCGTTATATATGGATAAAAAGATATTGATAGTTGAAGATGAACAGAAGATTGCGAGATTTCTGGAAATGGAACTGCGTCATGAAGGATTTACTGCAGCTAAGGAGGATAACGGGCTGCAGGCTCTTGACAGGATTGTGCAGGAAGAATATGACCTGATTCTTTTAGACATTATGCTGCCTGGGATGGATGGCATAACTATTTGTCAGAAGGTGCGTGCACTGGGAATAACTGTACCCATTATTATGCTTACTGCTAAGGATTCTATTGAGGATAAGGTGCAGGGTCTGGATATTGGGGCTGACGACTATGTAACTAAGCCCTTTGCCATGCAGGAGCTGTTGGCACGTATTAGGGCTGCATTGCGTAAGCAGCAGGGCGAGACTGTAAAGGCAGCAAGACAGGAGATTGTTTGCGGCTCTATCAGGATTTATCCGGAGCTGTATCAGGTGCAGGTGGACGGGAATATGATTGAGCTGACCCGAAAGGAATACGAGCTGCTCTTTTATCTGGTCAGCAACAGAAATCACGTTATGAGCAGGGAGCAGATACTTCAGAGTGTGTGGGGATATGATTATCTGGGTGATACAAACGTTGTTGATGTTTACATAAGATATTTGCGGACCAAGATAGATAATCCCTTCGGCTACAAGCATCTGCAGACCGTACGGGGTGTTGGCTATGTTATCAAAGATGAATAGGTTTTTTGTACAAATGAATATCCCTATTTCCATGCGTCTTTCTGTTATTTATGGACTGATGCTGCTTTTAATTATGTTGCTGGCAGGTATCGCCATGAGCTGCAGCCTGTATTATCTGCTGTATCATGGTGCCGGCAGAGATGTAGTTACAAGCTCGGAAAGAGTATTACGCCACTGGCAGGAGTTTACGCCAGCAACGCAGAGGGAGTTTGTTTCCCGCCATCTGCAGCCGGGCGTCGTCCTTTGTATAACGGACGAAAAAAACAGGATCTTGTTTGAAAGCACTACTAATCCTCTGATTCATGAAACCGGTAAGAAGGTTTTCAAGGAAATGGATAAAGAAGAGGAAGAATATTACGAGGGCAAACATGATTGGGAAGATGTTGCCGAACAGACGGCTGCCAATGTTTTTCAACAGTTAGGCTTGTGGGAACAGGATTTGCATACTATAGACGTAAAAAACAGTACTGCTTATTATCTGCGTCGAGATGAGTTTGTCAATGGCAGGCCTGTAAAGCTTTATTTTTTCCGGACAATAACGGCAGAAAGAAATTTCCTGGAAGATTTTTGGGAGGTATTTTTATATGCCTGTCTGGGTGCAGTGCTGGCAGCAGCTGCGGCAGGCTTCTTTATGAGCCGCAGGATGCTGCAGCCTATCCGCAGGATAGTAGAAACAGCGCAGAAGCTGGAAATCAGCGATTTAAACAGACGCATTCCGGTGCCGGAAACAAGGGACGAACTGCAGACGCTTGTTCTCACTTTCAATTCCATGCTGGGCAGATTGCAGGAAGGTTTTGAAAAGCAGCGCCAGTTTGTGTCAGATGCTTCGCATGAGCTGCGTACGCCGGCAACAGTAATTTGCGGTTATTCAGATATGCTGGCGCGCTGGGGTAAAAATGATCCGGAGGTTCTGGAAGAAAGCATTAATGCTATCCGCAGCGAAGCGGCCAATATGCAGCAGCTGATAGAGAAATTGCTGTTTTTGGCGCGTGCCGACCAAAAAAGGCAGGCTGTTCATAAGGAAGTACTGGAGCTTGATGCCATATTGGAAGAAACAGCCAAAGAAGCGGAAATGCTGGCACCGCAGCTGCATGTAAGTATCAGTGAGTGCGAACCGCTAAAGATAAATGCAGATCCGGTATTGTTCCGGCAGCTGCTGCGCATTTTTGTTGATAACAGCAGTAAATATACTCCTGCAGGCGGCAGCATAACCCTCAGCTGCTGTGAACAGGAAGGACAGGCTGTTATTCGTATTGCCGATACAGGCATTGGTATTGAAAAGGATAAACTGCCACATATTTTTGAACGCTTTTACCGGGCAGACAGCGATCGAAACCGCAGCAGCGGCGGTACAGGGCTGGGTCTGGCTATTGCCAGATGGATTGCTGATGAGCATGAAATAACATTAGAAGTTGACAGCAAAGTCGGCAAAGGAACGACGATAACACTGATAATGCGTTGCCTGTGAAAAACAGCAAAAGAAAAACCTGCAGAAGCTTTCTGCAGGTTTTTGTATCAGTCTTCTTTTTTAATCATTCTGTTGACCGTACTTAAAAGCAGCAGGCAGATGCATTCAGCTGTTGTTACCATAGCGACTACGCCGTTCCAGCCGTAATGCTCCAGAAAGAAGCCACCCAGAGTACCAAGGGCACTGGCACCGGTATAGTACAGGAACATATACAGGGATGAAGAAACTGCCTTATCGCCTTTGTTGAGTTTGCCTACCCAGCCGCATGCACCGGTATGACAACCGAAGAACCCGAAGGTAAAGATGATAAGGCCTGTAATTTTACACAGCAACGGCATCAGGATGGTAATAAGGATGCCGATAAGCATTAACAGGGCGCTGATACCAATAACTTTGCCATTACCCCAGATGTAGGACTTCTTGCCCATATAGGCAGAACTGAAAGAGCCTACCAGATAGGTGAAAAACAGGCAGCCAATAAATGTCTGGCTGAGATTATATGGCGCATGCAGCAGGACGTAAGTAATAAAATTATATACGGAAACAAAGGAGCCCATGGCACAAAAGCCTATCAGGTAAATAAGCAGGAGTTTAGTATCGGAAAATATATTGCGGATAATCTTGCCGGGATTAAAGCTTAAGGAGCCGGTATTTTTATGGTGTGATTTCGGCAGGAAGAAACCAACAGACAAGGCAATAGCCAGATAAAGCAGGCCTATGAGGATAAGACCCATACGCCAGTCGAAAAAGTCCGCAATAGAGCTGACAATAAGACGCCCGGCCAGACCGCCTATAGCATTGCCGCCTATGTAGATGCCAAGAACACTGCCGACACTGGAGGGTTCAAATTCTTCGTTGATATAGGCAATTATAAGCGACGGAAAGGCTGCCAGAATAACACCCTGCAGAAAACGCAGCAGCAGGATAAGATAGAAATTGCTGCAGATACCGATTATCACAGTAAAGGCAGCAGCCAGCAGTAATGATGCAGTGGTTATTTTTTTGCGATCCAGTCTGGGGCCGATAACAGCGATAAAGAGCATGGACATGGCCATGCCGAAAAGACCTGCCGATACGGCAAGGCTGGCACTGGCAGGCGACAGCATAAACTCTTTGGCGATAACAGGAATAAGAGGCTGCACGCAGTATTCGGCGCCAAAAGCAGCCATACTGCCTAAAAAGATGACAAAAATTGTACGCCAGTAAATGGCGGTATTAGCTTTGATACGAGGATAATTTGCTTCCATAAATAACAACACCAGCTTTATCTTTGATAATATAACATAAAATCCATTATATTACTGCAAATAGATAAATGCAAGTCAGCATAATAATTATGCAAAATTAGAATATAAAATGCAGATATAAATGGAAAAATTATGCTGCTAATACTGTTAAAATTGCAAAATAAAAAACAAGGAGAATCCAAGATTTCTCCTTGTTTTTTGCTGTCGATATTCCGTGTAACAATAAAGTATATAATTAATTGCAGATTTTATAAAGTACTGTTTTGCGTCAGTTTGCCGACGATTTTATACAGCAGTTCAAAGCGGGGAGTAAGACTGCTGATTTCGCCATACTCTCTTTCAGAGTGAGCGTTACCGCCGATGGGGCCGAGGCCGTCGATAGTGGGAATGCCGAGTGCAGCAGTGAAATTACCGTCGCTGCCACCGCCAGTGGCAGTCCAGGCAAGGTCGATACCGAGTTCAGCTGCAATTTCATCTGCCATATGGCACAAAGCCAGTGATTTTTCAGAAGGATTGAAGGGCGGGCGTTTATAACCGCCGTCTACGTCCACTTTGACTCGTGCGTCAAAAGGATGCTGCTGGAGTTCGCGAATTCTTTGGTCAATACGCATAGCTTCTGTAACTTCAGTAATGCGTACGTCTACTTCACAGACAGCCTTATCGGCTATGATATTAGCTCCGGTACCGCCGTTGACAATACCTATATTTACCGTGGTGCCTTTTTCTTTATTGGCTAAAGTGATAATTTCCTGACCCCATCTGATAAATTCGTTAATAGCGCTGGCACCTTTGTCAGGATCAACCCCGGCATGGGCAGCGATACCGTTAAAAGTAATAACATAGGAAGAAATACCCTTACGTTTATTTACCAGTGCTCCGTTGGCACGGGCAGATTCCATAATAAGTACGTTAGCGGCTTTTTTTGCTTCCTGTTCAATCAGCTGGCGGGAATCAGCAGAACCTATTTCTTCGTCAGGGTTGAACAGCAGGCAGATGGAGCCTTCTTCTTTCAGGTTAGCAGCAGTACGATATTTGGCTAAATAATACATATACAGCAGGCCGCATTTCATATCGCTGGCACCGGGGCCTGTATAATGTTCACCGACAATTTTAAAAGGACGCTCAGCTACTGTTCCGGCGGGAAAGACGGTATCCATATGACCCAGCAGCAGCACATCATAATGGTCTGAGGGTTTATTGGTAACTTTCAGGCAGGGGCCAACTTTAGTGCCGATGTCGATAAGTTCTGTGTGCCAGCCGAGCTGGTCAAATTTTTCTTTCAGTATCATGGCTACCTGGCGTGTGCCTTCAGGCATCTTACTGTGGGATTCTGTGTTGACAAGTTCTTTCAGATTGTCCAAATATTCTTCTACATTAAGTAACATACAGTTTCCTCCTCATCAGAAAAATAAAACCAAAATATTGTTAAGCAGCTTAGTGCATCTCTATTATAGCAGCTTCTCAAGCTGGTGAAACAAAAATAAAATTTTCTTTTTAAATCCGCACTGATGCCGCTTTTACCGCATTATGCCATCCCTGCAGCAGGTTTTCGCGTTTAGCCTGGCCCATAGCAGGCTTAAACTCTGCAGCGATAATATGATTAGCTCGAATAGCATCTTTACTTTCCCAGTAGCCTACGGCAAGTCCTGCCAGATAGGCTGCACCCATGGCAGTGGTTTCAATGCAGTGAGGACGTACTACCGTAGTATTGAGAATATCTGCCTGAAACTGCATCAGAAAGTCATTATCGCAGGCGCCGCCGTCTACGCGCAGCGAGGCAATGCTGATGCCGCTGTCTTCCTGCATGGCCTGCAGCACATCGTTTACCTGGTAGGCAATGGATTCCAGTGTAGCTCGGATGATATGGCAGCGGTTGACGCCGCGGGTAATGCCTACGATAGCGCCGCGGGCGTATTGATCCCAGTAGGGCGCACCGAGACCGACAAAGGCGGGCACTACGTAACAGCCGTTAGAGTCTGTAACAGAGCGTGCCAGCTGCTCCGAATCGGTTGCATCGCGAATAAGTCCCAACTCGTCACGCAGCCACTGGATAGCAGCGCCGACAACGAAGATAGAGCCTTCCAGTGCGTATTCTACTTTGCCGTCCACGCCCCAGGCGATAGTGGTAACAAGTCCGTTATGAGAATTTACCGGCGCGGTGCCGGTATTCATCAGCATAAAGCCGCCGGTGCCGTAGGTGTTTTTTACCTCGCCCTGCTCAAAACAGGTTTGCCCGAACAGGGCGCATTGCTGATCGCCACCGGCTCCGGCGATAGGAACTTCATCGCCGAACAGCTTGGCATCCGTTACACCATAAACACAGCTGGAGGGCTTTACTTTTGGCAGTAGGGCAGCGGGAATATTTAAAAGCCGCAGGATGTCATCGTCCCATTGCAGGGTATGGATGTTAAACAGCATGGTGCGGGAAGCGTTGGAATAATCCGTTACATGGACTTGGCCGCCGGTCAGTTTCCAGATAATCCAGCTGTCGATGGTACCGAACAGCAGCTCGCCTTTTTCTGCGCGCTTGCGGGCATGAGGTACATTATCCAACAGCCAGCGCAGCTTGGTTGCAGAAAAATAGGCGTCCAGCACCAGACCGGTTTTGGCACGGAAAAATTCTGCCATGCCCATGCGTTTGAGCTCGTCACAGTAGCCGGACGTGCGGCGGCATTGCCAGACAATGGCTTTATGTACGGGGCGGCCGGTAGCCTTGTCCCAGAGTACGGTAGTTTCACGCTGGTTGGTGATGCCGATAGCAGCAATATCCTTGATGGTAATATCAAGCTTGCTCATTGCTTCGTACATTAAACCCATCTGCGTCGCCCAGATTTCCTCCGCGTCATGCTCCACCCAGCCGGGCTGCGGAAAGTACTGGGTAAATTCTTTCTGCGCCGCGCTGCAGATGCGGCCATTTTTATCGAACAGGATGCAGCGGCAGCTGGTAGTGCCGAGATCCAGAGCCATAATGTATTTACTCATGGTCATTCCTCCTTAAAGTATATTGTAAAAGAAAATATGTATCCGGACAAGTATTTAGTCGTCAATACAAAAGCCTGCGGTATAGCCGCAGGCTTTTGTGTTGTAGAGACTGTTTTAAATTTCCATACCGCCGTCAACAAAGTTGATTTCTGCTTATTACCTAATTCATAATTTGTACCATTAAGACAGATAGCAATCGGATAGTGCTAAGTATATTAATAGCAAGAATTTCTAAAATTTAATTGTATGTCTGCAAGTAAATAAAACATGAAGGAAAGTACACTTTGGTAAGTATATGGTTGACGGTAAAATACCGAGTTATATATTTAGATTAAATTGTTTATTAAACAGCATTGTGATATAATTTCAATACTAATAAAAATGCAAATGCAAGTTTTTAAAATACACCTTTTGAATGGGAGGAAAGATAATTGATCACCTTGAAAAACGGTGACGGTATAAGATGGCCGCATGGCAAACGTATTGCTGTGCTGCTGACCTTTGATTTTGATGCTGAATATCTGCGCTATTCTGTAACCGGGCAGGATAAGCTGGGTTTTTCTGATATCTCACGCGGCCAGTATGGCCCGCATGAGGGATTGCAGCGCTGTCTTGATATGCTGGAGCGGCAAGGCATCAAGACGACGTTTTTTGTGCCTGGAATAGTGGCTGAAAAGTATCTGGCAGAAGTGCAAAAAATTGCTGCGCAGGGGCATGAGCTTGCGTATCACGGGTACAGTCATGACGCGCGTCTTGGCATAGCGGAAGCGGAAGAAGAAGCTAACATGGCTAAGGCAGAAAGTATTTTGGAAGCCATCAGCGGCAGAAAGGTTATCGGACACCGTGCACCGCTGGATGCCATGCAGACCTATGCTGTAAAGTTGATGCAAAAGCGTGGCTATCTATATAGCTCGACTTTGAAAGACTGCGACTGGGCGTATATCCATGCAGGTGAGCAGCCTGTTGTGGAGTTGCCGACAGAACCGGGCTTTGATGATTTTTCGTTTTTCTATTTTTCCTATGCAGATGCCCATCCGATTACCTGCTGCTATCCGGCAAGCTATGTTTACAAGATGTGGAAGGATGCTTTTGACGAGTTGGCCAATGAAGGCGACAAGATTATGTGTCTGAAACTGCATCCGCAGCTTATAGGGCGTTCCAGCCGGATACGTATGCTGGAGCAGCTTATCCTGTATATGCGCCAGAACGGGGCGTGGATTGCCAGCTGTGAGCAGGTAGCCCGTTATGTACTGGCGTACAATGGAAAGGAGGCTGACTTTGATGCTCTGGCCTGATTATAAGCGCATGGCGCTTATGCTTTCCTTTGATATTGATGCTGAAACCTTATGGCTGACGCGTAATGAAATCAACAAAAACCATCCATCTAATCTAAGCCGTGGCCTGTACGCTGTTAAGCAGGGGATTCCGCGCCTTTTACGGATGCTGGAGGAAGAACGTCAGCAGGCGACATTTTTTACTACTGCCTATACTGCAGAGATTCATCCGGAAGTGATTAAATGTATTGCTTCCTGCGGGCATGAAATTGCTTATCACGGCTATCTGCATGAGGTTTATGATACCTATGAAAAAGAAAACGCCCTGATGGAAAAAGCAGAGAGTATTATTGAGGGTATTACCGGCAAACGACCTGTTGGCAACCGGGCTCCGGATGGGTATGTATATGATTTTCATCTGCAGCTCTGGCTTGACAGAGGGTATATTTATTCGTCGAACTGGCGTAATAACGATGGCCCGTTTTTACATAAAATTAACGGCAAAACTGTGCCGATTGTGGAACTGCCCAAAGACGGTATTGTGGATGATACCAGCTATGATATGTACACCATCCAGGCACCGGAACATCATTATCTGCGCAGTGGGCGCGAAATGACGGAAATCTGGATGGAAGAATTTGCCGGACTGGCAGATGAAGGACGCATGATGAACTTTGTTATGCATCCTCAGTTTATCGGTCGGCCAGGTTATGTACGTGCACTGCGTGATTTCATCCGTTATGCCAAAGATAATGGGGCATGGCTTTGCACTGATGAGCAGGCTGCTCGCTGGGTATTGTCTCAGAACGGTTTTACGGAGTTTGCATAAGGGCGCAAGCCTTTGCTAAATAAAGATGAGAGGGGTATACAAAATGTTTGTGAAAAAATTGACCAGAAAATTACTTGTTTTAGGTGCGCTTGCCTTATTTGTGCTTGCTGCAGCAGGCTGCGGCGGTAATGATAAGGCTGATGCTCCGAAGGATGCTGCAAATGGCAAGCTGAATATTGCTATTAACGCTACTTTCCCGCCATTTGAAGCTGTTAAGGAAGGAACCCATGATTATGTAGGCATTGATATTGATATTGCACGTTATATTGGTAAAAAACTGGGTAAAGATGTTACTTTTACCGATATGAAATTTGCTTCATTAGTGCCTACACTGCAAAGCGGACGTGCAGACATGATTGTATCTGCCATCAGCCCGACTGATGAACGTAAGCAGGTACTTGCTTTCAGCGAACCCTATTACTATCCGATGAAAGCAATAATCTGCCTGAAGAATGCGGGTTATGACAGCTTTGATAAACTGCAGGGCAAAAAAGCCGGTGCTTCTATGGGGACTACTTATGTACAGGATTTAAAAGATGCCGGTGGTATTGATGTTGTAGAACTGGATAATACGCCGCTGGTTGTTCAGGATATTTTAAACGGACGCCTTGCTGCCGGTTTGTTTGATGCTGCGCAGGCTGCTGTTTTTGTCAGCCAGAATGATAAGCTGGAGATGCATACGCTTAATCTGCCCATCGTTTATGCAGATACTTTCGCTATCGCGCTGCCTAAAGATTCCAAAGACGTTGAAAAGATTAACGGTATTTTGAAAGAAATGCAGACAAACGGCGAAATGCATAAGATTTTAGTTAAACATCTGGGCGAAACGGCAACCAAACAATATGAAGACGCTGTTGCCAAACTGGATATAGTAAAAAAATAGTCTGTAAAATGACAATAACCCGGCGGCGCAGGTGCGTTGCCGGGCTTTAGCTTAAAGGAGTATAATTCATGCTTGATTTTTCTGTTTTAGATCCGTATCTGCCGCTTTTGGCTTCTGCAGTATGGATTACGATTAAATTTACTTTTTTCTCTACCCTTATCGGGTTTTTAGGCGGTTTTATCCTTGCCCTGATTACTCTTTCCCATAACCGTGTTTTTTCCTTTCTGGCGAAGGCCTACATTTCCATTTTCCGCGGTACGCCGCTTCTGGTACAGCTCATGCTGATTTATTTTGCTACACCGCAGCTGACTGGTTATACCATCAGTGCGCTCGAAGCAGGTGTTCTTTCCTTTGGCCTTAATTCCGCCGCTTATATTTCCGAAGCGCTGCGCGGCGGCATTCTTTCCGTAGACCGTGGGCAGTGGGAGGCGTCCATGTCTTTAGGCGTGCCGACACACCGCTTTATTCTGGATATTATCCTGCCGCAGGCTATTAAAAATGCTCTGCCGTCGCTGGTTAATGAAAGCATTATGCTGCTGAAAGACTCCAGTCTGGTCTCCGTTATCGGCGTTGCCGATACCCTGCGCTGGGCAGACCTGATTCAGGCAAAGACTTTCCGCGCCTTTGAGGCCTTTATTGTTGCGGCAGCAGTCTACTATGTACTGGTAATGCTGCTTAATCTGCTTGGCGCTTATCTGGAAAGGAAGGTGCGCGTAAGTGATTAAGGTTGAACATCTTGCGAAGAACTTTGGCAAATTGCAGGTTTTAAAAGATATTTCTCTGACAATAAATAAAGGTGAAGTTGTAACCATTATCGGGCCTTCCGGCAGCGGCAAATCAACTCTTTTGCGCTGTCTGAATCTTTTGGAACGTCCGGACAGCGGTAAAATTTTCTTCGATGGAACTAATATTTTAGACGGCAAAGTTAAAATTGAGGATATCCGCAAAAATGCCTGCATGGTTTTCCAGCATTTTAATTTATTCGCCAATATGACGGCACTGCAAAACGTAGCTTATGCGCCGCGGGTGGTTAATGGATTGAATCGCGCCGATGCAGAAGCCAGGGCTTTGAAGCTGCTGCAGATGGTAGGTCTCGGCGATAAGGCAGACCAATATCCCAGCAGGCTTTCCGGCGGTCAGAAGCAGCGTGTAGCAATTGCCCGTGCCATGGCCATGGAGCCGGAAGTATTGCTGTTGGATGAGCCTACTTCTGCCCTCGACCCGGAAATGGTCAAGGAAGTACTTGATGTTATCAAGGGACTTGCCAATACCGGCATTACCATGGTACTGGTAACTCATGAAATGGGTTTTGCCCGTGATGTTTCCGATGTTATTCATTTTATGGATGAGGGCTATTTAATAGAAAGCAATACACCGAAAGAATTTTTTGCGCATCCGCAGACGGAACGCGCGCGTAAGTTCCTTTCAACTATTCTGGCCTGAGGCATAAGATGATGAAGATAATGATTATTAACCCTGATTATGGTGTTACGCAAGAAGAAATGGATGTACGCCTGCGTATTTTGCAACAGTACGTAGCGCCTGATACGGAGCTTGCTATGGTCTGCCTGCAAGATTCACGGGTGGAGATAAATTCTGCGCTGGATGTGGCGTTGGCAGGGCCTGAAATTGTCAGGCTGGCCATGCAGGCGCAGAATGCTGGTTTTGATGCCGTGGTGCTGTACTGCTTCAGCGATCCGGTTATCGACGCCTGCCGTGAAGCACTGCAGATTCCCGTTATCGGCGGCGCGCAGGCAGCGTGTCTGGCCGCGCTGAATATCTGCCGCAGCTTTGGTGTCATCTTGACGGACGCTTCACGCATACCGGAGAAAAGATTGTTTTTACATACGCTGGGGGTGGATGCTTCCCGCATCGGCGCAATCGCTGCTGCTGATTTGGCAGGGATTTCCATCTGGCAGGAGCGCGAGGCTGCCTTGCAAAAGCTGGTTGCCTGCGGACGGCAGCTGATTGAAGAGCAGCATACGGAAGCAATCGTATTAGGCTGCCTTTCGTTTTTAGGTATGGCAGAGCCCCTGAGCGAAATTTTAGGTATTCCTGTCATCGACCCTGCCGTGAGTGCCGTGACGACCGCTGAAAGTATTGTGCGACAGCGGCTTGTTACGAGCAAGGTTAGCTACCCTTTGTTAAGTACGGTGGCAAAGGATATGTTCAAGATGGGTTGACCTGAGCAGTATAGTAGCGCTTAAAATAAGAAAACCCGTAAGGATTTAGCCTTACGGGTTTTCTTCTTTCTTCATACAAATATGTAAGTCAAAGTGATATTTAAAAAAATTATTTTGCACCCAAATTAGCACCCAAAGCATAAAAAAAGAGCTTCCAGGAAAATTCCTGAAAGCTCAGAACCTTTGATGGTGGCGGAGTGGGTGGGATTCGAACCCACGCACGGGGTAAACCGTCTAACGATTTAGCAAACCGTCCTCTTCAGCCAGCTTGAGTACCACTCCGTAAGACTACCTGTTTATTATAGCTGATATTTTGCGTTTTGGCAACAGGTATTTTGCAATTTTTTGGCGGAGAGGGTGGGATTCGAACCCACGGAGGCTTGCACCTCGCTAGTTTTCAAGACTAGAGCCTTCAACCACTCGGCCACCTCTCCATTAGAATTTAATTATATAATAAAATAAAATATCAGTCAATGAATTTATATCTGTATGAAAATAAAGAAATTTTACTGCGGGAAATTTTAACAGTTTTATGCGGACTAATTAGTCAGTTGTGAAGTATTGGCAGGAATTTTTCATCTAATATCCGTGAAATATCCCATGAATACTGGACTTAGAGAATTAAAGAAAAATTTTCAGAATTTTTAAATGATGAATTATTTGCTTGCTTTTTGAAAAATGACGAGTTATAATATGACTGTAAAATAACTCGCAAAAATATCTATTTTACACATTTCTTGGTTTATAGGATTTCTTGACAAAGGATACGAAGCGGGCAGAACAGTAGAGGAAACAAGGCAACTCTTACAGGCTTTTGCAGCGGAGACTTCTTTGACGGGAGATTTTATAAAAATAAATATCTCTTATCCAAGAGGAGGAAATTGACATGAAAAAATCCTTAGTACTCGCAATGGCTATGGCTCTCGGCGTAACTGCATCCGCATACGCTGCAAATCCGTTCTCTGACGTACCGGCTGGCCACTGGGCATATGACAGCGTAAACAAACTTGTTGCAGCTGGCGTAGTTGATGGTTATCCTGACGGCACCTTCGGTGGCGACAAACTGATGACCCGTTATGAAATGGCACAAATCGTAGCAAAAGCTATGGCAAAAGGCGCTGACGTAGACAAACTGGCAGCAGAATTTGCTGATGAACTGGATACCCTCGGTGTTCGCGTAGCTAACCTCGAGAAAAAAGCTGATAACGTAAAGATTACCGGCGAAATCCGCTATCATTATGCAGACAGCAATGATGATTTTGATTCTTGGGAAAATACCCTGCGTACTCGTATCTGGGTAACCGGTCAGGTGAATGATGACTGGACCTATACTGGTATGATTGAAAATCAGCAAAAATTTAATGATGATAAAGGAAATGAAGATACTAATTTCCAACGTGCATATGTAAATGGTAAACTGGGTGGCGTTGCTGTTCAGGCTGGTCGTTACAACTGGAAATGGGCAGATGGTAACATCTACGATACCCGCTTTGATGGCATCCAAGCTTCTTATGGCAAAGATGTTAAATTAGTAGCTGGTTATGGTAAAGCTACTCCTTCTACTGTAGTACGTGTTGACAAAGCTGATGTTGCTTATGCAGAAGTAAGCGGCAAACTGAGCAAATTGTCTTTGGCTGCTGGTTATTCCGATTGGAATGATGTTTATGAGGCTGGTGGCTATGCAGATGGTGACGTTGAAATCTGGCATGTTGGTGCAAATTATGCATTTGATAAAAATGTAAAATTAGGTGCTATGTACCTGAATGGCGATGCTGATGATTATGATGGAGACGATGATGGTTATGTAGTAACTGCTTCCTATAAAGGGGCTAAAGCTTCCGATGTTGGTTCTTGGGGCTTAGTTGCTAAATACTATGATCAAGGTGCTGTTACTTATATGGATCATACCATGAATGGTAAGGCTGATAAAATGACTGGTTTCAAAGGTTACAGCATTTTTGCTAACTATACCTTTGCTAAAAACATCGTTGGTCAAGTTGAATGGTACGACCTTGAAGGTAAAGATGATTCCGGCGATTCTCAAACCATCTGGTCTCAACTGCTCTTCACTTTCTAATCTTAGGATTAGTAAACAACTTCACACAAATTTTCAAGGGACAGCGTACGCTGTCCCTTTTTGTATGCTATTGTAAGATAAAAAACTATTTATAAAGATCTGGATATAGTTATGGATATGATGTTTGAATATAATACTTCTGAATATAATGGTTTTAAAATAAATATTTATGCTTGATGCAAGAAATGTTTGTAGCAAAAATAAAAACAATGATATTAAAATAAAAAACAAAAACTTGCTAAAAGTATCTGAATTATATAAATAAAGTAAAATAAGTAAAAATGACCTGGAAAATATGAAGAGTTTGTTGCAAAAATGTAAAAAATATGCTATTCTCTGAATATAGATTTTGCATAGGCTAACCGATGAGATTAAAGAAAATTTGTTAGCAGAGGAAACAAGGCAACTCTTGCAGGTAAGAAATTTTCAGAGATTTTTTCGGCAGGCTGAGCAAAAGCTAAATTTATTTTCCTTGGGAGGAAATAGACATGAAAAAATCTTTAGTACTTGCAATGGCAATGGCTCTTGGCGTAACTGCATCCGCATACGCTGCAAATCCGTTCTCCGACGTACCGGCTGGCCACTGGGCATATGACAGCGTAAACAAACTTGTTGCAGCTGGCGTAGTTGATGGTTATCCTGACGGCACTTTCGGTGGCGACAAACTGATGACCCGTTATGAAATGGCACAAATCGTAGCAAAAGCTATGGCAAAAGGCGCTGATGTAGATAAACTGGCAGCAGAATTTGCTGACGAACTGGATACCCTCGGTGTTCGCGTTGCTAACCTCGAAAAGAAAGCTGACAACGTAAAGATTACCGGTGAAGTTCGTTATCGTTATCAGGACAGCGACCTGAACGGCAATGATAATAACACTCTGCGTTCCCGTATCTGGGTAACTGGTCAGGTAAATGATGACTGGTCTTACACTGGTATGCTGCAGAACATCCAAGATTTTGAAAACGATAATGGCGATGAAGATACCGATTTCCAGCGTGCTTATCTGAATGGTAAACTGGGTGGTTTGTATGTAACTGCAGGCCGTTACAATGCTGTGTTTGCAGATGGCAATATTTATGATGACCGTGTTGACGGTGTAGAAGTTACTTATGGCAGCAATGTGAAAGTAACTGGCTTTGCTGGTAAAGCAACTGATCCTACTAATGAATTTGGCTATGAAGGAACTACTGGTGGTAACTATGCAGGCGGTGTGGTTTCTGCTGATGTTGCTAAAGGTTTGAACCTTGCTGCTGGCTATGTGAATTTTAAAGACATGGTAGTAAGCAATAGTGAACTTGACAATGCTATCTGGCACGTTGGTGCAACTTATACTGTTGGTGATGTAACTGCCAGCGCTATGTATTTGAAAGGTGACATGAGCTATGATGATCATGACATTGATGTACTTGACGATGATGGTTATGTAATTGGTCTGTCTTACAAAGGTGCAGTTGCTGATGAAGTTGGCAGCTGGGGTCTGTGGGCTAAATACTACGATCAAGGCGGTCAAACTTACGTAGGTTGGAACCATACTACTGATGCTAACTACTTTGACTTCGAAGGATTCAAAGGTTATGGCGTATGTGCAAGCTACACCTTCGCTAAAAACATTGTTGGTAACCTGGCTTGGTACGATACCGAATCTAAACTTACTGACAAAGACGACCAACGTATCGTTGCTGACCTCTACTTCACTTTCTAATTTTATAAGTGATATTTTAAAGCAGGACAACTTAGGTTGTCCTGCTTTTTCTTTAAAAAATTTAATTATAGTATTGTTATACATTGTTTGTATAAAAAATACTGGAAAAATAAAATACTGTATTTAAAAGTTAAGTATAATACGTAAAGTTGTAATTTTTGAATAGAAAGTTGAACTCATAAAAAACTTGCAAAAAAATAAAAAACATGATAAATTGCAAATATAATCTTGCTAATACACATATAATTTAAAGTTATTTAGAGGAAACAAGGCAACTCTGAGTAAAATATAAAAGCATGTAGAGCAGTAAGATTTTAATATTTATTTCCTGAGGAGGAATTTATCATGCAAAAATCTTTAGTATTAGCCATGGCAATGGCTTTAGGTGTAACTGCTTCCGCGTATGCGGCAAATCCTTTTTCTGATGTACCGGCTGGCCACTGGGCATATGACAGCGTTAGCCAACTTGCTGCGGCAGGTATTGTGGAAGGATATCCTGATGGTACTTTTGGCGGCAACAAACTGATGACACGTTATGAAATGGCACAAATCGTAGCCAAAGCTATGGCCAAAGGCGCAGACGTGGACAAACTGGCAGCAGAATTTGCTGATGAACTGGACAGTCTTGGTGTTCGTGTGGCTAAGCTCGAAAAGAAAGCCGACAATGTAAAAATTACTGGCGAAGTGCGTTACCGTTATGCAGATTCTCATGCAGAAGGTTATACCAATGATTTGCGTTCCCGTCTCTGGGTAAATGGACAAATAAATGATAACTGGAGCTATACTGGTATGATTGAAAATACCCAGAATTTTGGCAACGATAATGGCGACGAAAGCACAAGCTTTAAACGTGCTTATCTTGAAGGCAGATTGGGCGGACTGGATGTAACTGCTGGACGTTATAATCTGTATGTTGCAGACGGTAATATTTATGATACTGATGCAGATGGAGTGCAGGTAACATATGGAGATAAAATTCAGGTTACCGGATTTGCCGGCAAAGCTTCTGACTTTGAACATGAGGATGAAAAAGGTTCCTATGGTAATTATGCGGGCGTGGAAGTGAATGCTGCACTCAGCAATAAACTGAATTTAATGGGTGGTTATGTTAATTTTAAAGATATGTATAGCACTGCTAAAGATACAGGTTTAGATAACGGCATTTGGTATGCAGGAGCAGCGTATAATGTTGGTGATGTTACTCTTGATGCCATGTATCTTAAAGGTGATATGAGTCATGAAGGTAAAGCAGCCGACAAATTGGATGACACTGGTTATGTAGTAGGTATCTCCTATAAAGGAGCACAGGCAGACGAAGTTGGCAGCTGGGGTCTGTGGGGTAAATATTATAATCAGGGCGGACAGACTTATATCGCAGGAGCACATACTACTGATGCCAATACCTTTGGCTTTGAAGGCTTTAAAGGTTATGGAGTAGCTGCTAATTATACCTTTGCCAAAAATATTGTCGGCACTGTTGCTTACTATGATACTGAAAGCAAAATGGACAGTAAAAAAGATGACCAGATTATCTGGAGCGATCTGACTTTCATGTTCTAAAATATAGATAAAAAACAGAACGGTTTTACCGTTCTGTTTTTTATTTTTGTGATAATAAAATATAGTGTATTTTTTAGGGAAATATGATAAGATATATACATATAAATTTGCATTTTTGGGAGGAATTATAATGAAAAAAATTTTACGTTATTTAGTAATGACTGTAATGGCAGTATGCTTTGCCATTCCCGGCATTAATGCTGCAGAGGCAGCAACTGTTGCCTTGCTGCCGTTGGTAAATAATGTGCAGGGAGACGATCTGGCTAATCAGGTGTTCTACAAACAGGCTATGGCTGTTTTGAACAGCAAAAGAGGTTTTGTTATGGTAGAAAATGACAAGCTGACTGCTGTTATTGAAAAAGAAACTGCAAATGGTGCTCTGCCGGGAGAAAGAGCTCTGCAGGCTATTGCAAAAGACGGTGATGTAGATATCGTAATCGCTATGCAGCTTGATAAGCTGGAAGATGATGTAATTATGTCCAGTGAAGAAAATAAACTGCAGCTTGATTTGCAGGGTTATGCTGTTGCTTATAACAGATTGACTGGTGAATTCTACAAACACAGAATTTATAACGACAAAATTGTTCCGGAAGCAGTAACTGCACGTTGGGATTGGGTTCATGAAGAATGGGGTCGCAGCGTAAGACTGGAAATGGATCGCATTTTGTCCGGTAAATAATCGCTTTATGATAGCAGGATGGCAATGAGCTGTCCTGCTTTTTGTTTTTTGTGTTGTTTGCAGAGTGTTATCTGTGATAAAATATATAATAAATATTTATAATTAAAGGATGTGTCTGTATGAAAAAAATTATTCGATATCTTATAATGTCGTTAATGACAGTCTGTCTGAGTCTTCCATGCTTTGGCGCTGTGGAAGCAGCGACTGTTGCCTTGCTTCCGCTGATTAACAATACTGATAATGAGCTGGCTAATCAGGTGTTTTATAAAGAAGCTATGGGTACTTTAAAAAGGCAGCAAGGATTTGTGCTGGTAGAGAATGATAAACTGACTGCAGCAATCGATGCCGTTCAACTTAATGGCAAACTGCCAAGTGCTGCTCAGCTGCGCAGTATTGCTGTTGACGGTGGCGTGGATATAGTTATTGCCATGCAGCTTGACGAATTGAGCAAGACGGTGAGACCTTCATCAGAAGAAAGAACGCTTGTTTTGAATTTAAAAGGGCAGGCAGTAGCATACAATGCTATTACCGGCAAAGATTACAGTCATAGGATAAGTTCCAATGCTAAAGCTCCGGAGGCTGTGACTTCCCGTTGGGACTGGCTGAATGAGCAGTGGGGACGCCAGGTACGACTGGAAATGGAAAGAGCTTTAAAAGCACAGTAAGTAAATAGTGTACAACTCCCGTTATTGCTGAATAACGGGAGTTTTTGTGTTATAATTAGGCTATAAGATTTTAGTGCGAGGTACTTTATGAATAAAGAAATATTGCAATATGTAGGAAAAAGTCTGTATAAAACTCATATCCTGAAAGAATGGAAGCGTTATATCGTCTTTATGACACGCTGCCATTTACATACTCGGTACATGGATGATATTTTGGAGTTTTTTGCTACCGGCGAATTGCGGCAGAGAATGCTGCATGGAACGCCGTCTTTTGTGGAGCAGATAACACGTTCATTTTTTTATAAAAATTCAAAATGGGCTGAACGTACAGAACTGGTAAAAAATCATATTTTGTATCTGGAAGAACGCTTTCAACCGCGGCTTTTGGAGCGATTATATGCAGACAATCAGCGTTTACGCGTTTGGGAAGATACTTATCTTGATAAACCGCTTGGAATGGATTTGTTATTTCATGGCGGGCAGCGTAAGGAAGGCTGTCTTTCGTTAGTACTGAATTATGAAAATGAGGAATTGTATCAAATAATGTTCTGGCTGGGTAAAGATAAGGCAGGTGAGCCTTCTCTCTATATTGGTGCGCTGCAGGGTACACCTAACGGCAGTGAAATCATCAAAGGCCTTACCAAGGCTTTCTATGGCTACAGAACTAAGAATCTGATCTTTTATGGTATCCGTAATATAGCAGAAAATATGGGAGCGAAGCATATTTATGCCGTTGCCAATGAAGGCTATTATGCCATGAACCATATACGCCGTGACCGCAAATTAAAGACTTCTTTGGATGAATTCTGGCAGGAATGTGAAGGCGTACAATGTGAAGATAAACGGTTTTACAAATTGCCGATTGAGGAATATCGTAAATCCATGGAAGAACTGAAACCGTCCAAAAGGGCCCAGCATCGTCGCCGCTTTGCCAAGATGGATGAAATTACGGAGTCGATAAAAAATACTTTGGCTGCTTATAAAAAGTAATTAAGTAAAAGTTGTATACATTTTGAGTAAAACTGTATTTCCTGTTGAATGTATGTTACAATAGGATTATAAAATTTTCCGTGTGGAGGGATTAACATGAAAAAGCGCGTTCTGACACTTATAATGACCTTCATTTTCTGTTTAAATGCGGTCATGCCGGTTTTTGCGGAGGATAATATCTCTATTCCGGCGGCCGATAAGATTACTTCAATGGAAAAAATGCTTTATGGTACGGAACAGAGCGGGTCTTTGATTCAGCGTATGGACAGTATCGAAGATGATGTTTACGGTACTGTGACAGCTGATCCTATTTTAGACCGTATTGATAATATGTATGACTATCTGGAAGGGTCTCCTTCTAATGGTGAAGCCTCTTTTGCTACCCGTCTTAATGTGGTAGAATGGCGTTTTAACGAAAGTATGTCCGGCGGACCGGCAAAATCACGTGTCGAAGCAGTGGAGAGACTGTTGAACGGCAAAGTAATGGAAGGTTCCCTTTCCGGACGTTTGGAAGAATTGCTGAAGCTTGCTTCTTATGAAGACGGTGTTGTACCGGTACAGGAAGTTGTTCTGCCAAAAGATTCTGTGCTGCAGATTGAATTTACCCAGGAACTTACCAGCAAAATGAGCCGTGAAGGTGATTCCGTATATTTTAAGGCAGCAGATAATTTGTATGTTAATGATGTGCTTGTAATTCCTAAAGGCGCTACCGGTATAGGTAAGGTGAAAAAAGTTGTACAGCCCGGTATTTTTGGCAAAGATGCCAGAATAGATATTGACTTTACCAATATCTATGCAGTAGATGGTACTGCTATTCCCATTTTTGTCGGCGATTTGGCTAAGCAGCAGGCTGAGTCTATTGCCGGTGCTGCCGGTGCTACTATCGGCGGTATGATTATCCTCGGGCCTATCGGTGCCGTAGGCGGTGCTTTTGTCAAAGGCAAGTCTGTGACTATTCCTGTAGGCAGCACTACTTATGTGCAGACTACTGCTGACACTGCTATTCAGGGCGTTGTGTATCAGGGTTTCTAAAAAAATTGTAAAAAGCTCACTGAAAAGTGAGCTTTTTATTTTTTTGTGATATAATATTAAGTGGATATTTATATGCTTTTTTACTTAAAGGAGATATTTTATGAATAAAATTATTTTGGCAACGGCTCTGGCGTTGGGTCTTTGTCTACCTGCTTATGCTGAGCAATTTGCTAATCAGGGAGATTCCGTGTATGAAAGCCCGATGCAGAATGCACCTAATACTGCAGTAAAACATCGTGCTGAACTGGATAAGGAAAAAGGTATGCCTATTACTTTGCTAAGCGAGCATGCTGTATATGATCAGGTCAGTGGTGATTTTCATGCTGAAGGAAATGTGAAAGTTAGTCAGGGTGGTCAGGATATTTATACTACCATGGTTAAAGGCAATATGAAGACTGGCGATATCTGGTTGCTGGAAGGTGGTAAGCTGGTCGAAGCTGGTGCAGAAACTAATGCCAGATGGGCTTATTATAACTTCAACAGTAAAACAGGTGAATTAAAAGAATTATTTGGTGAGAACAGTAAAGACTATTTTAAAGCACCTCATGGAACAATATATCCCGATAAAATGGTCTTAGACGAAGGTGGTTCTACTACCAGATGTCCTGCAGTTAAAAATCCTCCCTGTCTGGAAATCAGGGCAAAGACATTTGAGATATATCCGGGAGAGAAAATGATTGCCCGTGATGTACAGGTGTGGGTACGCGGCAAGCACATATATTCCAGAGATGTATGGGAAAATGATCTTACAGATAACAACAAAGAACGGCTTATGCCTCATGTTGGGTTTAAAGATAGTGATAAAGGGGCATATATAAATTTATCTTATGAACGTCCTGTAGGTGATAAAACAGTTATTTATGCTGATATTAATTATTATTCCAAAGATGGCTATAAACCTTTGTTTGGTGCACGGCAAAATGAAAAAAATTTTACTGTAAGATTTGAAAATGGATGGGTTGAGGATGATGATGAATGGGTTAAAAAGCAGACAAATTTAAGATTTGATTATAAACCTCATCATTTTACAGACAAGCTGCCTCTTTCTTACAGTTTTTATGCTGAACATGGCTTATGGAAAGATGAAAACACTGGCAAGCGGAGCTGGCATACGGAATATGGGGCCTTTTTGAATCATGACAGAATTTATCTGTTTAACAGTTCTAATACAACATTGGATATGACTATTGGTAAAAAATGGGTACATGAAAGTGAAACTGGCGAAACTAATTCTACCAATGTTTATTATGCAACTTTAGGCCAGAAAATAAGCGATAAATGGAATACTTGGGTAGGCTGGTATAAAGAAGATTTTACTACTGATCTTTTTAATTATGATCAGCCTGATATGGAAACAGAATTGCGTAATGGTCTTCAGTATATTATGGATGATAAAAATGTTTTTACCATTATTAATCGTTATGATTTGGATCGGAATAAAAATTATGAAACAGACTACAGGTGGACACATCGTTTCTGCTGCTGGCAAATTTCTTTAGAATATCAGAAAGAGCATTATAAAGATGATGATTCCTTTGAAATCAAATATGAGTTCACTAACTGGTAATGAGGTAGAGTATGGATAAAGTTATCAGACAAAGATTTGCAGAACATATGGAAGTCGTTGCTGCTGTGATGCAGAGCGACATTTTACAGCAGATTGAACGTATTGCTGCTGCAATTAAACAAGCTCTTGCCAATGGTCATAAGGTACTGTTCTGCGGTAACGGCGGCAGCGCAGCTGACAGCCAGCATCTGGCTGCTGAATTTGTAGGACGCTTTCAGAAAGAAAGACAGGGGCTGCCTGCTATTGCCCTGACTGTTGATACTTCGATTCTTACAGCAGTTGGCAATGATTATGGCTTTGACCGTGTCTTTGCCCGTCAGGTAGAAGCATTGGGACAGGCGGGTGATGTATTGGTAGGTATATCCACCAGCGGCAACAGTCCTAATGTTGTGCAGGCTGTGGAATTGGCTAAAACTAAAGGCATGTATTGCGTTGGGATGACGGCAGCCGGCGGCGGAAAACTTGCGGAGCTGTGTGACGAGTGTATTGCTGTGCCTGCCCAGGTTACTGCCAGAGCGCAGGAAATGCATATTTTGATTGGGCATATTTTGTGTGAACTGGTGGATGGTGAATGATATGGCAGGTTTTGCTGCGACAACCTTCTTAACTGAAAAAATACAGCAGCTGAAAATTGCCGTCATTGGCGATGTGATGCTGGACAGATATTTTCATGGTGAGGTAAAACGCATTTCGCCGGAAGCACCGGTACCGGTGACAAAGATTAACAGCATTAAATCGGTTTTAGGTGGGGCAGCCAATGTAGCAGCTAATTTGGCATACCTCGAATGCAAGGTCTATATGGGCGGCGTTACCGGTGATGATGAAAACCGCAGTTTATTGGAAAATTTGATGGATGATGCCGGCATTGACCACAGCGGCTTAGTAAGCAGCAGCAAGAGAAAGACAATTACCAAACTCCGTGTTTTAGGCGGCAATCAGCAGATGCTGCGTCTTGATTTTGAAGAAACGGGCGATTTATATCCGGAAGAAATAACAGCTCTCAGCCAGTGGTTAGAGAATCTTTTAGATGATGGTCTTGACGGTATTATCGTGTCTGATTATGCCAAGGGAGTATGTTCCGACAGTTTCTGTCAGTGGGTCATTAAACAGGGTAAGGCATATAATATTCCGGTATTAATCGACCCGAAAGGTGCCGACTGGAGCAAATATTATGGCTGTGATTTTATTACGCCTAATCTGAAAGAAATGTGTGAGGCGGCGGGCTGCCAGCGTGACAATGAAGATGCGGCCGTTGTGGAAATGGCGCGCAGTGCAAGGCAGCAGTTCAATATCGGTAATGTAGTTGTAACCCGCAGTGAAAAAGGTATGAGCCTGATTAACGGCAGTCAGGTGCTGCATAGTCCGGCATCAGCCATAGAGGTATTTGATGTTTCCGGCGCCGGAGATACGGTAGCAGCAACACTTCTGGCAGCAGCGGCAGGCAAGGTGCCGTTGGAAGATGCTGTTTATCTGGCTAACCGGGCGGCAGGTATCGTTGTGGCGAAAGTAGGTACCTATCCGGTGCATCGTGACGAGCTGCTCAAGGATTTACTGACAGAAGAACGCAAGCAGGGGCGCGGCTATCGTACGCTCAGCTGGGGAGAAATTGCTTCGCTTGCTGCAACATGGAAAGCCTGTGGTGAAAAAATTGTTTTTACCAATGGTTGTTTTGATATTATTCATGTAGGGCATGTTTCCTATCTGGAAAAAGCGGCGCGTCTGGGTAAGCATCTGATTGTCGGGCTGAACACGGACGCTTCTGTGCGTAGGTTGAAAGGTGCAACACGCCCCTTGGTACATGAACTTGATCGTGCCAGAGTACTGGCAGCTTTAGCCTGTGTGGATGCCGTAGTGCTGTTTGATCAGGATACGCCTGCGGAGCTGATTGAAAAAATCAGACCGGATATTCTCGTCAAAGGCGGCGACTATAAACCGGAAGAGGTTGCCGGCAGAGAATATGCGGGAGAAGTGCAGATTATAGATTTTGAAGAGGGCTACTCTACTACGGGCGTAGTAGAAAAAATTGCCCGTATGGTTAAGGAGGGCAAATTATGATTATTGTAACCGGTGGTGCTGGATTTATCGGCAGTAATATTGTCAAAGGATTGAACGACCGTGGTCGTGATGATATTTTAGTTGTAGACAATCTGACAAATATGGTGAAATTTAAAAATATCCAGGGCCTGAAGGTCATGGATTATATGGATAAATATGCCTTTGCTGACGCCCTAAAAGCAGGGAAGTTTAATCATGAAAAAATAGATGTTATTTTCCATGAAGGTGCCTGCTCCGATACTATGGAGTATGACGGCAAATATATGATGGAAAACAATTTTGAATATACCAAGAATCTGCTGCATTTTTGCCTGGACAGAAAGATTCAGCTGCTGTATGCATCTTCTGCTTCTACTTATGGCAGTGGTGCGCATGGCTTTAAAGAAGAACCTGCCTGTGAAGAAGCGTTGAATGTCTACGCTTTTTCCAAGCTGTTTTTTGATAACTACCTGCGTCGCCTGTTGCCGCAGGCACAAAGCCAGGTAGTAGGTCTGCGCTATTTTAACGTTTACGGGCCGCAGGAAAATCACAAGGGCAAGATGGCTTCTATGGTTTATCAGATGTATAACCAGTGGAAAGCAGAAAAGAAAGTGCGTCTGTTTGGCGAATATAACGGTTATGGCCCCGGTGAACAGACTCGTGACTTTATTTATGTCAAGGATGTAGTTAAAGTAAACTTCTATTTCTGGGATCATCCTGAAATCAGCGGTATCTATAACTGTGGTACAGGACATGCTCATCAGTTCAACACATTGGCTAAAGGCGTGCTGAAACACTTTGGCAGTGGTGAGCTGGAATATATTCCGTTCCCGGAAGTATTAAAAGGCAAATATCAAAGCTTTACAGAAGCAGATCCGTCCAATTTGCTGGCAGCAGGCTATGACGGCGGCTTTACCGATATTGAGGAAGCAGTAGCAGAATACTGCGCATTGCTGGATAAAACCGGCGGTTATTACGTATATGAAGGCTAAGGCTGTATTTTTAGACCGTGACGGCGTTTTGAATGTAGATGTTGATTATCTGTACAGGATTGAAGATTTACATTGGATAACCGAAGCGCCGCAGGCGCTTGCTTATCTGGCTGATTTAGGTTATAAACTTTTTGTCGTCACTAATCAGAGCGGCATTGCTCGCGGTTATTATACTGTGGCAGATATGCAGCGTCTGCATACTTATATGCAGCAGGAACTGCGCAAATATGGTGCACAAATTGAAAAGTTTTATTATTGCCCGCATCATAAAGAAGGTAAGGTCGCTGAATACGCTGTAGAGTGTGCTTGCCGTAAACCAAAACCGGGGATGCTTCTCAAAGCTATGGAAGAATATGCCATAGATAAAGAGCAAAGCTTTTTAATCGGCGACAGTAAGAGAGATATAGAAGCTGCCCAGGCAGCAGGTATTCAGGGTTATTTATTTAGCGGCGGCAGTCTGCTGCAATTTGTACATAATATTATTAAAGGCTGAAAAAGATGGAATATAAAAATATTTTAATTATCAAAATGAGCTCTTTGGGAGATATACTGCATACTTTACCGTTCGCAGCAGCTTTGCGCAAACGGTATCCACAGGCTAAAATAAGCTGGCTGGTACATCCGCAGTTTGCCGGTTTTGTGCCTGATCCTCCCGTTATTGATGAAGTCTTGTATTTTGATAAAGTAAAATTCAAACAGATGAGCTTAGCTGATAAAATAAAATATTTTTTTTCCATGCGCAGCCTGCTGCACAGCAAGCATTTTGATTTAGTCATTGATATGCAGGGACTGTTTAAAAGTGCTATTCTTGCAGCTATCAGCGGCTGCAGTAATCGTATTGGCTACTGTGAGATGCGTGAAGGAAGCGGTTTAATCAGCAAGGCCGTTTGCGGCAGCCATAGTAAGGCGCATGTTATAGAACGTTATCTGGATGTAGCGCGTTATTTAGGTGCTGACGTTCAGAAAGTAGAATTTCCCATGCCTGATTTGACTGCGGAAAGTAAAAGCGTGCAAGAAAAGCTTGCTGCGCAAAATGTTACAGGAGATTATGTAGTTTTTGTTCCCGGTGCCAGATGGCAGACTAAAGAGTGGCCTGTGGAATATTATGCCAGACTGGCAGCCATGATTACCGCTGATGGCACTGCTGTCGTCTTAGCCGGAGGACCGGATGATATGGCAAAAGGCGGCAGGATTAAGGAATTGAGCCCTGCAGTGGCTGATCTTACAGGACAGACGAGTCTGAGAGAGTTGGCGGCGCTTATCAAAGGCTGCAGCGTATATATCAGTGCGGATACGGGTCCGCTGCATTTTGCCGCTGCTTTAAAGAAACCACTGATTGCCATGTATGGCCCTACTAAAGCAGACAGGACCGGCCCTTATGGCAGTGATAAGGCGTCAGTGCTTTTGTCACCTGCAGCATGTGCAGGCTGTCTTAAAAAGGCATGTAACGATTGGCATTGCATGCATGATATTACTCCTGAAATGGTTTATAAGGTTTATAAAGAAAAGCTGGTGAGGATATGATGGCAGAGCTAAACGGTAAAAGAATACTGGTAACTTTTTTAATGCATCTGGGAGATCTGACGCTGACTACGCCTTTTATCCATGCGTTGCGGCATGTGGCACCGGATGCGCATATCACCTTTCTGGCAGATGAAAAACTGAAAGATGTAGTGCTGCATAACCCGTATTTAGATGAAGTTATCACCATAGATAAAAAGGGCCGCGACAACAGTTTGCTGGCCCTGGTTGCCTGTGCCCGTAAACTCTCTGCCATGGACTTTGACGTAGTGATAAATCTGCATCCTAATGAACGCTGCTCTTTTATCTGTGCCTTAACTAAAACCAAACTGCGTGCAGGTACTACACATACTTTATTTAAACCATTGTGGGATGTATTTACTCCTTTAAACAGGAAAATTCATGCTGCGGATATGTATCTTAATGTATTGGAGCAGCTTGGAGTTACTGAGATAAAACATAATGGTCTGGAAATTTTCCCGGGAGAGGATCATATAAGGCAGGCAGAAGAATTCTGGCGGGAAAATGGCGTTTTTGGCAGCGATAAGCTGATTGGTTTCAATATTGGCAGTGCCGTGGTAACAAAGCGCTGGGCGCCGGAGCGTTTTGCTCAGGTGGCAGATATTCTGGCAGAAAAAGGCTATAAAGCGGTATTTTTTGGTGGTACCATGGATGAAGAGATGGTACAGGAAGCAGTAAGCAGAATGCACACAATCCCGGTAGTGGCGACAGGTGCTTTTACTATTGGTACGCTGGCAGCAGCCATGCGCCGCTGCAGCCTGATTATAACTAATGACAGTGGTCCCATGCATGTAGCAATCAGCCAAAAGGTACCTATTGTTGCAATGTATGGACCTTCCAGTCCCAAATTGTACGGGCCCTATACAAAAGACGCTGTTATTGTTACAGCACAGCCGCCATGTATGGGTTGTGCATCCGGCATGAAGCATAAATGTGATGATATGCAGTGTATGACAAGATTAACAGTAGAACAGGTAGTGCAGGCAGCGGAACAAATGCTGGCACAAAAAGGACAATGACACAGAAAAAACAGTTATCCCATGAAATAATCTTATTATGCGAGCATATAGATATTGCTCAGTTTATCAGTGTTTATATCGAATATTTGCGCAAACAGCAGGTAGAGATACCTGCTGTAAAGATTATCAATATAGGTAATATCAATAAAGCTGAACAGATTTTACGGCAGCTAACAGAGCAGAGCTGGTTTGAAGAAATTAAAAAGGTTATTATTTTTGCTGACGCGACTAAAAAACGTATGGAACGTGAACACCTGCTGTACAAAGTACAGCTGCATACTTTTCTGAAAAACTTTCCAGACTACAGATATTTTCTGTTTCCTTATAAATCGACTGCCGGACGCTGGCAGGCAGGTTTTCTGGAAGATGTATTGTTAGATACGCTGAAAATGGAAACTTCTGAGTGCTGTGATTATTACAATCTGCGAAATATAACAGAAGATTTTTTGTTAAGCGTAAATAATAACAGAGGCAAGGAAAATCGTTTTGTTAACCATAACAGGCATTTCTTATGTACTTATTTGGCCGGAACGAAGAAATATGCTGGCTTAAAGTTAGCGGAAGCAGCACAGAAAGGTGCTTTTGATTTAGAGAGCAATAAGTTTGATGATTTAAAAGAAGCTTTAATTGCGTTGTAAATAAGGAGTAACTTCGTTGAAATATTTTACAAGGTTTTTTTCTGACTTACAGCAGGATCTTAAAGCTTTTATTTTTTGGTGTCTAATATTCTCTTTTTTTAGAGCAGTATTTATTGCGATTTATCATACTCAATTAAGTGATGCAGCGTCAGGAGAAATTCTGGTTGCTATGCTTCTGGGATTACGTCTCAGCCTGAAAACATGTGGAATTATTATGTTAGTTGGCATAGCAGCTGCGACAATGCCTCATACAGTCAGCAAAAAATGGCCGTCAGATAAGATAAGGTTATGCTGGCATGGTATAGCATTGATATTTTTTACCGTATGTTTTTTTGTACGTATTCCTTATTATGATATCTTTAACTCAGGTTTTAATATGATGCTGATTAACGGAATGCATGATGATATATATGCTATCCTGATAACGGCTATTGAAGAGTACCAACTTTTGTACAGGCTGCCTGTCGCGCTGCTAACAGGAGGCATTTTAATCTGGCTGCTGAAAAATTTTTTGCAGCATACTGGCAGAATTGACTTAACCCAACAGCGATACGGTAAAGTCTGGGCAGCTATCATTATCACGTTATTGCCTGTATTCTGGATATTTGTAAGATACGGGGGAGCATTTTCTTATTCAATGTCTGTAAATTGGGAAAGCGCTGCGAGAACAAAATCAAATTTATTAAATGAAGCAATTCTTGATGATGGTCAGGCTTTATATCGTGTTTACTCTATGAAACGAGAGCTTGATAAGGTTACTAATGTTGATATTCCGTTGCATGAATTAAAGCGTAAGATTGCTGAATTAGGCGGCAATAAAGATGCTAATACTTTAAGTGAAGCATTTAAAAGAACGGTGATACAGCCTAAATTAAACTATCAACCTGATAATATTGTCGTAGTAATTGGTGAAAGTTTTGGCTTATGGCCTTTTTTACCAAAGTTTGAACAGTTGGGTTTAGTTAATGAAAGCTTAAAAATTAAAAACTCAGATGAAGGTGCGGCGGTACGTTATATGCTGCCGAATGGAAGCGGAACGATTGCTGCTGTTAATGGAATTGTTACTGGTTTGCCAGATACCAGTTTATATGAAAATTATCATCCTAATAGCATGAAGAATAAATATCAAAGCGGTATTGGTTATATTATGCATCAGCTCGGTTATAAAACTGTTTTTTGGTATGGAGGCTTTTCCGGCTGGCAAAACATTAAAAATTTTGTTTTATCACAAAGTTTTGATGAATTTCATTGTGCTGATGAGTTTTCTTATGCAGGCGGTAACGCTTGGGGATGCCCTGATAAGGTGCTATTTGATAATATTAATAAATATATTTCGAAGCAGTCGGCGAATGAAAAGGTGTTGCATGTTGTTTTAACCAGCAGTAATCATCCACCCTATACCATAGACGTAGATAAAGAAGGTTTTCAGCGGAATGAGGTAAAAAAACACTTGCCTAATGATATAGATTCTAATGAGGAAACTTTAACAGAGCTGGGTCATATTTGGTATGCAGATATGTGTATAGGAAATTTTGCTAATGATTTGAAAAATATAAATCCAAAGAGTATGTTGGTTATTACGGGAGATCATTCAGAACGATTCAGTTTTGCTAAAGAGCAGAATATAGAAACGTTATCTGCAGTTCCATGTATATTTTATGGGCCAGGTATCCATAAGGAATGGTTTGAAAATGCAGCAGGATGTCATATACAAATTGCTGGGACCATTGCAGAAATGATTGCTCCAGCAGGATTTACATATACTGCTTTTTGGCCCAATATGTTTATGGAACAAAGTGTATTTAATCACAGACTTTATGCTGATAAAGATAAAGTAGATTTACTTACGAAAAATGAAGAAATAAGCTGTATAGCTGACTATGCAAGGAGTATAGCTTCTTGGAGAATATTAAAAGGGAACAATTGTTAATATATTGTCTAATACTTTTATAAAGGAGTTAAACGATGGTTGATGTATCTGTATTAATTCTCGCTAAAAATGAAGAAAGGAATATAGAAGATTGCATACGCAGTTGTTTATTTGCAAATGAAATAATAGTAATAGATGATAACAGTACTGATAATACTAAAAAAATTGCAGAAGGATTGGGAGCCAAGGTTATTAATAGGAGCATGAATGGGGACTGGGGAGGTCAACAGACTTTTGCTATTCAACAAGCTAAATATGATTGGATTTTTTTTATTGATGCTGATGAAAGATGTACTCCAGAATTAGCTGAGGAAATAAGTTCTGTTGTAGGAAAAGGTGAGAAATTCGCTTATTGGATAAAGCGGAAGAATAAATTCAGATATAACAAAGCTACTCATGGTAGTTTGAGACCGGATTATGTATGCAGATTGATGCCTGCAGAAGGTTCATATGTAGAAGGATTTGTACATCCTGCTATTATAACTCCGTATGAAAATAAAAAGTTAAAAAAACATATGTACCATTACACTTATGATAATTGGGTGCATTATTTTAATAAGTTAAATCACTATACTACTTTAGCTGCAGAGAAATATAAGAAACAAAATAAAAGTGTATCTTTTACAAAAGATATTTTATTGCGGCCAATTTGGGCTTTTATTAAAACGTATATTTTCGATAAGGGATTTTTAGATGGAAAGTTAGGCTGGATATTTGCAATAAATCATGCATATTATACTATGTTAAAATATGTAAAATTATATTATTTATATAAAAACGATGGGAAATTATAAAAAATAGAGAGTAAAGCCAACTGGCTTACTCTCTATTTTTTATTTTGTAATATCATCGCTTATATTAATTTTTCCTAAATCTGTTTTTAGGTTTTGTAATGTATATTTATAATTTAAAGAAGTAAGACTATTTTGTTCATCATAATGATTTGATTGGATATTGAAAATACCGCACATAAAGTCATATATTAAATCATTAGTAAAAAATTTGTTTTGATTAGTTTTAAGATTATTATAAATATAAGAATTTTTTTCTATATACTCATTAGAAAGATAAGTAAAGAATGGTATACGCACATTGGCAAAACCGCTGAAATTTGGAGAGCGTCGTTTATCTGGAATTGTAGCATGATCAGAAAAGTAAACAAGTGCCTGCAAATTTAATTTATCTTTACCATAATCAAATACTCGTTGAAGTACATAATCTGTGTAGGCAAGAGAATCAAGGTAATTTGGTATTAAATCATATTTTCCAGGCTGACTGAATTTGGCAAAATTATATGGATAGCGATTGATAAAGTTAAAATGACTTCCCATTAAATGTAAAACAATAAAATTATTTTCATTAGGACTAACTTTCTGTAAATTTTCCAGCAAAGCTTCGTCGTATTGATACTGATTTAAGTTTTGCTTGGTCCATTCTGCTTTGTCTGCTGTATTAGCTACCAGCGTAATTGCTGTTTCAGCGCTGCCTACGTGACCTTGATTACTGAACCAATAAGTTTTATAACCTGCTTTTTTAGCAATATCTATTATAGAGCAAGATTCATAAAATTTTTTGTTATTATATTGATTAGCTTCGGTAAGTGCGTGTTCTAAGACGGGTACAGTTTGGTCTTTGCATGCGTAGGCATTCGGAAATAGGATAAAATTTCGAATATTACACATCTTTTTAAGCCAAGGAGTCGTATTTTGAGGATAATCTGTAAACGCACTCATGTAATCACGAGAGGCAGATTCGCCAATAACCATTATTATGGTAGATGGATGGTTATCAAGGGGATTTTTTAGAGATACCTTTAAAGACTGTAAGCGCTCGTTTAGTTTAATTTTGTAAGTTGCAGTTTCTTTAATGTAAGATTTTACATCAAGATATAACTCTACAATACCAGTTCGTATAAATACACCTTTTTTTAAATTCCACAGATAAGTAGTTAAAAAGATAAAAATAACAGCTAAAATTGGTAACTGCCAGTTATTAGTAAAAGTTACGGAAGTAAAACATAGATTACAATACAGAATAATAATAAATGATGCTGCTACTAGTACAGGAGTAAAAATTTGCAATAAAATCGGCAAAGATTTAAAAAATTCTATAGTTTCATTATGGTCTGTTTCTAAAATCAGGGTTAATCCTTCATCATTTATGCAAGTATGATACAGCTGATAATATATCCACTGAACAATCGGAACAAGCAAAATAATAAATTCTATAACAGATACTAAAGTAAGTGTAATTGTTGGGAAAATATTGAAATATACTAAAAGCGCCTTTAAGGATAAAGACCAGCCCATAAAATACAGGCCAAAGACAGTATCTAAATGAAAACCGAAATCAGATGATGATTTATGATAGGTAAGATAGTAAAAAAGCGGATAGGTTATAATCCACATCCATCCAATGAAAAAATCTAAAAGATAGAAACTGCTCGTTAAAGGAGCATTGATTAAATACATAGGAAGTATAGCAAGTACAGCACAGGGAAGGAAACGACGTAGCTGTAAATATTGTGCTTTATGACCAAGGCCTTTGGAGAGTAAGAGATACATAGTATATGAAAATATATATAATAAAATGATAGAAATAAAATATGTGTTCATAATGAGAACTCCTCGACATAACGTAAAAGTCTGTAATAATATAACATATAGTATAGATATATTATTAATTAATGTAAAGACTCTTTGACTATTATATTGTAATATACTGTGATAAAATATAAGTATATGAAATGTTATAGGTGATTATATGGATGAAAATATTATACACATTGTTATAGCCAAAACATGGGGTGGCGGTGAACAATACGTTTATGATGTTTGTAAAGAAATGAAAAAAAGAGGATTACAAACATATGTAGCTATAGATAAAAATAATATAGAAATGCAGAAGAAATTTAGTGAGGCTTCTACAGTAATTGTATCAGAACTGTATTCAATAGCAGGACTGAGAAGTATTAGTAAACTTAATTTTTTCATTAAGAAAAATAACATTAAATATATTAATTGTCATAGTGGGCATGCTCTTTTGCTATGCTTAATATTAAAAAAATTAACAGGTACAAAGGTTATTATGTTTAAACATAATGCTTTACCAGCTAAAGATGATATATACCATAGATGGCAAAGATCTTATACAGATGCTTACGTTTGTGTTTCTAAATTAGTTTATAATTTACAAACAGAAATATTAAATGATGCGGATAAGAAAAAGTTCCATATGATTTATAATGGAATTGATACCAGCAGGTTTAATAAATATAAAAATGATATAAGACAAAAGGATTTTTATGTAGTTGGCTATGCTGGAAGAATTGCAGCTGATAAAGGTATTGATATATTATTAGAAACATTTTGTAAGTTAGCGAATAAATATAATAATACGAAACTTTTATTGGCTGGTGCAGATGAAAAAGGTTATTTGAAGACAATAGAACACTTAATGGAAGCTAAAAATATATCAGATAAAGTTTGTTATTTGGGAAAACTTGATGATATGGAAAGATTTTATAAGAGTTTAAATGTTCTGGTTTTACCATCTATAGTAAGAGAAGCTTTTGGCTTAGTAATTTGTGAATCTATTTACTGTGGAACACCTGTAATAACAACTAATAGCGGTGCTCAAAAAGAGATAATAACAAATAAAAAGTTTGGCTGCGTAATAGAGAAAAATAATATAGACGAGATGTTTAGAGCATTAGAGTATTATAAGTATGATACTAATTATTTTGATAAAGAAGCAAAAAAATATATTCAGAATAAATTTAGTATAGAAAAATGTGTTGATGGTATATTAAATTTGTATAAAAATATATAAAAGGCAAATAAATTATTTGCCTTTTATATAAATGATTTTATTTAATATATTTTATTACTTCTGTCATTAGAATGCTAAGCTCATATTTATTGTGTGCTGTGTTATATCCTGCAGTTGCTATTTTTAATCTTTCTTCAGGAACTTTAAGATAGTAATCAATTTGCCTGATAAGTTCTTCTGTATTATGAAATTCTATTAAATCTTTGCCGTGTTGTAATGTTGTTTCGGATATATGACCAGCATCTATTATTTCAAAAGCCTGGCAACCTAAAAGTTCAAATGTACGCGGATTAGGACCAGTATGCAATCCTGTATGTTTACCAATATGTATATTTAGGCAAATTTTACTTTTATTATAAAGTTCTACGAGGTCATTTCCAATAATGCCTTTGTTTATAATGCATTTGCAAAGATATTTATATTTTATTTTAAATTTTAATCTGCGAACAAGAATTTTAGGAATTAACCAAAAATGAGGAATTTTATTAAGTTGCAGCATGGTATGTACAATAAACTTTTTATTGTTTTTGTAAGCATATTTGGCTACTTGTTCTAAAATATCAAGTCGCCTTTTATCAAGATTTCCTACAAAGCATAAGTCTATCTCTTGTTTATCTTTAATTTGAGGCAGTGGCTGGTATATATTTTCATCATATCCTAACGGTATGAATTTAATAAATTTATTTGGGCTAAATTCAATTTTAGTATCACTAGGTTCATATGAAAAAATATCAGTATAATAATGCATATGTTCCAATGCTTTATCACACCATCTAATTGAATCAATACAATACAGATAAATTGGGATATGATTATTGTTACAATATTCTAAAAATAGTGTACTCATTCGACTGTTATTAATTACAAAAATAAAATCCGGTTTATATTTTTCTGCTGCTTCAATGTATTTCTTATTTTGTTGATTAAAAAAATTAGTTAGAAATTTTTTTCTGGAGAATCTTTTCTCAATAGCATTCTGATCTTTGAATTTTATAAATTCAGGCTCATATGTAGTAAAGCCTAAACTTTCTAAAGAATTTTTTATAGATTTGGAATATAATATTGTTTGTGGAATTCCGATAAAAAGTATGGATTTGTTCATATACAATATGCACCTCAATCGTATATCTAATAATGTCTAAATTATATCATATTTTATTATTTGCATGATTAATATATGGAGTGATTTTTTTGATAAAAAATTTTTTGAGAAAAAAGTACGAAATTTCTTATTTTGAAAGTATACTTTGTAAAATTACAAGATGCTTGAGAGGAAGTAAAAAATGTCCTCAATTCATTTGCAAAATATCGGATAAGAAGTATGGCAGAAAAAATAACTTAACGAGATATTGGTTTGAAAAATATTGCAATATAAAAGTAGGTCATTACAGTTATGGCTTTGAGAGTATAGATAACTACAATGTAAAAAATATAGGTGCTTTTTGCTCTATTGCAAAAGTTTATATTGTACCCAATGACCATAGGATGGATTGGGTATCAACAAGTCCTTTTTTATCTTTAAAAGAATTTGATTTTTTAGAATATGATAGAATGAATGAATACTGCACTATGAAGGATAGAGAAACAGAAATTGGTAATGATGTTTGGATTGGCGAAAATGTAATTATTTTTGAAGGTGTAAGAATAGGTGATGGTGCTGTTATTGCTGCTGGCAGCATAATTAGAAAAGATGTGCCTCCCTATGCAGTAGTAGGGGGAGTAGATAAAATACTTAAGTATAGGTTTAATGATGAAATAATACAAAAATTGTTACAGATAAAATGGTGGAATTGGGACACTGAAAAAATAAGGAATAATATAGAGTTATTTTATAATATAGAAAAATTTGTGGATAAATTTTATGAGGAGGTTCAGAAAAGATGAAAGGTATAATTTTAGCAGGTGGCAGTGGTACAAGACTTTATCCGCTGACAATGGTAACAAGCAAACAGTTACTTCCAATATATGATAAACCCATGATTTTTTATCCTTTATCTATTTTAATGCTGGCAGGAATACGTGATATTTTGATTATATCTACACCACAAGATTTGCCTAATTTTGAACGTCTTTTAGGTGATGGCAGCAGGTATGGAATAAAATTAAGCTATAAAGTGCAGCCATCTCCTGATGGATTGGCTCAGGCGTTTATTTTAGGTGAAGAATTTATATCAGGTGACAGATGTGCCATGATTTTAGGAGATAACATTTTTTATGGTGCAGGCTTGGTACAACATTTAAAAGCTGCTGTTAGTAATGAACAAGGAGCAACTGTTTTCGGTTATTATGTAGAAGATCCAGAACGATTTGGCGTAGTAGAATTTGATCAAGCTGGACAGGCCATTTCATTAGAAGAAAAACCAATGCATCCTAGAAGCAATTATGCAGTAACAGGATTATATTTTTATGATAATAAAGTATGTAAATATGCTAAAAGTTTAAAACCTTCTGCTCGTGGGGAACTTGAGATAACTGATTTAAATAAAATTTATCTAAATGATAATCAATTAAAAGTTGTAACTTTAGGCAGAGGTTATGCTTGGTTAGATACCGGAACTGTAGAAAGCCTGCATGAAGCGGCAGAGTTTGTAAAAGCTGTAGAGACGAGGACTGGTATTGCTATAGCAGTATTGGAAGAAATTGCTTATCATAATAACTGGATCAGTAAAAGGCAGTTATTAGAAAGTGCTGAACAATACGGAAAGGCACCTTATGGAGTATATTTGAAAAAGGTTGCAGATGGTAAGATAAAATATTAAGCATAAACAACAGGGAATGGTGTAAATAATGGAAATAATTAAAACAAAGCTGGATGGTGTAGTTATTATTATACCTGATGTTTTTGGTGATAACAGAGGTTTCTTTATGGAAAGCTGGAACAAAGCTAAAATGGCTGCAGCAGGGTATAACTATGATTTTGTCCAGGATAATCACTCTAAAAGTATGGTAAAAGGAACTTTACGTGGCATTCATTTTCAGAAGGGTGAGAAAGCGCAGGCTAAATTGGTACGCTGTGTGAAAGGTGCAGTATTGGATGTTGCTGTAGATTTGCGTAAGGATAGCCTAACTTTTAAACAATGGATAGCTGTTGAGTTAAGTGAAGATAATAAAAAGCAGATTATTATTCCTCGTGGATTTGGACATGGATTCGTTACTTTGACAGATGATGTAGAATTTTTATATAAAGCAGATAATTATTATGCACCGGAAGCTGAAGGCGGTATAAGGTGGAATGATCCTGCTCTTGGTATTGAATGGGGAATTACAGATCCAATATTATCTGAAAAAGATAAAAATAACTTATTTTTGAAAGACATATGTGAATTGCTGTAGATTGGAAGAATTAAAATGAATATAGATCTATTTTTAAATCAAGTTAAAAGTGATATAAAGGAGTGCTTGAATAAAAAACAATATGAAAATGCACTGGTTTTAATAAGAATGTGTGCAGATATTACTTATTGTTATAATCAATATTATTGTGATGATGTATTAGAAGATTATTTAAAAGAAATATCAGAAGCTATTTTACAGGATACGAAAATAGAACAAACAGAAAAAAACACTATATTATTTTATGACGGATTTGGGTATAATGATCGTGGATTAATTCAAATATATTTAAAAGCTCTATGTAAAATTGGTAAAGTAATATATATTACTAGGGATAAATCAAGAAATTCTATTCCAGATGTATTGAGTATATTGAATGAAAATAATGGTATAATCTTTTTTATTAAAGATGAGCCTTTTGTTAAACAGATTAAATATGTTAATAATATTGTGGAAACATATAAACCTTCTCATATGTTTATGTATACATATCCTCATGATGTTGTTATACCCATAGTGTTTAATAAATATGAGGGGATTATTAAGAGATATCAGATAAATTTAACAGATCATGCTTTTTGGTTAGGAAAAAAATCATTTGACTATTGCATTGAATTTAGAGATTGGGGGGCTTCATTATCTTATTTTTATCGTAATTTAAACAAAAGTAAGATAGTAATGCTGCCTTATTATCCTAATATTAATTGGAAACAAGAATTTTTAGGGTATCCATTTCCATTTGATGAAAAGAAACAAAGATTTATTTTTTCTGGTGGACAATTATATAAAACTTTAGGTGGAGAAAATAAATATTATAAAATAATTGATTATATTTTAGCAAAATACACTGATGTTATATTTTGGTATGCTGGTTCTGGAGATAGAACAGAAATGGATAAACTTATTAAGAAATATCCTGATAGATTATATTTAACTACTGAAAGAAAAGATTTTTTTCAAATTATTCAGCGGTGTGAGTTTTACTTAAGCACATATCCTTATTGTGGTGGTTTGATGTTTCAGTATGCTGCAGCAGCAGGAAAAGTTCCTCTTACATTAAGATACGATTCAGCGACAGATGGATTTTTGATTAATCAAGAAAAATTAGGTATAGAATTTGATACAATTGCAGATATCTTAAGAGAGACAAGTAAATTGCTATCTAATAAATATTATTTAAAAAAACAAAATAATAATATGAATAGAGCTATTATATCTGAAAATAAATTTTTATATAATCTTAGAACGTTAATGATGTACGGAAATACTGAGTATTTATGTAACTTTGATGATATAGATTTGTCTAGATTGAAAAAATCTACTAAAGAATTAATGGATACTAATAGATTATATAAAATGGTATCTGCTTATAAAAAGTGGATTGTGGCAAGTAGGTATAAAAAAATTTTTCTACAAGGAAGAATTTTAAGGTTACGTGATAAATTATTTAGAGTTTTTTATAAATAGTCATATAATGAGGTGTGTTTTATGAATATATTAGCGAACAGAATGGACAGAGGATTCTTTAAATATCAAAAAGAATTTGAGCAAAAAGCTTTAGATGTATTGAGATCAGGATGGTATGTATTAGGAGAGGAAGTTGCAGCTTTTGAGAAAGAGTTTGCTGAGTATACAGGATCTAAATATTGTGTTGGACTTGCAAGTGGATTAGATGCTTTGTGGATTGCATTTAGAGTATTAGGGATTAGTAAAGGTGATGAAGTTATAGTACAAGGTAATACTTATATTGCAAGTGTTATGGGTATAACTATCAATGGTGCTACACCGGTTTTTGTAGAACCTGATGAATATTTTTCAATAGATGCGGATAAAATTGAAGAAAAAATTACAAGTAAAACTAAAGCTATTTTAGTAGTGCATTTATATGGTATTCCTACACCAATGGACAAAATTACTGCTTTATGTAAAAAATATGATTTAAAACTAGTTGAAGATTGTGCTCAGTCACATGGAGCTACGTATAATGGGAAAATGACAGGTACGTTTGGTGATATAGGATGTTTTTCATTTTATCCTTCTAAAAATCTTGGAGCTTTTGGTGATGCTGGTGCTGTTGTGGTTAACGATAAAGGATTGGCAGATTCTTTTAGAATGTTTAGAAACTATGGCAGTGAGAAAAGATATTATAATAAGGTAGTAGGCGCAAATTCAAGATTAGATGAGCTTCAGGCAGGTTTATTGAGAGTTAGATTGAAATACATGAAAGATATAACTGCTGAAAAAATAGCAATAGCTGAAAAATATAATAATGAGTTGAAAAATGATATGATTATTTTACCCAAAGTTCCAGATAAGGGAACTTGTGTATGGCATCAATATGTTATTAAATGTGAAGAACGCAATCGATTAATGACTTATTTAAATAATCAAGGAATTGGAACTATCATTCATTACCCTATTCCTCCTCATTTGTCTGAAGCGTATGCTTATTTAAAAATGAAGAAAGGTGATTTGCCTATAACAGAGAAATTAGCAGATACAGTTTTATCTATCCCGATTTATAATGGCATGACAAATGATGAACAAGATTATATTATAAGTAAAATAAATGATTTCAAATAATAGATTGTGGTAAAGGTTGGTAATATAATGTCATTAAAAGACAAATGTTATTTAATAAACTTTAAGGAATTCGGTGATTCAAGAGGAAAGTTAGTAGCAATAGAAGGTAAGAAAACAATACCATTTGATATAAAGCGAATATTTTATATATATGATTCTGATTCAAATGTAATTAGAGGACAACATGCAAATAGGAAGTCTAATTTTATACTTATAAGTATTTGTGGGGAATGTAAAATAAAGTTATCTGATGGAAAAGAAGAGTTGATAGTATATCTTGATAAACGTAATGTAGGATTATATATTCCAAAAATGATTTGGAAAGATATGTATGATTTTTCTGATAATGCTGTTTTATTGTGTTTGTCTGATCAAGAATATTTAGAAGATGAATATATAAGAGATATTAATAAACTAAAGTAATTTATAAATTTTGGTGATTAAAATGAGTATTTTTAAAAAGTGGTATAAAAAATATAGGTTGTTTAAAAACAAGATTTCAATATATTTTTTTAAGGGCGATATAACTATAGGAAAGAGAGTAGAATTTAATCAGCCATTAAGTTTATATAACGAAAAGGGTAGCATTATTATTGGTAACGATTGTTTTTTGGAGTAGAATATGGTGGAGGATTTAGGTATGGGGAAATAGAAATACAAGCAAGAAGTAAAAAAGCTAAAATTGTAATAGGTAATAATTAATGTATATACAAATAATAATTTAATAATTTGTTGTAGAAAATTTATACAAATTCATGATAATGTTTTAATTGGGAAAGATGTATCTATTACAGATCATAGTGCACATGGTATACATCCTAAAAAAAGATATTGCGCGGGCACAGCTAAAGATGTAATAATTAGAAAAAACGTTTGGATTGGTAATAATGTTATGATATTACCAGGTACAATTATTGGTGAAAATTCTATTGTTGGAGCTAATAGTGTTATTAAAGGAATTTTTCCAGAAAATGTAATTATTCAAGGAAATCCAGCAAAAGTTACTAAAAAGATAATTATAGATTAAACGTGTATTGTAATATATGGAGAATAGTAGAATGAATATTATGAAAAATAATAAAGTTCAACTTATTGGTAAATATACTGTATTAAACGAAGTTGAACCGAAATATTTTACTAACATCATAGAGTGGCGGAACAATCCTGAAAATAATAGATTTTTAAATCAACCGTATAAATTAACTTCAGAATTACAACAAAAATGGTACAATGAGTATTTGCAGGATGATACACAGGGTTTATTTATAATGATAGATAAAGAAAAGAATAAACCTTTTGGAACAATTGGTTGGACAGATTATGATAATGTACAAAATGTGTGTGTATCGGGCAGGGTTTTAATTGGCGAATCTGAATATCGTGGTTCTATACAAGGAACTGAAGCTATGATTCTTTTTGGCGATTATTTATATGAAAATCTGGGTGTAGATAAAGTTTATGGACATGCTGCTGCAAGTAATAAAAAAGTAGTTGCATGGAATAAAAAATTAGGGTTTCATAAAAGCAAAGATACAATCAAATTTCCTGAACATATATATGTTAATGGTATTGAGCATGACGAATATTTAAGAACTAAAGATGATTATTTAGATGCTAGGGGAAAAATAATAAAACTAATTGATGTTTTAGGAGGAAATAAAAATGACTAACCAAGAAAAATTACAATTATTAGAAGAGATTATGGAATTAGATGAAGGAACTTTAAAAGAAGATATGCTTTTATCTGATATTGATGAATGGGATAGCATTTCTTTACTGTCTTTTATGGCAATGATGGATGAAAAATTTTCTAAAAATATTACTGGTAGCGAAGTGAAAATTCAAAAAACTGTTGGTGATTTAATGTCTCTCATGGAGAATTAACATGCTTGCTCTTAAAGGAAAGTATATATTAGTTACTGGTGCTTCTTCTGGAATTGGTTTTGAGACTGCTATACATCTCAGTAAAACAGGAGCTAATCTTGTAATTACAGGAAGAAATCCAGAGAGGCTTAGTGAGTGTTTTTCAAAGTTAGAAAATAATGGACATTTGCAAATTACCGCTGACTTACGTAATACAGATGATGTTTTAAAAATATTTGAATATATAAAATCCAATGATGTAAGATTAAATGGTATGGTACATTGTGCAGGAATTTCAGATGTTACTCCTGTTAAGGCGCTTACGAGAGAAAAATTATCTAGTATTTTTGAAACTAATTTTTTCTCTTTTATTGAGCTTGTCAGACAATTTTGCAACAAGAAATATTCTAATGATTATAGTAGCATCGTGGCTGTTTCAGCAATGTTAGTTCATAAGCCTCGTCCATATGAATTAGCTTACATTGCCTCTAAAGCTGCTTTAGAAGCAGCTATTCCAGTTATTGGTATGGAGTATAAAAAAAGAGGTCTACGTATTAATGCAGTTATTCCTGGATTTGTGAAGACAGCTATGGTGATGGAAAATATTGAAAAGTTTGGAAATGTAGAAGAAATGAATAGGTTAGCTGGTGAATTTTTACATGGCTGGGAAGAACCTATTGATGTAGCAAAAATTATAGGATTCTTAATGGGCGAAGATGCTAGTATAATTAATGGAAGATGTATTTATGCTGATGGTGGAATGATATGAATAGCTTACCTTTATTTAAAGATGATAATAATGTATGGGTTTATAAAGACGATATTATTGCTAAGCTAAAAGAGATAGGTGCTTGTAATTGTGAATACTTGTTTATACATACGGATATTTCTTTTGGCTTTTTAAATCCATCTTTAAAGAAAAAAGAATATTTGGAAGAATTATATAAATGCCTATGTTCGTTAAATGTCGGAACGTTAATTTTTCCTGCTTTTACTTACAGCTTTTGCAATGGTGAAGATTTTGATGTAAATAATAGTAAAACCAGTATGGGGGTTTTAATAGAATATATAAGGAAAAAGCCGGAAGCACATAGAACTCTTGATCCGTTGCTTTCTTTAATTTTAGTTGGTGAAAATAAGACAGCATTAGATGATGCTTTGAGTATGCATTCTTTGGGTGAAAATAGCGCTTTTGATAAAATTCATCGTTTAAATAATTTAAAGTTTTTGTTTTTTGGTGCCGAGTTCGATGAATATTTTACTTATGTACATTATGTAGAGAAAATGTTGAATGTTCCTTATAGATTTGATAAAGAGTTTTCTGGGAATATAATTGACTATAAAGGAAATAAATATTTTGATAGGCATTATATACATACCCAGTGCGGGAAAGTAAAACTTAAAAATTATTCAGAGATGAAATTGGATTTAATCAAAGAGAATAAATTAAAGATTGCTAAATTAGGGAATAAAGAAGTTTGTTGTATAAGTGAACAGGACGCATATAAAGCTGTTCATGATAGAATTATAAATAACATAAATAGTTTTGTTGAACCTTTTAAAGAAGATGATTTAACGCATGAATATACTTTTGGAAAGAATGGAGAAAGAGTAACTCATTGTTAAATTTTAGGAGGAAGCATTGTGATAAAAAATATACTGGAATATTTTGAAAAAACTATAATAGAAAAAAAGGACAAAATAGCAGTAATAGATGGTGAAAGGAAAATAACTTTTGCTGAGTTATCACAAGTATCTTTCTCCGTAGCAACTGCTATTAAAGTAAATAGTAATAGTTCTATAAAAAATCCTGTGGCAGTATTTTTACCAAAAAGTATTGAGAGTATTATTTCTGATATAGGTATAGTATATAGTGGTAATGCTTATATGAACTTAGATGTTAAAACTCCATTGGAGAGAATATCTAATATTTTGAAGCTTGTACAGCCATTGTATGTAATTACAGACAGCAGATATTCTGCCAAGTTAAAAGAAATATTCTCCGAAAGTCAAATTTTAGATGTTGATAAGTTAATAAAATACCAGTATAATCATGCAGAATTGTTAGAAAATTTGGAAAGGGTTATTGATACTGATCCTCTTTGTTTAATAAATACTTCTGGTTCTACCGGTACACCTAAAAGTGTAATTTTAAATCATAGAAGTTTTATAGATTTTACTGAATGGGCTATGCAGGCTACGGTTTGGTCTGAGAACGAAATCATTGGCAGTTTGTCTCCTGCAGTTTTTGATATATACAGTTTTGAGTTATGTATGCTTATGGCAAAATCGTCTACAATAGTTATCATTCCAGATACTTGGGCTGCATTTCCGGTAAAAATTTTACAATTATTAAATGAGCAGCATGTAACCTATTTGTTTTGGGTACCAACAATAATGGTTAATATTGCCAATATGGGATTATTGGATAAAATTTCTTTACCTTATATCAAAATGATTTGGTTTGCAGGCGAAGTATTTCCTACAAAGCAGTTCAATATCTGGAGAAAACATTTACCAGATACGACTTTTGTGAATATGTATGGACCAATAGAAATTACCTTGGATTGCACATATTATGTTGTCGATAGAGAAATTCCGGATAATGAACCTATTCCTATAGGTTATCCATGCAGGAATACTGATATTTTAATCTTGGACGAAGAAAATAAGCTTGTTGGTAAAAATGAGCCTGGGGAGTTGTGTGTAAGAGGAACTTCTTTGGCCATGGGATATTACAATAACCCTGAAAAGACTGCTGCTGCTTTTGTGCAAAATCCGTTAAATAACGCATATCCTGAACTAATATATAGGACAGGTGATATCGTATTTATAAACAATAGGAATGAAATTGTTTTTAAGGGCAGAAAGGACAGTTTGATAAAACATTCTGGATACAGAATTGAGTTGGCTGAAATTGAGCATGTTATAGTCAATACTCTAAAGCTGGTAAAAAATGGCTGTGCCGTATATGATTATCAGAAGAAAGAAATAGTTTTCTTTTATGAAGCACAAGAAGAATTTAAAGTTGCTGAATTACGCAAAGCTATTGCAAAAGAGCTGCCTAACTATATGATTCCAACAAAATATATTTATATGCAAGAGTTGCCTAGAAATACTAATGGTAAGATTGATAGATTAAAATTGAAAGACAGGATAAACAATGGATAAAAAAATAGAAATTGATATTTCAGAAGATATTATTGTCTTTGGTTCTGGAACGGTAGCAGCAAAGTGTATAGATTATTTGCGTGGAGTTTTCAAAGGGACTATATATGTATTTGAAATTAAGCATAATAATATCTCAATTTTGCAAAAACATGTTAGCAATTTGCATAATGTAAAATATTCTTATATGGGTAATGATATTGAGGATAAGATTAGTAAAATAAATTGTAAACTTATCTTTAGTATAAGTAATATATATATATTCAAAAAAGAAATAATAAAAAATCATGTAATTATAAACTATCATAATGCGTTATTGCCAAAACATAAAGGCAGATTTGCTGAAGCATGGGCAATTTATTCACAAGATAAGGTCACTGGTATAACTTGGCATATAGTTAGTGAAGATATTGATTGTGGAGATATCATATATCAAAGTGAAATTTTATTAGATGATAAATTTACTGCATTAACGTTATTGATGTTACAAAGTAAATTAGCAATTAACTCTTTTAAAAGTATAGTAAATGACATTTTAAAGAATAAGGCAATAAAGGTTTATGAACAAAAAAATATAGAGAAATTTGGGGAAATTCATTATTCTTGGGAAAAACCCAATAAGGGATATTTAGACTTAAATTGGGATGGAGACAAGATAAGCGCTTTTTTAAGAGCAATGGATTATGGTGTGTTAAAAATGTTAGGTGAGCCATATTTAAGATTGGATAGTATGGTATTTTCGTGGAGAAATTATTCAATTGAAAGTTGTAAATGTGAGTTGAAAAAAAATCAAGTTGTGTATGATAAGTTTAGCAATTGTATTTTGATAAATAAGGAAAATATGTGTATAAAATTATTGGATATACAAAGAAAGGATAGATAGATATGGAGAAAATAATGAATATATTGGTTGGGATAAGACCTGAAAGTGATTTTAAAAATAGTCAAGATTTTATCAGTGATGGATTATTAGATTCTTTTGATTTAGTTGTATTGGTAAGTGAGTTAGAAAGTGCATATGGGATTTTAATTGATGCTTTAGATATTTTGCCAGAGAATTTTTGTAATGCAGAGGCAATTGCAAAAGTAATAGTAAAAAATGGAGGCAAAATTGAATGAAAACAATATTCCACAATAAACGTATAAGTGGATTATTAAGTGTTTTGCCCCAGAGCGTTGTAAAATTTGAGGATGAAGTTAATAACTATACCTTTCCTCCTAAGCAGACTTTGCGCTTGCAAAAAGTTATGGGGTTCAAGCAGCATCGAATTGTTAAAGAGAGTACTGCAACATCTGATTTGTGCATAGCAGGGTTACAGTATATCTTAGACAATAATTGGCTGAAAAAAGAAGAAATCGGTGGCATAGTTGTAGCTTGTTCATATCCTGATCATTTTATACCACCAGTGAGTTCAATAATACATGGTCATTTTTGTCTGGATGAGGATGTATTTTGTGTTGATATGAGTCAAGGGTGTGTCGGCTTTTTAATGGCACTTAATGAAGGTTTTATGCTTTTAGATCATATAAAAGACAAAAAAGTACTTGTATTTGCTGCTGACGTATTAAGTAAACTTGTTTCCAAGAAAGACAGGAACAGTTATCCTTTAATTGGGGATGCTGCTGGTATCACGGTTTTAGAAAATTGTGAAACTGAAAGTGATATTTATTCAATTGTGTATAATAGTGGTGTGATGAGAAATGCTTTAAAAGTGCCGGCAGGAGGTTCTCGTTTAGCACCAAATAGAGAGACAGCAGAACTCAACGATTTTGAGAATGATGGTAATTTACGTTCTCTGAATAATCTTACTATGCAGGGAGCTGATGTTTTTACTTTTGTGCAAACTAAAGTTCCTCCTATGATTGAAGACATTTTAAATTATGCTAATTTGGATAAGTCTGAAATTGAAAAATTTTTATTTCATCAGCCGAATCAATTTATGCTTAGAAAATTAGCTGAAAAAATTGGTATTCCTTATGAAAAGGTGCCTATGAATATTGTTGAAGAGTTCGGTAATTCGTCAGGGGCTTGTATACCAGTATGCGCAACGTATAATGTTGCTGATTTATTAAAGCTTGAGAAAAGGAAATATTGTCTATCTGCGTTCGGTTCTGGTTTAACGTGGGCTGCAATGGTATTAGATATGGGAGAGTTAGATTTTTGTGAAATGCTTATATCAGATTGCTGATTATGATGTTTATTATTTTGCATTAATGCCCATTGATTCAAAGATGTATTGTATTTTAAACAATACTGACGCTTTAGTAGTTGACCCTTGTATATCAGGTGAAGCTTTAGAATTTTTAAAACATAAACAGATAGATAATATTACTGTTTTCCTTACACATGAACACATAGACCATATATCTGGAGTAAATTTATTAAGAGAAAATTTTAAAGTTAAAGTTATTTGCTCCCAAAAGTGTGCCGAAAGAATTAGTGATACCAGAAAAAATTTAGCTGCATATTTTGAAGGAATGTTCTCATTGCGTACAAATAGTGAAATTCGTGAAATAAAAAAACTTAATTTAACAAAATATACTTGTTATGCTGATGAATTTTTTGATGGTGAAATGCAATACCAATGGTATGATTTAACTATTAAATGTATTGAATTGCCAGGTCATTCACCAGGGAGTATAGGTATAATTATTAATAATAAATATATTTTTAGCGGAGATAGCTTTATTCCGGGAGAAGAGGTTATAACAAGATTGCCTGGAGGCAATCCAAGGTTATATAAAGAGGGGACAAGGACTTTTTTTGATAAATTAAGAAAAGAATCTGTGGTTTTTCCAGGACATGGAGAAGTTATGACAATCTTATAGTGTCAATGGAGGAATATTTAATATGAAAATTTTAATTACTGGTGGGGCTGGTTTTATTGGCAGTAACTTTATTTATTACCAGCTGCAGAATCATCCTGAAAACCAATTTATTTGTTTAGATGCTCTGACTTATGCTGGTAATTTGGAAACATTGCAATCTGCAATGCAGCATGATAATTTTAGTTTTGTTAAAGGTAACATTGCTGATCGAGTTTTTGTTTATGAACTTTTTGAAACAGAAAAACCTGATATTGTAGTAAATTTTGCTGCTGAAAGTCATGTTGACCGAAGTATTTTAGAACCAGAGCTATTTTTAAAAACTAATATTATCGGTACAGGTGTACTTATGGATGCTTGTAGGGAATATGGTATTAAGCGTTACCATCAGGTAAGCACTGATGAAGTATATGGGGATTTACCTTTGGATAGACTAGATTTGTTCTTTACTGAAGAAACTCCACTGCATACTTCCAGCCCATATTCTGCCTCTAAGGCTAGTGCAGATTTACTGGTTTTAGCTTACTATCGTACCTATGGTTTGCCGGTAACTATTTCACGTTGTTCCAATAACTATGGGCCGTATCATTTCCCGGAAAAATTAATTCCATTAATGATTATTAATGCTTTGCATGATAAAAAATTACCTGTATATGGTACGGGAGAAAATGTGCGTGACTGGTTGTATGTTGAAGACCATTGCAGTGCTATTGATTTGATTATAAGAAAAGGCCGAGTAGGGCAAGTATATAATATCGGTGGGCATAACGAAAAAACTAATTTGGAGGTAGTTCGAACTATCATCAAAGAACTTGGTAAAGATGAAGAGTTAATAACTTTTGTACAAGATAGGCCTGGACATGATAGAAGGTATGCTATTGATCCTGCAAAGATTCATAGGGAACTTGGTTGGCTGCCACAAACAAACTTTGCTGATGGTATAAAAAAGACAATTAAATGGTATCTGAATAATGAAAGTTGGTGGCAGCGTATTATCAGCGGAGAATATCAGGACTACTATGTGAAAATGTACGGCAATAGGTGATATAATTGAAGGTTTTAGTTACTGGCAGTAATGGTCAGTTAGGGTACGATGTTGTTAGAGAACTGCAAAAAAGAGAGATTTCTTGTTATGGAGCGACTAGGCAGGATTTTGATTTTACTGACTTTTTTGTTGCTGAAAAATTTATAAAAAATTATGAGCCTGATGTTGTTATACATTGTGGTGCTTATACTGCTGTAGATAAAGCGGAGGATGAGCCAGACCTGTGTTTTTTGGTAAATGAACAAGGCACAAGAAATATAGCGAAGATTTGTAAATTAATAGATGCCAAGATGGTGTATATAAGTACAGATTATGTGTTTGATGGCAATAAAGAAACACCTTATGAAGTAGATGATATCCCTAATCCGCAAAATATATATGGCAAATCTAAGCTGGCTGGCGAGCAGGCTGTAAAGGAAATATTGAATAAATATTTTATTGTACGAATATCGTGGGTCTTTGGCAAACATGGTAATAATTTTGTTAAGACTATGCTAAGATTAGGAAAAGAGAGAAAAGAAATTGGTGTAGTAAGTGATCAGGTTGGGAGTTCTACATATACAGTTGATTTATCTGTATTATTAGTAGATATGATACAAACTGATAAATACGGTATTTATCATGCTACAAATGAAGGAGAATGTAGTTGGGCAGAATTTGCTGAAGAAATTTTTAAGGCTGTAGGTATGGATGTAAAAGTGAATCATATTCTATCATCCGAATATCCTGTTAAAGCTAAAAGACCACTAAATAGTAAATTAAGTAAGATAAAGTTATATGAAAATAATTTTAAGCCATTACGATTATGGAAAGAGGCATTGCTTAGTTATATAAAAAACAATAGTAGTATATAGTGTTCAGTTTTCTCTTTTTGCCAACTTCGCGGTAAAATGATATAATATAATATCATTTTATTCGCGGAGTTTTTTTATGCGCAAAAAAGTATTGTTTGGTATAGATTATACCGATAACGAACTGATTAAAGTTGTTTTATACTTATTCGTTGGCGGTACGGCGGCGCTGGTGGAATGGGGACTTTTTTATCTTTTGTTTCATTATCTGCTGCCAGGACTGGGCTTGGGCGTAACAGAGCTGACGATGACGGCAACGGCGCTGGCTTTTTCATTGTCTACTTTATACCATTATTTTCTGGGAAATATCCTGGTGTTTGACAGCGGCAGCCGTTATGGGCGCAGCAAGGAATTAAGCCTGGTGTTTGCCGTCAGCATTATGGGCCTTATTTTTAATTTGCTTTTGATGTATATCTTTGTCAGCCTGCTGGACTGGAACCCGATGGCAAGCAAGGTGCTGACCAGTTGTATTGTAGTGGTCTGGAATTATTTATCACGTAAAAAATGGATTTTCAGGAGTTAGAAATGCCGACAAATTATGTTGATGTAACAAAATTTAAAAAGGTTATGCTGGTTTATAACAGCAATTCCGGCAAGCAGCTTTTTGCCAGCATGCTTTCCAAAGTCAATGAGATTTTCAAAAGACTGAAAACGATGATTGGCTATAAAAATGTGGAGCTGTTTACCATCCATTATTTTTCGCAGGTTGAGGAAATCGCAGAAAAGGCTGTGCGTGAGCAGGCAGACTGGGTAATTATTGCCGGCGGCGACGGAACTATTCGCGCGCTGATTGAAAAGCTGGCCAATAAAAAATATGTGCCTTATATCAGTGTTTTTCCGGCAGGAACGGTCAACCTGGTGGCCAAAGAGCTGCTTTTAAGCAGTGATCCCGGTAAATGGTTCAAGCGCGTTGCTAAAGGTATCGAGGTGCCGGTATATCTGGGACGTACGAACGGACATGTATTTTTGACGGTGACAGGTATTGGTTTTGATTCACTGGTAGTGGATAACGTGACGGAAAAGGAAAAGAAGCTGCTTAATAAGCTGGCCTATGTCTGGCAGGGTACGGAGCTGATGCGCAAGGAGCTTTTATTCAGCAACTGGCGCTATCATTTTCAGGTGCGTTTTGATGATGAACAGGTATGGCATGGGGCTTCATCCGTGATTGTGGGCAAGAGCCGTTATTATGCAGGACGCTATAATCTGTTTAACGGGGCATCTCTGTCTTCGCCGCTGCTGCATGCAGCGCTTTTTACCGGGGATAAGCGCAGTGATTTTATGCGTTATGCAGCCTGCATTGCCATGGAAGCACTGCATATAGATGACAGTATTAAGGTAAGGACTGCTAAAAAAATAGAGATTCGCTGCAATGAAGAGAATTTTGCGGCAGAGCTTGACGGTGACGCAATTACTTCAGCGCCGCTGACGATTGAGATTGAAGACGAACCGATAAAATTTTTGGCTTAAAGGGTGACAAAGGTGCAGAAAAAGTATTTGCTGCTGCTGTATGTGCTGCTGGCTGCGGCCATAGAAGCTGTAATAGCCTGGCCGCTGTTTGAAGGTGTGCAGCCATTTCCTTATAATGAGTTTTATTTTCGCATTACCGATCATTTGCTGCGGGACTGCCTGCTGGGATGGGCTGCGTGGGGGCTTTATTTTCGCCGCAGCCGTATCAGGGACAGAGTCAAACGGTATTTTCCGGTAGTTGTTGTCGGGGTAATGTATCTGGCGGCTACTGTATTTATGATTAATCAGCTGAGCCTTGATTTTGGACTGCTGACAGCCTTATCGGTGCTGGCAGGTTTGAATAATAATATTCTGGTGCTGCTGGTAACGGCTATGTGCTATCATAAATGGCCCAATCTTTTGATGAAGCTGATTTATTTTGCCGTATATATCTTTACGGCTCTGAGTATCGTATTTGACGGCTTTTATTTCTGGCAGACGTCCATGCACGTAGAAAGCGTACTGTTCCAGAATATCAATATCTATGCGGTCAAAGGTATTTTTGCGACCATGAGCCCAACGATGATTGCCGGTATTGCTGTAGCAGTAGCAGTTATTCTGCTGTTGTTCAGAGTAACGCCGCCGCAGCGCCATAAGCCTAACTTTGCCTGGTCGCTGCTGTGCGTGGCCATGTTCTCTATTGGTCTCAATCTGGCTGACAGAGTGCTGGGGACGCTGGGCATTTACTGCTTTGAAAATGTTATTGGCATGTATGCTGAGGTAGAGATAGAAAAGACTCGGCAGGAATATCGCAATATGGTTGCCATGCCGATTAATGTCAACTTTGTCAGCAAAGCTGCTTTCGATACGGACAAGATTGCCGGAGCTAATCATCTGGAACTGCGTGAGCTGACAGATAAGGATAAACGCACTTTGCAGGAACTGGGCATTTATCTGCCGCGAGTACAGCCGGAAAAAATTAAGCCTGCCTATGACAGAGTAGTAATGTTGGTGCTGGAATCGGTACATCGCGATTATATTAATTACTATAATAAGAATATTCCTGAAGAAGCAACTCCTTTTCTGAACAGCCTTGTTATACGCTATCCGCATCTGGACAGATATTATTCTTCTTCTGTGCCGACAACGCAGGGGCTTAATGCTACTTTTCGCTCACATCTGATTATGGACAAGGAGGTGCCGGGAGCCGGGACACCGTCCGTATATCGCAGCGTGCAGGCTGCCGGTATGCGCGGCATTTTTATGAATGCTTCCAGTCAGTATTATGCTAATGAGCTGAGGGAGTATCCTGATCAGTTTGGTATGGCAGAGTATTATGCCAAGGAATATCTGGAAAAGCAGGGTTATACCGGCGCCAGCGGCTGGGGCTTCCATAATGACGTGATGTATGATGCAACCTTGAAAATGCTGGAAGCGGCGAAAAATGACCGTTTGCTGATGGTTACCAAAACACTGGATATGCACCAGCCCTATCCATATACCGGTATCAGCTGGAATGATAATCCGGAGGCGGTGCGCAATCAGCCCTATGCGACGGTGCGCGGTATGTACTGGGTAGACCGTACTTTGCAGCACTTTTTTGAGGAAGCAGAAAAACGCGGGCTGATGGATGACAGGACGCTGTTCATCATTACTTCTGACCACAATCCGCACAGTGGTGGCGAATATACCAAGATTGTTACTAATCCGGAAGATAAAAAGAGTATTGCGCCTATTCCGCTGATTTTTGTCAGCAAAAATTTGGTGCCTTTGGATAGCCTGCGTACCGGACAGTATGCTTCGCAGATTGATCTGGCACCGACGCTGCTGTATTTATTGGGTATTGAGGTACCGGAGGCTTTTATGGGGCGTAATCTGCTGGATTATACTAATCTTCCTTACGCTTTAGGTTATTTTGGTGGCAAGGCATATTACTGGTCTGATGAGATGCATTTTGTAGATCAGATGGACAAACCGGTACCGGACAGTGCATATGAAGACGCCTTGAGTAACTATATTGTACATGAGTACACCATGTGGCATCAATTCTAAAGTATTATGTATACAAAACCCGCAAAGTATTTGCTTTTGCGGGTTTTTGTTATATAATTAACTACCGAGATGTTTATTTTAGGAGTGGTTAATATGATGTTGATTATTGGTGCAATTATTGTTTTGGGAGTTATCTGGCTGCTCCTGAAACGTTATGAATCAAGAATGGTGCTTATAGCTGCCGGCATTTTGATGTGTATTATTGCGGGTAAGCCAATGGCTTCGCTGGATGCTTTTGCCAAGAGCATGACTAACGCCGGACTTATCACTTCCGTATGTTCCTGCATGGGTTTTGCTTTGTGCATGAAATACACCGGCTGTGATAAGCATTTGGTTGTAATGATAGGTAAGGTCTTAAAGAAAATGGGCTTTTTGCTCATTCCCGGCGCAACGCTGGCTACCTTTATCATTAATATTGCCATCCCCAGTGCCGCAGGCTGCAGCGCTGCAGTTGGCGTTATCTTTATTCCGATTATGATGGCTGCCGGCATTCATCCGGCAATGGCTGCAGCGGCAGTAAAATCCGGTACTTATGGCAGTATGCTGAATCCGGGCCTTGTACATAATGGCGTTATCGCCAAGCTGGCAGGAGTACAGATAACCGAAGTTATCGCGCACCATATGCTGGCGACTGTTGTAGGTGTTATCGTAGCTGCTGCTACGCTGACCGTTATTGCTGTATTGCTGAAGGAAAATAAAGGCTATGTGCCTGAGGGCGGCATTGTCGATGAGGAAGATTTTAAAATCAATCTGTTATATGCCTTAATGCCGCTGCTGCCGGTTATCATCCTGCTGCTGGGCAGCACAGGTATGGTGGCAGTATTAAAAATGGGCGTACCGCAGGCTATGGTTATCGGCGCTATCGTTGCTCTGGCTGTTACCCGCAAAAACCCCGTTAAACTTACCAAGTCTTTCTTTGACGGCATGGGTGATGCGTATGCCAATATTATTGGTATCATTATTTCCGTAGGCGTATTTGTTGCCGGTCTTAACTCTCTGGGCCTGATTAAGGCGCTGATTAACTGGATGCTGAATTCTACAGGCATTGTAAAGATTGCTGCTACCTTTGGGCCTTTCCTGCTGGCGCTTATTTCCGGCAGCGGTGATGCGGCAACGGTTGCTTTCAACGAAGCAGTAACCCCTCATGCTGTTGACTTTGGCCTTAACACTATGAGCATGGGCTCTATGGCTGCGCTGGGCGGAACGCTGGGACGCACGATTTCTCCGATTGCCGGTGCAACTATCATCTGTGCAGGCATTGCCGGTGTTGACCCCATGGAAGTATGCAAACGTAATGCGCTTGGTATCGTGCTGGCACTGCTGGCAGGCATGATGCTGCTGTTGTTCTGAGATTACTCTGAGCTATCCAAGGTTTAACTTTGGATAGCTTTTTTTATTGGCGAATGCTGCGGAACAGGGTATAATAAGAAAATGGAGGATTATCGTGAAGATACAAAGTTTTCTTACTCAATTACAACAATATAACAGTCCGCTGGTGTTTAACCCGTGGAGCGACTGGGACATTTCCTGCGATATCGGGCCGCAGGCGCCGCTGATTCGCAGTGCCAATCTGCAAAGATATCTGGAGCTGCGCAGACAGGCAAAATATCTTTTTATTGCTGAAGCTCTTGGTTATCAGGGCGGTCATTTCAGCGGTGTAGCCATTACATCTGAGCGTATTCTGCTGGGTAATCATCCGGATATTAAACCGGAGTGCGTGCTGGGCCAATGGGACTACCGGCGTACCAGCAATCCAGAGAGCGAGCTGCTCAATAATTCGCAGAAGCAGAAGGGTTTTAATGAACCAACTGATACAGTGGTATGGAATGCGCTGCAGACTCATGGTCTGGCGGCTTTTGACGTTATTTTATGGAATATCTTTCCCTTTCATCCTTATAAAGAGGGCAAGCTGCTGTCTAACAGGACGCCTACCGGCAGCGAGCTTGATGCAGGTATTCGTTACGCGCAGATGCTGCTTGAGTTAGTGCCTGGGATGCAGGTAGTGGCCATCGGTCAGAAGGCTGCCGGTACACTGGCCAGATATGGCGTAGACTGCAGTGCGGTACCGCATCCTTCCATGGGTGGGGCTAACCGTTTTAAAGCTGCTGCAGCAGCGCTTTTTGCCAAAGAAGGGTAATAATCATGGGTTTAAATAATTTAAAGCGGGAGGAAACGCTCAATCTGGCGATGCTGCTGGGCAAAGTACTGTTAAAAAGCGGTGCGGAAACGTCAAGAGTGGAAGATACCATTACCAGATTCTGTCAGGCTAATAATTGTCATGATATCAATGTCTTTGTTACGCCGACGGTCATTATTCTGGGGGACGAAGCGCCTAACGGGGCCAGCTGTGTCTGTCGCATCCGTTACCGCAGTACTAATCTGCAGACTATCAGCGAGATGAACGATTTTTCCTATAATCTGAAAAACTGGCCGCTGGATTATGCGGCTACGATTAAATATCTGGAAAGCAAGCTGAAAGCACTGCCTCCGTACAGCAGCAGACTGGTCTGTCTTGCTTCCGGCATCAGTTCAGCCAGCTTTTCCGTCATGCTGGGGGGCAACAGCCACGATTTTGTGGCGGCCTTTATCACCGGCTATCTGGCGATGCTGCTGTTAAAAAAACTGGGCGGTTACAGGCCCAGTGCTTTTTGGGAAAATGCGCTGGCAGGCGCTGCTATCGGTATCGTGGCCATTATGTGCTGTGCAGTCAGCGTGCAGTGCACCATGGAAAAAATTATCGTAGGTGCCTTGATGCCGTTTTTGCCAGGCGTAGCTTTTACCAACGGGTTGCGTGACTATATGGCCGGAGACCTTATTTCCGGTAATTCGCGTATTGCTGAGGCGCTGCTTTTTGCCACATCTATTGCTATCGGGCTGGCATTTAGCCTGCAGGCATGGCATATCTGGGGGTGGGATTTATGGAAGTAAATGTTCTGTCTGCCTTTGTCTTTGCTTTTTTTGCTACGGCAGCCTTTGGCGTCTTATTCCAGGCACCGAAAAAGACCCTGGTCAGCAGCGGTGTCATCGGTGCTGTCGGCTGGGTACTTTTTGTGCTTTTACGTCATCAGCTGGGCTATAATTCCTTTCATGCCAATTTTTTTGCCGCCGTTGTTATTGCTCTGTGCAGCGAATGGTCGGCACGACTGTTTCGTCAGCCGGCAACAGTGTTTGTCATTCCCGGCATTATTCCGCTGGTACCGGGACTGGGCATGTATCAGGGCATGACTCAGATTATTGAAAAAAATTATGAGCTGGGTACCGCGACGCTTTTAACAGCCTGCACGGACTCCGCGGCTATTGCTTTGGGTATGATGGTCATGACCAGCGTATTTCGTGTACTGAAAATTGGCAAGGAACGTAAACAGCGGCTGCAGCGATTAAAAAACGCCGGCAGGCATAACTGAATTTTTGTGTGGAGAAAATATGGGAATAATTGAATTATTACTTTTATCAGTAAGTCTGGCCATGGATGCTTTTGCTGTTTCGGTTTGCGGCAGTATGGTACTGGCTCCGGTTGACAGACGCAGCGGTGCACTGCGTTTTGGGCTGTGGTTTGGTTTTTTTCAGGCGCTGATGCCGCTTTTGGGCTATGCGGGTGCTTTATCTTTCCGTGATTATATTATGGATTATGATCACTGGGTAGCTTTTATACTTTTGGCTTACCTGGGCAGTAATATGATCAGAGAGGCATCTGATGCCTGCAGCATTAAGAAAAGCTATACTACCAGAGAGATGCTGGTGTTGGCAGTAGCTACCAGTATAGATGCTCTGGCAGTTGGTATCAGTCTGGCATTTTTAGATACTAATATCTGGCTGGCAGTGGCTATGATTGGTATTGTAACCTTTTTTATTTCCGCTTTCGGTGGGCTGGCTGGTTTCAGACTGGGAGCTGCTGTAGGGGAAAAAGCCAATATTTTTGGCGGCAGCGTGCTGCTTATAATAGGTGTAAAAATACTTCTGGAACACACTGGTGTGCTGGGAGCTATATAAATATTACAGAATTTCAGAAAGGCGTGAATTAGATGAAAGAGCTTAATAAAACAAGAATGCTGGCAGAGTTTAAAGAAATAGTAGCTCTGCCGTGCCATACGCTGCAGGAAAGGCCGGTGCTGGAGCTGCTGCAAAGTAAGCTGGCTGCCATGGGCTTTGAACTGCAGGAGGATGATGCCGGCAAACAGCTGGGCGGTAACTGCGGTAATTTGTGGGCATTTCTGCCGGGCAACAGGGAAGGTGCAACCTCCGTACTTTTGTCTGCTCATATGGATGGGGTTGAGCCCTGTGGCGGCACTACCGTAGTGCAGAAGGACGGCATTTTATACAGCGACGGTACTACTATTTTAGGCGGTGATGATAAATCCGGTGTGGTAGCTATTTTGGAAGGTGTGCGCATGCTGCTGGAGGAAAATGCTGAGCATGGTGATATCCAGCTGCTGTTCACCATTGCAGAAGAAGGCGGCGTTAACGGTTCCCGCTGCATGGATAAATCCCTGCTCAGGGCAGAAGTAGGCTACGCGCTGGACAGCGAAGGTGCTCCGGGTGAAATTGTAGTTGGTGCACCGGGACAGTATAAATATACTATCAGCATTCATGGCAAGAAGGCGCATGGCGGACTGGAACCGGAAAAAGGTATTAACTCTGTTATGATTGCTGCCAAAGCTTTAGCTGATGTTAAACGCTATGGTCGTATTGATGAGGAAACTACCTGCAATATCGGCATTATTAACGGCGGTACGGCAACTAATATTGTCCCTGACCTGGTAGTTATCCAGGGCGATGCCCGCAGCCGTAACAATGAAAAGTTAAATGCCATTAAAGATGAAATTGTCAACACTATCTGTTCCAGTGCCGAAAAATATGGGGCTAAGGCTGAAGCAGAAGTGGAAAATAAATACAGCTCTTTTCTGGTTGCTGAGGACAGCAAGGTGGTAGAGCTGGCTAAAGCTGCCTGCGCTGCCTGTGGCTTTAAAGCTGATGTTACTCTGACAGGTGGTGGCAGTGATGCCAACTTTATCAATGCTTATGGTGTTCCCTGCGTTATTCTTGGTACTGGCATGAGCAATGTACATACTGTAGAAGAATTCCTTAAGGAAGAAGATTTATATAATTCTGCCTACCTTGTATATGAAATTTTAAAAGCTGCCGCTAAATAAGCAGTGCAAAAGAAAACCGCTGAAAATTTTTCAGCGGTTTTTTCATGTTTGTTTGCAGTTATTTTTCCAGATTGATGGTAAGTTCACAGTTAAAGGTTTTCTTAAACCAGGCAAGATGCGTTTTAATCTGATGCATTTCAATACTGGGCAGTTCATCGGCAAAAATACTCAGAACAGGCCCGCTTGCCGTAATATGCGGGTGAATACTGTGAATCTTATTGGTCTGAGAATAGTCAAGGCTTTCGGCCAGAGCCAGCAGCAGAGCCAGCTTGTTGATAGCTTTCCAGTTTTCTTCACTGAGCATTTCCTTATATAGGCGGTCGCGGAAATAGTTTTTGGAAACACCGTTATGCCAGCCGGCAATGGCGGAGGTCATAATCTGTTCCTTATGTGTCAGACCAAAAATCTGGGCATTCTGAATCATGTAGGCGCTGTGGCGGGCATGGCTGTAGAAGTTAATCGTGATGCCTATATCATGCAGCAACGCTGCTGTTTCCAGCAGTTTACGGCTGCCTTTGTTCAGACCGTGCAGCTGTGGCCAGCTGTCGAACATATTCAGTGCCAGCTCAGTAATATGGCGGCTATGTGTGGTGTTGTCCGTGTACATATGCAGGATATTATCACAGCTGCGTTTTAAAATATTATCGGCAATAAGCGGGATATTGTTGGCTTTGGAATAATAATCAAAGAATAAGCCTTCGCGCAGGCCGCAGCCGGAAGTAATCAGTTTTTTGCAGCCGGTAGCGTCCAGCAGGCAGTTGATGATACTGCTGCCTGCCAGAATAATATCGGAACGCTCACTGCTGAGACCAGAAATCTTTTTGCGCTGTTCCAGATTGGTGGCACGTAATTTATTGAAATAACTGCGGAATGTCTGCAAAGAAAAAGCATAATTATGGATTTTGGTAGTCGGATATTTCCTGCTGCGCTGGATAATTTTGGCTACAGTGCGGGCAGTGCCGCCGACACCGATAAGGGGCAATCCCTGCTGCTTGAGCCACGGGTATTGCGCCAGACGGCTCATGATAAAGAAGCTGACGTCGCTGTAAACATTGGGCGGCATTTCGTTGCGGGTGTTAAACATGCCGGTAGTATTAACTGCGCCAAAAGGCAGGGAAACAGAGTCCATAATCTGGCGGTTTTTAAACAGAATCAGCTCCGTGCTGCCGCCGCCAAGGTCAAAAATAATACCATCTTTAACATCTAAAGTATTGATAACACCCAGATAGCTGATATAAGCTTCGGTATTGCCGGAAATAATATGCAGCTGGATGCCGGTTTCTGCGGCTACTTTATCTACCAGTTCGCTACCGTTGGCAGCATTGCGGATTGCTGCTGTTGCTACGGCGATAATCTTATCAGCGCGATAGATATTGCACATGTAGGCAAAGCTCTTCAACGTTTCGACAGTGGAAGAAAAGGCTTCCTCGGTCAGCAGGTTTTTGGCGTCCACCTTCTGACTGAGGCGCAGCGCTTCTTTTTGATTATATACCATGTTATAGGAGCCGTTTTTATAAATATGGCTGATAACAAGGCGCGCTGAGTTGGAGCCGATATCAATAATAGCTATTCTTTGCATTGTATGTCACCTCTGCAGAATCAACTTAAAATACATATTTATTATATTACCCGTAAAAGAAAAAAATCCTGCGCCCTGCGGTGCAAAAAATTATTGTTAATGTAAAATCTATGTATAATTACCTGTAAGAGCGCAGGATTTTATGCTGCATACAGCGAATTTTTAAAGTATGCAGTTAAGGAGGAATAGTGGATGAAACGAAAATCATATACTACTTTTGCCGCCATTCATCTTGGTTCTGAAATGATCAGTATGCAAATTACCGAATACCGCGGTATAGACAGATATAAAGTTGTGGAATGCTGTAACAGGCGTATTCGTCTGGGTGAGGAAACCTTTAAAAACAATATTATTCCTTTCTCCATGGTAAATGAAATTTGTGAGATACTCTATGGATTTAAATGCCTGATGGAAGAATACGGCGTGGAAGAATACAAGCTGCAGGCCACTACTGCCGTGCGCGAAGCACGTAACCAGATCTTTTTGCTGGATCAGATTTACAGCAAGACAGGGCTTGTAGTTGACGTGGTTGACATGCCCCAGGAAATCTATACAAAATTTGCTGCTATCAGAAATACGCTGAAAGAAGCTAAAATTACCAGCGAGCGTGAAGGCATGCTGATGATGGATATTTCTTCCGGCGGACTGGGTGTGACACTGGTACAGGATGAACAGATCAGGTATCAGGAAAACTTCCATGTGGGTATTATCAGAATCAAGGAAAGTTTTGAGCGCAATAAACGTGAAAGTTTGCATTTTAACCGGGCGCTGACGGAATTTCTGTCCAGCACCATCGGTCCCGTAAGAAGCGAGCTGAAGCAGGATCATGTGCGTTATCTGGTGTTGTCCGGTACTGAGACGGAGCTGCTGCTCAGAATGATGCATCTTGATGTCCAGCAGAAGCTGCATCGCATCAAGGCTGATGATTTTCATCAGTTCTTTAAGCAGATGCGCAAGTTGAACCTGCCGCAGCTGATAAAATTTTATGGCATCAAGGAAAGCGTGGCCGAGCTGGTGCTGCCGACAGTGCTGCTGTATGAACAGCTGCTGAATCTGGTGCCTGCACAGGAAATTATCATAACTGCCGACAGGTTTATCGACGGTATGCAGCTTCTGCATATCGGCGGCAAGACCAATGCGGAATTTCGCAAAAGTCAGGAACAGGAGCTTATCAGTCTGTTTCACTGCATTGGCAGGCATTATGCCTATGACCGCAGGCACGTGGAGCAGGTAGAAAGACTGTCGCTGGTCATTTTTGATAAACTGGCGAAAAACTACGGCATGGGCGAGCATGAAAGGCTCTTGCTGCGTGGTGCTGCCATTTTGCACGATATAGGCAAATATATCTGTATGCGCAGTCATTCCCTGTATTCCTATCAGCTGATTATGGCAACGGATATTTTGGGATTCAGTGATTATGACAAGGAAATTATTGCCATGGCTGCCTACTACCATGCCAATAAGCTTTATGCGCCGGAAAATAAGAAGGCGCCCATAGTGAAAAAAGATATGGTGGCTGTAGTAGCAAAAATAGCAGCCATTCTTAGAATAGCTGATGCTATGGATCGCAGTTATCTGCAGAAAATTAAAGGCTGCAATGTAGTTGTAAAAGATAATATCATGCAGGTATTTGCTGCCTGCAGTGTGGATATGGCTTTGGAAGAATGGACCTTTGCCGCCAAAGCTGACTTTTTTGAAGAGGTTTACGGATTAAAAGCTTTACTGGAGCGGGTGGAAGAATAATGAAAAAATTAGAATTGAATAAACCGGAATATTTTTATAACAGAGAGCTCAGCTGGCTGAAATTTAATCTGCGTGTTCTTAAAGAAGCCACGGTAGAAGACAGACCACTGCTGGAGCGCTTGAAATTTATCGCTATTACGGCTTCTAATCTGGATGAATTCTTTATGGTGCGTGTGGCAGGCTTATGGAGCAGTTATGATAACGGTATTGAAAAGCGCGATGCTTCCGGACTTTCGGTAAAAGAGCAGCTGGATGCCATTTCCGAATCTGCCCATGAGCAGGTCAGAACCATGTATAAATACCTGCAGGCGCTGGTGACAGAAATGGACAGCGTAGGTTTGCACTTCCGTCAGATGGACGAGCTCAGTGAAGAAGGCAGAAACTGGGTGGAAGAATATTATCGTGAACTTGTCTATCCGGTACTGACGCCAATGGCTATCGATGCATCAAGACCGTTTCCGTTTCTTGCCAATAAGACGCTGAACCTGGCAGTCGAGCTGGTTAATAATGAAGGTGAGCACAGCATGGGTCTGGTGCAGGTTCCTTCCGTACTGAACAGGATTATCGAAGTGCCGACGGATGAAAGGCGTACTTTTGTATTTCTGGAAGATATTATTGCTGCTCATTGTGATGATTTATTCAATGGCTGCAAGATTTTGGATCTGGTTCCTTTCAGAATTATTCGCGACTCTGATCTGGACGTTGAGGAAGACGATATTGACGATTTGCTGCAGGAGGTAGAAAAATCCCTGCGTAAACGTAAACGTGGCGCGCCCGTACGTCTGGAGCTTTTTAAGACCAATAACACCCGCATCAAGAAATTCCTGGAAGAAAATCTTGATGTTACTGATATGGAAGTGTATGAAGTAAACGGAGCGCTTGACCCGACCTGCTTCTTTAAATTTACCTCGCTGCCGGGCATGTGGCCCTGGCTGTATGAGCCATTTGTACCACAGCGTCCGCTGGAGCTGCCGGATGACAGTGATTTGTTTGAGGCTATCAGTAAAAAAGATATTCTGCTGCACCATCCCTATGAAAGTTTTGACCCTGTTGTAAAACTGGTTAATGATGCGGCTGATGATCCAAAAGTACTGGCTATCAAGCAGACTTTGTACCGCGTCAGCGGTAATTCTCCTATCGTTGCGGCTCTGGCGCGTGCCGCTGAAAACGGCAAGCAGGTAACGGTACTTGTCGAGCTGAAAGCGCGTTTTGATGAAGAAAATAATATTATCTGGGCCAGAAGGCTGGAGCAGGCAGGCTGCCATGTAATCTATGGTCTGGTTGGGCTGAAGACTCACGCCAAGATTATCCTTATTGTGCGTAAGGAAGCCAACGGTATCAAACGCTATCTGCATCTTGGCACCGGTAACTATAACGATAATACGGCTAAACTGTATACCGATTTGGGCCTGATGACTTCCAATGACCAGTTTGGCAGTGATGCTTCTGCGTTCTTCAACCTGCTGTCAGGCTATTCTGAACCGCCGGTGTGGAATAAGCTGGTTATGGCGCCGCTGGGACTGCGCGAGAAGATTTACTCTTTGATTGATAACGAGATTGCCCTGGCGCGCGCAGGCAAAGGCGGACATATTATCGCCAAGATGAATTCACTTATCGACCAGCCTGTTATTCAAAAGCTGTACGAGGCGTCGGCAAACGGTGTGCAGATAGAGCTTATCGTACGCGGTATCTGCGGTTTGAAAACCGGCATCGAAGGTATCAGCGATAATATCACGGTGCGCAGCATCGTGGGTCGTCAGCTGGAACACAGCCGCATTTTCTGGTTTGCCAATGGCGGCAATGAGCAGCTGTATCTTTCCAGTGCCGACTGGATGCCGCGTAACCTTAACGACCGCGTAGAGCTGTTTTTCCCGGTAGAAACAGAAGAACATATTAAACGCATCAAAGGTATCCTTGATTTGTATCTGCGCGATAATGTGGGCGCACACATGATGCAGTCTAACGGCGCGTATCGCAGGGTACGCAATAAAGCAGAGGTTGTCAGCGCTCAGAGCACGCTGTACGAAATGGCACAGCTGGCGGCAACGGCAGATAAGATTCCGATGGAAGCAAGGCTGCAGCCTATGTACAGTCGCAGATAAATATATATTGCTCTTCCGGGCTGAAATTGATATAATATATGGAGCAGTTTTAGGAGGGGTTTTATGAGTAAATTTGCGGTTACCCTAAATTATCAGTGTAATTACGGTTACGTGGAATATGACGAAGCAAGCAAGACTGCAGCAGTGATTCTGCCGGTGGCAGAAGCTAAAGAAAAGGTAGAGAAGTTTCTGTCTGAACCGCTTACTTTGGATGTGCCGGAAGGCGAAACCATCCGTAATTTTGTTACCAGGACATTAGATCCCTTGGCCAGTCTGGAAAATTTTAAAGTATGCCTGACACGTTTGTGGGTGCATACCGATGTGCGTGTGGAATGGAGCATGCCTCCGGGAATGGCTGAGAATTTATAATCATATTTGTTTCTGTAGCTCAGCAGGATAGAGCAACCGCCTCCTAAGCGGTAGGTCGGCAGTTCGAATCTGCCCAGGAACACCAGTAAATATGCCCGTTGTCAGAAATGACAACGGGCTTTTTATTATTTCTGCACCTTATTTGCACCTTATTGAAAATATGACCTTAATTTATGGAATGCGCTGATAAAATTAAAGGAATGCTGCATTAAATAAATTACAAAAGATATACTTAATGAGAATACTTACTATTCAAATATATCATAGTACTTACTGCTAATTTTAGCGAAATAAAATAGTGATTAGTATTTTGCATATAAAAGCAGATAATATAATATATTAAAAGAAAGATATTATGAAATATGTATATCTGTATAATTTGAAATTGTCTGTAATATTGCGTGGTAAGCATGGTGAAGCGCATGGTGCGATGGTTTTTGGGTACACCACATCAAGGTGTAATAACTTTTAAAGTATTTTTATGGTGTTTTGAATGAAGTTGAGAGCTTGATAAATACTGGAGTTTCAGCAGTGTGCAGTGGTGTGGTGTAGTCTTTGGTGCATGGTTAAAAAAATATTGTTTATGAACGTTATCTGATAGTAAGGTTGATATAGCAAAAAGATTTTAAAATGACTGGATTTTGTACAAAAGTAAATTAGCTTTTTAATGGATTTTCAAATCAGTGGTATATGTTTGGGCCTCTTGAGGATTGAAAATAATGAATTTTGCAGTTTTCCAGTGTACTTGTACTGGGGAGAATTTCAAAAATTCTCTGATTTTCATTGTAAAAGCACAATGTAGTCTTAGTAGATAGTATGCAAAGGTCGAAAATAACAGAAAGAATATTGAACAAAAATATAAATGGGATAAATAAAATATAAAAATAAAAACAAATAAACATCAAAATAAATCTTTAGTTTGAGGTGATAAAAATGATTAATACTGCAAAGAAAACTAAATTTTTAAAAGCCAAAGAAGTAGCTGAAGAATTTTTTGATGGCAAAATTGGCTACATAAAAGTTTTAAAGCTTACCAAAGAAGGTGTGCTTCCAGCTAAACGCATTGGTAAAATTTACTTTTATACACTGGATGCTTTGAATGACTGGGCTGAAAAAATATGGGTACACCGGCATGGAAAAAATTAACAAAATAAGAGTTTAAAGACTGTCAAATTTTTTGACAGTCTTTTTTTATTTTTGGAGGTGATTAATCATGGCAGGATCATTGCTTAAACGCGGAGAAAACAAATGGGAACTCAGGGTATCTGCTGGTTATGATGAAAATAAAAAACAGCGCAGATATACTAAAACAATTTTTGCTCGTACTAAGAAAGAAGCAAGCACCAAGCTTGCCGAATTCTATCTGGAGGTAACGGGACGGCTGATAGTTGATAAAGAAATAAGCTTTTCTGAGTTTGTACAATATTGGGAAAACCGTTACAGCAAAAAGCTTAGTCTGATTACCATTGTGAATTATAAGCAGATGCTTAATGACAGGTTAGTGCCTGCTTTTGGTACAATGAAGCTTAACCGTATTACTGAAAGTGATATTATCAGGTTTATGGATAGTCTTAATAGTACCAATATGCGATTAGATCAGCGAAATAAAGTTATACTTTCAGGTGTAACCATCAGAAAGCATTTCAAGCTGCTGAATCTGATTTTTAATAAGGCTTGCGAGTGGAAATATCTCACACGGAATCCATGTAAGGAAGTGCCTAAAGATCTGCTTGTTGAAGCGCGTTCACAACACTACCCCATCTGGGACAGAGAGAATTTAAAAAGATTTTTAAGCATTTTGGAGGATATGCCGGAGACCTTACCAAATCTAAAAAATAAGCTGATGTTTTACATTGCGGTTACTACTGGTGCGCGCAAAGGTGAGTTTTTAGGTCTGACATGGGATTGTATTAATTTTGAGGAGCGTTCTTTAAAAATTAATAAATCTTTGAAATTTGTTGCCGGGGAAAAACCGATATTGGGCAGTCCTAAAACCAAAGAATCTGTGCGAACTTTATATTTTGATGATTACGTTTATGAATTGCTACTCAAATATAAGGCAGCAGTAGAGAACTGGCTTCACGCAAACAATATTTCCAATCCGCAGAATTTTGTTTTTATTTCCAGAAACTTTAGTGAAAACAGAGAAGCTTTGCCTGTAAATGGTGACAGCTTTTATTTGTGGCTGAAAAGAATGTGTCGTAGGTATTCTATGCCGAGAATTGCCGTTCATTCGCTAAGAGCGATGGCTGCAACGAATGCTCTGATAAGCGGGATGCCGTTGAATATGGTACAGGCGATGATGGGTCACACTAATATTGCTACAACATCAATTTATTTGAGGGATGTTCAGGATGAACGTAAGGAAGCAACAGCTTTGATGGCGCAGCATTTCAGAGAGCTACGAAAATAAAAAGCATAGCACCTGCATTTTTGCAGGTGCTCTTTTGTTTTTTGTATAGTAAATTTTTCTTCATAGTATATAATTAAAGTAAATATATACTATGGAGGGAAAGCTGATGCTTAAATTTAAAGATAAAGATGTAAGTGTAGATGGTGTATTGAACGAAATGAATAATTTAAAGTTTAAGTCAGTTAAGGATGCTTTTAACTTTAATGAGGATTTGCTTAAAAGGCCGAGAAGGGATTATAAAAAAGACAGTTTGAAATTTTTCTATTGTAACTATAATTTTCAACTTGCTCTTTACGAAGTGATAAATGAAGTGATGTATCATCATTTTGATATAGATTACCGGTTGCGCCCAGAAGTTATGAAGCATCAAAGCTGTAATTTATTGGATATTTTTATTTCTTGGGTAAAAATTAAGCTTTCTGGTCATATTTCTGAATATATAAATGAAGAAGATAAAAATAACATTAGTGCATTAGTGGCCAGTATTGGGGGCGATGTAAATCGTTTTAATAATTTACAAAACTATTTAGCTGGCATCGCATCCAAAGTGTTTTACAGCTGCTATGAAAAGTATAGGGCAGAATATATACGGTATATACGGCAGGCAGAAAATTTTGCGTGTAACTGCCAGATTGATTGCAGACAGGGTCTTATTATGTCATCAGGCATAAAAAATTACATTTATAAATTTGAAGGCAATTATTTTTTGTTTAATTTCAACAGTAAGACTTTTATTGCCAGCGATAATAGGAAACTACGCTGGTTGTTTAAGGCAATGCCGATGCTGAATAGGCCAAATAATATTATCATAGATGAGCCTCTGATAATTAATAATATACTCAAGTCTTTTGCTGAAGATGGAGATAATTTAAAATGTTCTAGCTATACTGATAACTTTTGTTGTGTAAGAAATAATTTATTGAATTATCTTAAAGAATCCTTCTTGCGTAATAAGTTAACGGCTGATAAGTCTTCTTCTTTAAAGAAACAATATGATATAGGTTGCCAGATAGAAAGATCTGAGAATAAACCCCTTAATAATCGTAACCTAAAATTTTTTTGGGACCACAGAGATAGTAAGATTGGTAATAAGAATTTGTCATGGGCTAAGCTGGCTAAGACATTGTATTTATTGACGAATGGAGATAAACAGTGCCTTGATGAATTGGCGAAACTTATTGCTAAAATAATAATCGGTACGGAAGTTTGTAAACAATTTGATTTGAAGGTCAAAAAAGCTACCGTTATCATTTGTAACAATAAAACTTTTGTACTGCAATTTCTGCAATCAGTTTTCTTAATGGGCGCTCTTCCTCCTGCCTTCTCACATAGGGAATTTTATGCTCTTACTCATAATTCAGTCAGCTACGACCAACTGAAAAATATAAAGTACTGGGGAATGACTGACCATACTTTAAGTGAACTATCGAACCCAAGCAATACGGGTATATTTTTAGAAGATAAACTTTACTCACGGATTTTAAATATAACTACAGAAGGCGGCAAAATAATAGATGAAACTTATTTAAACAATCTGATTGCCGGGCGTATTGTAAATGGTAATAATGAATATCTGGGTAAACAAACATTGGCAAGTGAAGCACACTATGTATTTATTGCCAATCGTATGGAAGAAGTAGAAAAAATAAACTCAGATAATTATGACGAAATACATCTGTCTGAAAATATTCCTGATGATATTGTGTATTTTAATAAAGATACCGAGTTGTCAGACTGGGAAAAATTATTTATTCTTCGAGATTTGGCTCGATATGGAGTGAGTTTGTTACTTGAATCTGGGCATGAAGAAATGGATAAAGTTCCTAAAATTGCAGATCCGGTTGCGTTTTTTACAGAGCAATGTTGCGATAAACAAGAGGTTTCGGAGGGTGATAAACCTAATGCAACTAATGCTACTGCAATGCGTACGTTCGGTAAAGCTTATAATTTGTTCTATAGCATTGTAGGTAAAGAACACCAACTGGATGATAATAAAATTAATAAAGATATTTGCAAAAAGTATAACTTCCCGTACAGTATTGAAAGCGGTGACAGGGGAAATGACATTCGTGACAGAGATTTAAAGAACGGTTATGCAGAAGATGAAGTTTTAAAGCATAATAGTAAAGCTAATATCTGTTTAGGTCTGGTTATAAAGCCCAAGCAAGAAATACTGAAAATTGCCGAAGATTATGTTGAAAATATAAATGCACAGAAGCAAATTTTTACAGAAACAGAGTTTATAAGTTTTATTGGAAATTTATGTATTGATGAAAGTGAATTAAGTCGGAGTAACAGTAGAAAAAGATATTAAATTTTTAAGTGGGCAGGCTTTTAGCAGTAATTAATGGTTAAAGAATAAAAATAAGGGCAGCATGTTTAAATGCTGCCTTTATTTATTTTAAAAATGCTTTTGCTCTTACATATTCTATGACTGCTTCTTTTGGTATTTTCCACCTTCCTTTAAGGCGGAAGCATTTAAGCTCCCCGCTCTTTAATAATTCATAGGCAGCATTTTTACCGATTGCCAGAACTTCCATAAGATCTTCTACGGTTAACATGTCATTGTATTCGTTAAACATAGTTTAAAAATCCCCTTTCAGCGTTTCATATTTTAATTTACTATGATGTTTACAGCAAATTTAACAATTAAATGTTGTTAAGTATAATCATCAAAAATATCAGCGGTGATAAGGTAATTTGTATTGATTAACTTTAGAGCGCGCATAAGCTTTAAGGTCATCAATATGTAAAAGATAACTTTTTCCTTTTAAAGTGTAGGGGAGAATACCTTTGTCGATAAGTTTATAGACAGAAGCAGTACTGCAATTTAACATATAAGCTGCTTCAGATACTGAATAAAGAATTTTATCCATTGTAACACCTCCGTACTTATTAAAAAGATGTTATGCACAAAAAAAGTTAACTGGGATTATTTAGAATTTATACAGTATTAAAAAATAAAATCGAATAACATACCGGTAAATAGTAAGCTTTTACAGCTAAAAAAAGTGTAGTTTGTAATACAAATACGTTACTTGTTATTTATATGCTAAAAGTACACATTATTACAGGTTACATAATTACCGGAGGTTAGTAAATGGAAACTAAAGTTAATAATAAACGTAATAGAAACAGTACAAAAAGAACTTTATCTAAGAAACATACTATATCAGTACGTCTTGATGATGCTGCATACAAAAAATTATTAGAGAAAAAAGAAATGACAGGTAATAACACCTCCGAGATTATGAATGACTTATTAAAGAATAAAAGAATTAAGCCATTTAAAAAGATACGTGAGATAGTTAAACAAGTAGCTGATATTGATACTCGTATTAACAGACTGAATACAGAGGTAAAATCAGAAAGAGGTAAAAACGAATTAGCAGATTCCCGTGTGGAACTTGAACAGTGCAAACAAGGTTTATATGATTTGCTGAAATGAGGTGTTTAGTATGGCCATTATAAAAATCAAGAGTACAAACAATATGAAAAATCTTATAAATTACATACAAGATGATAAAAGCCATAATGATAATATTTTATATTATAATGCTATTGGTGTTGATCCAGCTGTAGCCGCAAGAGATATGCAGCTTTGCAAAATGGCGTACTGCAAAACCAAAGGCTCGCAGGGCAAGCATCTGATAGTTGCGTTGAGTAAACAGGAAGAAGCAAAGGTTGTTGCTGATAATAACATAGAAAAAACAGCTGATAAAATTGCTGATATTATCTACAGTAATACCGGCTGCCAGGTAGCCTATGCAGTTCATGGTAACACGGATAATCTGCATATTCACTATGCTCTTAACTCTGTAAGAATAGCAGACGGATATAAAATGCAGATGAATTATAAAGATAAATATCAGCTTGAAGCAGAGATTAAGAACTGCCTGCTTAATTAAATAAGATAAAATGTTGAATCGCAAAAAGCAGTTCATTAAGGTGTTGCTTTTTTATGATTTTTCTATAAGTCACATATTTGGTAGTATACGCTGTATAGATATTTCTAAATCTTAATGTATTATTTATGCTTTATAAGTAAAAATATATGTGTGTATTCGATGAGTGATTATTTTGAAATTTACTATTTTTCTTTTGATATAAAACGTTTGAATAGTTGAGCATTTCTTATTTTAACAAATTTGATTCTCAAAACCGATATGTTGCACATATCGGTTTTTTTTTATAGCTGACAAATAAAAAAAAGATGAAAATATAAGAAATATAAAGATAAAACAAAGAGATTATATATAAGAATAATTATATTGAATATAAATAAAAATACATTATTAAATTTATTGAACTTGTAGATATGAATAAATAATTAAAAAATACGTATGTTTGACGGGGGGGGACATTGTGGTATTATTGGTATAAATAAAAGTTAGTAATATTCAGTTTTAGCTGGTTTTTTTACATAGTGCAATTATATGCAAAAAAAATAAAATTTATACATAGCTGAACTGATGATAATATTTACTTTTATTTATAACAATTTGGAAAAGGAAGGGATTGTTATGACAAAGAAAAGAAAGTCTAAAATTTTAGCAGCTGCGTTATGCACAGCAGTTATGGCTGGTATTTATGCAAGTCCTGTAATGGCTGGTACTATTACTGGTATTCCTAGTCTATCTACTGGTGATGATGAGATTATTATCAATGGTGTAACATTAAAGGACTATGGAACAGTTGGAGCTTCACAAGGAAATTTTGCTAATGCCGTTACTATTAAAAATGGATGGCTGAACATTGGTGAAAGCAAGTTTTATGTAAATGCAACTAACGGTGATACTGAAATTAAAGGTACTTTGCAAGTAACCGGCGATACCACTCTTGGTGTTTTGAGCGCAGGTGCAACAACTCTTGAAAGCCTGACTGTTACTGGTACTGCTAACCTTAATGGCGGTGCAACTGTTAATGGCGGTGCAACTGTTAATGGCGGTGCAACTGTTAATGGCGGATTAACTGCTTCTGATGGCTTGACTGTAACTAATAATGGTATTAAGGTTGAAGAAGGTGGTTTAACTGTTGTTCAAGGTACTACTGACATTCAAGACGGCTTGAGCGTAAGTGGTGGTGCTAATGTTGACCGCTTAGAAGTAACTGGCGACACTACTCTTGCAGGTTTGACAGCAGGTGCAACCACTGTTGACAGCCTGACTTCTACCGGCAACGCAACAGTAGGTGGTACATTAGAAGTAACTGGCGACACCACTCTTGCAGGTTTGACAGCAGGTGCAACCACTGTTGACAGCCTGACTTCTACCGGCAACGCAACAGTAGGTGGTACATTAGAAGTAACCGGCGATACCACTCTTGCAGGTTTGACAGCAGGTGCAACCACTGTTGACAGCCTGACTTCTACCGGCAACGCAACAGTAGGTGGTACATTAGAAGTAACCGGCGACACTACTCTTGCAGGTTTGACAGCAGGTGC